>JAFTMS010000024.1 GCA_017452265.1 Bacteroidales bacterium | reverse complement strand
CGCCAGGGAGAGCGCTCTTCACTGCAACGACGATCTTGTCGCCAACCTTTGCATAACGGCGGCGGGTACCACCCAGAACACGGATACAAAGAACCTCCTTTGCACCGCTGTTGTCTGCTACATGTAAACGTGATTCCTGCTGTATCATTGTTACTTAACTTTTTCTACGATTTCTACTAATCTCCAGTTCTTGGTCTTGCTCAAAGGACGAGTCTCCATGATACGCACTGTATCACCGATGCTGCACTCGTTCTTCTCATCGTGAGCCACGAACTTTGTGGTCTTCTTTACGAACTTGCCGTACATTGGGTGTTTCTCTTTTCTTTCTACTGCAACCACGATAGACTTGTCCATCTTGTTGCTGACCACAACACCTATTCTTTCCTTACGAAGATTTCTTTCCATGAGAATTCAATATTTAGTTCTGTTTCTCCTTTTCTGCCAGAATGGTCATCATGCGTGCGATGTCCTTTCTTGTCTTGGCGATCTTTGATGTATCCTCTAATGGAGAGATAGTATGGTTGACCTTCATTGTCTCGAGATTAGCCTTCTCGATTCCGATGCGCTCACGCAGGTCTGCGATCGACATTTCGCGTACTTCTGATGCTTTCATTTTCCGTTCTCCATTAAATTATTCCACATAGTCTCTACGTACCACGAACTTCGTAGTCACCGGGAGTTTCTGAGCTCCGAGACGGAGTGCCTCCTTTGCGATCTCGAGCGACACGCCCTCAGCTTCGATAAGGATGCGTCCTGGAGTCACAGGGCATACGAATCCCTCCGGATTACCCTTTCCTTTACCCATACGCACCTCGGCAGGCTTCTTGGTGTATGGCTTGTCAGGGAATACCCTGATCCAGATCTTTCCTTCACGCTTCATGTAACGTGAAACAGCCTGACGCGCTGCCTCGATCTGGCGTCCTGTCAGCCAGCAATTCTCCAAGGTCTTGATACCGAAAGAACCGAACGCGAGCTGGTTACCCCTCTGGGCGAGACCCTTCATGCGGCCTTTCTGCTGCCTTCTGAATTTTGTTTTCTTTGGTTGTAACATTGTTCTATTACTTTTAATAAAAATATTTCACAATATCCCTAACTAATTGAGCATCAGCTGGTTGGGCGGAGTGGTCCTCAATTATTGGGTTGCAAAGGTAGTAAAAATTTCTGAAACCGCAACATTATTTTGAAAAATATTCACACATTTTCGACCGAACTTTTTGCATGTTAAGTTGCGGGTTTTCACTCACTTACGAAAGGTGTTCAAAAATTCTTCCGCACATTTTCGACGCGAGCCGTTTTCCCGTAAAACGACTTTGGCATGAGGGTGCTTTCCCGCCCATGAAACGGGGCGTTTTCATGGACGGGATGCGCGGCCGGAGGGGAACAGGTCAGGGAAGCCGGAGGGGACGAAAGAAGGGAGGGCAGGGCAGGGAGGGAGGGGAAGGACGGACAGGGAGAAGGACGGACAGGGAGAAGGACGGACAGGGAGAAGGCGGCAAGGTATTTGCGGGGATAAGAGGATTTGCTAAATTTGCACGGATTTTCGACCATGACCGGAAGGAGAAGACATATATTGACCGCAATCTTTGCGCTGGCTCTGTCTGCAGCCTGCGCAGGGGATGCTTTTGCGCAGAGCACGGGGAAGGCTTTTGCAGAGAGCGCAGGAAAGGCACAGCAGGGCAAGGAGGTCATGCAGTACATCGTGGAAGGAAAGGACACCATCTTCGTGGACGAAATACGCGCTTCGAAAGTGTATTCGAGAGTACCGAAGCAGAAGGGCAGGGAATGGAGGAAATACTACAGGCTCGTACACAATTTCAGCAAGGCCTATCCTTACGCCCTCGTCGCCAAGAAGCTGGTCGTGGAGGCGGACAGCACGATTGCGGCGGACAGGCTGAAGGGCGCAAAGCGCGAGAAGTACATCAGCAAGGTGCAGAAGGAGCTGTTCGACGTGTTCGAAGGGCAGATGAGGAATCTGACCGTCAGCCAGGGAGCGCTGATAATGAAGCTGATAGACAGAGAGGTGGGCAAATCCTCATACAATATCATAAAGGGCTACAAGAGCGGTATCACGGCCGGATTCTGGCAGGGCATAGCGAAGGTGTTCGGTTCCGACCTCAAGAAGCCGTACGATCCTGAAGGGGAAGACGCCAATGTGGAGGAACTCGTGAAGATATGGGAGGAAGGGGACTTCCCCGCCCTCTACTGGTCGCTCTTCTGGAAGGATCCGCCCGAAATGCCTATTCCGGAAAAATACTTATAGCCAGAGTAAAGTGCAAAGTATTACAAATCAACATATTGCAAAACGTGCGTGCTCCCCATGGGGAGCACGCACGTTACATATAATTCTGACAGTCAACTAATTACAATTTACAGCGACTGTTTTACCATCAAAAGAAAGATAAGGGGAAGATTTCATCCAGTCCTTCAGTACGAGAAGGCGTGCTCCGGACGGGAGAGTCATGTCCACGGACGTGTGATAATGTCCGAACACGAAATAATCTATATCATTGCGGACCGCGAAGTCTTCGGCAAACTTATAGAGCGGTTCGTCCTTTCCCTTGAAGACATATTCCTCATGTCGGGCAAGACGGTTGCCTTTCGACCAGCCGTTGCCCAGACGGAAGGCAATCCACGGATGCAGAAGGCTGAAAAGGAACTGCAGGACGCGGTTGTGGAAGGCGCTGCGGAGGAATCTGTACCCGAACGGCACAGGGCCCAACCCATCGCCATGTCCGAGGCAGAACCTCTTGCCATCCATCTCCACAACGGCCGGCTGCTCAAGGCGCCTCATGCCTAATTCCTCGAAATAGCTGTATGTCCATACATCATGGTTTCCCTGGAAGAAATACACCTGCACTCCCCTGTCCATCAGCTCCTGAAGAGCGGAAAGGACACGGATATATCCCTTTGGAACGACGTCACGGTACTCATACCAGAAGTCCCAGATGTCTCCGAGCATATACAGGGCCTCGGTTTCCGGAGGCAGAGAGCGGAGGAAGTCCGTGAAACGGCGCTCTCGGTCTGCAGGATCGGAAACCTGCAGACCGAGATGGACGTCGGAGACGAAATATGTACGTTTATCTGCCACTATGCGAATATGAATATGGCGAGGGCTGCGAGGACGCAGTAGAGCGCGAACCAGCTGAGCTTCGCCTTCTTGACGAGGGCTATCATCACCTTGCAGGCGAAAAGTCCTGAGAGGAAAGCAGACACAAATCCAAGCACAAGAGCCAAGGCGCCGACAGAAGACGCACCGAACTCACCTCCGACAACCTCAAGGAAAGCCTCGCCGAGAATAGGCACGAGCACCATGAGAAAGGAGAACTGCGCCATCACCTCACGCTTCACCCCACAGATGAGTCCTGTCGATATGGTGGTACCGGAGCGCGAGAGGCCCGGAACCACGGCGAAAGCCTGGCCGAGGCCGACAGCGAACGCCTGCCAGTACGATATTCCGTTCCTGTATTCATTTGCAGGGAATATGGACTTGCGGCCCGGTCTGGACGCATAATCCGAAAAGAACAGAAGGAGAGCCGTCACGATCAGTGCCCAGCCGACCACATGAATGGAGCCGAAGAGGGATTCCACCTGGTCCTTGAAGAAAAGGCCGACCACCAGCACCGGAAGCATCGACAGAACCATCTTCAGCAGATAATCCGTCTGATCATTGCACGAGAGGACGGTCTTCCCCGCCTCGTTCTTCACCAGCTTCCAATCCTTCAGCCCGCAGAAAAAGCCCTTGAGAAGATCCCATATCTGCTTTCTGAACACGATTATGGTACTGAGCACGGTGGCAGCATGCACCATCGTGGTAAACAGAAGATCATCGGAAGTCTCGACTCCGAGGACATGCTTTCCTATCTCGAGATGGCCGCTGCTGCTCACCGGAAGGAATTCCGTCAGGCCCTGCACAAGGCCCAGAAGTACCGCCTCATACCACTCCATGCTCATTCCTCCCCGTTTCTTCTCATGCCCATGATGGCCACCACCTCGATCACGATTCCGAGGATTATCACCACCGGAGCCGCAACCATACGGCGGAAGTCGAACATTTCATAATTGAACACCTGAGGGTCGTCACTGCCGCCGCCCGACATCAGGGCATAGCCGGCTATCATCACGACCAGACCTACCAGAAGGGACCTCAGTCCTTTCGGCGTCATAGCCATCTTTTCTTTGTTTTCCATATTCTAATAGTAAAGTTCATCCTTCTTCAAGGATACAAGTTTATTCACCACAAACCATGTGCTTATCAGGCAGATGGCCAGTCCCGCCGCAACCACTATGCCTATCACCGCAAGCAGAAGATCCAGCCTGAAGATCTCGAAGAGCTGCTCGAACTCACTGCGCATGAAATACATCAGGGCTATGAGCACGATGATCGCGACAAATGACGAGAAGAGGCCCTGAAAGGCCGACTGCACGAGGAACGGCGCCCTGATGAACGACCTTGTCGCGCCCACAAGCTTCATCGTGTGTATTGTAAAGCGGCGCGCATACACGTTCAGCCTCACCGTATTGTTTATAAGCACGAAGGATATGAACAGCAGCAGGGCGATGAACACTCCCAGCACAAGCGAAATCCTGCTCAGGTTCGCATTCAGCGTATCCACAAGCGAGCTCTGGTACACGACCTCGTCCACAAGGTCCGATTTCATTATCTTCTCCTTGACCACTGACAGGCTGTCCGCCGACACATATTCCGCCGTAAGCGTCACGTCCACAGACGCAGGAATCGGAGAAGTCTCGAACACGTCAAGGAAGTCCTCACCAAGCATCTCCGCCATCTCGCGCATACCCTGCTCCTTGGAGATATATGCCGTATTCTTTATGAACACCTCCCCATCCAGCTTTTCCTTGAAGGCAAGGGCATCATCGTCGGTGACGCTCTGCTTCATCATCACGGACACCTGCATGTTCTCCTTGAAGTAGTCAGAAACCCCTTTCGCATTGACAAGCAGCATAGCCGCCACCCCCACGAGCAAAAGCACGAGGGAGATGCTTATAACCGAAGAAAGGTATGCGTTCGCAAGCCTGCGACGCATCATCCTGTTATTGTCTGTATTCGCCATATCGGGGTCAAAGATAGTGAAATATCAAAAATAATTCTTATCTTTGTAAAGATTTTGTCATTAAAAATAACCAGTATGGGAAATTCGGTCAAAAGAGTCCTGTTCGTCAATTCGGAGATATATCCGTATCTACCGGAATCTGAAATAGCCGCCATCGGCAGATATCTACCGCAGGGTATTCAGGAAAGGAAGAAGGAAATACGCTCCTTCATGCCGAGATACGGCTGCATCAACGAGCGGAAGAACCAGCTTCACGAAGTCATCCGTCTTTCGGGCATGAACATAATCATCAACGATGTCGACAGGCCTCTGGTGATAAAGGTCGCATCGATTTCTGCGGCCCGCATGCAGGTATATTTCATTGACAACGAGGACTATTTCCACCGCAAGAGCGTGTACTGCGACGAAAACGGAGAATTCTTCAAGGACAACGGCGAAAGGGCGATATTCTTCGCTCGCGGAGTACTTGAGACCGTGAAGAAGCTCAGATGGGCGCCGGACGTCATCCACTGCCAGGGCTGGATTTCGCATGTGCTTCCGCTCTACCTCAAGAAGGCATACATCGACGACCCGATTTTTTCTGAAAGCAAAATCGTGCTCTCGCTGTACGACGACACACCGGTGGAATTCCCGGCAGACCTCAAGGAGAGGATGCTCTTCGGCGGAGTCGGCGAGAAGGACGTGGAAATGCTCGCCGAACCGACTGGCATAAATCTTGCAAAACTCGCCGCGACCTATTCAGACGGCATAATCCTCGGAGCGGAAGGAGTGCCGCAGGACGTCGTCAGCTACTGCAAGGAGCTCGGTCTTCCGGTTCTTGAATACAATGCAGAAGCAGTCAAAAACGGTTCATACATAGAAGATTACAACAGTTTTTACGATAATTTATAATGAATTTCAACTTCATCAGCAGAGTCTGCCGTCTTGCGGCTATCGGTGCGATACTGTGCGGCTCTGCGTCATGTGTCTACGTCAATGAGGAGCTCGGCGAGAGCTTCATCCCGACAAGTCAGAAATGGGATGTATACACTCCGGATCCGGTAGAGCTCAAGGAAATACGTCTTCAGATGTCAGACAGTCTGTCGGCTTACAGCTCGACACGCTTCACTTTCGGAGCGGTGACAGACGATGTGATGGGAACCACCGTAAAGAGCACAAGCTTCACGCTTGTTCCGATAGCCGACACACTCGACTTCGGCGAAAACCCGGTAGTACGCCAGTTCCACTTCAACGCACTCCGTGACACGCTCTCGACCGTATATGACGACCAGATCGGAATGATACAGAACGTCTATGTGTCGGAACTCAAGCGGAAGCTGGACACAACCGTGCTGTATACGGGAACGTTCATGAACGAAAAGGCCCGTGAGCAGTTTCTGGATCTTGGCAACAGGATCACGGCAGGCACACCGGTCTATGCCGGCGGCGACTCGCTCTCGTTCGACTTCAGCAAGGAATTCGCAGAGAGCGTCATCAGCAGGCTGCAGGGAATGGTGCTCGACAGCATGGACACATATCTGGATGTCATGCCGGGAATATACATCACCACAGACTCACCTGTGGGCAAGGGAGGACGAATCAACATGTTCGAGCTCCCGATAGCGACAGATTCCTACGGATACATCGACGCCAACTACGCACACCTCAAGATTACGTCTAAATACGGCGACAGAGAGAATGTGGACACGTCCTTCCTCTTCTACTTCGGGCCGACAGAAATGCTTGAGGAAGACGACGAGGACTTTCCGGATCAGTATGCATTCAACGGCAGCGAACATGAATCCGGCTCGATCTACAGCGGCGAGGGAGTCGTGGCCGGAGAGAAGATATACATAGAGGGAGGAAGCGGAGTGAAGCCCGTCGTCAAGGCATCTGAAATAAAGAGGATACTTGAGAAGGAAATCGACAGGGCAGGCATATGGGACAAGAGCGAAGTCGTCATAAACAAGGCGACCATCGTACTTCCTTACGAAGTGGGCGGAGACTACGGAGCTCTGGACAGGTATCCGGACATCCTCACACCGACGGTAAGGTTCAGAAGCACGTCGAACAAGGAATACATCACATACGCAGGACTGACGGACTCCAGCATCGAAAGCGAGAACCAGGGCGGCATCAACAGATCTCTCAGCATGTACAGCCCGGACATCAGCCACCACGTGCAGGAAATCCTGAAGCTGGACGAGACGGCCGAGGATTATGAAAAGACGCTCGAGAAGTACGACATCTGGTTCCTCATCATGCACGAGGAAGTGACGGAAAGCTCTTCAAGCAACTCTTCCTACAGCGACTACTACAACAACCTTGCGTACAGCTCGTACTACAACAACATGATGTACGATCCATACGGATATGGCTATGGATACGGAAGCTACGGATACGGTTACGGCGGATACGGAAGCTACGGATACAATAACTACTACAACTACATGCTGATGTCCATGTATGCAAGTTCGTACAGCAGTTCGGACACATCCACATCGACCGAACTGGACAAGGACAGATACTACAACGGTGTACTCTGCGGCCCTGATGCGGCGGGAGACAGACGCCCGGCAATCAAGCTGACATTCTCCGCACCCAAGACAGCGGAATAGTCCTCAGGGACACATAAAGACACTTAAAGGGGCCGGTCGATTGACCAGCCCCTTTAATCTTTTATTTCAGACAAAATTATTTTGCGTTTACCTTGTCCTCAATGTACTTGATAGCGTCGCCTACAGTTGCGATCTTGTCACCAGCGTCCTCATCAGGAATCTCGATCTCGAACTTCTTCTCGAAGTCCATGATAAGCTCAACGATGTCAAGAGAGTCAGCACCAAGGTCGTTAGTGAAGCTTGCTGTCTCAGTTACCTCAGAAGCATCAACGCCCAACTTCTCGACGATGATTGCCTTTACGTCTTCTGCAATGTTTGCCATAACAGTTTAATTTTTAGTTAATAATTAGTATTTCAATACACGTATTTGCGCTAAAAACGGTGCAAATTAAGTAAAAAAAATCCGAAAATAAAAATTTTAGAGGCATAAGGTTACCGGCTCAGCTTCAGCCATACCCGCAGGCCGTTGATCGAGTTGAGCAGATAGAAGGCCCACATTATCACCATAACCCCTGCGTGGGCATCTCCACGGGACACACAGACGCACCACATGGCCACGCTCACGACGTTGTTCACTATCCACAATGCCCACTGTTCCATGAAGGCCATCGCCATGAGGGCCTGGGCCACGATGCTGAGCACAGTCGTCGTGGAGTCCTTGAACGGCTGCGGATCTCCAAGATATTTCAGAAGATAACCCACAGCGATTATTGCGGCCGTACAGCCGAGGACGAGCAGTATTCTCTGCATCGTGTTCAGCCTTCTGGCCTTCACGCGGACATCCTCGCTTCCGGAAAGCTTCTCGGCATCGGTCTTCGATGTGGCCGCTCCCCTCTTGCGCCACTGCCACCAGCCGATGAACTGCATCGGAAGATAGTAAAGCGCGTTCAGGCCGGCATCGCCGTAGAGGGCGGCCTTGTATGATATCCAGGCATACAGCGACACGTTCACGAGGCCGAAGGCATAGTTCCATATGCTGCCTTTGGCTACGAGCACGACGCAGAGCACGCCGGTGATTCCGGCCACAGAGCCGATGATGTCAAGACTGTCCGTAAGGACGGAATAGATGATGTTTGCGGCTATTACTCCCAGTATCAGGAAATAGTCATAGAATGATAATATCTTATTTTTCATAATGTTCATGCCGGTTACGCTTCGTCATTGCCGGCCTCTTCCTTATTGTTAAGTTGAGCCGATATGCGCTCCGCCAGCTGCCTTCCGACAAGCGCTGCGATGTCCTCTACCGGAGCCGCGGCAATCCTTGCCACGCTTCCGAAATGCAGCAGAAGCCTCTGTTCCGTCTTCTCCCCCACTCCCCTTATGCCCTTCAGAGCGGACTCCACCTGAGCCTTGCTGCGCAGCTTCCGGTGGAATGTGATGCCGAAGCGGTGCGCCTCATCTCGTATATGCTGCAGCACCTTCAGAGCCGGAGAATTTCTGTCTATGAACATCGGATACGGATCTCCCACGCGGTATACCTCCTCCATACGCTCCGCAAGGGCAATCACGGTCAGCTTCTCCGTCAGCCCAAGCTCCGCTAGAGCCTCGTACGCAAACGCGAGCTGGCCTTTTCCACCGTCTATCACGATGAGCTGCGGCAGATCGTCCGGATTTTCCTCCAGCATCCTCGAATACCTTCTGTTCACGGCTTCCTTCATGGTAGCATAGTCGTTCGCACCGACCACGGTCTTCACCTTGAAATGCCTGTAGTCCTTCTTGGAAGGCTGGGCATTGCGGAATACGACACAGGCGGACACCGGATTTGTGCCCTGGATGTTCGAGTTGTCGAAGCATTCTATGTGTACAGGCAGGACGGGCATCCCTATCTGCTTCTGGAGCGACTCCATGACCTTGTTCCAATATGCGTCCGGATCCGTATGCTCCTGCTGCTTGAGGGCATTGAAGCGCATCTCCTTGGCGTTTCTGGCGCTCAGCTCCAGCAGAGACAGCTTGTCGCCACGCACCGGTATCCTGAACTCCACTCCTTCGATTTCCACATCCGGCATGAACGGCACGATGATTTCCTTCGAAAGCTCGCCGAACTTCGACCGTATCTCAGCGATGAACATTCCGAGCACATCGGCCTGCTCTTCCTCTATATTCAGACGAAATCCAAGGTTAAGTGACTGTATCACAGCACCTCCACGTATCCTCATGAAGTTTCCGAAAGCCTCGTTGGCATCGAATACGAGCGAGAACACATCCACGTCGCCGATTGACGAATTCATGATTACGGACTTGCTGTAATGCTTCTCCAGCGACTGCATCTTCTCCTTGTACACCTGCGCCTGCTCGAAGTCCATATTCTCCGCGGCTTCCGTCATCAGAGCCTTGTAATGCTGGATGATTTCGCGGCCGCCGCCCTTGAGAAGACGTACGATTTCCTCGATGTTGTCGCTGTATTCCTTCTGCGATATGGCCCCGATGCAGCAGCCACGGCACTTTCCTATGTGGAAATTCAGGCACGGGCGGAACTTGCCGCGCAGAATCGCCTCGGATGTTATCTTGAGATTGCATGTGCGCAGCGGGTACAGGCTGTGGAAGAACTCTATGAGATTACGGGCATGCAGAACGCTGCTGTAAGGCCCGAAATACCGCGAGCCGTCCTTGACTATCCTTCTTGTCAGGAAAACCTTAGGAAAGTCGTCCGCACTTACGCATATCCACGGATACGTCTTGGAATCCTTCAGGAGGATGTTGTAGCGCGGCTTGTACTGCTTGATGAGGTTGTTCTCCAGAAGAAGGGCGTCGGCCTCGGATTCGACCACAGTGTACTGCGCGTCGGCTATCTTCGAGACCATGACGGCGGTCTTGCGCGTGAGCCTTTCGGCCGGCACGAAGTACTGCGCCACCCTCTTGTGCAGGTCCTTTGCCTTGCCTACATATATGACATTCCCCTCGGCGTCATAATAACGGTAGACACCGGGGGAATGCGGGAATAATGCTATTTTATCCTTAATGGTCACTTCGTCCTGAGAGGGCTTGATACAGGAATATCACCACCTTCAATGACATCCTCTGTAGAACCGTCTGCGTTGACCAGGTAGAGATTTTTCAAAATAGTGTTCAGATACTTGCCCGAACCGCTCAAGCCGGCAAAGAAGCCTTCTACTGTAACTTTTCGGCCAATATAATATGACAGGTCTACATTCGGAGTTGAAAGCGAACCGAAGCGTGTCGTAACCCCGTCAACCTCTATATTGTAATAGTTGCCTGACTGCACAAGAGTACCTGTGTATCTGATGAAGTCATAGCCTTCGCTGGTGTAAGCTTCAAAAACAGCAGGGGCAGAAATATCTTCCGGTTCAAGATATCCGTTTACATAATCTTCTTCCGAATCATCAAATACATAAACAAACTTCATGTCCTTGAGTTCAGGAAGGCCGTTGTATGTGGTCTTAGTCGCATACATATCGACATTGTTACCTAAAACCGGATAATAAAGCGACTGATCGGTTCCCTGATATACAAGAATGGTATTTTCATAATAATAACCGACATTCATGATGAAGCCACGTCCATATGTTGCGAACACATAGCCGTTCACCTTCACCACTGTGTTGTCTTCAAGAGCCGCGATTGAAGCATAATCGTTGCATACGACATAATCGGCAGGAAGATCGTCCGGATGGCAGTAGTCAGACATGACATATACAACCGAATTGACCGGATCAAGATAGATGTCAAAGAATCCATAGAAATCGGAGACAAAATTTGCTCCATTAGAAGCCAATGAAATGGCAGCGTTTGTCTGCATAGCAGCATTTTCTGCAATACCGTAGATTACATCCCATGCACCGTCGCGTCTGAACTTGAATTCATCGCCATAACTGAGCAAAAGATCATCGTAGACATAGTATCTGCCGTCATACTCCATTTCATAGTCCCAGCTCCACTCTGTCATGGTACCGCAGATGCCCCAGTTTTCAATCGTATATTCCTCGGTATACGTAATTGTCGGTATAGAACGAATCTGCGACCTTTCGAACACGATGTCAGATGTGGTTGTAACATCCATATATCCCGTATCGGTAAGAACCGTGAGGGTAAATCCGCCCTTGTATGTTCCAGATGGAAGAACTATAGAATATTCGTTTTCACCTTCAATGTTCTCGTAGACTTCAAGGACTATATACGGGTAGTTTGCCTCCGGTTCATTGCACATTGTCATGACAGGGACATCTGACGAGTAATCCAGTGTCGCCGGTCCCGAAACCATCATTGTCGAATCGTTAGGTTCGAACGTGATGGTCTTTACAAATTCTCCATTGCCCTTTATATTGAACTTCAGGATTGAGCAGAGGTTCTTGAAAGCGAATTCGGTCGTATCGCTTGCCGCAAACATAGGGAAACGGTCTCCTCCATGGACTGCCTCCCACTCACCGTCATTGTCGATGTCACGATAGTCCATCCACTGGTCAGGATATATATAAGGCATGACCTCTACTTCACCTGCGTCATTATAGAAGACATCCCATATCGGGCCATATATTGCAAAATATGAATCAGCAACCAGGTTGCCGTCGAATGACGCTGTTGTCGTTCCTGCTCCGGACGATATCGTGCTCCATTCATAGTAACCTCCAACAGGATCCAGAATACAGATTTCATCTTCCGGAGCCCATAGATTCTTATAGACACCATCACGATACTCAAGGTAGGTTTTGGTGTCCGCACCAAGGCTTGCGGTAAATGTCACTTTCTCTTCCGAGGAAGCCTCCTGCTCCACTACCGCCTGTGGTGCAAGACTCTCACATGCTGACAGCATTGCCACTGCAGCAGCCGTCATTACAAATAGGGTTCTTTTCATGATATGTTATTGTTGTTTGCTGCTTACTTGACCTCAATGTCATCACCTTTCTCGACATCCTCTGTTGTGGACCCGTCATCTTCAGGGTCCTCAGGAGTGTCAGGGGTTTCCGGAACTTCAGGATCTTCCGGGGTATCCGGGGTATCGGGAGTATCCGGATTCTCAGGGGTTCCCGGATCATCTGGATTTTCAGGAGTTTCCGGTGTATCCGGAGTGTCTGGCGTTTCTGGTTCGTCAGGTTCATCTGGATTTTCAGGATCATCTGGCGTGTCAGGTGTATCCGGGGTGTCTGGTTCGTCAGGGGTCACCGGAGTGTCAGGATCACCCTGCACCGGTGGAGTACCTGCCTCCTGCGTCACGTTCACATTGATGACCGTCTCATCAAACTTCATACGGATGGTCGCGACTCTCTGCTCCGCCGTCTCGTTCTTTTCGACATCGACCGTCATCACAACCGTCGTCGCAGATGCGTTTCCTGATGACGGGCTAATGGACACGTAGTCTACACTGCACGATGCAGACCAGGCCGTAATCGGTATAAACGGCACACTGACCTGCCCGCCGTCAGCAGAGACCGAGAACTCCGTCTTGTCAAGTTCCATTACGTCAGGCGTGACCGACGACAATGAATCGCAGGATGTCATGACTATTGCCAGCGACATTGTCGAAGCGAATAATGTTTTAAGTCTCATGATTTTATAGTGCTATTTAATATATTTGGCAACGGCGGCCTCGATGCCTTCAAGACCGTGGAAACCGCGCTCGAGGATGGTTCCGTCAGGGCCGATGAGCATGAGGTGAGGAATGCCCTCAACGCCGTAAATGTCCGTCGGAACGCTTCCGCAGTTGTTGATGTGAAGCCAGCCCATGCCAAGCTCTGCAGCCGTCTCGATCGTATGTGACTGCGGCTTCCTCTCCCAAACGGCAAGGCTCAACACCTCAAGACCTTTGCTCCTGTATCTGTCATACACAGCCTTGATGTTCGGCATTTCCCTGCGGCAAGGTCCGCACCACGGCGACCAGAAGTCCACGAGAACATACTTTCCATTGCCGACATAGTCCGAGAACTTCACCTCCTTCTTGAGAGGCTGAGGATCCATGCTTCTGTCATATCCATACACATGCTCCGCCGTGAAATCCACGAACATCTTTCCCGGAGCCGTATTCATCCTTGCCTGGAGAGCCTCCTTCATGTTCTTCACATACTTGTTCTCCTGCACTGCCGGAGCAAGACCATTGATGAGGCTGTCTACCTGAGCATCCTCAAGCTCCCCTCTGAGGTTGTTCAGAGCGAGAACTGAAATGAAGTTCTCCGGATTCGCCTTGCAAGCCTCCACATGATGCTCCACATAAGGCCCGATGAATTCCTCGTAGAAGGCCTCGAACTTCGCGTTCTTCTCCTGCTGCGTCAGCAGAGTGTCCGAGAAAATCTCCTTCTGAGTGGCCATATACTTATCCATAAGCTTCTGTTCGTCAGCATTATATGCATTCAGCTTATCCTGTACGGAAGCCTTAGGATATTTCGACTTCACCGTCGATTCCTCATCAATGACAAACGTCAGCGGAGTACCGTCCGGAATGAATGCCACGCCCTTGTCCTCTACAGCCACACGGCCATATGATGCCACATCCGTCGGTACGCTTACCGCAAATTTTCCGTCTGTCACCGGCACAAGAGTGTCGATTACATCCGTAATCACAACGCGCACCTGCTCCACTCCTTCAGGAACCACAGTACCCGATATTTCGGTCACTTCCGCAACCTTCGGCCCGCAGGCCGTCACTGCCGCAAATCCGGCAGCAGCAAAAAGAATCGTCCTTGTATTCATGGCAAGTTCTATTTAGTCAGATCGTCAAATGCCTTCTCTATCTCCTTTCCAGCCTTCTTTGCGCCCTTCTCGACATCCTTCTTTGCCTTCTTCAACTCCTTCTCCGCTGCGTCTCCGATCTTCTCGTCGAGCGCTTCCATCTCTTTCATTATCTTCTCCGCCTTCTTCTCATCGCCGTCCAGCTTCGCCTGAGCAAGCTCCACTGTCAGTTCCTTATACTTCTTTGCGAGTTCTTCAGCCGAAGGGGAGCATGAACACATTGCCGACATCGCCGCCGCCATAAGGGCAACCGTACAGATTCTTCTGATCTTCATAAAAGTTTCGTTTTACAGTTACTTCCGCAGACCTTCCGGCACCATTCCGGAATGACAATCCGCAAAATCATTCAAAGATAGCAATTTTTCCTTGCTGCCCGCCTCATTCCTCATGATTTATTTATCATAGTCTATCTAAGCTGGAAGATTACCGGAAAAGTGTAGGTTACGGGAACAGGTCTGCCTCTCTGAGTTCCCGGGATCCATTTCGGTGATTCAGAGACCACTCTGACGGCCTCCCTGTCAAGCGACGGGTCAACTCCACGGAGAACCTTTACCTTTGTTACCGACCCGTCCTTCTCCACTGTGAACTGAAGAGTCACATGGCCCTGGACACCGTTCTTCTTGCATATTTCCGGATATACCAACCTGGAATTCACCCATTTTGAGAACTGATTCGCATCTCCACCTTGAAATGAAGGCTTTCCCTCGACAAGCTGGAATGGTATGGCCTCTTCTTCAACGACTTCCTCTTCAACGTCCCAACAGTCCATAATCTCTACTCCAAGATCTGCATCGTCCTCAAGGTTCTGAAAAGGTATCGCCTCCTCCTTTGCATCAAGTTCCCCTCCCGTCTTCAGTTCACAAAGGAAGACATATCCTGAGAAGCGGATTTCAACGGTCGGATTTCCCGGGTCGAATACCAGCTCGGACTGCTGCCCGTTACCTTCTCCTTCCGAAACCATAAATTTAACATAACTTCCATAGTCTTCCGATTTCTCGATACAGAACACCTGATCTGCAAATCTGAAGGTGCCCGCAGACTTATGAATCTCTCGACACGGCCAGTTCTCCGGACGAATCTCTGAACAGTTATACTTCACCTCCTTCACGGCATATACGTCTGTCTGGGTGGGCGGTCTGAGCTGGGCCACTGCAATCTGCGAGCATGACATCACAGCGAGGAAAAACAGAATATGTTTCATAATCCTTTATGATTTAAGATTTTGTAATTTCGAGATATCCGGAAAAACCGATATCGGCCGAAAGTGCAAAGATAATAAAAAAAGAGGCTGACCTCATAGTCAATCAGACTTTTCAGCCAGCCTCCTGTAGAGCATCATTATTTTTTAAGCAATTTATGAACAATCCGAATCACAAGTGAAAGCAAATATACCGAGGTTGCATATATAGGCTGCATAAGCGCAACCTTGAAACCGCCGGCCCAAACATTCTGTGGAAAACTTCCCACAACAAGACAAGCATCGAAAGCCTGCATAAGTCCGATCATTAACATGAAAACACCAAAGAAAAGTGTAAACAGACCGATTTCCTTCACGATTTTCGGAAATTTCCATGCCGCTACAAGAAGAAGAACAAGCAGTGCGGTTATGACAAGCATCCCGCCACATCCTCCTTGAATGAAGAGATTACCAATCAGTCTGAAGAAACCAACCTCTTCTACGACATCTGTTGTTGCCAGCGTATCGGCAACCTGCAATAAAGAAATCATAATACGTTAATTTTAAGGGTTATCGGGTACAAATATACTCCCCCCCCCCGAGAAATGCAAGAAACTTGAAAATAATTATATTCTTCAGACAGCCGCATGCAAATAAAAGAGAGTGACTGCCAAGCCACTCTCTCCGTTATAGTGCTGTGAACTGCAATTACTTGTTGTCCCTGCGTCCGCCACGGCCTCCACGACGACGGTCGCCGCCACGGCCTCCACGGTTGTTGCCAGACTGTGCAGCCTGTGCTGCGATGCCTGCGTTAGGTGAAAGATCCTTCTTTCCATAAACCTCACCGTTGCAGATCCATACCTTGATACCGAGTACGCCGACCTTGGTGTGCGCCTCAGCGAGTGCGTAGTCGATGTCTGCACGGAATGTGTGGAGAGGTGTACGACCTTCCTTGAACATCTCGCTTCTTGCCATCTCGGCGCCGCCAAGACGACCGCTGATCTGAACCTTGATACCCTCAGCTCCTACACGCATTGTAGTGGCTACGGCCATCTTGATTGCACGACGGTAAGAAACACGACCCTCGATCTGACGAGCGATAGAGTCTGCGACGATGTTAGCGTCTACCTCCGGCTTCTTGACCTCGTAGATGTTGATCTGAACATCCTTCTTGGTCACCTTCTTGAGCTCCTCCTTGAGGAGATCCACTGCCTGTCCGCCCTTGCCGATGATGACGCCTGGTCTTGCGGCATGGATGGTTACAGTGATGAGCTTAAGAGTTCTCTCGATAACGATCTTTGAGAGAGATGCCTTTGCGAGACGGCTGGTGAGATACTTACGGATCTCATAGTCCTCTGCAATCTTCTCTGCGTAGTTGCCACCGACCCAGTTAGAGTCCCAACCACGGGTGATACCGATTCTGTTGCTGATTGGATTTGTTTTCTGTCCCATGATTATTCCTCCACTTTAGCTGGTTTCTTAACATCGAGAATGACAGTAACGTGGTTTGAACGCTTGCGGATACGTCCGGCGCGGCCCTGCGGGCAAGGACGGATTCTCTTGAGTGTGCGTCCCTCGTCAACCATGATGGTCTTGACGATAACGTTACCGTTGTCCAACTCCTTGGTATTATCCGGATTCTTAGCCTCCCAGTTAGCGATTGCGCTGCGGAGAAGCTTCTCCAGATCGTTAGAAGCGTGCTTCTTCGAGAATTTCAGAATATCGAGTGCACGGTTTACCTCAACGCCGCGGATGATGTCTGCTACGAGACGCATCTTACGTGGTGATGTAGGTACATCTTTCAGCTTAGCGATAGCTGTCTGCTTCTTTATTTCCTTAAGCCTCTCGGCCATCTGTCTTTTACGAGCTCCCATAATTACCTTTTCATTTTAAAATTACTTACGATTGCCCGAATGGCCTTTGAATGTTCTTGTCGGTGCGAACTCTCCAAGCTTGTGGCCTACCATGTTCTCAGTAACATAAACCGGAATAAACTTGTTTCCATTATGAACTGCGATTGTGTGACCTACAAAGTCAGGGGAGATCATGCTTGCGCGTGACCAAGTCTTGACAACCTCTTTCTTCATGCTACCCTCATTCATAGCAAGAATTCTTTTTTCAAGGGCTTCCTGAATATAAGGACCTTTTCTTAATGAACGACTCATAATCT
>JAFTMS010000023.1 GCA_017452265.1 Bacteroidales bacterium | reverse complement strand
TATTTGTCTATTATGCGCCTTTTCGGCATATTTTTCCTCTTTTCCTCGTCAGATAGCACCGCTATCCTCCTCTGAAAACAGAAAAAATCTACTCGAAAATTCATCATAATATTTCAAATGATAAAATTTTAAACAGTTTCTAAGTTGTAATGCAGTGCGCACCAAAACTGTTTCGGAAGCCCGAAAATGAACAGCGACACGGAAGATCAATGCGTTTTTCCGTGTCGCTGTCTGGTATATGGCTTGACATCAGGCTTCTTTCGGGGCACCGAATTTCTTGCCGGCGAGCTCGATTGCGGTTACGAGACTGAAGCCGATGAGTGCGAAGGCGATTGCGAGGCCGATCTGCGGGTCGATCCGGTCGGCGTATTGGGCTACGGCGCTGTCGAATGCAGCCTGTGCATTGGCAGCGGCGGTCTGTGCTGCCTCAATGCCTGCTGCAGCTCCGTCCGCCAGCTCTGCCGCCCCGTTCTTCGCCAGCTCTGCCGCCCCGTCCGCCAGCTCCGCTGCCTCTTCAAGGGCGGCGACTTCCGGGAACTGCGAGGTGACAATCGCTGCCTTGTTGCTCCACGGCCACACCTTGACGAGCGAACCGATTATGAAGCCTGCCATGACAATCAGCGTCTCCTTGTGCCAGCGTGCGAGAAGCCAGTGAAGGAACTTCGAGAATGCGAGTATTCCGGTTACGACGCCGATTCCGAATATGCTGAGAATTAGCATGTTCTGCCAGAAGTTCACTCCGGAGACAAGTTCGGAGATGCAGGTCATGATATACTGATATTTGCCGAGCACGAGCAGCAGGAAGCTTCCTGAGATGCCCGGAAGGACCATGGCGCAGATTGCAATCGCGCCGCTGAGGAATATGAACCAGAGGTCGTCCGGCGTCTCTGTCGGAGAGAGCGTGCATACGACGATTCCCAGCACGACACCCAGAACCACGAAGCACACCTCACGCATCTTCCAGCCGGTAATGCCTCTTAAAATGAATATCGAAGAAGCGACGATAAGCCCGAAGAAGAAGGCCCATGTCGGGATGGGATAATCGCTCAGCAGCATCTGCATAAGCCCAGCCAGCAAAACCACGCTGACTAATATTCCCAGCATAAGCGAGAGCAGAAAACCGCCGTTGATATGCTTCCAGAATGCCTTGAACTGTCCCTTGAGCAGAAGTCTCACCGCCTCCGCATTGATGGATGCGAGCGAGCCTACAAAGTCGTCGTAAATGCCCATGATGAAGGCGATTGTGCCTCCCGAAACTCCCGGGATGACGTCGGCAGCTCCCATGCAGGCACCCTTGACGCCAACCATTACATAATCCTTTATTTTCCTCATTGTCGATATATATGCATAATGGCGCCCAAGCGCCGATAACTCATTTCACCATTGTCAGAAGCTCCGTAATCTTTGCGAATACCTTTCTTGATTCGGAGCGCAGATCCTCGGTCTTTCCTCCGGAAACGACCATGTTGTAAGGATGTCCCTCGTATTCATGACGTCCTATCTTGAAGCGCGCTTTGGTGCATTTGCCCACAAACTCGATAGGGAAGTCCCCGTTGTCCACAAGCGATATGAAAAGATCGCTCGGACTGTCTGTCAGGGATGCGATCTTGTCGGGCGAGGGCGTCCCGAGCCAGTCCAACTCGCGTTTGAGAAGCGTGGTCTGGATGCTTGTCAGAAGCAGTTCGTCCTTGCCGAGCTTACGGAAGTCGAAGAAGAAGATGCTGACCTTTACGCCGGTCTGCCGGCCCCAGGCAAGTATATCCTCCTTGAGGACATCGAATCCCGGTTCCTCGACGTCGATGACGACATTAGCCGAGGAAATCTGCTGGAGCGGCAGAAATCCTGTCGGGATATTGCTGGAGTATTTCTTGAGTCTCCTTTTTCGGAAAAAGTCCGATATCATCTTGAACATAAGCCTATTCTGTCATGGTGTCTGCTCCAGCGGCAGGTGTCGTGTTTGCTGCTATGAGCTCGCGGATCTCCTTCTTGGCAGCCTTCCAGCGCGGAATGTCGATCTTTGTGCCGATGACCTCCACGACCTTAGCCGCAATAATCGAACCTATCTCGCCGCATACTTTCAGAGGCATGCCGAGGGAATGGGCATACAGGAAACCGGCCGCATACGTATCTCCGGCCCCCGTCGCGTCAATCGGAGCCGCAGGCCAGGCATCGATGTAATGATATTCATCACCGCTCTTGACCATGGAACCGTCCTTGCCTACCTTCACGACCGCAATCTCGCAGTGGCGCGCGATCTCGTCCAGGGCCTCACGCGGCTCCAGGCCCGTGAATGCCTTTGCCTCTGTCTCGTTCGCAAAGATTATATCGACGTAGTTCTCCACGATGTCATGCAGGAATACACGGTTGGATTCGACGACGTTGTATGAAGCCATGTCTATGGATATACGGCATCCCGCCTCTTTCGCCAGCTCTACGGCTCTGCGCATAAGTGCCTGATTCTGTACGAGGTATCCCTCGATATGGAAATATTCATATCCCTTGAACTGCTCGGGCGAAAGATCTTCCGGCACAAGCTCTAAAGCCGCTCCGAGATACACGGCAAATGTCCTTTCCGCATTCGGAGCCGTGATGAACACCATCGAGCGCCCCGAAGAATGCCTGCCCTTGAGAAGCATCGACCTGATGCCGTACTGCTCCTGGTCGCTCCTGAAAAGATGTCCGAGATCGTCGTCTCCCACCTTTCCGATGAAACCCGATTCCATCCCGAAGATGGCCGTTCCCGTTATCGTGTTTGCGGCAGAACCGCCTGCAACGAGCTGCACGCCCATAGGCTTGAGTGTCTGCCATATCTTGTCACCCGTCTCCATGTCCACATGCTGCATGCTGCCTTTCGGAAGATGGTACTCCTGAAGGAACCTGTCGTCCGGAAGCACGGCCAGAATGTCTGTGAGAGCATTTCCTATACCTAAAATCGACGCCATATGAATGCATTTTCCTTATAAAACGGACAAAGTTAACAAATTATTGGATAACTTTGCAGCCCTTGCGCAATACCTTTACGTTGAAGGCGCGTCCCTGGATAATGAAGGAGTTATGAAGGAGACAGTGAAGAAGACAATGAAATACGTCCTGTCAGCGGCTGTGGCAGTGGTTCTGATGTGGTTCTCGTTCCGTGAAGTGAAGTGGGAGGACTTCGTCCGGGGCCTTCGTGACTGCCGCTGGGAATGTGTCGCCCTCTCGATGGCCGCCGGAGTCATGGCCTTCTGGTTCAGGGCGGTACGCTGGCGTCAGCTCATCCTTCCGATAGACCCGACCACAACGCGCACGACGACGTTCAACGCCGTAAACATCGGATACATAGCGAATTTCGTGTTTCCGAGAATAGGGGAGTTCGTCCGTTGCGGAGTCGTTACAAAAAACTCGGCGTCGGCAGAGGCGCAGGCTCACGGCGCAAAAAAAGCCTCATACGACAAGGTTCTCGGCACAGTCGTCCTCGAAAGAGGCTGGGACATGCTTACGATGCTCCTTCTTCTTGTCGTGCTTCTGGCGGCACGCTGGGAAAAGTTCGGCGGATTCTTCATCGGGGAAATATGGCTGCCGGCTTCTCAGCGCCTTAATTTCAGCATATGGTGGATTGTCGCGCTGCTTGGGGTGGTCATCATCGCCGCCATCATAGCCATATGGAGATTCCGCAGCACAAACACCCTGTGCAGCAAGGCCTGGGGCATATTCACTGGTCTCTGGCAAGGCTTCGCCAGCTGTCTGAAGATGGACAGGAAATGGCTTTTCCTTGTATATACGGCCGCAATCTGGGCAATGTACTGGCTTATGGCGGCAGCCACGATGTGGGCGGTCCCGTCGTTGTCCGGCCTTACGATAATCGATGCCCTTTTCCTGTCTCTTGTCGGCTCGCTCGGCTGGATCGTTCCTGTGCCGGGAGGCTTCGGAGCGTTCCACTTCATCGTATCCCTCGCACTTTCAACAATATATGGCATCCCGTTCGAGATGGGTATCATATTCGCAACCCTCTCGCACGAATCTCAGGCCGTCACGATGGCCCTTTTCGGTGGCGGCTCATACATATATGAGACATTCAGAAAATGACCCGCTGTAAATTTGGTGGAATCAAAGCCCACAAGTCTCTTGACCAGTTCTTCGACAATTTCGGGTTCTGCCATGCGGAGACTGAAGCCGTAGGCTTCCATTACGGCTTTGTCGTTTTCGTGGTGGGCGCGGCGCAGTTCGGGAAATAAGATAAGGTTTCCGTACATATCTGCAAAACAGGCATCTGGTATCTTACACAAATCGCAGAACATTAGCCATCAAGAGGTTATGATAAATCGCCTGCTCCATATGACGCAGGCGATTTGTCATAAGAGGTTGATATGTAAGTTTATATGTGTCTTGCTGTATACGTGAAAAGTCGGTTTGGGAGAGAATCATTGCGAGGCGCGGAGCGCCGTGGCAATCTACCCGAATATCCTCCTGAAAGTATTGACCAGCGACTTGACGAAATTCGTGTTGCCCATATGGTCCTTAGGCGTCGTATAGTTTATCACGTCCGGACATTCCACCTTGAGCCCCAGCTTCTGAGCCTCCGCGATGAAGGCATCCGCATACATCCTGTCTGGGAAGTTCTGAAGGAAATCCACCGTAAACGTCTCACCCACAGACATCATCTGCAGACTTATGCCCTTTGTTCCGCTCGAATACACATGCATGGATTCGATATATTTCTCCGCATCTCCCATATTCGCACGCCCCGTGTAGCTGCATATGAACGAATTGATCGGCTTTGACGTGAATCCCGTCACCACCTCCTGCTTCTTCTCATAGCTTCCGAGCGAATCCAGCATGTCCGACATCATCTTCATGACGCTCGCGCTCGCTCTCGCCGAATCAGTCTCCTTCTGTCTGGCGATAAGGCTTCGGAAATGCGTACCAAGCTCATGTGTCGTCATCTCCTGCTCCGCCTGCCCGTATGGCAGATATATCGAGCTGACACAGTTGCGGAAAGTGTTCGGCAGCCCGATCGCCTCCCTCCAGTCGCAGCTCATGCTGCACAGGATCTGCTCGGCCGCCTCCGGATTGAGGGCCTTGACGCCGCGCTGCATCATGATTGTCATCAGAATCGCCGGAGTGCAGTTGTTGGCCTTGCACACCTTCATCACCTCATTCACATCGAAAGTCATCTCATAACGCCAGCTCTCGCCGCCGGCATCCGCTCCCGTCTGCACCTGCGGAATGGCAAATGCAGTCCTGTCGGCCTGATAGACCTTGCTCTTGTCGAAGGTAAGGTTGCCGTCAGCCACAGGATCGGCCGTCTCTCCGCGCAGCATGCCTTCGCCCACAAGCCTCACGTCAGGGATGCGGACGTTGTTGTGAGGATACCGGAAGTTCAGATAATAATACAGCAAAGTCTTGATGAACAGCATGATGCCTTTTCCGTCGCACATCGCATGATGAAACGAGATGTAGATGCAGTTCTTATAGAAAGTGATGTCCAGCAGGTTCTTGGATGTGGTGCTTCCTCCCAGAGGACGGAGCTTTCTTGCTCTTGCCGGCGGAGGGCTCACATGGTTCTCGCAAAGGAACACGTCGCCGTCGATCACCTTGAACCGGCTCTTGAAATAAGGGTAACGGCGATATGCCAACCTCGCTGCACGTGTCATGCAGTTCTGGTTGACATTCTCCTTCATGCGTATTTCAAAGACCTGGCTTTCCGTGCCGTCCTTACGATAGAGGAAAGTCTCTCCGGCCCTGATCTTCAGTCTGAATCGTTTTGCCATATGTCCAACTGCTACTTGCCGCCCTGTCCCGAAGTCTCGTCGCCTTCTTCCGGAACCTCGATGACCTCTTCTTCCACGTCAAGGAATTTCTCCACAAACTTGTCCTCGATCTTCTGGTATGCTCCCACAGCGGCATCCTCGATCTTCTGATAGGCTCCCACGACAGCCTCCTCGATGGCCTGATAGCCCTTCACTGCGCCTTCCTCAATTTTTCTGCAGGCATTGGCGGCCTTGCCTGCCTTCGTCTTTAAATTTTCTCCCATGTTCCTGTTGGTTTATCATAAGTTTCGCAAGTGTAAGTTGTTCGTTATTAGAAAGTTGCTGATGTTTGCGAAACTTTATCCACCGCGCTTTCTCTATTTACGTTACCCTATCCCTAAATCCCTTTCCTCGGGAAAGGGACTTACTTCGACCAAGGTCGAAATATAAGGTCTTTCGCACTTGCGAAAGTTAAGTTGGTTTATCATATGACATTTCATTTCACGATGCAAAGGTATCGTGAAATGAAATACAATATTCCGATGAAAGTCCGTAGAATTGGTCAGATTTGCCGAATCGAATTCAGAATGCTAAATCTTCAGCTTCAGACCTATGCGTCCGAGTGCTCCGGCGATCCCGATGCAGACGAGCGAGAACAGGGCGCATTTCAGCACACCCACCCAGCCGCACATCCATGCAGGGATTTCAGGATTGATGAATACCCAGAGGATATAGAAGATGTAAGGAACCATGTATGCGGTGAGCGTCGCCGTGCCTGCAGGCCTGATGATGCGGAACCAGCCAGTCAGATTCTTCGCCTCAAGCACTCGCAGAAGCACATAAACGGCGACCGAAAGCGCAGACACATAAAGACACCACGGAAGCGTGCCGATGTTCTTCGAGGTGATCCACCACTGGTGGGCAAGCAGGCCGATGAGGGCGAGCAGGGCGGCAGCTCCGAGACCGAAGCCGATGCGTCGCCATGCAGCCTGTCTGTCGAGATGCCTTTCGGAAACGGAAAGCAGTATGCCTCCCATGGCCATGAGGGCGCACGAACCGTTGCCGAGATGGAGCGCGCCAGCAAAACTGTCGATGAAGTTGCCGCCGGAAATGAGTGAAGAGCCGTCACGAAGGCCTGTCGTGAAGATGTTCAGGACTATGAGGCCGAGCCAGAGGACAGCGAGGGCTGCAGGGCGTTTCCTGCAGAGCAGATATGAGACAGCGCAGAAAAGGTATGCCCAGCCGATGAGCCCGAGTATGCCCCACCAGCCTGTGTTGAAATATCCTCCTTCCGGTGTGCGGAAAGTCAGTGCGAGAAAGGCGAGAATCACGGTTCCAAGCCCCTGCAGCCAGCCTTTTGCACGGAAATCCTTAGGATAGCAGTTCCATATGAGGAAGAATCCTGCGACCATAAGAATCCAGTATATGCCTTTGCTGTAGCCGAGAGTGGACGAGAATCCTCCTTCGGAATTCACGATGAACACACCCATCAGCAGCAGTGCCAGAGTTCGAGAAAGTATATGCCCCAGGGTGGATTCACCGGAGAGTCCCTTGCTGAAGCGTCTTTCGATGGCATAAGGTATGGACATTCCCATTGCAAAGAGGAACATCGGGAACACGATGTCCGAAAGTCCCATACCGTCTTCGAAAGTGTCGAAATGTTCAAGTGCGTGGGGAACGTCGATGACGGTCCAGAAATGGTTCACCATGATCATGAGGAACATTGTCAGTCCTCGAAGCATGTCGATGGCGGCATTGCGCCGTCCGAACAATCCGTTGTCCATAAATAGCAGTGGTTTCAGTATAATGTGGCAATAATTGCAAAGATAACGAATCTTTCCGTAACCCCGTACCCTTCCTCCATCTTTGTCAGAAAACAAACCTCTTTTGTCATTATCTCACCCTTTCATGCCATCATTTCAAGTAAATTTGCATATATTTGTAACACTTGACCGTTATGAAAAGGTACTTAATTCTTGCCGTCGCAGCGGTTCTTGCTGCATTTGCAGGCTGTGCAAAGGATCAGTCTGAGGAAAGGGTGGTTGTGGCTTACGTCACATCCTGGACGAGAGTCATGCCGGATCCGGCCCGTGTGACCCACATAAACTACGCCTTCGGCCATGTGATGCCGACCTTCGATGCTGTGGGCATAGCGAACGAACGTCGCCTGCGCAGCATCACGGCCCTCAAGGAGCAGGCTCCGGAGCTTAAGGTCATGCTGTCTGTCGGCGGCTGGGGAAGCGGTAACTTCAGCGAGATGGCCGCATCCGAGACCAACCGCAAGGCATTCGCCGCAGACTGCGCAAGGGTGATGACGGAATACGGCCTCGACGGCATAGACATAGACTGGGAATATCCGACCAGCTCTGCCGCAGGCATATCGTCTTCTCCGGCAGACAAGGATAATTTCACCCTCCTGATGAAGGATCTGCGTGCGGCCCTCGGCGATGACGCCCTCCTGACGCTCGCTACGGTATGCACGGCCGAATACATAGACTTCCCGGGCATCCTTCCGTATATAGATTTCGTGAACGTGATGTCCTACGACATGGGCTGGGCTCCGCGCCACAATGCCGCGCTCTACCGCCGCGACGCTGAAGGCAATGAGTCTCCGATTCCGGGCGGAACCACTGCGGATGAAGCGGTGAAGGCGCATCTCAAGGCCGGCGTTCCTGCGGATATGCTCGTGATGGGAATGCCGCTCTACGGACGTGGAAACCGTGAGACATACGGCGATTTCGTGAACTGTCGCGAACTTTCGGGCCCGATCGAAGGCCATACGGAAATATGGGACGACATAGCGAAGGTGCCGTATTATGCCGACGCCGAAGGCGTCCTGCATCTTGGCTTCGAGAATGTTCGCTCGATCACGGAAAAATGCCGCTATATCAATGAAAACGGCCTTCTCGGCGGCATGTATTGGGAATATGCCGGCGACAACGAGGCCGGCGATCTCACAAGGACAATAGCAGCGGAAATCCTGAACAGATAGAATGAAGCGCCTGCCTGTCATACTGGTTCTGCTCCTGATGTGGCTCGGTGCCGCAGCTGACGAAGTCCGCACCTTGGGCATCTCGGACGGCCTCGGAAGCAGAAAGATATATCAGGTGGACCAGGATTCGACAGGCTTCGTATGGATATACACTCAGGCCGGACTTTACCGTTACGACGGCAGCGGATTCCGCCGTTACGATGTGGGCGAGGACATCAGTTCGCGCGACAACGTGAAGTCTGCGACGCGTCTGAGGCACGATGCCGACGGCCGTATATGGGTGGCCCTGCGTGACGGAAAGGCCTACAGCTACGACAGGCATCTGGATCGCTTCGAACAGGTGGTGGATTTCAATGAGGCTATGGGCCGCAATGTCCGTCTGCACGATATTATGCCCTTCAGTGACGGGACACTGCTTGCCGGAACGTCAGGAGGATTCTACCTCTGGCAGGACGGTGAAGCAAAGCTGCTCGGCCTCGAAGGCGAAAGGGTGGAGGAAATAGAGGAAGCCTCGGACGGAAGTCTGTGGCTGCTCACTCACAGCGGGGTGTACCGTGCGCAGAGGTGCTGTACGTCGATGGAGCGCCTTGAAGGCCTGCCGGATGCACAGTATATGGACATATATGAAGCCGGCAACAGACTTTTCCTCGGCACATTCTCGGAAGGTGTCATAGTATACGACCTGTCTTCCGGCAGCGTATCCCGTCTCGACTATATCCCCTCGGTGCCTGTGCGTGTATTCTGCAAGTCTCCTGAAGGAGACCTTCTTGTGGGGCTGGACGGTGCTGGAGTGTTCCGTGTTGATATCGGCACCCTGACATGCATGGGGCATTACACCGAAAAGGAAGGTCATGAAGGAGGTCTTGCCGGCAATACGGTTTCTGACATATGCGTAGGCAATGACGGCTCGGTGTGGGTGTCTACAACGACCAACGGTCTCAGCCGCATTCCGCAGCAGGGGTCGGGAGCGTCATGGCTGAAGCATGTCCACGGAGAAGACCAGAGTCTCTGCAATAACCACGTGAACGTGATCTACAGAGATGGTGACGGGGATTTCTGGTACGGGACGAACAAGGGAGTGAGCTGGCTGCATGATGGCCGCTGGACGCATTTCCTGACGGGAAACGAGGGCAATGTCGTCCTTGCCGTGGCTCAGGACTCCCGGGGGCGCATCTGGGTGGGCGGCTTCGGAATGGGCCTGTATAGGATAGACAAGGCCACAGGGGCCGTCACAAAGGTGGAGGATTCGCCTCTGCAGTACGTATACCATATATTCCCGGAAGAGGACAGGCTGTAGCTGGGAGGTCTCGAAGGGGATTTCTGTTCATATGAGACCGCCACAGGAAAATGGAGCCGCTTCCCGGCGCAGTGCATCGGCGACATATGGCCGTCTGCATCCGAGGATACACTCTATGTGGCCGGCTGTCAGGGCCTCGGCATATTCGACAAACGTACGGGGAAATTCGAGTGGAAGAATCATTTCGACGGATTCAGACTGCGCTATCCGGTACGTGCAATCTTCCGCGCTGCAGACGGCTCGCTCTGGCTCGCTACGGACGGCGACGGACTGGTGCATTACGATCCGTCGGACGGTACATCGGAAAGGTTCACAACTGAGGACGGCCTGCTTTCGGACGCGATAATAAGCGTACATGAGGATCTCGGCCGCCGGATCTGGTTCACCACTGAGGAAGGCCTCTTCTGGCTTGACCCGCAGCGCCGTACAATAATAAATGCAGACGACCTTCTCGGCATTATGGGAGGCATATTCAATCCGAATTCCGCATGGCTTCATGAAGACGGCAGCCTCTCGTTCGGCACGTCGGAAGGCGTCCTGACGTTCAATCCGGACCGGCTTGACTATTTCTACGATGTGGATGTGCAGCTTATGCTCACGGATCTCGGCATCGATTACCAGACCGTCGTCCCGGGGACGGAAGGGCCGCTTCTGGAAACATCCCTCGAATATGTCGATGCCCTGGAGCTTGCGAGTTCGTCAAACTCCTTCTCGATATCCTTCTCCACTCTGAACTTCGGCACAGACTTCAGGGTGCGCTACGAATACGCCCTCGAAGGCTATGACGCCCACTGGTTCCCTGCACAGGCCTCAGGTACAGCCGATTACATGCAGGTGAGGCCGGGAAGGTATACGTTCGTGCTCAGGGCCATAGACAACTGGTCGGGCCATGTGCTGGACGAAAGGCGCCTGCCTCTGCGCATACGTCATCCGTGGTATATGAGCTTCTGGGCTGTCCTTATATATATGATACTGATTGCGGCTTCCGTATTCACGTATGTAATTTCCCGCAGGAGAAGGGACTACGAAAAGGAGATGCGCAGGAAGATGAGGACATTCGTCAGCGTCGCGCACGACCTCAAGACTCCGGTATCCCTTATCAAAGGCCCTCTCGGAGATCTTGAGAAGCTTTCCGGCATGCCGGAGGAAAGCCTTAAATATATAGACATGGCTTCACGGAACGCCGACAAGCTCATGGATATGATAGCCCAGCTGCTGGAGCTCCGCAAGATCGAGGATCCTCATGTGCGCCTGCAGCTTGTGCCGACAGACATCAGGGCATGGATAGAATCATATGTGGAAGGCTATCGTTCGGCTGCAAGATACAAGGGCATAGAACTGACCGTCGATGTGTCGTCGGAGCTTCCGACCGTGCCGGTGGACAGGGAAAAGCTCTCGCGCATTCTGGAGAATCTGCTCTCCAATGCATTGAAATACACCGAGAAAGGAGCTGTAGATATAGTGGCCCGTCCGGAACGTGACAGATGGCTTCTGGAGGTGCACGACACAGGAATCGGCATCCCTGAGAGGGAGAAGGCGCGCATATTCTCGGACAGCTTCAGGGCTTCGAACGTCGGTGACAGCGAAGGCGGAGGCATAGGCCTTATGATCACGAGGCAGATTGTACGCAGTCATGAGGGTACGATAACGTTCCGCAGCGAGGAAGGCCGTGGAACGACATTCACCGTCGCCTTCCCGTTCAGCTACCGCCATGCGGACATCCTGCCTGCTGAAGACTCCCGCCAGGACAGGAGTCAGGACTTGGGGGCAGACCGTCTGCCGTCGCAGTCACGCAGCACCCTGCTTCTCGTGGATGACGAGCCGGACATGCTCGCATATCTGAGCGACATGCTTTCCCATGATTATGACGTACTGACGGCCGGGAATGCCGCTGCGGCCCTCGAACTGGCACGGCAGTACAGCCCCGACCTCGTGATTACGGATGTGGTGATGCCTGTGCTGTCGGGAGAAGACCTGTGCCGCATGCTCAAGACATATGTCGAGACCGTGCATATCCCTGTCATCCTGCTTTCCGCAGCTGGCACAAGGCAGAACATAATCTTCGGCCTTGAAGCCGGAGCGAACGACTATATTACCAAGCCTTTCGACCCTCCTGTGCTCAAGGCACGCATCCGCAACCTCCTTCAGGAGCAGCAGCGCCTGCGTGAATCTGTCCTGGCCAGAGATATGAGCGATACGGCTCCTGAGCCGGACTGGCCGAGCCGCGTGGACAAGGAATTCATGGACAAGGTGCATGACGTCCTCGAAAGGGAGCTCGCAAACTACGACTTCAAGATAGGCGACCTCTGCCTTGAGGTGGGCATGAGCCGTACGGCATTGTACAACAAGCTCAAGTCCCTCACAGGCCAGGGCCCTAACGACTTCATCCGCATATTCCGTCTCAACCGTGCAAAGGAGCTGCTCTCCCAGCGCCGATACACTATAGCCGAGGTTTCCGACAGGGTGGGCTTCTCGGATTCTAAATATTTCAGCGTATGCTTCAAGAAGCAGTTCGGAGAAAGTCCGAGCCGCATCTGATATCTCTGACCCCTGTCCGGAAGGTTTGTCAGAAATCAAACTTATTCTGACAGACATTCTACCCGCCAATCGCTCGATTCAACCTATTTTCGCAACATGAAACGTATTCTGTCTAAGGCCGGAATGCGGGACAGAACCCTACGCAGATAGGTAACCACAAATAACCAACACTATGCTAAAGAAACTATTAAAGACTCTGGTGCTGCCATGCATCATCCTTGCAGGGATGCCAATGGCGGCAACAGCGCAGACTCAGGTCGTGAAAGGCCTCGTAGTCGATCCTGCCGGCAATCCTCTGCCGGGCGTCACCGTCTATGCGGAAGGCAAGGAAAGTTCTGGAGCACAGACCAACCTCGACGGTAGGTATGCAGTGTCCGGACTCTCCGCAAAGGACGTCCTCATCTTCAGCTACATGGGATTCGAGACTCAGGAGATCCCTGTGGAAAACCATTCAACCATCGATGTCATCCTCAAGGAAGACAGCCAGCTTCTCGACGAGACTGTAGTCGTAGCCTTTGCAAAGCAGAGGAAGGAAAGCGTCATCGGTGCCATCCAGACAGTCGCTCCGAAAGACCTCAAGGTGCCTCAGTCAAACCTTACGACAGCCCTTGCAGGACGTGTGGCAGGTCTCATCTCGTACCAGACTTCCGGTGAGCCGGGTGCGGACAACGCAAACTTCTTCGTGCGAGGCGTCACCTCGTTCGGATACAAGGCTTCTCCGCTCATCCTCATCGACAACATCGAGGTAAGCTCGGAGGATCTTGCACGTCTCGAACCTGAGAACATCGCCAGCTTCTCCATCATGAAGGATGCGACCGCAACAGCCCTCTACGGCGCAAAAGGTGCGAACGGTGTCATCCTCGTGACCACGAAGACAGGTGAGAAGGGTGCGCTGAAGATTACAGGTCGTGTGGAGACATCCGTTTCGACACCGACCCGTATCCATGAATTCCTCGACGGCGTGTCGTACATGAACCTCTACAATGAGGCCGTGCGTATGCGTAACCCCGAGGCTTCGATGGTGTATTCAAAGGAGAAGATCGAGAACACCCGCCTCGGAAAGGATCCGATGCTCTATCCGAACGTGGACTGGTACAGCGAGCTCTTCAACAACTACGCCTTCAACACTAAGGCCACAATCACGGCTTCCGGCGGTGGTGAGGTGGCGCGCTACTACCTCTCTGCGGCCTACACCAACGAGAACGGTCTCATGAAGGTGGACAAGCTCAACAACTACAACAACAACATCGACATCAACCGTTACAACCTCCGTGCGAACATCGATGTGAACCTCACCAAGACCACAAAGGCTTCGGTGAAGCTCTACTCCCTTCTGGAGCGTTACAACGGCCCTGCAGCCGAGACTTCGGACATATTCGAGTCGGTGATGCGTGCGAATCCGGTCAACTTCCCCAAGACCTATTCGAAGGACATAGACAAGTCCTATTATTACGTGCAGCACATCCTGTTCGGCAACATGGGACAGGCAAGCTACCCGAACCCTTACGCGCAGCTCGTTTCGGGCTACAAGGACAAGTTCTCTTCTACGACAAACGCACAGTTCCAGATCGACCAGGACCTCTCGATGCTTACGGAAGGCCTGAGCCTCAGGGGACTCGCATCGTTCATGTCTTACGGACAGAATGTGAATACGCGTACGATGACTCCGTTCTACTACGGTCTCACATCCACAAACTCGGAGCTCGGAGTGCAGCACACCCTCAACCAGCTCTCTGAGGGTACGGAAACTCTGAACGATCCTGAGTCATGGAGCACGGCATACTCAAGCTTCTATTTCGAGGTTGCGGCACAATATAACCGCACATTCGGAAAGCACGATGTGGGTGCCCTTCTCGTAGGTCAGATGAAGGAATCGCTGAACACGATCAGCGGAGACAATGCTTTCGCGACCCTTCCTTCACGTAACCTCGGCCTCTCGGGACGTCTTACATACGGATATGACAGCCGCTACTTCATCGAGGGTAACTTCGGTTACAACGGATCGGAGAAGTTCGCCATCCGCCACCGTTTCGGATTCTTCCCTTCAGTCGGTGGAGCGTGGGTGCTCTCGAACGAGCCTTTCTTCAAGGGCGGCATCAAGAGGGTGTTCCCTCAGATCAAGTTCAAGGCCAGCTACGGTCTCGTGGGTAACGATGAAATCTCGGATCCGGACGACCGTTTCTTCTATCTTTCGAACGTGAGCACGAACGACGGCGGCTACGGCCATACGTTCGGATACGACTTCAACAACAGCTACAACGGATACAGCGTGGTACGCTACTCTAACGAGGAAATCGGCTGGGAAATCGCAGAAAAGGCCAACTTCGGTATAGAGATGAACCTCCTCGACATCTTCAACATCCAGGCTGAGTACTTCAAGGAGCATCGTACGGCCATCTACCAGACGCGCGAGTCTACACCTCTCACCCTCGGAACGACTGCCGAGATCAAAGGTAACATCGGTGAGGCTAAGGCAAGCGGTGTGGACGCATCGATTGATGCAAACTGGAGCTTCGGAAGCGACTTCTGGATTACAGGACGTGCAAACTTCACTTATTCTACATCAGAATATGTGGACGGCGGTGACCTCCGCTATGAAGAGGCATACCGTAACCGTCCGGGCCACTCCATCAACCAGCAGTGGGGATATGTTGCGGAACGTCTCTTCATCGACAAGCAGGACATCCTCAACGCTCCTGCACAGTTCGGCCTCTACGTGAGTCCGGGCAGCGAGGTGTCCGCCGAGGACAAGGTGATGCCCGGTGACATCAAGTATGTGGACATCAACAAGGATGGTGTCATCGACGAGAAGGATCAGGTGGCCATCGGTTATCCTTCGGTTCCTGAAATCATCTACGGTTTCGGTGTGTCGATGGGATGGAAGTTCATCGATTTCTCGTTCTTCTTCCAGGGTTCAGCACGCTCAAGTTTCTTCATCGACCCGACCAGCATCGAGCCGTTCACATCGTACCGCAACGCCATGACGGTCGTGGCGGACAACTACTGGTCTGAGACAAATCCGGATCCGTATGCATTCTGGCCGAGACTTTCAACCACACAGATAGAGAACAACCTCAAGACATCCACATGGTGGCTCCGTGACGGCAGCTTCCTCCGTCTGAAGCAGGTCGAGATAGGATTCTCGCTTCCTCGCAAGACGCTCTCGAAGCTGGGCATGACTCAGGCACGTCTCTTCTTCTCAGGCAACAACCTCCTCTGCTTCAGCGGTTTCAAACTCTGGGACCCGGAGATGGGAGGATATGGCATCGGCTATCCGATCCAGCGTGTCTACAATGTAGGTATCAATGTTTCTTTCTAATCCGTGAACACTATGAACAAATATATAAGATTGGCATCCGCAGCGCTTCTGTCCCTTGCAGCCGCAGGCTGTGCGGATTATCTCGATGTGGTGCCTGACAAGACACAGGACGTGTCGCTTCTGTACTCCCGTAAGGAGACGGCATACCGCGCTCTTGCGACCTGCTACCATTACATGCCGGTATACGAGTGCACCTACGGTATGCTTGGAGCTTCTGACGAGCTCATCATGGACCTTGACCGTGTGACTCCCGGCAAGCAGGTGGTGCTCGGCAGCCTCACTCCGGACTATCCGGTACTCGGATACTGGAACGATGACGTGGGCGGATGGGATGCCCTCGGAGCAGGCGGTTCCAGCATGTACAAGCCGCTGCGTATCTGCAACGACTTCCTTCAGAACATCGTGAACGTGCCGGACATGACGCAGACGGAGATCACCCGCTGGAGCTCTGAGGTCAAATTCCTCAAGGCATATTACCACTATCTTCTCTTCTCTCAGTACGGTGCGATTCCGCTCATCAGACAGAATGCCAACATCGACGCCACAGGTGAAGAGCTCATGCCTAAGCGTGAGCCGGTGGATGTTGTTGTAGACTATATCGTTTCACTTATCGACGAGGCCACTCCAGGCCTTCCTGCAAGGGTTACGAACACATCAGAACTCGGACGTATCGACCAGGTGATTGCAAAATCGTTCAAGGCAAAGGTCCTCCTTCTCGCCGCCAGCCCTCTCTTCAACAACAACCCTATGTATGCGGCATTTGCTGACAAGGGCGGACAGCTTCTGTTCCCTTCAGGCGACGCTGCTGCCGAGAAGGAGAAGTGGGTGAAGGCCGCCGAAGCATTCAAGGAGGCCATTGCAGCAGCTGAGGCTGCCGGAATCAAGCTCTATGAGTACACTGACAATGTCCCTGATTTCGATGCTTCGAACTACGTGGACGACCCGAGGGTGAAATACATGTACAACTACCAGTACGCAATGGTGGAGAAATGGAACAGCGAGCTCGTGTGGGGTGCTTCACGCATCTATACGGACTGGCATGAGATTCAGCGCTCGGTGAACTTCAAGAGCCGTGACGAATCCTCGACGGGAGACGCATGGCAGTGGATGAGCGTCACAATGAATGCTGTGGACTTCTTCTATACCGAGAACGGCCTTCCGATGGAGGAGGATCCTGACTTCAATTATGAAGGCAGGACAGACCTCGTGACCATTCCGGACTCATACGCAGCTGTGGCTGTACCTGGCGAGCAGACTGTGGCGATGCACCTCGGACGTGAGCCGCGCTTCTATGCTTCGATCGGCTTCGACCGTTCAAGGGTACGCGGATACGGTACGCTCTACGACATGCAGCTCCGTTTCCAGGAGCGTAACGGACGTCAGTCGGAGGGAGATACCGACAACTCGATTTCAGGATACTTCCTCCGCAAGGTGGTTCACCCTGATACGAAGGGCGACGGCACCATCACCCGTTATGCATGGCCTATCATGCGTCTTGCAGACCTTTACCTCAGCTATGCAGAGGCTCTCAACGAGGCCTACGGCACTGAGAAGCAGGCTGAAATCCTTGAGTATCTGAACAGGATACGTGCACGCAGCGGTGTCCCTTCAGTGGAAGAGGCATGGGCAAAGGCAAAGCTCAACCCGAACAAGTATACTTCACAGGAAGGAATGCGTGAAATCATCCATCGTGAGCGTGCCATCGAGCTTGCTTTCGAGGGACAGCGCAACGAAGACGTACGCCGCTGGCTTGAGGGAAGCGCATTCAACTCGAAGATCCGCATCTGGAACATGTACGGCTCGTCAGCAGAGGCTTTCTACACTGAAACCGAGCTTACAAACATGCGTCACGTGTTCTCGCAGCGCAACTACCTCTGGCCTATCCCTACCAATGAGATGGTCAACAACACCAACCTCGTCCAGAACCCTGGCTACTAACAGAAATCTAAAATCGAATTGACCATGAAGAATATTATAAAGAGCTTCTTCCTGTGCCTTTCCCTTGTAGCGGCATTCACTGCCTGCCAGGAGGAACTGACCACAGACCTCACTGCGGTCACGAATATAGAATGGGAAGGAACAAGCGGCGGTGCCATCATCACCTACACCGCTCCGCAGAACAACAATCTGCAGTATATACGTGCGGATTACGTGAACTCCCTCAACGAGAAGGTGTTCAACGTATGCAGCATCTACGACCATAGGATCGAGGTCAGCGGCCTCATGGACGAGAACCTCACCTATCCGGTAACCCTTACATCGATAGACAAGAACGGCGCGGAATCTCCTGTCGCTGTGGTGAATGTGCAGCCTCTCCGTTCATATGTGAACATCGTAAGGGACAACATCACATTCTCACCTATCATGGGAGGTCTCTATGTGACATGGACGAATCCTTCGGGAGCGGCTACAGGCGGAAAGCCGGTGCATGTGTCCGTGACTTATGACACACCTCTCGGCCCTGTGACCCGCTACATCAGCTCTTCGCAGGAGAATGTGGAGATCAACATCCGTAACATCGAGCCGGGTGACTACAAGTTCACATATACGATCGAGGACAGCGTCGGCAACAAGGCAGATACAGGCGACGGCTTCGAGTTCACCATTCCTGAGGAAATCACCATCCCTAAGTATACAGAGGACGAGAACGGCTACCGCACATACATCTGGGAGCTTGTTTCAGACCTTACGACCATCAGGGAGGTCTATGAGAACCGCAATGCGGCTGTCTTCGACGGAGTAGTGGACGAGTGTCTCAATGCAGGTGACAACAGTTATGCCGGCACGAATGCAGACCAGTACGAGTCGGGACAGCTTCAGTGGGATACGGAGAATCTCGACCTTGTGATAGACATGCATCAGGTGGTTCAGATCTCACGTGTACGCGCCTGGCAGCGTGCTTACTGGTACGGCTGGGACGACATTGCCTGCCAGTGGCTTGTCGACGGATATTCAGTGACAGAGAACTACTACCATCCGGAGAATCTCCGTTCGTTCAAGCTCTTCGGCTCTATGGACATGCAGGAGTGGTTCCTCATCGAGCACTGCGACATCGCTACCAACACGACAGCCGGTCCGCTTCCTGTGACAAAGGTCTACACCGATGCCGAGTATCCGGACAGAAACGGTGGATACGACTATACAGGTCCTAACGAGGAATCCCTCCAGATCGGTCGGGAAGGCCATCTCTGGGAGTTCAAGACACTCTCGCCGTCATGCCGCTATCTCCGTATCCGCTTCACATCGAACTGGGACAAGAGCAAGCGTACGGTTTCAGGCCTTTCAGAAATAACCATTTACGGTGGAATTGTGGAGGAATAGGCTTAGGCAGAACAACTTAAAACCTGATTATCATGAAAAGAATGCTTTTTACACTGCTCAGCTGTGCGGTTCTTGCAGTTGCCTGTGACCCTATGGACAGTAATTACCGCCACTATATAGACGAGCATCAGACATATTCTCCGAGGGTGGAGAACCTTGCTGCACGTTCTGCAGAGGTGGGTTCGCTCACGCTCCGCTGGACCCTGCCGGAAAGTACCCTTCCGCAGACAATGGAAATCGTATATGCCGAGTCTTCGACTTCATCGGAGACCATCAAGGTGGACAAGCTCATCACAGCCTATACTTTCGACGGCCTCAAGGAGCAGGGATACACCTTCCGCATCTACACGCTCGACGTCTTCGGAAACCGCTCCGTTCCGGTGATACATGATTTCACACCGATTCCTCACCGCGAGGGCAACGACAATACGGATGTCGGCGACAAGTATGAGGACGACCCGACATGGTTCGACCTTTCGGTCGACTGGTACGAAGTGAATCCGGTGGAATGACCGGAATCATCATATGACAATCAAGGCGGCCCTGAACAGGGCCGCCTTGATTGTCGTCATACAAGCCTCGAACACACTACGTCATTGCGAGGCTCGCAGAGCCGTGGCAATCTACTTCAGTCTGAGCGATTTTATGTATCCCTCCTGTGCAATGCAGTTCTCGAATTTGCAGTTTTCGATGAATTCCAGCATGGCCTGACGTGCTGACTCCTGATCCGGACGTGCCGCCCTCACCTCGAAGAATGTAGCGCGCGGAGCCTCAGAGAAGTCCGTCACCGTCTTCCAGTTCTCCGGCGCACGTATGCCCATGAAGCATGAATTGTGCAGCTTCTTGTACGGCCAGAATGTATAGCCTATGTTGCTTTCCTCCATGGCCTTGCAGAAGTTCTCCTGCCACTCGTCACTGTTGTGTCCGATTTCACCCATGTACATAGGAAGGTTCACCCTGTCGCGGAAGTCGATGAAGTTCTGTATTGCTGCCACTGATGCATCTCCGCCGTAACGATGGCATGTGTACATCATGTTGTCGTCGAATGTCGTGTCGCTGAAAGGCTCGAAGTTGCCGTTCCACTGCGGAGCGCCGAGCATGATTATATGGTTCGGATCCACTTCGCGGATGACGGCCGTCACCCTCTTGTGGAGCGGTTCGAGCTTTGCGTTCAGTTCGTCCATATTGTTGAAATATGGGGCAATCGGCTCGTTGATGAGGTCGTATCCGAGAATCACAGGCTCGTTTCTGTAGTACTCGGCGATTTTCTTCCAGATGTCGCAGAAGAGCTGCTGAGATGCCTCGCTTTCAAGAAGCCACGGGTAGCCGTAGCTGTCGTCGATGTTGTCGCCTGTCTGTCCGCCAGGTGCGTCGTGCATGTCGAGAATCACGTATATGCCGGATTCGCGGCACCAGCCGATGGCGTCGTCAAGCCTCTTGAAACCGTCCTGACCGCTGCTCAGGCCCATGTAGTCCTCATCGGTGAACAGCTTGTAGTGGAACGGGATGCGGAGGGTGTTCACCCCGACGGATGCGAGGAATTCGATGTCCGCACGTGTCACATAGTTGTCCTTGAACATCTTCCAGAATTCGGCCGTGAAGTCCGGCCCGACCATTTCGCAGAACATGTCGTTGATCATCCTCGCCGAGTTGGTCTTGCGGAAGCCGAACATGTAGCCTTCCGGATTGAGCCAGTTGCCGAGGTTCGTTCCCTTGATGAAGAACTTGCTTCCGTCAGGGGCGATGATGTCCGGGCCGTTCACATGCATGAAGGCTTCCTTGGGGAGGTCCTGCTGCTTTGGAGAGCAGGCAAGGCAGCAAAGAGCCGCCAGAATGGTCAGTAGTACTGTGCTGTTTTTCATATTGATTGTATTTGTGTTACATTTCGACTCTCGGGTCACGGCTCACAATCCAGCGGAGGGCGTTGATGAACAGGAGCTGCTGTTCTGCGTCTATATATTCCTCGTCGCCATGCCCCATGTTGAGGTATATCATCCTGTAGTTCCTGTTTGTCCATACCATCGGCCAGTCGTCACCGTAGACGATGTCCTTCAGACCGATAGGATAGTTCTTCGGAGAAAGCGACATGAGCACCTCTATGTCCTTGTTGGCCCGTGGCTCAGGAGTCCACTGGTAATATTCGCTTGCCGGAATCACAAATTCCTCAGGCAGGTTCTTCGTCACCGGATGCTTTGCCTTGTCCACCTCGATCAGAGCCGGCTGCGGAGGCCAGTTGTTGCATTTGAACACACCGCCTCCGATGAACTGCAGGAACCAAGGCCAGTTGGTGTTTCTGTCATTGTAGGCTGCCGCATGGAAGCCTACCCATCCTCCGCCGTTGTCCATATACTTTTCGAAAAGTTCACGCTCGGCCTTTGAATGCGGAGTGGTGTTCGGGCTTATGATGACGTTATACTCCATGAGCTCTTCCGGAGTGTAGTCGGCAAGGTTCCGGGTCACGTCAAGCTGGAAGCCGTTCCCGACGGTCAGTTTCCTGTAGAAGTCTATTGTCTGGTGGGCGAACTGCACGTGGGCTTCCTCGGCATATTCCGTGTAGTGGATCAGAGCCTTGAAACGGACTCTTGAACCGGCATAGTCTGCCGGGCGTGCCTGCTTTCCAGCAGCGCATCCTGCCAGCATGATGATACATGCCGCAAATGTCATAAGTCTTGTAGGTGTTTTCATATCTTATAAATACTTGGAAGCTTCTTAAAATTCTGCAATGAGGGACAGCCATTTCCCGGCGGAGGTCAGCCACACCTCCTTGTAGCACGCATTGTTCACCGCCGGCCAGAACGGAATGTCCTCATCTCCGTATGTCCTTATTCCCACAGGCATCTCACCCGTGATCTCTCCGCTCGAGAAGCTGCTCATCTGCGGATAATCATATCCTTCTCCGTATATCAGCGACTGTCCGAACGGATTCTTTCCGACGGTCCAGTACAGCTGCTCGGCCGCAATCTGCATCAGTTCCTCATCTCCAAGATGCTTCCCGCAGAGCGCCGCAGCCTTTCCCATCGAAAGATGAACGGCCGTGTTTCCGTTGAAGATGTTGAACCACACAGGGAAACGCTTCACATAATGCTCATCGTCCACCTGCACGCCCTTCCTGAGCTGCTCCACATATCTCTGCGGCGCATCTTCAGGTGCAAATATATGAAGATGGGCGAAACTTCCGCTGTCCTTGTGCTCGTCGATGTGATAGATTCCGCTCGGGAGCATTCCGTACGGAGCCGTGTACTGCATCAGCGACTTCAGATACCCGCCGTAAAGCCTTATGGACTCTTCCCATAGAGGCTTGTCCTTATGCTCCGGCTGCGTGCTGCAGAGCAGGGTCAGCGCCTGCATGTACACCTGCTCGCGCGACTGGTGGATGTAGTGCACGATGGATTTTCTGTCCTTGTCTCTGTAGAACCAGCCGTCCAGCCCGCCGGCAACAGGATCCTTGCGCTGGCAGTCAAGAGTATAGCGTATGCTTTCCACGGCAGCGTCGGCATATTCCTGCTTCCCCGTGAGGAGGTAGAGCTGGCTTGCGGCCCATGACACAGTGGCCATGTACTGGCTTGGAGATGTGTTGTAGCTATGTTCGTACATGTACAGGAATGTGTCGAATCCGTCCCTGCGGAACTTTTCCATGGCAAATGCGAAATCCTCTTCCGCTATTTTCGTCAGATGTCCTTCCATCGCATCGTCGTCGGGTATGGTCATGGCCGCGAATGCTTCGTATCCTGCGTGCAGGAAGTTGTCGAATGCGAGATTCTGAGTGCGGACCGTGGTGATGTCGTCATATGTACCTGTTTCTCCGTCGGTCCAGTGGAGAAGGCCCATGCTGCTGGCCCTCCACCCGTCTCCGAAGCGGCTTCCGATTTCGAGGTCGAGGCCCCAGCGCGCTTCCTCCAGAAGCCTGCCGGCAAGAAGAGGATTGCTTTCACGGACTGCCTCATATGCCTCTAAAAGGGCATAGGCCACATCTCCGGTCTGCAGTGTCTGCTGCGAGAGGTCTCCGGCGTCATGCCATCCGCCTCCGTATGAAATCCTCCTGCCGTCATGCATTGCGAACAGGTCGTTATGGCACTCGCCGTGTATCCCCGGCACATGGCAGCCGCATCTCTGAGCATAGATGAAGTTCAGCACCCTCCATTGGGAATTTTCCCAGACCCTGTCCGAAATGTGGAACGGTCTGGAGACGAGCTCCTCGGTGCGGATTACATATTCTCCGCTGCGGTCGAATCCGGAAAAGTCCATGACGCCGTAGCGTCCGATGCTGCTGATCTCCTCCTTGACCTTTCCCTTGAACCGCACCTTGCCGTCGATGCTCTCGATACAGAAATTCCTGTTCTCATCCAGAGCATCTCCGCTGATTATCGCTGTCTTCTTCATGCCCGGCATATAGCCTGAGTATGAGACGATTATCTTATTGCTCATCGGTTCCCACCCCTTTTGCCTGTCAGGTTCCGCCGTCTGCTGCAGACGTATATCTCCGATTATGAATCTTGCAGTATCCCCGGCAGTGACGTCGCGTCCCTTTATCGTGGTGTGGAGGCTGATGCGGTGCACGTGATCCCTTTCTATCTCACTGAGATCCAGAATGCAGGTGTTCCATTCCCTGTTTCTGAGGTTCATCAGATGTGAGGCGGCCCGGCCTATGTTCAGATTCAGACCTGTCACCCTTCCGCCCTCGCAGTCCGGATATATATTCAGGACAATGCGGTTGTAGCCGCTGAGGTCGCGGCCGTGCATGTCGCAGACTGCCGAGGCGCTTCCGTATGTAGCATAGTCCGGGTCGTCAGGCGGTCCCTGCGCCCTCCTGCCCGTAAGCGTCGGATGCTCCATGACTATCCTGCCGTCCCTGAAGAACAGCCTGCCTGTGCCTTCAAAGCTCCAGTCGCTTTCCGAAGCTCCGAGCGGTTCGTCCTTGAGGACAGGCAGATGCAGGCATCCCGTCTCGAAGGAAAATTCCTTGTCCACGGGCAGAGGGGAGTGCAGGAGGCCGCTTTCGAGCAGCTGTCTTTCAAGGACGGGATCTTCCGTCACGTACACCTGCGCGGCCGCCGTCATTGTGACCAGCAATGCCGCAGATAGGGCAGCAGTCTTTTGCATAGTTTTTCCTATCTTTCCAGACTCCAGAGTATGGAGTTGGAAAACATTTTTGTGAAGTCTTCGCTCTGAAGCAGTTTCGGGCTGTGTCCCATGAGGATGTATACATTTCTTCCCTTGATGTCCTCATTTGTCCATACGACGGGGTGGTCGCCCATTCTGACAGGGGTCTGCGCCGTGTAGCTGTCCTCGTCCACTGTCGCGAGCACCCTTACCTTTCCGCGCGGAGACCTGTCGAATATATAGAACTCGTCATCCTCGATGAGCACTTCAGGGCTGACACCCTTCATCACAGGATGTCCGGGAGTCTCGACATGCATCGTTCCGTCGGTCAGTTCCGCTATGTAGTTCTGATATGTGATGCCTCCCATGAACTGCCTGAACCACTCCCAGACCGGCCATCCTTCACGGAAATTGCCGATGAGGCTCGCATGATGGAAGCCGACCCAGCCCCCTTTGCCGTCCTCCATGTACTTCTGAAATGCCTTCATGGCCTCTTCTGTCCATCCGAAAGGCGGATAGTCGAGCTGTATGATGGCATCGAATCCTTCGAGATACTCCTGAGTGATAGGGTCTGTGTTGTTGATTTCAGTGATTGTGTAGCCGTTCTCCTGTCCGTGCTGCGCGAGCCATTCGAGGGCAGCATCAGTGAACGGACCGTGCTGTCCTCCCCGTTCCGTCAGGACAAGGACCTTGTCTTCCCCGGAGGTGCATGCGGCAGCTGCGAGAAGAACTACGGTTGCTGTTATTGCCTTGATGTTCATTGTGTTGTGTTTGTTTGTGAAAATCAGTCCGCTGTCTGGCGTATCTTCGACCCCCAGAGGGCATAGGCAAGCATGAACAGCTCTCCGAAAAGTACGATGAACCATGATCCTCTCCACACGCCGGTCATGTCTGCAATCATTCCCTGTAGCAGCGGGAGTATTGCGCCGCCCACGACTCCGATCATGAATACGCCCGAAGCGATCGAAGTATATTTGCCGAGTCTTGCCGTCGCGAGGGTGAATATCGCACCCCACATGATGGAGTGGAACAGGCCCACGCAGGCGAGTATCCAAGGGTTGTCGAATATCATTGCCAGACATACGAGAACCGATGCGGCAACGGTCGTGATGATGAGCTGGGTTTTCGGAGATATGCGGCTGAGCGAGCTTCCGATGCTTCGTCCTGCCAGCATCCCACCCCAGTAGACGGTCGCAAGCAGGGCCGGGGAGGCGAGACCTTTCTCGATTGCATAGAGGTTTATGTTCCCGCCGATGCACACCTCCACGCCCACGTAGAAGAATATGGCGATGACGCCGAGCGCCAGATGGCTGAACGACCATACGCTCTTCTCCAACTTTTCACTGCCGTCGTTTCTGGTACCTTCGATGTCTGGAAGAGTGAACCGGGACATCAGCGCAAGGAGCACGAGGATTACGGCAGTGAGCGCAAGGAAAGGAACCATGATGCTGTCGACGCTGACATCCTCCACGGCAACGCCTCCGAAGACTATTCCCGTCACGAAATACGGGGCGACAGTCGTTCCTATGGAATTGGCCGTTCCGCCGATGGCAAGCCTCTGTATGGATTGGGTTCCCTTGATGTGACATGCTGAAAGATAAGGGTTTATCACCACCTGGAGAATCGTGGCAGAAGCTCCCACGACGAATGATCCGAGAAGGAATATGAGGAATCCGGTATGCAGCCGGACTGCTCCCGAGCCGATGACTGCCTCAGGGAATCTGACGGTGATCCATGAGGACAGGAAGAAGAGGGCGAGGCCTGCCGCCATCACCATGAGTCCGCGCAGGAGCGTACCCTTGTATCCGTGGCTGTTCACCCATCTTGAGCCGAGAGGGCCGCTTAGAGGGTAGGCGAGAAACCATGAGAATGTGATCAGGGTGGCGAAGGTGTTCTTGAGTGAGCCTGCGTCGCTGAGGAAAGCCTCCCTGAGCGGGCCCTGGAACTGCGTGTTTGCAGTGGTCAGGAAACCCACGATGAGAAACAGGAATACCATGGCCAGAAAAGGCCCGGTGTAGTTATGCTGTGTATTCTTCTTCATATGCGGTTATGGTTTGAGTGTCATCATAGTAGTGCCGCCGCCTCCCTGTCCAGCAGCACCTCGCAGTCCGGATGCAGTCTCAGAATGCTTGCCGGATGCTCTTCGCTGAGCGGCCCGTACACCATCTTCCGTACGGATTCCGCCTTGTTTCTTCCCTTTGCCACCAGTATGATGCGCCTTGCATGCATCATGTCCTTCAGTCCGAGCGTCACTCCGCCAAGCCAGATGTCTTCCGGTGTCTGCGTCTCCCTTCTTATCCTCTGCTCCAGTTCCGGATACATTTCGCTCACCCATGCCGTGGAGTCGAAAGGCGTTCCCGGCTGGTTGAATCCGAGATGTCCGTTCTCTCCGAGTCCGAGAATCAGCAGATCCATGCCACCTCTTGCCGCGATTGCGTCCGTGAACTCCCGGCAAGCCTTTGGGAAATCGGACGATTTCGTCGGCAGCATGAGGAAGTTCTCTTCAGAAATGCCTAACCCGTCCGTAATCTCAGTCTTGAGCATCGTGTAGCATGCTCCGGCATATTCCCTCGGTACATTCACCACTTCATCCACTCCGACGATTGTGAGCGCTGATGTGTCGAAAGGGGATACCTTGCTGATTTCCACCACCTTTCTGTGCATGTTTCCTGTGGTTCTACCTGTAGAGAGACCTATGACGGAATCCCTTTTCGCAACCGCTTGGCCGATTATCCTCCATGCGGCGGTGGCATCGAATGCCTGTTCGTCAACGACTGTCGTTATCTTCATGGCTACATGTTCATTGCCACGGCGCATGCACCGAGAAGTCCTATGAATTCGGGATTGAGCTTGGTCAGCACCACTCCGTTGGTCACGAAGCGCATGGTGGACGGATGCAGCTTGCGGAGCACGTTCTCGAACATGTATTCCTCTGCCACCACACCTCCGCCGAGCACGACCGTGTCCGGATCCGTGATGCGCACCATATTCATTATCAGATTTGCGATGCCTTCAGCAGCATTGTCCGCCAGCACCTTGCAGAGCGGATCGCCCTCCTGGCACAGCCTGAACACATCGTGAGCCTTCACTCGTCCCTCGTTTTCCGGCGGTATCGGCAGGCTGGTCTCATAATCCTTGCACAGAAGCCTTGCGCACTGGTCGATTCCGCTTCCTGACGCTATGCTCTCCACGCAGTCGTACCTTCCGCAGACGCATTTCACACCGAGGTTCACTCCCACTCTTGTGTGACCGGCCTCTCCTGCATTGAAATGACTTCCGCGTATCTGCCTGCCGTTCACGACAGTACCCACTGCGATACCCGTTCCCACATTGATATATACGAAGTCCTTCGAGTACTGGCCAACGCCCCAGACGCGCTCCGCCCTTGTCGCACTCTTCACGTCGTTGTCGATTCTGCACGGTATGCCGTAGGCCTGTTCAAGCTCTTTGGCGAGCTCGATGGGATGTGTCCTGTTCGGGTCGATCTGATGCCAGATTCCCTTGTTCGGATCCACACGGCCAATCAGTCCCACGCCCATTGCCGCGGGCCTGCCGTCGCTCCACCCGGTTGTGGCGATGTAGTCATCCAGTGACTCCCTTATGATGGCCAGGGCAGCCTGCTGGTTGAAGTACCCGGATGTGTACTTCTTGTATTTAAGCACATTTCCGTGCCCGTCGACTTCCCCTATAAGGAGCTTTGTCCCACCTAAATCCAAGCCGAGATAAGTTTCCATACCGCTTTGTGTTATGATTTTTCACAAATATAGTCAATCCCCGGCCTGGAAAAGGTTTGAATGCTGTAAAAAAACGTTTAAAAATCGTCAATTGTCGATTTTTGGCCTCTCTTTTCCCGAGAGCGCCAGTCGGATTCCCTGACTGCTCCGGAAAAACGCGCCTTTTTCCGGAGCACCCCCGCTTTTTGAGCCCCTGCTCCGGAAAATCAGTCCTTTTTCCGGATGACGTTCAGGCCGTCGCGAAGGGGTAGGATTACGGCTTCGACGCGAGGGTCGGCGGCGATCGTTTCGTTGAAGCGGACTATTTCGAGGGTCTGTCTGTCCTGAGGAACCGGGTTCATGCACACTTTTCCGTCCCACAGCACATTGTCCGCCAATATGAGGCCGCCCGGACGCACCATGTCGAAGACGAGGTCGTAGTATTCACAGTATTCGCGCTTGTTCGCGTCTATGTATACGATGTCGTATTGCTCCGTCTCCGTTTCCTTCAGCCTTTTGAGCGTCTCCTTGCAGTCCCCGATGTGCAGGCTTATGCGGTCTTCAAGCCCTGCGCGGCTGAATCCTTCAAGGATGAGGTCCTCCAGTTCGTCATTCAGTTCGAGGGTGTCCATGTGGCCGTCCTCAGGCAGGGCGGACGCGAGGCATATGGCCGAATAGCCGGTGAATGTGCCCAGCTCGAGGATTCTCGCTGCCCGGGATGTCTTTGCAAGCATGTTCATTATGCGTCCCTGCACCACTCCGGACAGCATCCTGGCGTGGTTGGTCCTGATGTGCGTCTGTTTTTCAACCCATTCCAGGGCTTCTCCTGGCTTGTCTCCGAATGTGCATCGCAGGTCAGATGCATGATCCTGAATGTACCTGTATGTCTGTTCCATGGTCGTGGACTTATATATATATGAGTCGTGAAAGATTCTCCTTTGCGAAGATCCGGCATGCCATTTCCCTTACGTCTTCGGCACTTATGGCCTCCACGAGCGTCCTGTTCTCCTTCCCGGAAGACACCTTGCCGTATGCGAGCAGGCCCTTGCCCATCGACAGACACTGCGTCTCGCCGTTGTCCCCGCTGATTGCCAGCTGGCCGAGCAGCTGCTTCTTCGCCGCCTTGAGCCTGCGCTCCGAAAGCGGCTCTGCCTGCAGCTTGGCCAGTTCCTTGTCGATGGCCTGCAGACATTTGTCAAGATTGTCCTTGTCGCATCCGAGGCAGATTGTCGCAATGCCGGTGTCTGCGTATTGGGTGTATGAGCATTCCACTCCGTACACCCAGCCGTTCTTCTCGCGCAGGACTGAATTCAGAATCGAATTCGTGGCAGGCCCTCCTAAAATGTTGCACAGCAGCACTGTCGCGAGACGTTCGCGTTCCTGATAGAGCGAAGGTGCAAGCCCTCCGATGACGCAGTTCGCCTGATGATTCCTCTTGTTGAGCGTCTTGTCGAACCGCACCCCCGCCGGGCCGTCCGCGCCGCCAGCCGGCCATCCTTCCTTCTCCGCCGCATTCGGCCTGCCATTGTCCCTCACGCTGCCTTCGCAATCCGTTCCGCTCATCCCGTACGTCATTGCGAGGCCCTGCATGCCGTGACAATCTCCGAAGAACCGCTCCGCCAGCCTCAGCACGTCCCTCTCCATCTTCTTCTCCTCGATGTCCGCCACGATGCTGAACGCCATCCTTTCCGGCAGGAACTTCTCCCGCACGAACCTCAGCAGCTCTTCTCTCGTGATTTTCCTGACGGAAGCCGCCGTGCCCAGTATCGCACCGCTCAGGGGATGCCCCTCGAAGAGCATCTCCTCGAACCTGTCGTATATGTCCTCGGAAGGTGTGTCCTTGTATGAATTTATTTCGTCGATGACCACGCCCTTCTCCGTCTGGATCTCATGTTCCGGGAATGTCGCCTGCGTCGCCAGCTCCAGCAGCAGAGCCGCCGCCTTTCCGAGATCCTCCTTCAGCACGGTCGCGTGGAACACGATTTCCTCCTTCGTAGTGAAGGCGTTCAGCTCACCGCCGAGACGGTCCAGGTAGCCGTTTATCACAGAAGCGCTCCTGTGCTTCGTGCCTTTGAATATGGTATGCTCCACGAAATGCGCTATGCCGCCGTGGAACCCTTCTTCATCGCGTGTGCCGCACCTTATGCTGAGGGCGCAGTAGCCCACAGCCGAGCCGCCCTTCCTGACGGCATACTGCATTCCGCATCCAGCCTTTCCGCTTATCATCCTCTTTCGCTTTCTATGATTACCTGCGCTCGGTTATGCGCCTTATGTCCTCCGGCAGGAAACCTGCTCCGAGCTTCTTTCCGATGCGATGCCTGTGAAAATAGTACAGCTGGTAGTTCTCCGCATCGATGAGCATCTTGTAGCAGTATGAGCCGCTTTCCGGAACCGTAGGCGTCACCATGTAGCTTACGAGCGTATTTGGCGCATTGTCCACCATGTATGTGTCCGCCGTATTCACATCCGTGCATATGATGCCTTCGTCGAAGCACTTCTCCCGTATTTCCGGGGTTATGAGACCTCCGAGATCCTCTTCTGCGAACACGATGGTCATGTCCTTCGCCCTGGCTATGTTCTTTGAGTAGTTCGTCAGGCCTCCGTATGCGTTGATGTCCTTCTCCATCGAGTCGAGCGTATACGTCTGGACGATCTCAAGCATTGCCGGCAGGAATACGAATTCGCGTCCCGAAGGGTCCTCTGCGGCTGCATACGGCAGGGAGACCACTTCAAGCATGCTGCTGATGCCCTTGGAAGCCCCTTCTCCGCCCTTCACAAGCGTGAGGAACATCAGGCCCGGCGAGGCCTCGTCCTTGAACTGCCCCTTCGTGTTGAGAAGGAAGTAGTATTGGTCGCTGCCCTTGAGGGACTCGAACTCCTGCATGGTGCAGAACTCGTACGGCGAAATCCTCCACCGGGCCGCAATCTCGTCCTTGAAGTTCACGTCCACGAAGGTGTTTCCCGTCAGCACGACCTTGGTGATCTTCTGCGTGAAGTCGCTGATCTTCACCTTCTTCGTATTTATCTGCGCCTGCCCCCAGGAAACGACGGAAAGCGCTGTCAGAACCATTGAAACCAGTAATTTCTTCATCTTCGTCTGTCGTATATGCATAAAAACAGACAAAGTTACAAAAAATACTCCAGATGCAGCTCTATCGGACGAGCGGACGGATCATAAAACGGAACGTGTATTCAGCTGCGGGAATCCTGTGCTGCGTCAGAGGCCATGATTTCCAGGAGTCGATGCCTCCGACACCCATCTGGGCCATGTCGATGCAGACCCATGTCCGGCCGAGAGCGCGTCTGCCTTCGCACGCCAGGGCCTTAAGCTCAAGCGAGTGCACCTGATGGTCCGGGCGCCCGCTCGGGGTGTCGAAGTCATAGATGTCCGACCAGTATCTCTTCAGCGGATATGCCTTGATGTCAAGTGTCTCGGAGCTGAACGGAAGGGCCGATGCGGAGAAGCGTACGTCCGATGTGAATTCGAATCCTGTCCCCCTGTCGTCTGTCACCTTCCACCATTTGAGGCGGGTCTTCGTGCCGGATTCCTGCGGACGTGCGTAGCCGTAGTTGTACTGCTCTTCGACGCGCTGCCTGTAGTGCCCCATCAGGGCCGAACTGTATCTGTCGCAGTAGTTCTCGTGAGGCCCGAGGCCGAAGAAGTCGAGGTTGGAGAATGTTCCCGGCATTGCCAGCTGCATTCCGAAACGTGGCAGGCATGGGGCTTCGTCGAGACTGCCTGCATCGGTGAGGCTTTCCTCTACCATGATGCATCCGTCTCCATATATCCTGTATGTCATCCCCACGACTGCTGCATCCCCTATGGGTTCAAACGTGACGTTCACGTACGCGCAGGAATCGCCCTGCGCCACCGCGAAGTCCCTCACCTCGAACTGTGCTGTCCTCCAGATCTCCTGTGCCTTGTCCATGTCCGGGCCGAGGTCGTTCTCCGTAATTCCGCGCATGAAATTCGGCATGAGCGGTTCTGCCAGGAGCTCCTTGTTCCCGAGCCGGTAGCTTGTGAGCGCTCCGCATGATGGGTCGAAGACTGCCTTCCACGAGGTAGGACGTACAGCTCCGCTCCATTCGGAAGCCATCGTGCCGCTGAATGTGGCAAGGCCGCCCTCTTCCGAATATCCCGGAAGTCCTGAAGCGTTCTTCAAAGGAGCCGGCGTAACTTCGTTCATGCAGATCTGGTCGCAAGCCAGTTCCGTTCCTGCCGGAAGAATCCCCTCCGCCTTCTTCAGGCTGTACCGCACGGTCAGGTATATGTCATGCTCTGCAAGTGCCCCGACGCTGCATCCGATGGCTCCGGCGATGTCCGCTGCTGTGTATCCCAGCTCCATGCTCACCGTTTCCTGCGGCTTCACATCCAGGCGTTCCCTGCTTCCGGTCAGTACCGCCCTGCCGTCCGCCTCTATGACCCAATCCATGCGGAAACCGGAAAGGTCGCGGAAGAAATATTCGTTGTAGACCTCTATCCTGCCGTTGAGAGCGTCCGTGGCCGATGTGTGTACAGGTCTGCACTGGTATGCGAATTCACGTGCGTGCGGCTGAGGTGTCCTGTCTGCGGCAAAAAGGCCGTTGCAGGATGTCGTGGCGCGGGTGGGGTCGTATGTGTTGAAGTCGCCTCCGTATGCGGACCAGTGGTCTGTGCCGTATTTCTCCGCATCGACCTCCCAATACAGCCCCTGGTCTGCGAAGTCCCACACGAAGCCTCCCTGGAATTTCGGCCATTCCCGCACCATGTCCCAGTATTCCTTGAAGCCGCCGAGGGAATTACCCATGGCATGGGCGTATTCGCATTGGATGAGCGGTCTTGAAGGGTCGGTCTGCAGATATGCAAGGCATTCATCATGGGTATAGTACATCGGGCAGAACACGTCGGAGAAACCTTCGCACAGGCCCTGCTCGAACTGGTATTGGACGATACGCGTGCTGTCGGCGGCCTTTATCGAGTCGTAGCATTTCTGCATCGTCGGGCCCTGTCCCGATTCGTTTCCGAGGCTCCATGCGATGATGCACGGGTGGTTGCGGTCTCTTTCCACCATCCTCTGCACGCGGACCAGATGGGCCTTCTCATAGGACGGATCGTTCGAAAGGCTCTCTTCCAGGAATCCCATGCTGTGTGTCTCTATGTTCGCCTCGGCGACGACATACAGACCGTACCTGTCGCAGAGCGAGTACCATAGGGGCTCGTCGGGATAGTGTGCGCACCGTACTGCGTTTATGTTGTGCTCCTTCATCCGGCGTATGTCCAGCAGCATCTCTTCTTCGCTCATCACAGGGCCGTTCCATGTGCCCATCTCGTGCCGGTTGACTCCCTTGACCAGCACGGGCTTCCCGTTCACGAGCAGCTGCCCTCCGCTGACGCAGACATCCCTGAATCCGAACTCGATCATGGTGCTCTCGATTTTCCCTTTCCTGTCCGAGGCCGTCACTTCGAGCGTGTACAGCGAGGGTGTCTCGGCGCTCCAGAGCTGAGGGGAACTGATGAAGGCTTCGCCGCAGGCCTGCCCTGATGAACCGGCTGAAACCGTCTCGGAGGCTACCCATGTCCCGTCCGGGGCGCAGATGCTGAATGTGACTTCGGTCACTCCCTTGGTCACCTCCGCGCTGAACGAAGCCTTTCCGGAAGCGGAACCGCTCACGTGTACGTCTTCAATCCTTTTCTTTCCGCGCGTATATATATAGGTGTCGCGTCCGATTCCGCTGAGCCTCCACATGTCCTGATCCTCCATGTAGGTGCCGTCGCACCAGCGGAAGATTTCCAGGGCTATCGTGTTTGTCCCCGGACGGACGAGGCGCGTGATGTCGAAACGTGCCTCCAGCTTGCTGTCCTCGCTGTATCCGGCAAACCTGCCGTTCACCCAGACGTACACGTTCGATATGGCCGAACCGATGCTCAGGAAGACGTCCTCGCCCTTCCATGAGCCGTCGAGCTCGAACGTGCGGCGGTATTGTCCCACATGATTCCGTTCCATCGGAGGATATGGCGGGTTGTTCACATAGTTGCGTTCCCATGCATAGTTGCGGCTGGTGTATACGGGGTCTCCGTATCCGTTCAGTTCCCATATCCCCGGAACGGGGATCCGGCCCCACGACGAGTCGTCGAAATCCTCTTTCCAGAAGTCTTCCGGACGTCCCTGCGGGGTTTCGTTGAAGTTGAACTTCCATGTACCGTTGAGGGAAAGCGTGTCGCTTCTGTCTGTCCTGAATGTGGTGGTCATGCGGCATCGGTTTCTTTCAAAGGTCTCCGGGTCGAGCCATTCGGGGGCGGCCGCCGCCTGCATCAGCGCCATGCAGCCGAGCAGAGTGATAAGGATGGTACGTTTCATTATAGAATTATATTTTATATTATAAAATTCAAAAGAGGGATAAAGATTTCAAAGCGCTGGCAAAAGTATAAAAATAGCGCAATATATCAAAGGTTTGTGTAGTTTTTTGAAAAATGTGCACTAAAGTTAAATTTTATTATATAGATTTGTTCCGTATACCACAATAATTAATGACAACTATGGACAGAATCATGAAATTCATCACCGTCCTCATCCTGCTTGCGGTTTCGGCCGGTGCCTCATGGGCACAGGAGGACAAGACGGCGCAGCAGACCGTCATTAGAGTCTCATTCAGAAATTCGGAGGATACCAAGTCCGTGTGGCCTTTCAAGGAAGTGAAGCCGACGAAGGAGAACCCTTTCAATGAAGGCGTGCTGACGACAAAGAAGGGGGTTGAGGTCGCTGCTCTTTCCACAAAGGGGATGTACCTCAATTCGAAGCTCGGACTTATGTTCGGAGGAGCTGCAGGAGACTATATCGAAGCTCCGGCCGTTCCGGGCAAAAGACTGGTGAAGGTCGTTTATAAGATGTCGGGAAGCGGTGCGGCAGGCCGTCTCGCCATATGCGACGGTGAAGGAAACGTCGTGCCGGGAGGCAAGGCGCTTCAGACTGCCGAAGAGGGGAGGACGCACAGATGGGTGCTCAAGGAGTCCGTGCCGGGAATGGTCTACAGGGTGCAGACCACCCATGAAAGCATGGCGAAGGTCAAGTCGTTAGTGTTCTTCTACGAATAGGTTCTTCTTCAGGCCTATCTCATTGATGATTCTTGCGCAGTCCCTCAGCTTTGCCGCGTAAGGTTCACGGAGATCGTCGCTGAAACGGCTGCCGGGAAGGTAGATGCCCACTGAGGCCACCATGTTCCCATGTATTTCCACAGGCACCGCCATGCTCACCACGTCGCTGGCATTGCGCGCCATGACGAACCCTTTCTGACGGATTTCCGCCAGTTCCGCTTTAAGTTCTTCGACAGAATGCACTTCAGGCCATTCGGCTTCGGTCGGCAGTCCGACCTCGGCGATCATGCGGTCGAGCCTGGCTTCGCTGTAGGATGAGATTATCATTCTTGCGGTCGTCGCCTTGTAGACGGACTGCTCCGGTGTCGTGCGGACCTGGATTTCGTGGTTGCTTTGGGCCTCATACACAAGGATGCGGCGGTTGCTCCTGATTACCGAGAGCAGGACGGCCTCGTTGATTTCTGCGCAGAGCGAGTTCATCGGAGGACGGCAGGCATTGGCGAGCAGATGTATGTACGCCTCGTTGTCCGTTATGATGAGCGGCATGATGCCCATCCTGTAGCCTTTCTTCGGCCCGAGATGCTCCAGGTAGTTCCTGCTGACAAGGGTCTTGATGATGTTGGCGCAGGTGCCGTTGTTCAGACCTGTGTATGCCGATATCTCGCCGAGCGAATGCTCCTTCTGCGGATTGTTGGAAATGAATTCGAGGATGTCCAGAGCCCTGTTGATGACCTGTATCATGATTGCAGTCTTAAGTTTTACAATGTAAAAGTAAGACTATTGAACGAGAAAACAAAATGTAGTCAACATAAATAATGTATGAATAAGCCCATTTTGATATTGATCATGGCGGTTCTGGCCATGACCGGCTGTGCCGACAGGAATGAACCCTTGGTGAACCGGGGTTTCGAGCGTGCGGCCGCCCAGTATGAATGCATGTACGAAGCGACCCCTTACGCCATGTATCCGAGGACTGTCAACAACTCGGGCGAGACGCGTCTCATCGGTGCGGAACCGCTCAAGACAGGAGCGAACTGGACCAACGGCTTCTATCCCGGCGTGCTGTGGCAGATATATGCCCACACGGAGGATCCTGTCTGGAAGGCCAGGGCAGAAAAGGTCACCCGCGCTCTGGAATGCCAGAAATATCAGCGCCACCACCACGACATAGGCTTCATAATGATGTCAAGCTTCGGCAAGGCGGACCTCTATTCGCCTTCGGAATACTATAAGAATGTACTGATATGTTCGGCCGACACCCAGCTCGAACGCTATTCGGACACTGTCGGCGTCATCCGTTCATGGGATCAGTGGACTTCGCGTGACGGCTCGTTCACGTCGCACTGGCCGGTGATAATCGACAATCTGATGAATCTCGACCTGCTTTTCACGGCGTGGAAGCTCACCGGGGACGAGAAATACCTCAGACCTGCACTCAGCCATGCGGACAGGACAATGAAGAACCATATGAGGGAGGATGGAAGTGCCTTTCATCTTGTGTCATATGATCCGGAGACAGGCGAGGTGGACGCCCGCATGACATCTCAGGGCAAGGCGGATTCTTCGGCCTGGTCGCGCGGACAGGCATGGGCGGTGTACGGCTTCACGATGTGCTGCCGTTTCACGGGTGAGAAGAAATATCTGGACACGGCCGTGAAGGCTGCGGATTTCTTCATAGGTCATGAGAATCTGCCGGAGGACAGCGTTCCGTACTGGGATTTCGATGCTGAAGGCGCTCCTGACGAGCCGAGGGATGCATCCGCTGCAGCCGTGGCGGCATCCGCGCTTCTGGAGCTGAAGGACTATGTGGACGATGCAGCAAAGTCGCAGCGCTATCGCGAAGCGGCCGTAAAGATGCTCACGTCGCTCTGCTCGCCGCAGTACATGGCGGAGGAAGGGGAGAACAACTACTTTCTGCTCAAGCACAGCGTCGCTTCGGTTCCGCACAATTCTTCCGTGGACAAGCCGGAGACATATGCGGACTATTATTTCCTCGAAGCCCTTCTCAGACTTAAAGAAGATATTGAAAGATGAAACTTGCACACCTCTTTTTCGGCGACACGCCGGATGTGAAATGGCGGCTCTGCTCCCAGATGGGGATACGCTACGCAGTCGCAAAGCTTGCTCCCGAGCTGACAGGAAAGAAGACCATAGCGGATTTCGAGACTTTGAAGACGGCCCGGCAGGTATTCGCCGACCATGGTTTCGAGCTTATAGCCCTCGAAGGCGACCAGATGGACATGATGCGCATAAAGCTTGGTCTGCCCGGACGTGAAAAAGACATGGAGGAATACTGCCGAATGCTCAGTAACATGGGTGAACTCGGAATCACCACCCTCTGCTACAACTTCATGCCGACGGGATGGTTCCGTACGGCGAAGGACGTCAGGGAGAGGGGAGGAGCACTTGTGACGGGGTTCAGCACCTGGGCAGGAAGACAGCTGCCTCTCACTCAATATGGCGAAGTGTATGCAGAGCGCATGTGGGAGAATTACGAGTGGTTCGTCTCGCAGGCGGTTCCTGTGGCGGAAGAGGCCGGCGTACGTATGGGCCTGCATCCGGACGATCCTCCCGTAAGCACGCTTCAGGGCATCGCACGCATATTCACATGTCCGGACGACATCCGCCGGATGCTGGCTCTGAGCGACAGCCCTTCGCACGGACTCACCTTCTGTCAGGGCACTTACGTGACAATGGGTGCTCCCGTCGCCGACCTCGTACGTGAATGGAAGGACCGCATCTTCTTCGTGCATCAGCGCGATGTGGCGGGAACGGCCGAGGACTTCCATGAGACCTTCCACGACAACGGCCCGACCGACATGCCAGCCATGATGAAGGTGTACCGTGATGTCGGATTCGACGGAATCATCCGCTCCGACCACGTGCCGACGATGGCAGGGGAGGACAACAGCTCGCCGAGCTACGGAATGAACGGAACCCTCTTCGGAGTGGGCTATCTGAAAGGAATAATGGATACACTAAAGATAAACTATTGAAATGGAACTTCATCTTCAGAATCTTGACTATGTGTCGGTGGCTGTCTATGTCGCCCTCATGGCCGTCATCGGCCTTTCCTTCGGCTGGTTCATAAAGGACAGCGGCTCTTATTTCAAAGGTGGCGGCACCATCCCGTGGGTCATGGCCACCATCACCAATTTCATGGGACTCTTCTCGACATTCGTCTTTGTGGCATATGCCGGCATAGCATACGAATGGGGAGTGGTATCGATAACCGTATTCTGGGTGACGGTGCCGGCCTGCATCATAGGCGGCATATGGTTTGGAAAGCGCTGGCGCAGAACCGGCTGCACGACCCCTATGGAGTATCTTGAACAGCGCTACAACCTGCCTCTGCAGCAGACGATGACATGGGTGAGCCTCGTCCTCCGCGTGCTCGACAACATGGTGCGCCTCTATGCCATAGGCGTCTTCATCGCCGTGGTTACGCCTCTGTCGCTCGAATGGTCGATTGTGGTCTCCGGCATCATCGTGACCGTCTTCAACCTCATCGGCGGCATATGGACTGTCACGATAATGAGCACGGTGCAGTTCATCATACTCATACTCGTGACAGTGGTCCTCCTTCCGCTCTCGCTGACGGAAGTGGGCGGCCTTGCAGGCATAGCGGAAAAGCTTCCGGGCCATCTGGACTTCTTCAACGGGCCGAAGGGCAACCTTTTCTGGCTGGGCATATATGCCTTCATGACGATTGTGAAGTACAACGAGAACTGGACCTTCATCCAGAAGTTCTTCTGTGTACGCGACGAGAAGGCAGCGATGAAGGTGGGAGTTGTCACGGGAATACTCTTCCTTGTGTTCACACCTGTGTTCCTCATGCCGGCCGTCGCCTCGCCTCTGATTGTTCCCGGCATCGCGGATCCCGAGATGTCATATGTTTCCGTGGCCATAAAGCTGCTGCCGGTGGGAATCATGGGAATACTCTTTTCATCGATGTTCGCCGCTACCATGTCCTCGCTCAATGCCGAGTACAACGTGATGGCATCGGTGCTCACGCATGACATATACCAGAGGCTGTTCAACCGCAACGCTTCCGAGAAGAAGCTCCTTTCCGTGGCCCGCATCAGCACCCTCATCGTGGGACTGACCATGATCGGCGGCGCCATCCTCATCCGCAATTTCGGCGGTGCGTTCGAAGCAAACAAGCTGTTCTCCAGCATACTTGCGATTCCGCTCGGCATTCCGCTCATCATGGGAATCCTTGTACGCCGTCCGGACAGCACGGCAGCAATCGCCACGATATTTACCGGCGTGATTTCCGGTGTCGTCCTCAATCTCATTCCTGCCGTGTCGTGGGAATGGGCGACCCTCATCGAATCCGCCCTCTGCTTCGCAGTCTACTTCATGCCGTCATGGAAGAAGCGTTCTGCACGGAAGGATGCCGAAGTGGACAGTTTCTTCAGACTGATCTCCACCCCTATAGCAGAGGCCGACAAACCTAAGATAGCACCGGAATACATACATGCGATAGTATGGCTCTTCGTGTTCTCGCTCGCAACGGCAGGTGTCCTGTTCGTGGTGATGAGCATACCGACCATAAAGACGGACGGAGGCCTGTACAGCTGCCTTGCCGGAGTCGCCTGCCTTGTGGGTGCGGCCGTAATGACGATAATATATCTGAAACGTAGAAATAAATAATGGCAAAGAAGAATCTTATGAAGCTCGAAGCTCTCACAGAGAAGCTCGACAGAATCGACCGTACGGAGTTTCCTATTCCGGAAAAGGAACTCTGCGACAGGTTCGAGGCCCTTTACACGGGTGCAATCAATGATGTGCTCAGGGAAATGACCCTGATGGATCAGGCGCTTCCCATCAGCATAATGCCTCTTGAAAAAGGCATGTGCAAGGCCGGCATCGCCTACACGGTGAGGTCGAATCCGGATCCGACGGTGGGCGGTGAGATGGACATCAGAGCGCAGATGCTTGATGATATGCCTGCGGAATGCTGCGTGGTATGGGATGCAGGCGATGAGGAAGAGGCCTCGCACTGGGGCGAAATCATGACGGCATCGGCAATCGCCCGTAGTGCAAGAATGGCAGTGGTCAACGGAGGAATTCGTGACACAAGGCAGGTCATCGCACAGAAGTTTCCTGTATTCTACCGCTACCGCACTTCGAACGGTTCCTTGGGAAGAACAAAGATCACCGGCTACAACGTGCCTGTGCGTATAGGTAAGGTGTTCATAAAGCCGGGCGACGTGATTTTCGGAGACATCGACGGAGTGCTCTGCATACCTCGTGCGATAGCCTATCAGGTCCTCACCCGTGCCGAAGAGATCAACCGCAACGAGCGTGAGATGAAGGGCTGGGTGCACGAAGGCTTCTCCGCAGTCGAGATGGTGAACAACGGCGGCTATTTTTAATTTCAACTCCATCTTATGAAGACAGATTTCATAAATGCAGATTTCCTCCTGGAAAGCCCTCTCGCCCGTAATCTTTATCACGATTACGTCGAGGGCCTTCCGGTTGCGGACTATCACAACCACCTGAATCCGGCAGATCTCGCATCCGACCGCAGCTTTTCCGATATCGGAGAGCTGTGGGTGGCTTCGGATCCCTACAAGCACAGGGCGATGAGGCTTCACGGAGAACCTGAAGAATTCATATCAGGGGGGGGCAGCACAAGAACTAAATTCGATGCATGGGCACGCACCCTTCCGTCGACTCTCGGCAACCCTCTCTTCCATTGGTCGGCAATGGAGATGAAGAACGTCTTCGGACTGGACGAGATGCCGGATGAGGAAAGCGCCGGAAGGGTATGGGATGCCTGCAACGCCCGTCTTTCAGAAGACAGCTTCTCGACGCTGGGGATTCTGCGCCGATTCGGCGTACGCTTTCTCAGTACCTCGGACGACCTTCTTGACGACGTGTCTGTCCATGCCTCCGTCAAAGGAGGTGTCTGTGCGACCCCTTCGCTGAGGGCTGATTCCATTCTCGGTTTCGGCAGGGAATGGATGCAGAGACTCTGTGCTTCGGCAGGAGCATGCTCGGCAGCCTCTCTGGAGGAGTATCTTCTCTTGGTGAGACAGCGTCTTGATGCTTTTTCGACGGCTGGATGCCGTGTGGCTGACCATGCACTCGATGACGGCTGGCGCTTTGAGAAGTGCCCGTACGAGACGGCGGCAAGGCTTTATGAGGAAGGCTCTTTCAGTGATGTGCGTCTCAAATCGTATGTGCTGGGCTGGCTGGCGTCCGAATATGCGGGGCGTGGCTGGGCCATGCTGCTGCATATAGGCGCACAGCGCTTCACGAGCAGCCGTCTGCGCTCGCTTGCAGGCCCGGCGGGAGGCTATGCCTCGATAGGCAGCCCGTGCGACATCCGCAGCCTGTGTGCCTTCCTGGACTCTCAGGATGCAGCTGGACTTCTTCCCAAGACGGTGCTCTTCACCCTCAATCCTGCGGACAATGCCGCCCTCGCGACCCTGACGGGTTCATATTCCGAAGACGGAGTAGCAGGAAAGGTGCAGTTCGGCCCGGCATGGTGGTACAACGACCACTTCCTCGGAATGACGGAGCAGATGGAATGTCTGATGTCGTATTCCCTCCTCCCTCAGTTCATCGGCATGACGACGGACAGCCGCAACGTACTGTCCTTCTCGCGTCATGACTACTTCCGCAGGATACTCTGCAACTTCATGGCGGACAAGGCTCTGCGGGGGCATTCCCCTTCCGATGAGGCATATCTCGGAAAGATTGCGTCGGACATCGCGTACAACAATGCGCTGAGCTGGATTTATGGAAAATAAATAATGGATATACATATGAATGCAAAGAAGAATGTAGTGGTGACAGGAGCCGGCGGAACGCTATGCTCCGTAATTGCGGTCGACCTTGCACGTCAGGGCCATAATGTCGTGCTCGTCGGACGTACTCTCGACAAGCTCCGCAGGACTGAAGAGGAAATCAAGGCCTTCGGAGGCAGCTGCATCTGTGTGACTGCCGATGTGAACGACGAGACTCAGGTGAAGGTGCTCCGCGACAAGGTACATGAGGTCTACGGCCTTGTGACCGTGCTTGTAAACGGTGCAGGAGGCAATCAGCTGGATGCGGTGACGACCATAAACGAATTCGACCCTAAGGAGCTCGAAGATGAAAGGGACGGCCTCAGAGGCTTCTTCAACCTCGACATGGACCGTTTCATGGACGTTATCCGTACCAATACCATGGGAACCGTCATTCCGTCCCGTGTCTTTGCTGAGGACATGATCGAAGCCGGTGGCGGAAATATAGTGAACTTCGCTTCAATGAACACGTACAGGCCGCTTTCACGTGTGCCTGCATATGCGATTGCAAAGGCCGGAGTCTCCAACTTCACACAATGGCTTGCGGCATATCTCGCACCGGCCGGTATAAGGGTTAATGCCGTCGCTCCCGGGTTCTTCGTGAACGAGCGGAGCAGGAAGCTTCTCACGACACCGGACGGCGGACTGACTCCGCGTGGAGGCCACATAATCTACAATACGCCCATGCATCGTTTCGGGGAGGCCCGCGAGCTCATCGGCTGCGTCAACTTTCTGATTGACGATGAGGCGGCCGGCTTTGTCACGGGTATTACCGTACCGGTTGACGGTGGCTTCCTTTCGAGCGCAGGATTATAAAACACTAAAAACCAAGATATCATGAAAGACAATCAAAAGTGCTACAATCCTCCGGTTGCGGAGGTCGTCCACATCATGCCGGAAGGCGTGCTGTGTGCAAGCAATGAAGGTTTCACGGTCGGTGACCCGCTGGACTTTGACGAGTGACGGACATGAAGGCAAGATACATCATTGTCGCTGCTGCAGTGGCTCTTGCATCATTCGCGTGCGAGAAGCCTTCGGAGGAGCTTGCTCCTGCTGTCCCACGTGTGGATACCCTTTATATGTTCCACACGGACACGGTCTATTCTTCCCGTATAGACACATTGTATGTGCATGATACGGTTTATGTGCCCGTGACAGATACCATATATGTCACCACGGTCGACACGCTCTACATCACTCCGCATGACGGAAGAGGCTCTCACGAGGCTTACAATATAAATGATACGACTGAATTAACATGGAACTGATACCAATCATGAAGACTTTTAGAATATTCTTATGCGCAGCCATGGCTGCTGCAATATCATCGGCCTGCACAAAGGAGGACGTCAAGGCCGTACCGGAAGAACCGGCTGCAGACAGCAGGGTGGAAATGACATTCACGGCATCTCTCGAAGGAGGTGCGGACACAAAGACCCAGCTCGGTGCTGAAGCCGATGGAAAGATGCCTGTACTGTGGCAGGCAACGGACAAGCTCGGTGTCTGGGACGGCACGTCGCTGAACGAATTCTCGATACCGTCGTCAGTGACCGACTTTACAGGTTCTGTGGATTTCACGGGAACCGCTGAGGACGGCCAGGACATGTATTATGCCGTGTATCCGTATTCGGCAGATTATGAGTTTGTCATGGGGACATCAAATATGGAGGTGACCGGCGCAGTCATTCCTACAGAACAGAAAGCAGTAAAAGGTTCATACGACCCTTCTGCCGCTGTTTCCGTAGCATATAGCGCAGAGAAAGAATTCGCTATGCGTAATGTCACGACGCTTGTTAAAATCGCCATATCATCATCGGATATCAAATCCGTGACTGTTACGGCTTCAGACGGGCAGTATCTTGCCGGCAAGTCTAAACTTGTAATCAAGGAATATCCGGCAGTTTACGCACAGTCCGACAGGACTGATTATGTGACCCTGACATCTGAAACAGCTATGGAGCCGGGTGACTATTATATTGCCATGATTCCAAGAACACTTGAAGGCCTTTCAGTAAAGTATACAAAGACTGACGGAAGCATTGCTACGGTATCGACGAAAAAGACAGTTGAATTGGCAAGAGCAAGTATTCTCCCGCTGAACATAGATGACTCGAAACTGACGTTTGTTGCACCGGAAGAACCGGAGCCGGGCACTCTGGAACTGACAATTGATTTCAGTGCTCAGCCGTTTACAACAGACCTTCCAGCTGGTTCGTCCAATGCCGTTACAGATGAAGCTAAGACGTATACATTTGAATATAACGAGGCATCGTATGAATTCATTCTTTATAGTAAAAATGGATTTTTCTATAATGCGAGCGACGGCTATTTAAGGATGAACAGCAGTGCTTCAGGTAAAGGATATATCAAACTTCCGGCAGTGGCAGATAAGAAACTAATCTCTGTAATTGCTTACGTAGTAAGTGATAAGACTATGTATGTGTCATCAACTGCCACAAATAGTGGAGATATTTCAGCAGATCAGCAGATGGATGAGACAACAAAAGCCAAGACTTTCTCATTGGCAGAAACATCGGTAAATAAGAGTTATTACCTGTATGCAGGCGCCAAGAACACTTCAATCACGAAACTCGTCCTCACCTACACCGAATAACCCCTTCCCATGAAAAGACCCCTCATATCTCTGGCCGGGCTGCTCCTCCTCTGCGGAGCGGCCCACGGCCAGAAGTTCACATCCCCCTGCTGGGAGAAACTCAATTCCGTTCCCGCACCTTTAGAGCAGACCGGCACGCTTTCGGTTGCAAGACCCGACGGTAGCGGACGCTCCCTCTGGTCAGTCGGCTGCGAGACCGTAGACCGCGGCTTCACCGTATTCAATGAATACAGAAGCTTCATCGCAGGCACGGGAGCGGGCTATGCCCGGATGCAGAGCGGCTGGGCCAAGACCGAGAAGGTACGCGGACAGTACGACTTCGCCTGGCTGGACGAGATGGTGGACGGAGTCCTTGAACAGGGCGTGCGTCCGTGGATAAGCCTGAGCTACGGAAACACAATCTACGGCAACGGAGAAACGGATTTGAATGCGGCCATCTTCGAAGACGAGGACACGATGCAGGGCTGGCTCGCATACGTGCGCACTCTTGTGACGCGCTACAGAGGCAAGGTCGGCATGTACGAGATATGGAACGAGCCCAACGGCGGAAAGGATCCCGAAAGGGCCCGCAAGTACGCAGCCCTCTTCATGAAGACGGCCCAGCTCATCCGTGAGGTCGATCCCGATGCTAAGATCGCAGGTCTTGCCCTTGCAGGAACACATCTCAATTTCACCCGCCGTGTGATGGACATGCTCCGTGACGAGGACGGCCTCCACCTGATGGACTACGCCACCTTCCACCCGTATGAGAAGGATCCGGATACGGTCGTGGATTCGGTAAAGGCTCTCTCGGACCTTGTGCACTCATATTCTTCGGACATCATGATGCTGCAGGGCGAGAACGGCTGCCCGGCATGTCTCCAGCATGCCTTCGCGCTGAGCAAGTACGAATGGACGGAATACAGTCAGGCGAAATGGTACCTGCGCCGCATGGCCACCGATTTCCGCATGGGCATCCCGTCCAACATATTCACGATGGCCGATGTGGAATACAGGCATACGATGAACAACAAGGGCCTGCTCAAGACCGACCTCAACGGTGAAGTGGTGTGGATACGTCCTGCATATCATGCTGTAGGCCACATGGCAAGCCTTCTGACCCCGTCCTTGAAGGCAGACACCGCCATGACGTTCAAGGCGGATGTCCCTCTGAACGTGACGGGACTCATCCGTGAAGGAAGATACGTCGGCGTGATGCTCTGGAAGAACGGAAGCATCCCCGGTGATTCGGTCTCTCAGGAACCTGCCGATGTGACTGTGGAAGGGATTGACATTAAGGATCCTGTGTGGGTGGAACCGATGACGGGACGTGTATGCGAAATCGGCAGATATGCCTCACGTAAAGGAGGAATGTCCTTCCGCGGTCTGCCGCTGTGGGACAGCCCGGTATTCATCATGGAACGCGATGCCGTTCCGATGAAGAGATAAAGATGACACCAGACAGACGGTTTTATGAAAAGCGTTTCAATCATCATAATAAGCGTAATGTTCCTGTGCGGCAATGCGGCCGCACAGGATGGCGATGCGGATTACAGTGCCCTGACGGCAGAAAACCATCCGCGTCTGATCTTCAATGACTCGTCATTCGACCGTCTGAAGGCCATGCTGGAGGACTCGGAAGAAGGTACGGTCGACAGGCTGCATGACCATATGATGTCTGTGGCGGATTCTTACGGACTGGATGAGGAACCGCTTGAGTTCAGGCTTGATGCGAGCGGCAAAAGGCTCCTTCCTGTGTCGCGCAAGGCCTTGTCGCGCATTGTCTCATGTGCCTATGCCTACAGAATGACAGGAGAAAAGGCATATCTGAAACATGCGGAACGGGATCTGAATGCCGTATGCAGCTTTGAAAGCTGGAATCCGAGGCATTTCCTTGATGTCGCTGAAATGGCTGCAGGTGTGGCCATAGGCTATGACTGGCTTCATGACGACCTCAAGAAGAAGACAAAGGCAAGGATAGTGCGCGTACTCGACGAGTATGCCATGCAGGCGGCAGGAAACAAGTCCCACGCGTGGTTCTACAAAAGGGTCGGCAACTGGAATCAGGTCTGCAATTCTGGCCTGGTGTGCGCCGCCCTTGCCACATATGAACATCATCCCGAAACGGCCCGCAGGATAATAGAGGATGCCGTCACTTCCAACATGAAGGCAGTCAAGGGAATATACGGCCCGGACGGCGCATATCCCGAAGGTCCGACCTACTGGGGCTTCGGCACGCTGTATCAGGTGCTCATGCTGACCGTCATGGAGGACTGCCTCGGTACTGACTTCGGTCTGAGCGCCGCTCCGGGATTTCTGGAGACAGGCACATTCAAGACGTTCAGCAGAGGCTGCACCGGAAAGCATTTCAATTTTGCGGATAATTCGTCCGGCTGCGGTGCAAATTATCCGCTGTGGTATTTCGCATCGGAAACGGGCAACCCGTCTCTGCTCTATGATGAAGTGAAGCTTCTGGGGACTGAAAAATACGAGACACCGGACCATCGGGGCCTCATGCCTCTCGCCTTGAGGTATGCTATGGGAATGCCTCAGAGTGAGATTCCAGAGCCTTCGGAGTGCACATATGCCGGCAGGGGAAAGACTCCGATGTTCATGTGCAGGACAGGCTGGAAGAAGAAGGACCTGTATCTCGGCATCAAGGGCGGCACCGACAGCTATCTGCACGGTCATATGGATGCAGGCACTTTCGTGTTCGACGCCTATGGTGTCCGCTGGGCCATGGACTACAACCGCCAGCCTTATGCATCCGTCGAGAACGGCATCAAGGAACTGGGCGGCCGCCTTGCCGACATGGAGCAGAACTCGCTGCGCTGGAGGCTCTTCCGGCTGAACTGCCGCCAGCACAATACGCTCACGGTCAACGGCGCGGACCATGATGTCGAGGCCTTCGTCCCGATGACCGCCACCTTCACGTCCGGAGAGAGGATGGGCGCGTCGTTCGATCTCACCGATCTTTTCTGGGGCGATGTAGCTTCAGCTGTGAGGACGGCTGCCATCGTGGACGGCGGATATCTGGAGGTGAAGGATGAGGTGGAGGCCTTCGGGGATGCTCCTGTCCGTCTCAGATGGACGATGGTGACGGAGGCCGTACCGGAGGTGACTCAGGAGGGGATTCTGCTCACGAAAAACGGTATCACGATGTTTCTCTCCACAAGCGGTGCCAAGGTGGACTACCGCACATGGTCTTCCGACCCTCAGGACTATGACAGCGTCCTCAAGCATCTCGACGCCCCGAATGAAGGTACGTATATATGCGGTTACGAAGTGGAGATACCGGCCGGAGAAGCCGTCCCTCTTGTGACCACACTCAAAAGAAAATGACCATGAAAAGACTTCTGACATCTGCCGTGCTCCTGGTATGCCTCGCCTTTGGCGCCGAGGCTCAGAACTTCCTGCAGGATTCGTTGCGGACTGCAGGCGTGAGGGTGTCCTCAAAGGACGGCAATGCATTCTCGGCCCTGCAGGTAAGGGTCAGGGGAGTGAATTCCCTCCACGGAAGCGGTTCGCCTCTGTATATAGTGGACGGTGCCATGCTAGGCTCTTCTCCGTGGACGGACATCGATCCTCTGTCCTTCCTTTCCGCGCATGAGATAGAGAGCGTTGACGTGCTGAAAAGTGCGTCAGCCACAGCTATGTACGGTTCAAGGGGTGCGGACGGCGTCGTCGTGATAAAGACCAAGGACAGGCCGGCCGGAGAAGCTTCATTGACATGGAATTCGGACCTGAGGCTTTATGAACCGACCCATTCGGGATATGCCCGTCCGACGTTTCATCATGAACATGCCTTTTCCACTGGTGCGTCAAAGGACAGGACTTCCTATTCCCTCGGCGGCCATTTCAGTGACGGCCGATATCTGCTTCCTTCCGACGGAAGGCGCTATGGCGGACTGAGGGCCTCATTCTCGACAAAGGCCTCCCAAGCCGTGTGGTTCGGCTTCAATTCGGCGCTTTCCGTGGGCAGACGCTCTTCTGCTGCGGGTGTGACGGAATACGGCACCGAGTCCCAGACCATCGCCATGCGTGACATATATGCCGCAGCGACTCCGTGGACCGAGGATTATGACGACGACTGCCTCGACTACAGGGCAGTGACATCGTTCAGCCTGTCCGTAAGACCTTTCGGCGGCTTCTCCGTGGATGCGGACTTCGGGGCGGACTGGCGGAACATGGTGCGCAGCTTCTGGTGGGGCAACGGCACCGCATACGGACGCTCCATGAACGGCGCTGCGGAAATCCACACTTCCACGATGTTCGGCCTCAATGCATCTGCCCGTGTGAACTACGCCCGCTATTTTGCCGAAAGGCATCATCTGAATGTGTATGCCGGAATCCAGGCCCTCGTACGCATGGACAAGCACGACAGCAAAAGAGGTTCAGATTTCTTCCTGCACGATCTGAGGGTCAGGTCGCTCAACGTGATGGCCTCCAAGGCCGTCATAGACCAGTACAGGGAAAGGTGGTCTACATTCGGGACCTTTGCCGGGGCTTCATATTCCTTAGCTTCCATGGCAGGACTTTCGACCATGGTCCGGGCAGACAAGACTCCGAGGTATGATGACGGAGCTGTCCTGTATCCGGGAGTGAATCTGTGGTGGGATCTGAGCGAGACCTTCTTCCCGTCTTCGGAGGCCGTGTCCTCCCTGCGGATTGAGGCAGGCTGTGGTGAAAGCGGACGTCTGACCTTTGTCCCGTATTCCGGGATAGGGGAGTATTCTCCTGAAGAGTATGCGGATGTGCCGGGTGAACTGGCAGCTTTCTATGAAGGATTCAGCCGTCTGCACACCCGTGAGGCCGATGCGTCTCTTTCCATAGGCCTGCTTGGAGACAGGATCATGGTTGAAGCAGGGCATTACATGCGCAGCACGCAGGACATGATGACGCTTTACCGTTTCGGTGCCGAAGGTGAGGACGGACTCTGGAGGGAAGCCCCTCGTGAAGAGGCCGCAAGCCATGAATATATGCTTGACAACCGTGGATATGAACTTTCCCTGACGGCAGTGCCCGTAAGGCGCGGCGGCTGGGAGTGGTCTCTTACGGCGACAGGCACATATAATGACCACAGCCATACCGGCCCGGCCTTCGTGGTTGAGAATCCCGTTCCGAATGGATATGGTTCGGTCTGCACCTCCCTCCGCTGGAAGATGATGCGTCTGGATGCCGTTGTGGACGGCGCTGCAGGACATGATATACTGAATCTCAACAGGATGTATGTCGACAGGGCTTCCTCAGTCACTCCGGAGTATATAGAGGACGGAGACTTCGTGCGCCTCGCCCGGATCGCTCTTTCATGCGACGTGCCTGTGTCGTGGTCCCGCATCGTAAGGAGCCTGAATGTACGTCTCTGTGCCGGAAATGTCCTCACCCTGACGGATTATTCCGGATGGACTCCCGACGTGGACACATATGCTTCCGGCGGCTTCAATCTCGGAATGGACTATGGCTCCCATCAGCAAGCCCGTACATGGTCACTTTCCGTATCACTTGCATTCTAATCCCTGAGACATGAAAAGAACAATCTCCATATTCTCATATATTCTTCTGTCTGTGGCCTCGGCGTTCGGACAGGTCGTAGTGGGCGGTACCGTCAGGGATGCTTCGGGCGTTCCGGTCGTAGGTGCGGCAGTCATGGTCGAGGGCTTTGCCTCTTCGGGAGCCGTGACGGATCTTGACGGTAAGTATTCCATAGAAGTCCCCGCAGAAGCAGGTGAAAAGGCGGTTCTGACCGTGTCATGCCTGAGCTATGCGGCCGAAAGCAGCCCCGTCGGCGGCAGGAGCGTCATCGATTTCGTGCTTCAGGACGATTCTGAGCTGCTTGAAGAGGTCGTGGTCGTGGGATACGGCGCCATGCGCAGGAGCGACCTCACGGGAGCGGTGACTTCTGTCGATATAGACGAGGACAACGCTTCAAGGGCCTCTTCGCTGGACAACCTTCTGCAGGGCAAGGCGGCAGGTGTTTCAGTGGTCAGCAGCAGTGCGGCTCCGGACGCGTCCGTCTCCGTGCGCATACGAGGCGTGACATCCCTCAACGGCAGCAACGAGCCGCTTTATGTGATTGACGGAGTGATAATGACCCCGTCGGAAAGTCCTCAGATGTTCACCCAGGGTAACGACAACGCCGGCTCGGATGAGGAAGTGAATGCCCTCATGGGTATAAATCCGCAGGACATCGAAAGCATGGAAATACTCAAGGATGCCTCGGCGACAGCCATTTACGGTTCGGCCGGAGCAAACGGCGTGGTGCTTATAACCACAAAGGGGGCGAAGAGGGACCGTCCGACTGTGCGTGCTTCTGTGGGTGTGGATGTGTCAACGCGCTACAGGACCATAGACATGCTTTCCTTCGACGAATATGTCTCGTATCTTGAGGCAAAAGGTGGCAGTCTGTATACTATATACGACGACCCGGAAGGAAAGACCGGACTGCGTGTGCGGCCTGTGGACTGGCAGGACTACATGATGAGGACGGCAATAGGCCAGAGGTATCATCTTTCTGTGTCCGGCCGTCCGAAGTCGCTGAACTATTCCTTCTCTGCAGGTTATAACAAGCGTGACGGAATCATCAGGAACACGGGTTCGCAGCAGTACACGATGCGCATGAATGTGACCAGAACGTTCTCGAAGAAGCTTAAGGTGGGCACGAAGACCTCTTTTGCCTACATCGATTCCGAAATGACGCAGGGAGCGTCCACGACCAGACTGAACGCTTCATCCAGCCTTATGAGGAGCATGATGATAAGCCGTCCTTATGCGAGGCTCAACTCTCTGGACGAGGAAGACGTCGATGATGATGTCAGAGGCACTCCCATGCAGTGGGTCACCGATTTCCGCAACACAAGGGAGGAATACCGCATGACCCCGCATGTGTTCGTGGAATGGAAGATTCTCAGATGGCTGGAGTTCAAGTCCTCTGTCGGTGGTGACTTCCGCCTTTCCCAGAGGGACAAGTGGAAGGGCCCGAGCGTCAATTCGGGTGCCGAAGGTGCCATCGCCGCCTCTTCCGACGTGACCTCGTACAGCTGGAACTGGGACAACACCTTGAATTTCAACAAAAAGATCCGCCGTCACCGTCTTCAGGGCACGCTCGGCGTCACGACCTCGCGCAGCGCCACGTCCTCGAATGTCACCGAAGGCTGGAACATATCCCAGTACAGGATTCAGATGGGCAACATCAATTCTGCCGTCAATTCACGTTTCTCATATGACGAGACCGCCGTGTCCATGAATTCATATTTCGCCCGCTTCCTCTACAACTACGGGGACAGGTATCTTCTCACGGCGACCTGCCGTGTGGACGGCAGCAGCAAGTTCAGCCGCCGGAACCGTTATTCCGTATTCCCGTCGTTTGCGGCGGCATGGCGTATCTCCGAAGAGAAATGGTTCGCTCCCGAGTGGATTTCCATGTTCAAGCTTCGCGCAGGCTGGGGACAGGTGGGCAATTCGGGAGTGTCCGCATATCAGATATACTCCACTTACGACAGTTCGACCTATGCCGACCATACGCCTTCGAACCTTGCCGGATATATAGTCGGAATCTATCCTTCGAACATAGCCAACCCGGATCTGAAATGGGAGACGACAAGGCAGTGGAACGCCGGCCTCGACTTTGGCTTCCGGGACGGAAGGCTTACGTTTTCAGTTGATGTGTATGACAAGTTCACATATGACCTCCTGCAGAAAAAGAAGATACCGGGCTCGTCGGGATTCAAGTCCATATGGGTCAATGACGGAAGCATACGCAACCGTGGTCTCGAACTCACGGTGGATGCCACTCCCGTAAGCACCGGCGGCTTCGAATGGAACATCAGCGGAAACATCTCCTTCAACCGCAACACGCTCACGTCGCTCGGCCTCGATGCGGAAGGCGGAAACATATTCCTTGCGGAAGGCGACGAGGCCGCGTGCAACTATTACCTCGGTTCGAACATCGGCAACGGAGACTATTTCAACGCCCCCGCAAACATATTCATAGAGGGACAGCCTGTAGGACTTTTCTATGGCTACAAGACAGCCGGAATCGTGCCTGAAGGCAGCCTGGGGCTTCCTCTGTCGGCCGGCGGCGATCCTGTAGGCCCGGGAGGCATCAACTATTGCGACCTCAACGGCAACGGTTATCTGGATCTTGGAGACAGGACATTGATAGGCGACCCGAACCCGGACTTCACATACGGATTCAGCACCTCATTCAGCTGGAACGGTCTTTCGCTTGCCGTATCCTGCAACGGCTCGTTCGGCAACGATCTCGTGAACGCCAACCTCATGCAGGAGACGGATGTGTCACGTACCTCGGGAAACATCCGCAGAGAGGTCTTCATGGATGCCTGGACTCCTGCAAACCAGGATGCAAGGTATCCTGCCATAAATATGCTGACCTCTGACGAAGTGAAGTACATGTCTGACAGAATAGTCGAGGACGGCTCCTTCCTGCGTCTTGCGGACGTGTCACTGGCATATGACATCCCTCTTCCTGAAAACAGGGCTGTCAGAGGTATCAACGTGGGATTGTCGGCCAAGAACTTATATATATGGACACGCTACAGCGGCTGGGATCCCGAAGTCAACAGCTACGGCAGCGACATGACGCGCATCGGCGTGGACTGCGGCTCGTATCCGACGGCGCGCACTTTCAGCATCAATCTAAGGTTCACCTTCTAAACAATCCGAAAAATATGATAAGGAATATATCTCTTATTCTGCTTCTCATCCTGTCTTCCTGCTCGGAATTTCTGGAGGAAGTGCCTTCGACATCTTTTTCAGAATCTTCTGCCTACAGCACAGAAGAGGCGCTTGAAGCTTCGCTTACAGGATGTTACAGCGCGATGCAGGGAAGCTCGATGTTCCAGGGCGAGATGGCCGAATATCTCCAGTACTGCTCCCTTCTTGTCCATTGGAAAGGCACAAGGACGCAGCAGCAGTGGGTTCAGGCCTTCGACCTCACCATGTATTCGGTCAACTCCAACAACCAGAAGATGTTCAGTGCGCTTTATGCGGCCGTGTTCAGATGCAACAAGCTTATCGACGCACTCCCGTCCAGCCCGGTAGACGACGGCTTCAAAAAGGAGATCGAGGCTGAGGCAAGGCTGCTGCGCAGTATCCTGTATTTCACCCTTGTACGTCTTTACGGAGATGTGCCTCTCGTCCTTGCTCCTGCCTCGAACGTGAGTGAAACGGCTGTGCCGCGCACACCATATCAGCAGGTCTATGCGCAGGTGATCGCTGATCTTGAATATGCACATGCGAACATGCGTGACGAGTCCCGTCAGACGGCTGTGACAGGCACTTCCGGCAGGCCTCACAGGTGGGCTGCGGCGTCTTTCCTTGCTGCGGTGTATGTGCAGATTGCCTGTCTGATGGAAAATCCTCAGGACCAGTGGTTCGACCTTTCCAAGGAGGGACGCGCTCCGGACTTTTCCCATTGCGGCATCGCCGATGCCTCTGCGGCATGGAAACTGGCTCTGGATACTGCGGAAAGCGTCATTGCTGAAGGGGGCTATTCGCTTGCAGAGGACTACCGCAGTCTTTTCAGCTGGGCCTCGCCGGAGGATTACATGCTGAAGGAAAGGATATTCGTGCTCCAGTCCACTGACAACGGAACGAGCGGCAACTATATGGCTGTCCGTACTTTGCCGGAATACCCGGAAGGAACGCTTAATGTCACTACTGAGAACAAGAACACAGGCAGAATCCGTCCTGAACGCTTCGTGTTCCAGAAATGGGCGGCCACTTACGGAGGGACCAGAGCTGATGATTCGCGTACGGATGTGAAGAACAGGCTTTACCTCTCCTGTCCCGACCCGCGCTTCGATGCGACGTTCATCCATACGTCATATTTCAACCAGAACAGGAATGCAGATGTCGCCCTTTATCCTTCAAAGGGCTGCGTACGGAACAAATGCAGTTCCGAACCATATTTCAGGAAGTATCTCAATCCGCGCTATGATGTGGGCAACAGCTATGCGGATTTCTACATGATGCGTTATGCGGATGTGCTGCTGATGGCTGCGGAGGCTTCGGCGAGTCTTTCTGAAGGACTCGGAGACGCTTATTGGCAGAAGGCACTCGACTATGTCGGTCAGATACACGCCCGTGCCCGCAGGTCTGTGTCTGAGGGAGAGCCGGAGGCTGCACAGCCGACATGGGAGGGCCGCACTTTTGCCGATGCTGATGAACTCGTGAAGGCGATAATGTGGGAGCGCGTCTTTGAGATGAGCTGTGAAGGCCATGAATTCTTCGACACTCACCGCCGCGGAGTCCGGTATATCATAGATGAGATCACGGTACCGATGAACGAGTTCCTCGCTCTTTCCGACCAGAGCTACGGATCGAAGTCGTACAAGTCGCTGCTGTACAACGGGGTGACTCTTCCGACCGAGCCGGATGTCGTGAGGAAAGGGCTGCTCGTCGCATTCCCGGAAGATGAAATAAGGTATAATCAGGCTATAGACTATGATGACCAGAACGATTTCTATGTGGAATAGGTTGCTGCTCATATGCCTGACGTTCCTTGCTGCTGTCTCCTGCGGCGAGGAGGCTCCCGATGATTTCAGGAATACGCTTCCGGAAGGCTATATACCATATATGACACCTGACGAAGAGGGGGATGTGATTCCTGACTTTTCACGTGTGGGATACCGCTTCGGCGATGAAGAGATACCTGACTATCCGGTTGCCGTCACGCTTACGCCTCCTTCTGACGGTTCCGATGCCACGTTGATGATACAGGAGGCGCTTGACGAGGCGGCCGGTTCGTGTTCTGCCGTACTGCTGAAGAAGGGTGTATACAATATCTCCGACACGCTGAGGATTGATATGGACGGGGTGGTGCTGTGTGGCGAGGGACAGGAGACCGTGCTTCGGGCCACAGGTGTGTCTCAGCGGTCTCTGATCACTTTAGGACGCCGCACTTCCCGCCAGACAGGAGCGTCTTCGGCCATTGTCGATGACTATACGCCTGTGGGGCAGATGTGGGTACGCGTGGAGGATCCGTCGCTCTTTGCTGTAGGAGACCGCGTGGCCATATACCGCCGTCCCAATGCGAAGTGGGTTGCAGACCTGCATATGGACAGGATTCCTCAGAATTCCTCCGGTTCTGTCTCTCAGTGGAACTATCGTGCGTACTACATATGGTGGGAGCGTTCTGTGACTGCCGTGGAAGGTGATGTCGTCAGGCTTGACAATCCTGTCGTCATGGCTCTTGAATCTGAATATCTCGGTGAGAATCTTCTCTGTCATGTGTCTTGGGACCGCACCGTGGAAAGCGGTGTGGAGAATCTTCGCATGGAGTCCGGATACGACCCTTCCGTTCTGGATTCACAGGGCAGGGAGACGGATGAGGCACATGCCTGGACCGCCGTCACGGTGGCTTCTGCGGAGCATTGCTGGGTGCGTGATGTCACATGTGCCCATTTCGGATATGCCCTTGCAGACATTCTCTCGGGTGCAAAGAACATCACGGTGAAGGATTGTGTCTCGACGGCTCCTGTCTCCAAGGTGACGGGAAGCAGACGCTATGCATTCCATCTGAACGGCGGCGAGCAATGCCTTATAGAGAACTGCGTGGCAGAGGATGACAGGCACGGCTTCATCACCGCTTCCAGAGTGCCGGGTCCGAATGTCTTTCTGGAATGCAGGATGGTGCGCGCTCTGAGCGACATGGGGCCGCATCAGCGCTGGGCGACCGGAGTGCTGTACGACTGCTGCTCGACTGACGGTCTGCTCGCGGTGCAGGACAGGGACAACTGGGGGACCGGCCAGGGGTGGGCAGGAGTGAATTTCGTCCTGTGGAACTGCTCTGCGGCTACTCTTACGTGCCAGAGCCCTTGGGTTTCCGGTCAGAACTGGTGCATCGGCTGCACGGGCTCCCGCTCCGACGGCCGGGAATACGCTGACGGCCTTGCCCGCCCGTCCGCCGTCTGGAAATCCTACGGCGTCCCCACCCAGCCCGCCTCCCTCTACCGCCGCCAGCTCGCCAACCGCCGCCAGCTCGCCAACCGCCGCCAGCTCGCCAACCGCCGCTGACCTCCCGCTCTTTTTTTGCGCCTCAAACCATAACCACTTGGCAATTAGCTACTTGTGTTTTGTGCGTGCCGTCATATGACAGCACGCACTTTTCTCAAGCGGCTGTTTATCAGGCCGTTATGTTTTTACGCTTAATTGCTTTTCAGAAATGTTTTCTTGTAGCAACTCTGAAAAATTTGCGTATCTTTGTAAATTGACCAAAGAACGTTTATGTCACAGTATATAGTTTCAGCCAGAAAGTACAGGCCTGACTCCTTCGGGACACTCATCGGTCAGGACAATATCGCGCAGACGCTCAAGAATTCGATTCTCAGAGGCCAGCTCGCACATGCATACCTCTTCTGCGGACCTCGTGGAGTGGGCAAGACCACGACTGCACGAATCTTTGCGAAGATGATCAACTGCTCGAATCCTTCGGCGGATATGGAGCCGTGCGGTACATGCGAGTCGTGCCAGTCCTTCGCGGAAGGCCGCTCGTACTGCATCCATGAGCTTGACGCCGCTTCGAACAACGGTGTGGAGGACATCAAGACGCTGATGGACCAGGTGCGCATACCGCCTCAGGTGGGAAAGTACAGCGTATATATCATCGACGAGGTGCATATGCTTTCGCAGGCTGCCTTCAATGCCTTCCTCAAGACGCTGGAGGAACCGCCTGCACATGCGATATTCATACTTGCGACGACTGAGAAGCATAAGATTCTTCCGACCATCCTGTCGAGATGCCAGACATACGACTTCAACAGGATCACGGTCGAGAACATAGTGAAGAACCTGCGTATGGTGGCTTCCAGCGAAGGTATTTCCATTGATGACGAGTCGCTTCATGTGATTGCCCACAAGGCAGACGGAGCCATGCGTGACGCACTGACGATATTCGACCAGACGGTGGCGTTCTGCGGCGCGGATGTGAAGTATCAGGATGTCCTGAGGAATCTGAATGTCCTTGATTATGAATACAGCTTCTCGCTCGTGGATGCCTTTCTGCGTGGGGATTATCCTGCGGCTCTGACGACTTTCGACGAGATACTTACAAAGGGATTCAATGCGCTGCATTTCGTGGCGGCCCTTTCTTCACATTTCAGGGATCTGATTGTGAGCAGGAGCGGCGGTCTGGAAGCGCTTCTGGAACTGCCGGAATCCCTGAAGACAAGATATAGGGAACAGGCAGGCAGATGCCCTCTGCAGTTCCTGTATGAGGCATTGACCGTGACCACGCAATGCGAATCCGGATACAGGGCCAGCGTGAACCCACGCCTGCACATCGAGTTCGCCCTCATGAGGCTCAGCTTCCTGCTGAACCGTCCGGCGGATTCTCCTGCGGCTACTGCTTCTTCGGCCGCTCCAGCCGCTCCATCTTCTGCGACTCCATCTGTGGCTCCTGTTGCAGCTTCTCCTGCCGCTTCTTCTGCGGCCTCTGTTGCTCCGGCTGCCCCTGACGTCATTCCGAGCGCAGTCGAGGAATCCCCGGCCGCCCCAGCCTCCGATCCCCAGCCTCGCGAGCGCCGTTCACGTGCCGCCCGTGCCGGCCTGTCAATGAAGGCCATGATGGACGGCTCTCAGGAAACCGTGGCAGCAGCCCCTGCCAAGGAAGCGCCGGCCCCTTCGGACGAAGAGCTGAAGGCGAAATGGCCGGAACTCGCAAAGCAGTACGGAGACAAGCCTCGCCTTGCAAGCATGCTCAGCAGCACGACCCTCACGATATCAGGCAATGACGATTCCAAGATGGTTGTGTTCCGCGTTGTGAATGAAGCACAGAAGGACTGGGTGGAATCGAAACTTCTCCACGAACTTGAAGGCCGCTACCGCAGCATCGTCGGCTCGATGAAGGTGTATCTCCGTGTCGATATCGTGCCGGATGACGCACCGCAGCAGAAGAAGGTATATATGCCGAGCGAGCAGGCCAAGGAACTGATGGCGCAGAACGATGAGGTCAAGAGCCTGGTGAAGGATCTGGAACTGGACATCAAGTAAATAATTGAACACAAGGCCCTCTGAAGGGCATTAAAATATATCAGAATGAAACTTCGTTGCGAAAACCTTGTAAAGAAATACGGCCCGAGAACAGTCGTGAAGGGCGTTTCCATGGAAGTGCAGCAGGGCGAAATCGTCGGATTCCTCGGCCCGAACGGTGCAGGAAAGACGACCAGCTTCTACATGATCACAGGACTGATTGTCCCGAACGGCGGCAGGATATATCTTGACGATGAGGACATTACCGGCCTTCCGATGTTCAAGCGCTCCCAGAAGGGCGTCGGCTACCTCGCGCAGGAGGCTTCCGTATTCAGGCATATGAGCGTGGAGGACAACATCATGTCCGTGATGGAGATGTCCAAGCAGTTCACCAAGGCGGAACGCAAGGAACGTCTCGAGAACCTGCTCGACGAGTTCAACCTCCACAAGGTACGCAAAAGCAAGGGCATACAGCTCTCCGGTGGTGAGCGTCGCCGCTGCGAGATTGCCCGTGCGCTGGCTATCGACCCGAAATTCATCCTGCTCGACGAACCCTTCGCCGGTGTGGACCCGATTGCCGTCGAGGACATCCAGTACATAATCGCAAAACTGAAATACAAGAACATCGGCGTGATCATCACCGACCATAACGTCGGCGAGACGCTGGCCATCATCGATCGCGCGTACCTGCTCTACGAAGGCTCCATCCTCCAGAGCGGCACTCCGGAAGCACTTGCCGCCGACGAGGAGGTCCGCACCAAGTACCTCGGCTCCAACTTCGTCCTGAAACGCTCCGCCGCCTTCCTTCGTGCAGAAAAGGGAGGCCCTCAGCGCTTAAACACGGCAGAGGAGCATGCCGCTGCTGCCGAATGACAACGTGAGCCAAGGCTGTTTCTGATGAAAATGCCTGCATGATTCGCTGTGTCAGAAAAAACTTTGAATTTTTTTGCAAAAAAGTTTGCGCGTTTAAAATTTTGTCGTACCTTTGCAATCCCAAATCAAAGACGCGGTGGTGGTGAAATGGTAGACACGCTACTTTGAGGGGGTAGTGGGAGTAATCCTGTGCGAGTTCGAGTCTCGCCCACCGCACCCCGATGCCAACGAGGAAATTTCGCAAGAAGTTTCCTCGTTTTCGGTTTTATAATCCTTGGAAAACAGTCCTAAGCAAGATGTGCTCAATGTAAGATGACTCTGTAAAAGTCTGATAGATAGGCGATTGTGAAAAATCGCCTGCGTCATGTGGCGCAGGCGATAATCTGTAAAGCATTGAAATATAGACAGATGTGAGTTGCGGAGTAATTTCTTGCAAATGTCCTTCCGGCCCGCAGAAAATTTTGAAAGGAATCAAATAATGCTTAAATTTACTTCGTCTGTGGCCTTCGAACAAACCTTTGGCCTTCGATTGAAGAAGATGCTTCGACACAGACATATGATCGGACTTTTAGACACGTGTACCATGAAGAGAACACTATTCACATTGGCAATTCTTTGCCTCGCGTGTGCGGTTTCCGCACAGGAGTATCCCAAACTGAAGGAACTTTCGGAAAAAGAGATGGCGGAGACCCTTGTTCCGGCGGAAAAGAAGGGCCGCTGGGGCTATGCCAACGAAAAGGGGAACTTCCGTATCAAGGCGGTATTCGATGCTGCCGAGGAATTCAAGTCTACAAAGGTGAATGATGCTGTCCCTGTGTCATGTGCAAGAATAATGTCCGCAGGAAAATACGGATATATATCCGGTACGGGCCTGTATCTCCTTGAACCGGAATTCGACAGCATAACGGACTTTGACCGTGGAGTCGCCATATTCACGAGGAACGGTGCTGCGGGGCTTGTCAACGCGCTCGGCAAGGTGCTGGCCGATGGAGCAGAGGAAATCCTGCCTTTCGACAGCCTCGGCCAGGCATGGTTCCGCAGGGACGGCCGCTGGGGAGCGTACGACCTGCAGGGCAACGTGGTGTTCAATAATGAATATGACGGTGTTCCTGAAAAGCAGTACGGAGCGTTGAGCATAGTGCGTACAGACGGCAGGGTCGGCTTCATATCTCTTGACAGAAAAAGGGTGCTGATGAAGCCGTGCGCCGATTCCGTGTGGCTTGAGCCGAACGACAGCGATCTTCTTCTTTTCCGCAAGGACGGCAGATGCGGCTGCTGGCATGTCGACGGAAAGGAGCTGCTACGGCCGGATTACGACAGGATCTCGGTGACAGAGGACGGCAGAATACTGGTGCAGATGCTCGACAGATACGGCCTGTGGAGCAAGTCCGGGGAAATGCTGCTCGCCTCATGCATGATGACCAATCAGATAGAGGAAAAGCATGCCTTCTATCAGCTTTTCGAGGAGAAGGGTGGCAAGCGTGGCATCAAGGTCTATTATAAGGACAGGCTTATGGAGCCGGAAGAGTTCGATGACATGACCTTCAAGGAGATGAGTCCGGCCAGATATATGGAAAGGGACGCGGAATACGAGAGATTCCCGTATTGGATGAAGCGCCATCTCAAGGATGTGATGAGTCCGGTCGCCCTGAAATCCCAGTGGAGGTTCGACAATGCGTTCCATCTGGCGAGGCCGGTGGTCAGGACAGTCAGACCGGAGGAGGGCATCTGCCCTGACGGAGAGTCGTTCGTCACGGTCGGAAAGGACATGAGGCTGCAGGACAGCAAGGGGTTCAGTGTGCCGGCCAGCAAGGCGCTTTCGAGGGTGGCCGTGCTGATTGACGGCGTAGCGGTTCCGGTGGGAGGCTGGCTGACGCCTTTGCTCAAGGCCGTGACCTCTTCGAAGGTGGCCGCATATGACAAGGCCATGGGAACAAGTCTGGCATCGGAATGGAAGACGGTGACGGCACGCGTGCGCAACAAGGGTTTCGCTCCTGACGGTGATGCTGTCATTGTTGTGGACATCATGGCCGGAGACGTGCTTGCACAGAGGGTGGTGGCAAAGTCCACGACATCAGGCACGTTGAGGTTCAGCATAAGGAAGGACGGCATACTCAACAACCGTACGGAATATGTATGGCCGGATGAATCACGCTGTTTCGTTGCAGACGGCATGATATTCTTCTCGTACCTTTTCGGAGAAGGCCGGACGCTGCGTACGAGCTTCTATACGCTTGCGGGAAAGATAATGACGGATCTGGATGATTTCTATGCAGAACTCATGCTTGCGCAGATGCCGGTTCTGAAGCTGTTCGGACGTGATTCGGACTATTTATGCACATGCCGCATCAACATGGCTGAACGGTCGTTCTCGAAATCGGGGGTGGGTATGGAGTCATCAAAGACCTTCATCAGACTCTCGGACAGCCACATATGCTTCTACGATAAGGATACAAGGCTGCTGAAGGCCACGCTTGAGACCGGCTCGGAGCATATGCCGGTGGCCGCTCTGCGGTATGCCGGTGCGACATGGGACGGCAGGCGCATCATAGGTGTGAGCGCAAACCATTGGGACAATGCCGCAGAAGCGGTGTGGACGTATGTGCCACGGGTCGGGTCAGGAACATTCGCCGAGAATATAAATGGATATATGCTGACGGTATATCCTGCTGATGCAGAGGGGATTGCGGTGTATAGTCTGAGCCCTGACATCTGGAGCAACGAGGGCGTCATGTACGGCTTCATCGGCTATGACACGGATTTCTTCACGCAGGCGTTGTTCGAGGATGTGAAGCCGTTTTCCGACGGCAAGGCGCAGGTGAAGATGGCCGGAGTGTGGAAGACGTTGGCAAAGGAGGACTTCGGCATATACCTTGACGATCCTTCGGAAGCCCACACGTCGGACAACTACTGTCTTGGAAGGGTCATCTTCGATGCCGCAAGGATAGAGAAGGCCAGGACCATGAACAACCCGGATGTGAAGGACATGACCACGGAGGAAGGATATCGTCTCATGACGTCCAAGGGAGGGGAGCTCATAGGCTTCCAGAATGTGCATACGGGAAAATATGGCTTCGTGGATGCACAAGGGGCAATGGTCGTCGCTCCTGTGTTCGATGCATACCACAGCTGCGATTTCAGCATGGACGGCATGGTCGCTGTCCGCCGCAGCGCTTCTGAAGATCCGGACGACGGCTGGGGATTCATCGACATGGCGGGAAATATCGTGATACCATGTTCATATTACAGGTTCTGGACTCCGGATGTGAAGTCGTTCTTCACCGAAGGCGAGAATGGAATATGTCCGATGTGCCGCATCATGACCGGCGGCCTCAAGAGGATGGGCTGCCTGAACCGTAAGGGCGAAGTGGTCACCCCGTTTGAATATGATTCCATCAGCTGGCCGACGGACGGCATAATGACCGCAAGACTCGGAGACATGACGATGAAGATAAATCAGGAAGGTGTAATGTTGTAGAAATAAACGATATATGGATATGCAGACACTCAAGAATGAGGTGCTGACGGTTGAGGTCAGCGGGCATGGCGCCGAGCTTACGAGCATCAGGAAGGGCGCTACGGAGTATCTTTGGCAGGCGGATCCGGCCTATTGGGGCAGGCATTCGCCGGTGCTGTTTCCGATTGTGGGCAGCGTGTGGAATGCGGAATATCGGGTGGACGGCAAGGTGTACTGCCTTGGACAGCATGGCTTTGCGCGCGACATGGATTTCGCTCTGGTGAGCGCTTCCGAGACGGAGGTGCGATACAGGCTGGAATCGTCGGAAGAAACGCTGACAAAATATCCGTGGCCGTTCGTTCTGGAGATTTCCTACAGGCTTCGTGGCAATAAGCTCGACGTGATCTGGGAGGTCACGAATCCGGGGGATGTAGACATGTATTTCCAGATCGGAGCGCATCCTGCCTTCAATTATCCGGATTATGATCCTCAGACAAAAGGACGCGGATTCTTTACATTCGACCGCTCAGAAGGCCTGAAATGCATCAGGCTCGCGGAGAAGGGCTGCGTGGATGCAGAAACGGAATATCCTCTCGAACTGCAGGACGGAAAACTGAAGCTGGATGCCGACACGTTCGATGCCGTAAATACATTCGTGCTTCAGGATTCACAGGTGAGCAAGGTGTCGATGTTCCGTGAGGACGGCACTCCGTGGCTGAATCTGACGTTTGACGCTCCGGTTCTCGGCCTCTGGTCGCCTCCGGAAAAGGTGGCGCCGTTCGTGTGCATAGAGCCGTGGTACGGACGCTGCGACCGTGTGGAGTTCACGGGAGACTACAGGGACAAGGACTGGGTGAACCGTCTTGCACCGTCGGAAAAATTCACAGGGGCCTATACAATCGAAATCGAGTAAGCCGAGCCTGTCCGGAAAAAATCAGTTCTTCCTGAATACGGCGTTGAGATATCTGCCTCGCGAGGCTGCCGTCGGCTTTTCTTCGTCATATTCCAGTTCCGGCATGAAGGCTTTGGAGTTATGGTCCAGAATGTACAGGTCGAGGAGATCTTCTGAAGTCTCTTCGTCCTGTATCATTCTTATGCCGACCAGCGAATTCTTGTCCTCGCTCTGCTCTTCGACCGAAAACCACCTGTTCGTATTGTCAAACATAAAGAGTTGAAGGTCAGCATATTCTTCTTCTCCCTTGTCAAGCGTGTACGAGGCGTCCTTCCACAGGTGCGATGCCCCGGTGAAATAGTTCCTGAAACCCGAACTGAATGACGGAGTGAAGGTGCATGTCTCCATGCTGAAGGTCACGGCGTCGGTTGCCTTGAATTTCGGCAGTTCCTCCAGCAGGGTGCAGGATTCTCCCCAGATGTTCTTCATGTACACCGAATCCGTTATGAGCGTGTCAATCTTCCATTTCCCTTCAAGGCTGGCGAATCTTCCGCCGAGAACCGCTATCGTGGACTGCTGTATGAGGCCTTCGCCATAAAGTCCCTTGTCGTACGATATGTCCAGTACGATGATGTCCTGGCCCTCGACAGGCTCCCCGATGGTCGCGAGACGCAGTTTCCCTGCCGCACTGCCTGCCTTTATGGTCACATGCGAACTGTCCGCGAATTCGAAATGCGTGCCCTCTACTGCGGTGGATTTCTCCGTATTCACGCTCACGGTGATGTCAGCATCCTTCCCGACTGCCTGTGCCTTTCCGTTGCGGTCCAGCACGCCGAGCGTAAATGTGAGAGTGTCCGCAAGAAGTGAATGCGACGAGCCGAAGGTCATGTAGCCGAACTTGTCCTGCAGGGTGAATCCTGCTGTCCGGTGTGTTCCGGCCTCGATTCCGTCAGGAAGGTTCAGGCTCATGTTTACGGTCTTGTCCGAACCGAGCACAAGGGCCGTCACCACAATCGAGTCCACAGGGGCATCGCCGCCGAGCACGAAGGCTTCGGAAGAGACGGTATAGTCTACGCCCTTTTCTGCTGTGCCTGAGAAGATTACGGGAATGGTGCAGGCTTCCTTCGATGTGTAGTTTCTGGAAACTATCGAGAATTTCGCGTTCTCGAACTCCACCGATACAGGGCCGGAGGTCACAAAGGACACGGCAGGGGTCTGGGACAGCTCTTCTGAGCAGGATGCCAGCAGAAGCATGGCAGAAAGTATTGCGGATATGTGTCTTTTCATTGTCTGATTCGTGTGACCTGCAAATATAATCATTATTTTACGTGTTGCGGGCATGCTGTCTACCAAATTGTGGGTATCGGCGTGCCGCATCCTCATAAATTGTGGGTATGAAAGCGCCGATTGCAGGCTTTGCCGGCCCGCAGGTCGCCGAAATTTGATATCTTTGCGGGCATGAAACTATCGGAATTAAAGACGGGTGAACGCGGAGTGATCGTAAAGGTGTACGGTCACGGGGGCTTTCGTAAGAGGATAATCGAAATGGGCTTCGTCAAGGGAAACAAGGTGAAGGTCATTCTGAACGCCCCTCTGCGGGATCCGATTGAATATGAAATAATAGGATACAAGATTTCGCTCAGGCGCGAGGAAGCCGCAAAGATCGAGGTAATCAGCGAGGCTGAGGCTCTTGAGCAGATGAAGACGTCGGCTGCCGGAAATAAGGGCACCGGTCTTGCGGGTGAAGCGCTTCCTGCACTGGAGGCGGATGAGTGTGAGGATGCGTACGTGGAGCGTGAGATGAGTTCGCTGGCGGAGGAGCGCGGCAAGGTGATAAAGGTGGCTCTGGTCGGCAATCCGAACTGCGGCAAGACCTCGCTTTTCAATATCGCCTCAGGAAGTCATGAGCATGTGGGCAACTATAGCGGCGTGACGGTGGATGCGAAGGAAGGCACTTTCGAACATGGCGGGTACAAGTTCCTGCTTGTGGATCTTCCGGGTACATATTCGCTTTCTGCCTACAGCCCTGAAGAGCTTTATGTGCGGCGGAATCTCATTGAGGAAATGCCGGATGTTGTCGTCAATGTCGTGGATGCATCGAACCTTCAGCGCAACCTGTATCTTACCACACAGCTCATAGACATGAACCTTCGCGTGGTGATGGCTCTGAACATGTACGACGAGCTGCAGGCCAAAGGCGACAGATTAGACATCAAGCAGCTGGGATGGCTGCTCGGTATGCCTGTTGTGCCGACGGTGAGCCGGAACGGTGACGGAATCGGTGCACTTTTCGACACCGTGATCCAGATCTACGAGAAGAGCGATCCACATCTCGCACGCCATATCCACATCAACCACGGAGTGGAGCTGGAGCAGAGCATCGACAGGATCAAGGCGCTGATTTCCAGGACGGAAGACATTCGTTATAAGTATTCGACAAGGTATCTTTCCATAAAGTATCTCGAAAACGACAAGGAAGTGGAGCAAGTGGTGGAGGCGCTTCCGAACCGCGACGAAATCATCGCTGCGCGCTTCGAGGAAGGCACACGCATAAGAGAACTGCTCGGGTCGGGAATAGAATCCGCCCTTGTCGATGCGAAATACGCCTTCGTGCAGGGAGCTTTGGCCGAGACGTTCACACCATATCAGGGCAAGAAGAAAAGGCATACGCTGACGGATAAGATCGATGCGGTAGTGACGAACAGATGGCTTGCCTTTCCGATATTCCTTCTTCTTCTTTATATAGTCTTCGACGGTACATTCGTGCTCGGAGAGTATCCGATGCAGTGGATCGGATGGGTGGTGGAGAAGTTCGGGGCATTCGTGGCCACGACGATGAAGGATGGATGGCTGAAGGATCTTGTGGTGGACGGAATCATCGGAGGCGTGGGCAGTGTGCTCGTGTTCCTGCCTAACATCCTGATACTCTATCTGTTCATATCGCTTCTCGAGGATTCCGGATATATGGCACGGGCGGCATTCATCATGGATCGTCTCATGCACAGGATGGGGCTTCACGGCAAATCATTCATCCCGATGATAATGGGATTCGGATGCAATGTGCCTGCAATCATGGCCACGAGGACGATAGAGAGCCGCAAGAGCCGTCTTATAACTATCCTGATAATTCCGCTGATGTCGTGTGCAGGACGTATGCCTGTGTATATACTCATAGCCGGAGCGTTCTTTCCGCGCCATGCCGCTCTTGTCCTGTTAGGCCTGTATGCCCTCGGCATTTTGCTTGCCATCATAGCGGCCAAGATAATGAGCCGTTTCTTCAAGGACGACGATCTGCCGTTCGTTATGGAGCTTCCGCCGTACCGCGTGCCGACGGCGAAATCAGTATTCAGGCACACATGGGAAAAGGGAAAGCAGTACCTGCAGAAGATGAGCGGAATCATCCTTGTGTGCTCGCTCGTGATATGGTTTCTTGGATATTTCCCGAACCACAATGCTTATGATTCGGTGAAGGAGCAGCAGGAGCATTCATTCATAGGATATGTCGGAAAGGCGATGGAGCCAGTGCTGAAGCCGTTAGGATTCGACTGGCGCATGGGCGTGGGAATCGTTGCCGGAGTGGGGGCGAAGGAGCTTGTGGTCAGTACGTTGGGTGTGATGTATGCCGATGAGGAACCGGTGGTGGCAGGAGCGGCTGATGATGCCGTGTCTGACGGTCTCGTGGGGGATACGCGCCTGCAGAAGGCTCTGACACGCAGCGTGACACCTGCAGCGGCCCTGGCCTACATGGTGTTCATCCTTCTGTACTTCCCTTGCATAGCCACGTTCGTTGCCATAAAGCAGGAGACCGGAGGCTGGAAATGGGCCATAATGACGGCCGTGTATACCATATTGTTGGCATGGTTTGCCGCTTTCATCACCTTCAGAGTGGCAGGACTGTTCCTATAATACCAACAATTAGGGATTGCGCAGCTTTCCGACAAGGCCTATCTTTGCATCAGAAAATGTGACAAGCCATTATAGTTAATGAAATTTTAATCCTTTTAATTGTTGTATTAGACTTTATAGTTGCTTAATGAGAGGCCTTCCGTGAGGAACGCCTCTTGTTGCATTCCTGCAAAACCCTTAAATTTGCAGAGCCGGCATATGATTTCGTAAACATAAAGATATGAGTATAGACGACAGACACATAGTCTTTTCCGCTTCGATGAAGCTGGCGGATCTGATAGACCTCGACTGGAAGCTTCTGAATGTGCTCTCACGTATGGGCATAGGTCTCGGTTTCGGCGAGAATACGATAGTTGAGGTGTGCGCGAAGCAGGGCATAAACCTGAATTCATTCCTTCTTATATGCAATGTGTATGCATACGATGGTTATGTGCCTGCTGCTGAACTGCTTGCGGGGGCTGATCCTGTAACTCTGGTTGAATATCTGCACAACTCCCACGCATTCTATCTCGACAAGGAATTCCCGAATCTTGAGAAGGATATCAGGGCCATGGTTGAGCCTTGCGACGCTACCCAGAAGAAGATTGTCGCTAAGTTCTTCACGGATTACAAGGCTCAGGTGGAGAATCACTTTGCCTATGAGGAAAGCACCGTTTTCCCGTATGTGCGCGCCCTCGGGAAGAAGACGCGCTGTGAAGGATATGCGATAGAGCAGTTCGAGGAAAACCACAGCAACATAGAGGAGACGCTGGACGACCTCAAGAGTATAGTCATGAAGTATCTTCCGGAAACGTGCGACACTGTTCTTCGCAATGAAGTGCTGTACAGGATATTCCGTCTCGGAGAGGATCTTGCCAGACATACGATTATAGAGGATGCGGTCCTGATTCCTCTTGTGAACAGGATCGAAACCGCAATGAGCAGATAAGGAGGGGCGATGAAGAATCTGAAGAAAGTTCTGCTTATCGTGCCCTCCAAGATAGTTGCGAGGGGCATAGAGTCGGCCCTGAGTGACCATGGCGAATTTCGTGTCGAAGGCATATTGGGGGATCTCTCCCATGCGTCGGAGGCGAGGCTGAGAAGTATGGATGCGGACATCATACTGGTTGACCCTGTTATCTTTGATTACGTGTCGCGTTCATCGGCCCGAAGCCATATATCAGGGCTTTCGTCGGCGGCTGTCGTTGCTGTCCGGACCATCCCTATGGACGAAGAGCAGCAGAAGCAGTACGATGCCGTGATAGGGCTGTATGATGATCCGGTAGCTATCGTCAAGAAGCTGCGCGAGGCTGTGGCATCCCGTCAGGAAATCCCTGAGGCCGAGGGATATGACCTGTCGCTTCGCGAAAAGGAGATATTGGTATGTGTGGCCAAAGGCATGCTGAACAAGGAGATAGCTGACTATTACAACATATCCATCCATACGGTCATCACCCACAGGAAAAACATAACCCGCAAGACCGGAATCAAGACGGTAGCCGGTCTTACGGTGTATGCGCTGCTGAACAATCTGGTAGACTCGAATTCGATAGAGCTGTAGGCTTCCGACGGGCTTGAAAAGCTTATTACGCCACCATGTCGGGAATCGAACCGAAGCGTGTCTCTATGTCGCGGAGCCATTTGCGGCGTTGTTCGTCGCCGGCCTGCTTCACCTCGCTGAGGCTTATCCATTCCACGTCTTCAATGCCGATCTGTTTGAAGGTTCCCTTGATGAGGGCACCTTCCAGAGCGTTGTGGAACATGTCCCTGTAGATGTCTGCCGGGGTGTTCATCGTAGAGATCACTGTCACCTTTTCGAGAGGGAGGCGCGATTTCATGCGTCCTCCGCCGGCATTGTTGTAGGCTATCGCCGGGAATATGACCTTGTCGATGAAGCCTTTGGTCATGGCCGGCATGGTCATCCACCAGATCGGAAATATTATCACCAGATGGTCCGCTTCCTCCAGTTTTGCCTTGTACTCCAGCACCTCTGGATCGACCACTTCCAGCGCATCCGCATCGCCTTTTCCTGCACCTCTGAAGGCGAGCAGGTCCTTTTCGCGCATCACGGGATCGAACCTGTCGCGGTCCAGATGAATCACATCAAACTTCTTCCGGGATTCCTTCAGCCCGTTCTGAACCGCCTGCAGAACCGCTCCGCAGAAACTTTCCTCAAAAGGATGGTTGAATACAATAAGTGTCTTCATGTCTTGTACGTTTTATACAGAATCCATGAAGACACAATTATTTTGCCAGATCACATTTCCACCGCCCGTCCGCAATACATCCCATAGCCCCGGAACGCCATGCAACATCCGCATATGTCAGCTACAAAAAGCATCAGATTCCGGTATGCCATAAGTCAGAAGATATATATATCAGCTGGCTTGCAAAATGCAAAACACCTAAGTGATTGATGATAAATGATTTGCGTTTATTAAGGTCGGAATTTTTACCGACCTTAAAGCATGTATTATGGTGATATTCATATAGTTAGGTGTTTCGTGGCAAAGGCATTCCTGTCTGTACTTCTGCCTCCCAATCACATGCCGGTTGCAAAGTTTTCTACTCTTGTCGCCACGGGTCTTTACCGATATATGGATACCACGCTCCATCTTCATAGTACATCCTGACATCCTCGGCAAAATCTTTATCATGTTTGATGATTTTATCGGTAATCATTCTAATGGCATTGCTGTCAGCATAAACCTCCTGATTGAAACGTAACAGATTGTAACCTAAAGCAAGTGTATCAGGGCTTTGGGCTTCATCATGATATAACTTAATCATAAGAAATGTATCAAAAGGGCGTTTAGAGGTATCAGCCACGGGATTCAATACTTCCTGCCAACTTGTTCATGAACACCGTATCCCTTATTATCATGGACTTGAGATATCTTTTATATTGTTTAGTGAATATTTCAGGCTCGATACTAAAGAAGCCGTAGCCAGTCCAGGGGCCTAAATGACAGTTGCGCTGTCATACTTAATACAGCTTGCATTATATGTGCCTGTAGCAGTATATGAGCCACAGGTTTCGACAAAGGTACCATCAGACTTGAACTCAATCGTCTTATAGAAGTCAGCTTTCTAATCAAGAGATTTGAACGATCCGTTCTTCTTTATTCCGCCAGAAACCATTCCCCATGTTCCCTCAATAGAATGCTGAGTACCGAATAAATCTCCGCAGGCAGTTGCCAGCTGGCAGATCATTGTAGTTATGAATAAGACCTTTTTCATATTATTGAAGGTGATTATTTGTTAAACTTGCGGAAGATGCGTTTGAACTGTCTTTCTATGTGCTTTTGCTTCAGGGGATTATGGTCGACACCGATGTCGTGGTTATGCCAGGCGACGCAGTTTTGTCCTGAGACGCTGCACAAGCTGTGTCATTCGTGACGGCAATCTCTCCTTTGCCGACAGTCTCAATCTTGGATACCGGTTCAAGAAGGACAACGTCTTTTATTGCATCTGCATCATAACCGGCTGAGAGATAACCGGTTGTGCCGCAGGAGGACAATGATGCTGCACCAATCGCAGCAGTCAATAAGAGGAACAGTTTTCTCATAGTATGATTAGAAATTGATTGCGAGTCCAAATCCTGTTCTGGCAGGACTTAAAGTCAGCTCTGTGACCTTGCCTGTAGTCTTGTTATAGGTTTCGGCAATTCTTGCATATGCAGCCTGACCGTTTTTGACCATATGGAAATGAATCAATGTCGGAATCAGTCCCACAGCTGTGATGCATCCATATATGATGTATGGCTGGGCTTTGATCTTATATCCATATATGGCTGACGAGACCAGGTCTCCGGCTGCGCAGCCCACACCGATTCCCATAATGGTACCTCCTACGTATCCAAGAGTATTTGCTGTCTTTAGCTTCTTCTTTGCCGGGAGGTATTCATTGTTGTAGATATCTTCACCAAGGAGATCAAGTATCTCTCCGTCATTAAGCGGCATTCCATTGATGAAGAATCTGTCGTTCGACACATTGAGCTGTGAGGTTTCATCTGCCGTCTGTGCATTGGCGTTGAAGATGAAGCCGGCCATAAAGGCAAGGATTGTGAGTGCTCTTTTCATATTGCCTGGAATTACTTATTCTGCTCCGTATAACTGGTCAAGACCGGCTTCGTCGAGCGGTGACAGACGGGAATAGACATAAAGAGTAAGCACTGATTCATCAGAGTCGTTGTTTTGGGCTTTGAATGTGCCGGTCAATTCTTCGTCTTTCAAGGTTACCACACGAAATTCAGGGTGCTCGCTGACCGCATTCTCGAACGTCAGGATGCCGGTTGCGGAATCATATGAATATGAGCCGTCCTTATATGTCTTTTCCTGAGTGGCATCTATGTATTGGCGTATTTTCCCTCCATCCTTTACAGCGAATAAAGGATATTGTATACCGGGCAGCATCTCAACGGTCGTGAGTTTGCCGGTCTTGGATACGGACTTGATTTCCTCAAGTCTGTAGGTGCCTTTGAACTTTGCATCAAACGCTTCCTGCCCGACAGGATTGCTTTTTGGAGCATACACGCCATCGGAATATACCAGCTCCAGGAATGATCCCACTTCTCCGAAATCAAACTTCTCGTCATCTTTGGTTTCGATTTTGTCGCCACACGCAACGATGGCGAATGCCAGAATCGCAATTGTTGAAATCCGTTTCATATTAAATTTAATTATTGATTACTCGCTTTCCAAAATCTCGAACAATAGTCCTCTTCAAGTGCAAAATTATGTAATTCCAATGGTATTTCCTACCCCCCCCGAAATTTCTGCAACATGCTGTCTGTCAGTAGAGTATGTAGTGCTATAACTGCCCAATTTTTATGAAATCTCTCTGTCTGATTTCATGAAGCCGAACCAACACCCAATACGGTTTGTAAAATGCAAAACATCTAAGTGGCTGATAATAAATGATTTATTCTCATTAAGGTCGGAATTTTTACCGACCTTAAAGCATGTATTATGGTGATATTCATATAGTTAGGTGTTTCGTGGCAAAGGCATTCCTGTCTGTACGTCCATCTTCGGAATGATCTTTAAAATCTAAAGGTAGCGCCCAGGGCAAAACATGGCATCAGATATTGCCATTCTATGTCTTTGGGCGGAGTCATATCAGCAGCCGGATTATTGTGGGAATTCTGAGTATACTCAGCATCATAATGTTCAATTTCCCATGCAAAATGAGATCCCAGTCCGATCCATATTGATGTTTTCTTTATATCAACACCAACTTGAGGCAGAACGAACAGTTGTCTGGAACTCGTGTACCTATCATAGTCAGGGATAACCACGAGCTTACCTATATCTGGACTCAACATATACTGACCTTTAATTCTTATTCCCAAATAAGGACTGACTTTCCTGTCAAGGAATGAGTATTTGCCTTCGACATATGCCGTAAGAAAGTGGTTCCATTTGCCTTTATTAGGGAATGTGCATCCTGTGTAACCGGCTCCTGCAGACATCATCCATCCTTTGCCGAACCGATAACCTGCTCCTATGGTTGTTTCGGCTGCAGCCTCTCCAATCGTATGACAAGCTATTGACCACTCAAAGTCTAATCCTTTGGAATAAAAGTATGATTTGTGCTGAGCGGGCAATGAGATGCCAGTCAGACACACGCCAGCCAAAATTGCCAGTACTCGTTTCATATCCATGGGTATTTGATTATGGTACAAATGTATTGTACAAAAAGTTTTCTCACAAATAAAAAGTTTTCATTTCTGCAGGTGTAACTGATTGATATTCAGGGAGGATTATTTGCGACGATATTCGCTTAAAAAGCATTAAGGTGTTGGTAATGGCCTGATTGTCAATGCCTTGGTGCGTGATTTTGAATGGAAAACTTTACCGCGCCGTCTTCTCAAATAAATTGCGCAAATAGATATCTTTCTTTCCATATGCAGTCGGTGGGAGATTATGAATATTTGCGCGGCAGTCTGAAGAGGATGGCGCCGAGGGCGAAAAGGCCCATTGTGAACGGATAGTACAGATGGCCGATTATGCTGACTGAGGATATGCCGGCAAGACCGCTTGCCATGAGCAGCTGGGCTCCGTACGGGATAAGGCCCTGAATCAGGCAGGAGAACGTGTCGAGGATGCTGGCGGACTTGCGCGGATCCAGACCGAAGCGTCGGGTGATGTCCCGGGCGATGCGTCCTGTCGTTATGATTGCGATTGTGTTGTTTGCAGTGCACAGGTTTGCAAGCGATACGAGACCGGCGATGCTCAGTTCGGCCCCTCTCTTGCCTTTTATGTGCTTTGTCAGCCCTCCGACAATGAAGTCGATGCCTCCGTTCGAGCGGATTAGCTCAAGCATTCCGCCGGCCAGCATTGTCACGATTATGAGGTCTCCCATTCCGCTGATGCCGCTTCCGATTGCCCCGAGCCATGAGCTCCATGTCATACTGCCTCGCACGAAGCCGATGAGGGCGTTCACACCGATGCCTATCGTCAGCACGGCAGAAACGTCCATGCCGGAAACAGCGAATGCAATGACAAGCACATAGGGGATCAGGAGCACCCAGTCGATAGGTACCGTTTCCGGATTTATGCTCACGGACTGCCCCAGGAATATGTACAGAATAAATACTGCAAGAGCGGCCGGGCCGACTATGCGCAGATTCACCTTGAACTTGTCGGACATCGAGCATTCCTGTGTCCTGGTGGCGGCAATCGTGGTGTCCGAGATGAACGACAGATTGTCCCCGAAGAATGCACCGCCGACTATTATCGCTGTGATGAATGCTGTTCCTGCGTCGATTTCCTGTGCTATTCCTGCTGCGACCGGCACGAGCGCCACTATCGTTCCCACGCTTGTACCTATCGACATGGATATGAAGCAGGATGCGAGGAAGAGGCCGGCGTAGAGCAGCTTCCCGGGCAGTATCCGCAAGGCAAGGTTGACCGTGGCATCGATGGCGCCGATTTCCTTTGCGGTTGAGGCAAAGGCTCCGGCCAGCACGAAGATCCATATCATCAGCAGGACGTTCCTGTTGCCGGCTCCGTCCGAAAATATGCTCACTCTTTCCTCAAGAGTCTTGCCCCTGCAGATTGCCACGGCATAGACCGACGCGACGAGAAAGGCTGCCGAAATAGGAATCTTGTAGAAGTCCTGCGCGATGATGGAGGACACGAGATATACGCAGAGGAAGACAAGAAGCGGACTGAGCGCCAGCCAGCCGTTCATCGGCGTATTGCTGTACTTCTCACACCTTTTCTTCAGGCTTCGTGCGAGGTCATTTATGTATCTGTCCGGAATTATTCCCATGTTTTTTCATTTTAGGCCTGCAAAGTTACTCAATTTGATGTATAATGTAAATCTTTAGCTCCAATTCTCTGAATTGTCAAAGAATCGTGTGACGTAACTAAATTTTGCTTGTTGAAACAAAAATTTGGTTTATATTATAAACTTGTTTATATTTGCGTCGTGATCACAGGAGAAGATTCTGTCCTTATCCGTCCGGAAGGATGAGGACAGAATCATAAAAAGTTAAACAGTTAATACTAAATTGTATGGAAACCAATGAAATGACTCCGGAAAAAAGCCTTCAGATCATCAACGAAGCAATCGAAAAGAGCAGAAAAGACTATGAAAAAAGAGGCGGCATACCTATGATAATATGGGGTGTCATCGTATTTATTGTCGCAATCGCTGTCTGGATTACATTTAAACTTACCGGCGACGTAAAGTGGAACTTCCTATGGTTCTGCATTCCTGTCATAGGCTGGCCTGTTACAGCGATATATTCAAAGCGCCATTGCAAAAGCAGCGGAAACACCTTCATCAGCCGTTTTCTCGGGCAGATCTGGGGAACATACGGAATCTTTGCAACCGTATTGTGTACGGTATTCGCTTTCGTGGCTCCGCAGTTCACCGGATATATTACTGCCGTGCTTCTCGGATTCTCAGCGGTTCTGACCGGTATGCTCCTGAAGAACAGCTATATTTCCATCGGTGGATTCATAACAGGATTAGGATGTACAATCGCCCTCCTGTTCGCCCAGAATGCCGATGTTCCCCTGTTCTTTGCTGTCGCCTCATTGCTGAATCTCATCATACCGGGAATCATGATGAACCGGAAAGCCGAATAAAGTCATCGATATGTTCAAGAAACTGGATCCATTATTACATTCCGAACTGCGGCTTGCAGTGATGTCGGTACTTTTGAATCTCGAAGAGGCGGATTTCGTATATCTCCGGGAAGCGACAGGTGCGACAGCCGGCAATCTGAGTGTCCAGATCGACAAACTGGCATCAGCGGAATACATAACTGTAGAAAAAGGATTCAAAGGCAAAAAGCCCCAGACCACATGCAGAATAACCGAAACCGGCCTCAAGGCATTTAAAGATTACGTGGACGCGCTGAAGACGTATCTATAAGCGTAAGACATGAAAAATGTTGCGCACAAGCGACACTTTTTTGAAAAAGTGATGGTTGTGCGCAACACTTTTGTGGGGCTGTAAAGTCATAGGGAATAAATCAATTTGGTCGCTCGTAAAATCATGAGAAATACGAGCGGTTTACGAGCGGTTTACGAGCGAATGCGAATCTAAGTGGCGACACGTTTCATACCCATAGCATGCAAATATACCTATTATTCTGCCTACATAAGAATAATATCTACTTTTGTAATATTGTTTTTATAAACTTCTCTTCTTAAATTTGCCAAACCAAGTCAATTTACAAATAAAACCCTCAAGCATGTATCAGATAGGTAGAATTCTTAAGACTATTAGAGAAGAGAGAAGCTTCCAAATATTGGATGTCCAAGATCAAACCGGAATTGATTCATCTCAACTAAGCAGAATTGAAACTGGCAAAAGGCTGCCTACTGTAGAACAGTTAACTCGATTATCGACTCTATATAGAGTTGATAATAGTCTCTTACAAATCCAGCGTGAAAGCGACAAAATTATCGGATCAATAGAAGATCCGGCCATAGGAATCATAAGTTTAGATGTTGCAAAAGAAAAACTCATATATGGACACAACTATATAAATATGTTCATGGACTCCCATCTAAGTCAGCCAATTGCTATTTCTAGCCGTAGATATATTGGAAGCAAGGCAAAGCTAATTGATTGGATTTTCGAAAAGATTGAAGAGCAAACAGAGAACGTGCATAGCTTCTGTGATATATTTGCAGGTACAGGTGTAGTAGCAAATGAGGCAGTGAGAAGGTACGACCATGTAATTATAAACGACCTCTTATATTCCAATAATGTAATATATAATGCATTTTTTGCGGCAGGGGAGTGGGATAAAAATAAACTATGTGACATTATAACTGGATATAACGCCATAGACCCGACTAAACTTGACGACAATTATTTCTCTATCAATTTCGGAGGAAAATTTTTCGAAAGGAACGAATCAAAAAGAATAGGTTTCATACGCCAGGATATAGAGGATAGAAAAAAAGATCTTACAGAAAAGGAATACAACATACTCATAGCAACCCTCATTTATAACATTGACAAAATTGCAAATACTTTAGGGCACTATGAGGCATATATTCAGAAACCTATTCAGCCAAAGCCATTATATCTTAAACTTATCGACGTTAATTGCTATCCTAATGTCGATATACACCGAGCGGACTCAAATCAATTGGCACGGCAAGTCACATGTGATGTTGTATATATAGACCCACCGTATAACTCTAGACAATACTCGAGGTTCTATCATCTCTACGAAACACTTGTAAAATGGGATATGCCGATCCTATCAGGAGTCGCCATGAAACCTCCAATTGAGAACATGAGCGACTATTGTTCAAGTAAAGCAGCCAAGGCTATGAAAGATCTTGTTTGCAGTATACGCGCAAGATACATTGTTGTTTCTTATAATAACACATACAAGTCAAAGAGTTCATCGTCCGAAAATAAGATTACGCTAGAAGAGCTTGAAAATATTCTCAGAGAAGTGGGAGAAACAGTTGTCTTTGAGCATAACCACAGAGCTTTTAACGCGGGAAAAACAGAATTCGCCAATCACAAAGAACTCCTTTTTGTAACAAGAGTAAATGAGTAAACGTTCACCATTATTTTACGTCGGAGACAAATATAAGCTTGTTGACGAACTAAAGGAACATTTCCCCAACAATATTCGCAAATTTGTTGAGCCATTTGTTGGTGGAGGCTCAGCATTTATGAATGTTGAGGCAGAAAGCTATATCTTAAATGATATTGACACAAATGTTATCCAGCTTCACAAAATGCTATGCAAATGCTCACATCATAAAGAAGCATTCATAATAGACCTTATTAATAAAGCAGCTTCCTATGAACTATCATGTTCGTACGTGGCAGATAATATACCACATGAACTAAAACAAAATTATCCAAAAACTTATTTTGCTGAATACAATAGAGAGGGTTTCAACAGAATGCGAGCCGAATATAATCTTGCCTCCAGAAGAAACCCAAGAATCCTATATTTACTATTAATCTATGGATTTAATCGAATGCTGAGGTTCAACGGACAAAACAATTTCAATGTTCCTGTTGGCAATGTCGACTTCAATCGAAACGTCGTGGATGCCCTAAACGACTATTTTGAAATTGTAAGCAATCGTATAATACAGTGGAGTTCCATGGATTTTAGGGCATTTATGGACGGACTTGACTTAAATAATGACGACCTGGTATATCTTGATCCACCTTATCTTATCACATTCAGCGAATACAACAAACTCTGGAACGAAACAACAGAACGTGAATTATTAACAATTCTTGATGAGTTAAACCGCAATAATATTAAATTTGCCATATCGAATGTAACCCATTACAAAGGAAGAATTAATACAATCTTTTTACAATGGGCACAACAATATAATATACACAACGTGCACAGTAACTACATAAGTTATCACGACAACACTATTAAGCAGTTCAACGAAGTACTAGTAACCAATTATTAACGAATTTACTATGCCACCAGTCCGTCACAGACAACGCCAATATAAGCAAATGGCACTCGAAGTAGCAGTAAGAAATCCTGAACGCTATGACGAAATCTTAAAGACATACAACAAATTCAGAGGCATTGTTCTAGATGACAATGGTGCCCTTGAAGTCTTTACCCAGCTTTATATAGATGGAGTAATTACGGCAAATCAATTAGACATCTCTACAGCAAGCAGAAAAGAGGTCGGGCTGTTTATCAAAAATAACATAAGCCACAAGAGTGACGGAGGATATCCCGAAGGTTGGCAAGCGGCATTCTACAGATACTTAAGAACGCTCTCAGAATTCGGGTTTATATACGCCCAATATAACGAGCCGCTCAGATTATCAGAAGTGGCTGATGCTGTGATAAGCAACAAAATAACTTTATCCGAAGCCTTTGCTTTACAATGTATGAGATTTTGGCGAAAATCTCCATATAGACGCGTATTAAACGACTTCAATTACTTTAAATTTGTAATAGACGTAATAAAAGAAAGAAACGACAAAGGACATAGACTATCCTACCCGCAATTCATGATTTCTTTATTTTCAGACGACGGTGATATAGATTCGTTTGTTAATTTAATTGAGGGAAACAAGGTTGGCAACAATTTAGATAAAACATATGCTCTCATAGTAGAAAAATTCCACAAAATAGATGATAAACACGGAAAAGTTGTAGCCCAAAACTCTGCTTTTAACGATTACGGAAACACAGTTTTTAGAGTACTCCAACTAACCGGTTTCATTACTGTTGATTACCAAAGTGTCATTATGCTTTCGATTAATTCGAATCGCTGGAAGTTCTATCAGGAACTATCAGCTCTGAATTTCTGTATTGACGAAACCGCGAAGGATGACAAAAATGTATACTTTAACACATTAGGAACATTGACACCTGAGATTTTAAAGTGTATTTATGCTAACAGAGATACTCAAAAACGTTCTATTGATAGTTATAATGAGAAACTGAGTAAAATCGTTAACACATACAACCTAGATGAGAATCTCTTAGCAACATATTTGAAGGAAGTATCACAAGGGGCCAATGACAGAAGAGACTTCTGGTTCATGCAGATACCATTAAAGTTCGAATTCTTACTATCTCTCTATTTGTATGTTTGTTTAGGAGAAGACTTTGATTATAAGCCAAATTACATTTGTGATGATGCAGGAATACCTTATTCTCATGCCCCAGGAAACATTGGAGATATAGAAGTGTTTAACAACGATTTTTACTGGCTTATAGAAGCAACGCTTATCAAAAGTAAGAACCAACAGATAAACAGCGAGACCATTAACCTTTTTAGACACATTGATGAAGAGAGACCTTGCACAAAATACTTGTCGTTGATTGCTCCATATATCCACGAAGACACAGACCTTCTTATAAAGGTAGCTACTGTTGTATCAATGCTGGAACAGCAAAGCCTCATATTTTCAAAACCTTATAGTACAGAAGATTACATCGCCCAAATGTCAGCAAGGAACTGCATCAATGACATGCAGAATAACACCATGGAATTGGTTGGCAAACTTGGAAAAATGTTAACGAGAATGAGCGATACATTCAATTTAATTCAGCAATAGGAATTGTCCAGGTAATCTTAATGGCCGTTACTATAATCTGATTGGGCTGATGAGTAAGAAGGTGGATATGTTTGAGGTGCCGATGGGGGAGCGGACGGTTCTGCTTCATACGTGTTGTGCGCCTTGTTCGAGTGCTATTATCGAGTGCCTCATGAAGCGTGGGGTGACTCCGGTCATCTATTACTGCAATCCGAACATCTATCCACGGGAAGAATATGAGATCCGCAAGAATGAGTGCACGAGGTATGCTCAGGCTCTGGGACTGGAGATTGTGGATGCGGACTATGACCATGAGGAATGGCTCGCGGCGGTCAGAGGGCTGGAAAGTGAGCCGGAGAGGGGAGGGCGGTGCCTGAAGTGTTTCAGGCTCAGACTGCTGAGGACGGCGATGTATGCGCGTGAGAGGGGGATACGGGTGATTACTACGACGCTGGCGTCTTCGCGGTGGAAGTCGCTGGAGCAGATCCGGGAGGCCGGGGAATGGGCTTGCGGTGTGGTGGGGGAAGATTATCGCGCTTCGCTCGCAATGACGGAACCGGCGCTCACAATGACGGGAAAAAAGACAGCCCCGGTATTTTGGGGCTGTAACTGGCGCAAAGGAGGATTACAGGAAAGGCGCCTCCAGATAATCCGTGAATATGGGTTCTACAACCAGCTGTACTGCGGTTGCGAATTCAGCATGCGTAAAGATGATGCTCAGAGCGCTGGCGAGTCCGTGCTCTGAGACTTCACGACGGTCTCGCAACCGTTCCTGACGTCTTCAGGAATGGCCTCCATGACATATTGGGATTCTTCGGCAGCATCGTTCTGCGATGTCAAGGTGAGTGATTTGTCATTCATAAAGATGGTGTAGGCCGCAGCCCAGTCCTCACCGTCGTTGTATCTTCCTGTCAGAAGATTGTCTTCGAGGTTCCAGGTGCCTCGGTAAAGACGGTATGCTCCTTCTCCGATCTGCTGGTAAAGCTCGAATGTCTTGTCCTCGGCAAAGCTTATATATATGTCTGCATCAATCGGCAGCTGTGTGCTGTGCCATTCCGTGCAGAGCTTTTCCTCCAATGTCAGCTCGGCGTTCTTTCCGCCGTTCTTGTCGCCGCAGGATGCAAGAAGCAGAGCTGCGGCCAGTATGTAAATCAGTTTCTTCATTTCAGTGGTGTTTATCCCCAGACATTACAGCCATCCTCCGTTGTCTGTTGCGAAAGGTCTTGATATTATTGATATTTCACGTGTATAGGCCATGCCTCCGATGCCGCCTTCAAGATCCGGATCCTTGCCAACAGATGCGCTGAGGGTGATCTTGCCGGAGCCTATGGCATTGCAGCATATTTCCAGATGGCCGTTGCTTATGACAGGGTCTGCTGACAGTCCGAGGGCCTTGTGTGATGCATCGTCTATGCTGACGGTATATTCCTGTGACGGACTGCAGTAGCCGCTGAGGTCGATCTTTACCGTCTTTCCCTTCTCGGCCATGAACGTCGGTGTGCCCTCTATCGCCATGAGGAACTTCCATGCGTCTACGGCACCTGTTCCCATATTTCCTGCATATTTGTTCATGTCTATGCTGATGTATCCTCCGGAATTGACATCATAGAATCTTCTCGAACCGCCTTTGTTGAAGTCTTCGATGTCGGTCACTGATGTCAGGAGCATCGACTGCATCTGCTCGCGTGTGAACTTCTTTCCGAGCTTCCTGGTATACGATATTCCGAGGGCTACGACTCCCGACACATGCGGACATGCCATCGATGTGCCCTGCATGTAGACATAGTTCTTGCTTTCTGTTCCCTTCTCCGTTTCCACTCCAGGTGACTGTGTGGCAGCTCCCGAGACTCCGGTGGACAGAATCATTCCGGCATAGTCTCCTGATGCTCCGCTCCATTCTCCACCAGGCGCAGCAATCTTGCAGCCAGGGCCATAGTTCGTATATCCGCTCGGAAGAAAATCCCAGCCGAAGGCGGTAACGGAAATCACGTACGGAAGAGCTCCGGGATACGAAGAATACGGGTTCTGATGGTTTCCTGCGGCGAATATGGCCATGTTGCCTTCGAGGGACTCGTGGTTGCTGTTCGCCGGGTCAAGGAAATATTTCAGGGCAGCGTTCTCAAGGGTTGAAGCGCTCACCTTTGTCCCGTTCAGTTCGCCTCCGTTGATGTAGAGGTCGTCATTCGTTATTATATTCGAATTGCCGTATGAACACTGTGCTATGCAGGCTCCGTTGTCGGCCGCGTAGATGAAGGCTGCGGCGTTCTGGGCATCAGCGCAATACGACGACCCTTTGAAGATCTGGCATGACATGAGCCGTACGCCGTCACCGTTGCCGGTACCTCCTGCAATCGAGCTGACACCCTTCCCGTTGTTGTTGGTCGCTCCGATTATGCCGGCAACATGAGTGCCGTGGCCGCTTCCAGCCGTGCTGTTGAGGGGATCGCCCTTGACCGCTGTCTGCTTGCTGCCGTCAAGGGCTCCGCTTATGTAGTCTTCATTTATGGCATAGCATCCCACGAAGTTGAAACCGTATTTGTCGTCGATGAATCCGTTGCCGTCATCATCAGCTCCTGCTTCTCCATTCACTTCGGCCTCATTCTGCCATACGGCATCCTCAAGGTCTTCATGCCTTGTCGCAATTGCGCAGTCGAACACTGCCACAATCACGCTCGGGTCGCCTCCCGTGAGCCTCCATGCATCCTTTACACCCACGTCGGCTCCTGCAACGGCTTCGGAACTGATGCTCCCGTCGTTACAGAGGTTCCACTGACTTGAGGCATACGGGTCATCAAATGAATTGTCTTCGGCGGGAATCGGAGACATTCTTGTCAGAGGCTGTGCGGGGAATACGTCGTCGGTCCTGATCGGTGTGACATATCTGTTGTACTGTATTCTGCTTACCTTTGGGGATGCTGCCATCTGCACGGCAACCCTTTCAGCCGGAGTATCCTCGTCGAAACGGACGGTGAACCATCTGTCCAGACCGTATTTCCTTGCGATTTCGGCATTCTTAGGCTTTACCGGAAGTGCCGGGGTGAACGATTCGGCCTGTATCCCGGCAAAAAGTTCCTCCGAAATTTCCTTAATACGGCCCTCTCTTACGAGTGATGCGGCGTTTTCTTCCAGCTGCACCAGCAGGCATCCCGGCACGGCTTCGCCTTCGTCTCCGCCGACGAGCTTCGACGCAAGCGTCTGCCGCTCAGTCGTCCCCTCTATGCCGCTTTCCTTTGTACAGGCTGTGCCGATAACCGCAACGGCAGCAAGCACGATAAGGTGTTTCTTCATATTTATTCTGCTTTTATTGTCAAAACTGCTTTTCTTACGCCCTTGCCGCTCACTTCCACCGTGATGTCTCCGGCTTCCGTCCCACTCTGCACGAGCACTGTGAGCTGGCCGCTGAAAAGATGCATCTGAGGCTCGTGGAACGGCTCTATGCATGTCGGCGCACCGTTTGCGATGGCCTTGAAGGAACCGGCTCCGCTTACTTTCACCTTCACGAGCCGGTCATCTGAAGGAACGGGATTGCCGTCCTTGTCCGCGAGGCTTACGTTCACATAACAGAGATCCTCGCCGTCCGCCTTGATTGCGCTCCTGTCCGGCGTAAGCCTTATTGCCGCAGCCTTTCCTGCCGTACGCACTGTCTTTTCTGCCGCAGCCTTTCCGTCAGCGTCGTATGCCACCACCTTAATTTCTCCCGGCTGGTATGCTACATCGTCCCACATCAGACGGAAACGCTCCATTGCCGCGCGTCCCAGGCATGGCGTCACACCGTCCGCCGCCTTCTTGGTGCGTATGCCCTGTGAAACACCGTTCACGAAAAGCTCCGCAGAAGGGTATGACGTGTAAACATAAACCGGTGTCACCTCGCCCTCACGGCCCTTCCAGTTCCAGTGCGGAAGGATGTGCAGGGTCTCGTCCTCCTTGTTCCAGACACTTCTATAAAGGTAATAACGGTCTTTCGGAATGGAGGCGAGGTCTATGATTCCGAATACGGAAGAGTGGTTCGGCCATGCGTCCGTGTCGTACGGAGAAGGCTCTCCGAGATAGTCGAAGCCCGTCCAGACGAACTGTCCCATGCACCACGGGTAGTCCTCGTCTGCGGCGAAATCGTTGTCAGGGATATTCGACCAGAAGCAGTACTCCGTGTCGTATGAAGAGGACTGGTGGTCTTCGTCGAGGATGTCGTTGCCTATGACGACTGGGAAATGATATACTCCGCGTGAACTTACGGTCGAAGCCGTCTCACTGCCAAGGATAAGTCCCTGAGGAAGAAGCTCGTATGCCGTCGGATAACGGTCTACCTTATAATTGAATCCCACTACGTCGAGCTGTGCGGCGAATCCGTTTTCAAGTACAGCATAATACTGGTCCATCCCGCATGTCACCGGGCGCGTCGGATCCTCGCGGTGGCATAAGCCCTGAAGCCATGCAGCCACCTCCAGTCCTCCGTCGGCCCACTGGGAAGGCACTTCGTTGCCGATGCTCCACATCACCACGGATGCATTGTTGCGGAAATGTCGGAGCATGTTGATCATGTCCTTCTCGGCCCATTTCATGCCGTCGCCACTGTCTTCGTTGAAGAAACGATGGTAGCCGTTTCTGCATTTTGCCGCATCCCACTCGTCGAAGTTCTCGAGCATGACCATGAAGCCCATCTCGTCGCAAAGCTCTATCAGCTCTTCAGCCGGCATGTTGTGCGATGTGCGTATGGCGTCGCAGCCCATGTCCTTGAGCATGGTGAGCTGTCGGCGTATGGCGGCCTTGTTTGTCGCGGCTCCAAGAGGCCCGAGGTCGTGATGCAGGCACACTCCACGGAACTTGCGCAGCTCCCCGTTGAGGAAGAACCCCTTCTCCGGGCGGATCTCTATGCTCCTTATTCCGAATCTTGTAGTCACCTTGTCCTGAAGCCGGCTGCCGTCGGTGATGGTTATGACGGGCCTTTCGAGATTCCAGTCGGTCACGATGGAGCCTCCTGTATATATTTCAGTCTCAGCGTAATACAGAGCGGGGTTTTCCGGAGACCATAGTTCTGGCGCCTCGACCGTGAGCATCTGCTCCGCTTCTGAGCCTATAAGGCTTCTTGTGTCAGTCCTTTCTGCGACCGTCCTTCCTTCGGCATCGATGATTCTGGTCTTCAAAGTGACAGGAGTCCTGTCTGCAAGGCCTTCGATACATGTCTTCACGCTCACTGTGGCATAGTCCTTCCCGACATGAGGAGTGGTGACGTAAGTTCCCCAGACAGGGATGTTTACAGCCGGAAGCGTGATGTGGCGGACCTTTCTGAATAAGCCGGCTCCGGGATACCATCGTGATGACTGCGGCCTGTTCTCCAGCAGCACAGCGAGGCTGTTGTCGCCTTCCTTTATATATGAGGTGATGTCGCAGGAGAAGGAATTGTATCCATACGGCCAGAAGCAGACCTTATCTCCGTTCACGTACACCTGAGCCTCGCTCATCGCTCCGTCGAAAAGCAGGATATGTCTGCGCCCGTCGAGTTCCTGTGCGGCGATTTCGAGGCTGCGGCGGTATGCTCCCTTGCCGACATACGGCAGTCCGCCCGTGCGTCCCGTCTTTTCTGATGCAACTTTTTCTCCGTTCTGCACGACGGCGACCGTCTGCAGGTCGTTTGCACGGTCGAACGGGCCGTATATGGCCCAGTCATGAGGAACGGAAACCTTCTCCCAGCCCTCTGTAGCTTCGATGTCGTGTCCTTTGCGGAATTCCCATTCCTTGAGGATGGCTTCTGAGCGTCCGCTCTGTGCGAAAGCTGATGCGGCTGCAAGAAGAGCCGTCAATGTAGTCAGTATCTTGTTCATAATCAGTCCTTAAACGGGTCAAGTGCGATGGTCGGCCTTCCGCCTGCGAAGGCTCCTTTATCGTAGGCGTTCCATCCCAGAGCCTCGTAGCTTGACGGCTTCCATTTCCCGTCGGTCTGAGGCTCCCAGCAGAAAGCGCCGTGGCAGTCCTCGATCTTCTTTGCCTCGTCCAGAATGTATTGTATTGCCTCCCTTGACATCTCCGGTTCGCTGACAGGCATGCCTATTTCACAGAGCATCACCGGCTTGCCGTAAGTGGCTGAAAAAGACTTCATGTTGGCGATGCAGGCCTGCGCCGTGCTGCGCCATGATGTCCAGCCTCCGTTTTCCCACCATGTAGGGTAGAGTGACATGCCGATGATGTCATAATTCACCTTCTGGGCCTTCAGTACGTTGAGGAACCATGTGAATTTATCTGTTTCATGTCCGTTGCTCCTGTGCAGGATGACCTTGGCCTCCGGATATACCTCCTTCACAGCTGCGTATCCGGCGTTGGCGAATTTCACGAACGTGGGGATGCTGCCGGCATTGCTTATGTTTCCCATAGGATGCAGCAGTCCGCTGTTGATTTCATTGCCCACCTGCACCCATTCCACATTCACGCCATTGTCCTTCAGAAGAGTGAGGACCTCCCTGGTGTGACCGGACACGGCCTCCGCAAGCTGCGACGCATTGTAGTCCGCCCAAGCGGCAGGCGTCTTCTGGTTGGACGGATCCGCCCATGTGTCGCTGTAATGGAAATCTATCATTATCCTCATGCCGAGAGCCTGAGCCCTTTTTGCCTTCACGAGCACATCCTCCTTGCCGCACCAGCCGCCTTCAGGATTCACCCATACGCGCAGACGTATTGCGTCAAAGCCGATTTCCTTCATCAGAGCCGTACATTCGGTCTCTGTCCCGGCGGCGTTGTAGAATTTCACTCCGTCCTCTTCCATCTGCGTCACCCAGCTTATGTCCGCTCCTTCTGCAAATCCGTTCTTGACAATCGGAGCCGGCACCACTGGAGTTTCGCCTCCGTTTCCGCCTTTCTGTACTTTTTCGCATGCGGCAAAGACCGTAAGAGCTGCCGCAGCCATCATGATAAATCGTTTCATAGTCATAGTTCCTGACTTTTAAAGTCAAAAGTTATTCAAAATCTGACAAATATAGCAATTAATTTCATAACGTCATCTCCTGCTTCCTGTAGATGTGCGGGGAGAGGCCGGTGTAATGCTTGAAGAAACGGCCGAAATAGGACTGGTCGGGAAAATGGAGGTAGTCGGCGATCTGCAGCAGGGACATGTTCGAGAATGTCAGCAGAAGTTTGGCTTCCGATATGATGTGCCTGTCTATGGTCTGCTTCGGGGATTCCTTTGCCACGTCACGGCAGATCTCGTTCAGGTAACGTGGCGATATGCACAGCTCGCCGGCGTAGAAGGCCACATCACGGTGGGTGCGTCCGTGCTCGTTTATCAGCGCCATGAACCTGTTGAAGATGTCTTCTTTCCTGGTCTGGAACACCTTGTCGGCCGTCGCTCCGTAGCGCTGCACCTTGTCGTAGACGTTCAGCATCATGCTGCGCAGAAGGTTCGTGGCTATGATGGTGCTGAAACGGTTGCGGCTGTCGTTCTGGAGGTCGCGGAGAATCTTCATGTATGAGTTTATGCTGGCGTCGTCCGGCTCCGTATGTCTGTATATGGGGTTCTGGATTATGTGCCCGAAGAACGACGGATCGAACTTGTGCATGGCCTGAGATCCCACTTCCTTAGAAAACAGGAAAATGGTCAGCTTGAAATCCGGGCTACATCCTTTTATGAACATTGAACATTCGTCGAGGGCGATGGCCTCGCAGCCTCTTGTGATTTTGAATTTCCGTGGGCCTACGCTCATCTCCGCCTCCCCGTCCGTGCACAGGCATATGGCTCCACCATCTGTCTTGAAAGGCCGCAGGCTGTGTTTTGTAATCTGTAAATCCTTAATCATGAAAGGATTGCCATCCGAAAGATGCTGCTTTAAACGTGTGTCGATGATTTCCATGATGTGGCAAAGATAATCAATTTTGTTCCGATTATGAACATATTTCCGTATATTTTGAAATCACCTCCGAAAACGAAAGACACTACCTTTGCGCCCGAAAATTTAATGTATATGATGAGAAGAATAATGACAGTGGCAGCAACGTTGGCTTGCTGTTTTTTGTTGCCTTCGTGCAGACAGACGCAGGAGCAGGTCGCTCCGTCATCGTCATACGCGGCGATGACCATAGAGGCAACCGATGTGAATCTTTCGGAGACTTATCCGGCATCCATCGAGGGACGCCAGGACATAGCAATCTATCCGCAGGTGTCGGGAACGATTTCCAAAGTGTGTGTGAAGGAAGGACAGAAGGTGCGCAAGGGCCAGTCGCTCTTCGTGATAGATCAGGTGCCTTTCAAGGCGGCACTCCAGATGGCTCAGGCGAATGTCGAGGCAGCTCAGGCCGGTGTGGCTACGGCTCAGCTCGTATATGACAGCCGTGAAAAGCTGTACGATGAAAAGGTCATTTCAGAATTCGACCTTCTCACGTCGAAGAACGCTCTTCTTACGGCGAAGGCACAGCTGGCTCAGGCAGAGGCTCAGCTTGTTACGGCAGAGAACAACATGAAGTATACGCAGGTGCACAGCCCTGTGGACGGTGTAGTCGGGACCATCCCGTTCCGTGCAGGTGCCCTCGTTTCTCCGGCTCTTCCGCAGCCTCTGACGACCGTGTCCGACAATTCGCAGATGTATGTGTACTACTCCATTTCCGAGATACAGCTTCTCGGCCTGACAGCCCGTCACGGCTCTATGGACGAGGTGCTTGAGAGCCTTCCTCCTGTGAAGCTTCAGCTTGCAGACGGTTCGTTCTATGGTGAGCAGGGGCGCATCGAGACCATAAGCGGAGTGATCGATCCTCGTACCGGAAGCGTGTCTGTACGTGCCGTATTCCCTAACGAAGGAGGCATCCTCCACAGCGGGGCTTCAGGAAACATAATCCTTACTAATACAAATAAAAACGCCATTACAGTGCCTTGTAGAGCTACATTCGAGATGCAGGACGTCGTGTGTGCATATAAGGTCGTGGACGGAAAGACCGTGCTCGCCCGTCTTGAGGACGTCAGGCTTTCGGATGACGGAAAGAGCTATGTGGTCGGAGGAGGCCTTGCAGAGGGAGACGTCATAGTGCTTGAAGGCGTGGGTCTGCTCCGTGAGGGACAGGAGATTACAATAAAGTAAAGGAGGCATGATATGAATCTGAGAACATTCATAGAACGCCCTGTGCTTTCGAGCGTCATCTCGATTGTCATTGTCCTGGCGGGATGCATCGGTCTGGCGACGCTCCCGATCGAGCAGTATCCGGACATCGCCCCTCCGACGGTGATGGTGATGACATCATATCCGGGAGCGAGTGCCGAGACCATACAGAAGTCCGTCATCGCGCCTCTGGAGGAGTCCATCAACGGCGTGGAGAACATGGACTATATGAAGTCCACTTCAAATAACAACGGCTCCGTATCCATAAATGTATATTTCCGTCAGGGAACAGATCCTGACATGGCGACGGTCAACGTCCAGAACCGTGTGTCGATGGCGGCAGGTTCACTTCCGGCCGAGGTGACGAAGATCGGTGTGAGCGTGATCAAGAGGCAGACTTCAATGCTGAAGATCTTCGCCCTGCACAGCCCGAACGGCACCTATGGCGAAAAGTTCCTTTCGAACTACATGAAGTTGAACATCGAGCCGGAGCTCAAGAGAATAAAGGGTGTCGGTGACGTCGTGCTCATGGGTGCGCAGTTCAGTATGCGTATCTGGTTCGATCCGACAGCCATGGCCCAGCACCACCTCATCCCTTCGGATATCGCAGGTGTGCTGGCGGAGCAGAACATAGAGGCTGCAACCGGTTCGTTCGGTGAAAATTCCGGTTCGACATACGAATATGTGATGAAGTATCGGGGCCGCAAGATGACTCCGGAGGAATTCGGCGAAATCGTGATTTCTGCCCAGCCGGACGGTACTGTGCTGAGGCTCAAGGATGTAGCCCGTATCGAACTCGGTATAGAATCATATGGTTACGACTCGCAGGTGGGGGATCATCCGGGTATCCAGATGATGGTGTTCCAGACGGCAGGCTCGAATGCGACGGCCGTCGTCAACGAAATCGACGGACTGCTGGAAAGGGTGGAGAAGGATCTGCCGGAGGATGTGGAGATAGATACGCTCATGTCCGTGAACGACTTCCTTTTCGCATCGATGGCTGAGGTGATAAAGTCCCTCATCATAGCCTTCATCCTTGTGGTCCTCGTGGTGTATTTCTTCCTTCAGGACTTCCGTGCGACTTTGATCCCGACCATATCGATGATCGTCTCCCTGGTGGGTACGTTCGCCTTCATGGCTGTGGCCGGATTTACGATAAACCTGCTTACGCTCTTCGCCCTCGTGCTGGCCATCGGTACTGTGGTGGATAATGCTATCGTGGTCGTGGAGGCCGTGCAGGCCCGTTTCGAGGTGGGCTATAAGTCCTCATACCATGCTACCAATGACGCTATGGGAGGCATCATGTCGGCCATAATCACGTCTACGCTTGTGTTCATGGCGGTGTTCATCCCCGTGTCCATGACGGGAGGAACTTCAGGTATCTTCTACACCCAGTTCGGTATCACGATGGCTGTGTCTGTGGGTATATCCGCAATCACTGCGCTGACGCTTGCACCGGCCCTATGTGCAATGCTCATGAAGCCTTATGTGGGCGAGGACGGCCGGGAAAAGGACAACTTCTCGAACCGTTTCAGGCATAAGTTCCAGACTGGATTCACGGCTGTGGTCGAGCATTACAAGTTCGGTGTGCTCTACTTCATACGCCACAAGGGCATCATGTGGGTGATCATTGCCGCATGTGCCGGTCTTCTCGTATGGCTCATGATGACGACTCCGACGGGTCTTGTTCCGGATGAGGATACAGGTACCGTCTTCGTGGATGTGACGATGCCGGCCGGAAGTTCGCTCGACAATACGGACAGGGTGCTGGAGCAGATCTACGACAGGATCAAGGACATGGAGCAGATCGAGGTGTGCGCAAATGTCGCCGGCTACGGTATGATTGCCGGAGAGGGTACTCCGTATGCCCAGCTCGTGCTTCGTCTGAAGGACTGGAGCGAGCGTGAAGAGGATTCCGACAAGGCCGATGCGCTCATCGCCGAGATCATGGCCCGTACGGCTGACATCAAGGAGGCGAAGATCATTGCAATGGCTCCGCCGGTGATTTCCGGATACGGTACTACTAATGGTTTTGAGATGCATCTTCAGGACAAGCTTGGCGGTGACATCAATGAGTTCTTCGGTGTGGCGCAGGAATTCATCGGAGCACTGAACCAGAGGCCCGAGATCGCCGTGGCATATACATCGTTCGACCCTGATTTTCCTCAGTATATGGTCGATGTGGATGCGGCTAAATGCAAAAGGGCCGGTGTCTCGCCTGCTGTCGTGCTTTCGACACTCGGAGGATATTACGGAGGCCAGTATGTGTCGAACATCAACCGTTTCTCGCATGTGTACCGTGTGATGATCCAGGCTGCGCCCGAGTACAGGATGTCGCCAGAGACGCTCAACCGCATGTATGTGCGTATGGACAACGGTGAGATGGCTCCGCTGTCTCAGTTTGTAGAGCTTACGAAAGTATATGGCCCTCAGACTCTTACAAGGTTCAATATGTATAACTCGATCGCAGTGAACGGTTCGGCTGCTGAAGGATATTCTTCCGGAGATGCCATCAATGCAATCAATGAGGTGGCCGCTCAGGTTCTGCCTCGTGGATATGGCCATGAATTCGGTGGTATCACACGTGAGGAAGCGCGTTCGACCAACAGCTCGCTTGTCATATATGCAATCTGTATCGTGCTCATATATCTGATTCTCTGTGCATTCTACGAGAGCTTCCTGATTCCGCTCGCGGTCATCATATCCGTGCCTTGCGGCCTTATGGGCTCTTTCCTCTTTGCCAAGTGGTTCGGACTTGAGAACAACATCTACCTTCAGACAGGTGTGATCATGCTCATAGGTCTGCTCGCGAAGACTGCAATCCTGATTACGGAATACGCGGGGCAGCGGCGCAAGGCAGGCATGAGCCTCACTCAGGCTGCCGTGGGTGCTGCAAAGGTGCGTCTTCGTCCTATTCTGATGACGGCCCTCACGATGGTCTTCGGCATGATTCCGCTTATGTTCTCGACGGGTGTGGGGGCCAACGGTAACTCATCCCTCGGTACGGGTGCGATCGGAGGTATGCTTGTGGGTACGCTCGTGCTGCTGTTCCTTGTGCCGTCGCTGTTTGTGGTCTTCAAGTGGGTTGAGGAGAAGTTCAAGCCGGAGGAGTTCGAGAAGTCGTCGAGCTGGAGGATTCAGCAGGAGATTGAAGAGGTGCGTGAGATGAAGAGAGTGAAAGGTGAACCGGATAATACTGTAAAGTTTTAGAGCTTTACACGCCATTAGTATGACGTGAATTCGATGAATTCAGTTTGCTGAATATCATCGGATTACCTTATATCTCAAACGAAGTTTGAAGAAAGTCCTCCCATAAAAGGGGAGGATTCAGATGGAGTGGTAAATAGATAAATATATTGATAATGAATAAATTAATGATAATAGCAGCCGCCATAATGATTTCCGGCTGCGGAATATATAAGAAGTACGAGAGGCCGGAAGGCATGGCTGACGGAGCTCTTTTCGGGGAAAGGTACGTGACGGCTGATACGGCGTCGATTGCCGGCCTCGGATGGCGGGAGCTTTTCACCGATCCGCTCCTTCAGGAACTGATAGACAGCGCTCTGGTCCGCAATACCGATGTGCGCACTGCCGCTCTTCGTGTCGAGCAGGCTGAAACCGCCTTGAAGATCGCACGTCTGTCGTATCTTCCGTCGTTCAACTTCGCTCCGGAAGGAAGCGTGAGCGGATTCGATAATTTCGCCAGCCTCAAGACAGGAGCAGGATGGACATACACCGTACCTGTTGCTGCTGCCTGGGAGATTGACATCTTCGGAAGGATCACCAATTCAAAGCGTCAGGCTCAGGTCTCTGCCGATATGGCCCGTGATTACGGGCAGGCTGTGAAGACTGGGCTCATAGCAGGCGTTGCCACACAATATTACACTCTTCTGATGCTCGACGAACAGCTTCGTATCGCGGCTTCGACTGCTTCCAAGTTCGAGGAAAGCGTGCGCGTACTCAAGGCAATGATGAGTGCAGGTATGGCTAATGAAGTGGCTGTGGCGCAGATGGAAGGAGCCTGGTATCAGGTCGAGGCCGCGAAGGAGGATATAATGAAGTCCATCGACGAGCTGGAGACCTCGCTCAGCACGACGCTCTGCGAAACTCCGCATCATATCGATCGCGGAACGTTTGCGGATGCCTCATTCCCGACCCAACTGCAGACCGGTGTTCCTGTTGCGGTTCTCAGCCGTCGTCCTGACGTACGTGCAGCCGAGAACCGGCTCGCTTCGGCATATTATGCTGTGAATGTGGCCCGTGCGGATCTGTATCCTTCGTTGAGCCTCAGCGGAGTCGCAGGCTGGACCAACAGTCTCGGAACCACTGTCGTGAACCCTGCCGGACTGCTTCTGAATGCTGCCGGCTCGCTTCTCCAGCCGATCTTCAATGCCGGTGCACTCCGCGGGAAGGTTAAGATTGCCGAGGCGGATCAGGAGGCGGCCATGCTCGCATTCCGCCAGACGGTTCTGAATGCCGGTGCCGAGGTGAACGATGCCCTGACCGGGTATCAGACAGCCCTTGCGAAAGAACAGTGGCGTACTAAGCAGGTCGAGGCCCTGTCGAAGGCAGTCGCTAAGACTGAAAAGCTCATGCAGTACACCTCCACGACCTATCTGGAAGTGCTGACAGCGCAGCAGTCCCTCCTTCAGGCCCAGACTTCCCAGGCTCAGGACACATATGAAAAGATATCATCTGTGATATCACTCTATCATGCATTGGGAGGCGGTCAGAATTAATCTTCCCCTCCCACATAAGAAACGGCGCGGCGCATTTTTGCCATGACTGATAATTTTTTATGCGCTTAAAATTTATTTTTAGGCCGATAAAATTTATTTTTGCAGAATGTTAGATGCAACGATGCCTATGAAACAGACCACATATTTTCTGAATGCTTTGCTTGCTGCGGTTCTGTCGTGCTCTTGTGCCGGAGTTTCCGAAAGCCCTTATTCCGCTGTCCTTGAACGTCTTGATGCAGAATTGGAGAATGCTGCGGACTTTGTACATGTGAAGGAACAGAAGATAAGCACGGTAGAGAACCTTCTCAATTCGCGCGGTGTGACCCCTTTGCAGCAGTATCATATATACGGCCAGCTTTATGACGAGTATGTGGCTTTCCAGTTCGACAAGGCAAAGGAGATGCTTGAGCATCAGGAGAGGCTTGCGGACGAGATGAATGACAGGTCTTTGAAGGATGATGCCCTGCTTGAGAAGGCCATGCTATATACGACAGCCGGTTTTTATCTTGAGGCCAGCCATGTGTTTGAGCAGCTGGACACGACGGCTTTCGATGCCGGGCAGAAGATCGCATGGTATGATGCCCGTCAGAAATTCCTCAGAGACTACGATGAATACGTCCGTACATCAAGCGTTTCCGTTCCGGATGCAGGAAAGGTTCCGTGGTATCAGGAGCAGATTCTTCAGAATACGCCGGAGCATTCGTCCGTGAACCGCCATCTGAGGATCATGAGACTGTTTGCGGCAGAAGAATACGGACAGGCTGAAAGGGAAAATATGCGCATAATAGGCGTTCTGGATCATAATTCCCGGGATTATGCGGTTGCCACTTACTGGCAGGGATGCATCTGCGAAGAGAGCGGCAGGAGGGACGAAGCTATAAGGTGGTGGACGGAATCCGCTGTATGCGATATTCATGGGGCGATCAAGGACAATGCATCTTTATGTACGATTGCCATAAAGCTTACAGATACCGATGAGACGGGCCGTGCATTCAGATACATACGTTCTTCATTGGATGACGCGCTGTTCTACAATGCAAAGCTGCGTAAGGTGCAGATTGCTTCCACTCTTCCATGGATTCAGGAGACATACTCTCAGAAGATGCTGAAGCAGTCGACGGAAAGGACCATGATGCTGGTCATCGCTTCAGTCATTGCGGCGCTTATGGCACTTTTCGGAGTCATGGCCGTGCGTCTGTACATGAAGGGACACCGCTATGTTTCCGACATCGAGGTGAAGAACCGTCAGATCGTAGAATATTGCAGTACGATAGAGGAAACTGAGAAGAATCTCCGGCTCAACAATATGGCGCTGGTGGAGGCCAATGCCGCAAAAGAGGAGTACCTCGGCCTCTTCCTCTCCATGTCTTCCGGATATCTTGACAAACTGAAGAAGGCTCTCCCGAGGGATGCCTATGAGGCTGAACTTAAGACGTTCTACAAGACCTTCGACACCTCCTTCCTGCAGCTTTATCCGACATTCGTCGAGGATTTCAACTCTCTTCTGAAGCCGGAGGCACACATTTCCGTCAGGGAAGGCGACCTGCTCAGCACCGAACTCCGCATCTTCGCCCTCATCAAGCTTGGCATCACCCAGTCCTCTCACATAGCCTCCCTTCTGCGCTATTCTGTGAATACCATCTACAACTACAGGGCCCAGATCAAGAACTCCGCTCTCGCAAACCGCGAAGACTTCGAATCCGACGTCCGCAAGATCGGCTCTAAACAGTAGCCGTCCTCACTTCATTATTTTTCCAGCCAGGCGAGGAAGTCGTCCACACGGGAGCGGCTTACGGTCATTTCGAAGGAGGCGGCCGGCTTAGGCATTATGCGCAGACGTCCTCCGGCCTGTTTTACGATGCTTGTGATGGCCTGAAGCGAGATTATGCAGCTCCGCGAGATGCGGAAGAACTTCGACGGGTCGAGTTCGTCGCTCACCACGTCGAGGGACGAGTCTATGACATATCGCTGTTCGTCGAATGTCACGAGATAGTTGTTCTTTTCTTCTGAATATATATATGCGATGTTGGACACGAGAAGCGGCACGATGCGGTCGTTGAACCGCACGATGTATCTTTCCTTGTATTCCTTTTTCTGGACGGTTCCCCCGATGGCCTTCATTATGATGTCTGCATCCACATGTCCGCCGCTCATCCTGCAGCGCGCCACAGCCCTCTTCAGCGCCGATGCCTCCACCGGCTTGAGCAGATAGTCCACGCTTCCGGCCTCAAAGGCCTTGAGGGCATAGCTGTCGTATGCCGTCGTCATGATCACCTTTGCCTTCACCTCCGTCTGGCGGAAAATTTCAAAGCATTCTCCGTCAGCAAGTTCTACGTCCATGAATATGATGTCGGCCCGGTTTTCCGGGTTGTTCAGCCAGGCGACCGAGCCCTTGACGGAAGTGGTGTATCCGACGATTTCCATATCGGGAAAATGCTGTGCAAGCATCCGTGCCAGGCTCTTCTGAGCCATGATCTCATCTTCAACAATCAGAACATTCATAGTTTTATAATAAAGGTAAGGTTACACAATAGCTGGTCTGGGTCTTCTCTATCTGGATCGACCTGCCGGAAAGGTCCTGATACTGCTGCATCAGGTATTTCTGGCCAAGTCCCGTGGACGGACTCTTTGTCACCTTGGGCAGAAGGTTGTTGCAGACTTTCACGCTGTCGCCCTCGGCCTTGACCGTAATCACAAGAGGCTCTTCAGGGCTTACGACATTATGCTTGGTCGCATTCTCGATGAGCAGCTGGAGCGAGCATGGAAGCACAAACCTTGCCATGAATTCCTCGGGCACGTGCGTCTCCACCTTAAGTCCTTCGGGAAAGCGCACCTTGAGAAGGTCTATGTACAACTCCGTGAAAGTGAGCTCGTCACGAAGCTGCACGACATCCTCGTCCTCGCTCTTGAGCATATATCTGTAGATGCCTGCAAGCTTATGTATATATGTGCTGGCCTGCTCCGTCTTTTTCTCGCATACGAGGCAGTCCAGAATGTTCAGCGAATTGAAAAGGAAATGAGGATTCACCTGCTGCTTGAGCTTCAGGTAGCGGTACTGCGCCATGTTCGCCTTGCCTCGCTCCGCCTGCATCTGAGCCCTTGCCGTAATCGCTGAATTTATCATGTATACGATGCAGTAGACTGTGATCTGCGTCATCAGTGAGACCACGAAAAGCGGCGCGAAATTCTCAGTCAGCTGCGGTTTGATGCCGAACGGCAGGCCGAGGCCTACGAGGACTGTCTCGAGCATCGTTGCAGCCAGCATGAAGGCAATGAAGATCAGCAGCATCTTCCATTTCGCCAGAGGCTTGATCCACCGTACTGCCAGCCGGACATACAGTATGTTGACGCAGATCAGCACCGATAAAGCAACGGAATTCGACAGCACGAGACCGGTGATCCCGATAAGGCTTTCAGCCTCGAACCGGTCGAGCGAGAATATGTATATGATGCAGATTCTCAGTACAAAGATGCCACCTGCGGCAAACAGCACCCACTTGAAGTTGGACGAGAAGCCCGGACCGTCCGAAGAACTTTGCGCCGGCTTGAAGAGCTTGGTGATGGCGACGATGCTCCATCCGAGGATTTCTGTCGTGAGGGCGGTGGAAATGGCATGTATCGCATAGTCCGACTTCATGAGCATCCCGAGCAGATTCGCTCCGAACGTTCCCATGAGGTAGCCTATGATGTTGACCACGATGATGCTTGCCGCCGTGAACTCCACGCTGAGCCTCTTCTTCATGCACACGAGCAGGGCCATAGCCATCGTCAGCACCGTCAGAAGCAACGAGTCCTCCACTCCCGCCATTCTGCAGGAGAATGCCACGACGGCATGAAGCAGGGCGAAAATGTGGATGATTCCGGCCGTATTTATGTTCCTGATTCCCATATGTTATCGAAATCTGCCCCGAAGTTAGGCATTTGACGCCAAAAAAGCAATTTTCGTCGCCTGTTCGTCGTGAAAATCCGACCGTTCATCCCGTTCTTCGGACCATTCGTCAGAGCTTTAAGGACGTTGTGATTAATAATGATTATTTTCGCAAACTTATAAGTTTGTATAAAACTGTAACCAAAAAAGACCACATAATGCAAAAAGCAAAACTTTCATTCTGGCAGCTGTGGAACATAAGCTTCGGATTCTTCGGCGTCCAGATTGCCTATTCGCTTCAGAGCGCCAATATCAGCCGCATTTTTGCGACTTTGGGTGCAGACCCGCATTCGTTGAGCTTCTTCTGGATTCTCCCGCCTCTTATGGGCATGATTGTCCAGCCGCTCGTGGGAAAATACAGTGACATGACGTGGACGCGCTTCGGCCGTCGCATTCCGTATCTTTTCCTCGGCTCGCTTGTAGCGGTCATCGTGATGTGCCTGCTTCCTAATGCCGGAAACTTCAGTTTCACATTCTCCGGTGCGATGATATTCGGCCTTATCGCCCTCATGCTGCTCGATACCTCGATCAACATGGCCATGCAGCCGTTCAAGATGCTGGTCGGCGATATGGTGAGTGAGGAACAGAAAGGCAAGGCCTATTCCATCCAAAGTTTTCTCGTCAATGCCGGCGGCCTCGTCGGATTCATCTTCCCGTTCGTCCTCGCATGGTGCGGAATCGCGAATACGGCTCCCGAGGGACAGATTCCGGATTCCGTGAAATATTCATTCTATATCGGTGCGGCGATTCTTATCCTCTGCGTCCTCTTCACGACGCTCAAGGTGAAGGAACTGCCTCCGAAGGAATATGCCGAATTCCATGGCATAGACCCCGGGAAGAAGGAGGAGAAGACCCTGGGCATGTTTGCACTTCTCAAGAAGGCACCGAAGACATTCTGGACCGTCAGCCTCGTGCAGTTCTTCTGCTGGGCCGCCTTCCTCTATATGTGGACATACACCAACGGAGCGATTGCCGACACAGTGTGGCATACGACAGATGTGGCGTCAAAAGGCTATCAGGATGCCGGAGACTGGGTTGGAATCCTCTTCGGCATTCAGTCGATAGGCGGTGTCCTGTGGGCACTTGTAATCCCTAAGTTCAAGAATATCAGGACAGCGTACGTGGTGAGCCTCCTGATCGGAGCGGTCGGATTCGCATCCGTGTTCTTCATCCATGACCAGTATCTCCTGATTCTTTCGTTCCTGCTTGTCGGAGTGGCGTGGGCAGCGATGCTGGCGATACCTTTCACTCTCGTGACCAACGCCCTGACGAACCACATCGGCACTTATCTCGGCCTTTTCAACTGCGCCATCTGTCTTCCACAGATTGTGGCTGCGGCATGCGGCGGCTTCATCCTCAAGCTCGTCGGAGGTGCACAGGTGAACATGTTCATCGTGGCCGGAGTGCTTCTGGTCCTCGGAGCCGTCTCCGTATACTTCGTGAAAGACGCAAAAAAGTCATAAAAAGAATACAATCTACTGAAAACAATCTACTAACCAAACAAAATTCTTTATGAATAGAATCATGACACTATGTGTTGCCTTTCTCGTCACATGTCTGATGGGGGGGGCACAGGTATTCGCTCAGGGCGGATACGAGGTGAAGGGTGTGGTTGTTGACGCAGTCGGTCCGATCATCGGCGCAACGGTGATCGAACAGGGCACCACCAACGGTGTCTCGACCGGTCTGGACGGCGACTATGTCCTTACTGTTTCAAGCGCCGACGCAGTTGTCGAGATCAGCTGCATAGGTTATGCGAACCAGACATTCGTCGCAAAGCAGATGCCTGCGACAATCACCCTCGCAGAGGATGCTCTCTTCCTCGATGACGTTGTCGTAATCGGTTACGGTACAGTCAAGAAAGAGGATATGACAGGTTCGGTCGCTACTGTAAAGGCAGACGATATCAACAAGGGTATGATTTCTTCTCCTGCCGACCTCCTCAAGGGCAAGTCAGCAGGTGTAGTCGTGACTCCTGGTTCAGGTCAGCCTGGTGCCGGTGCTACAATCCGTATCCGTGGTGGTTCATCACTCAATGCTACCAATGACCCGCTTATCATCATTGACGGTCTTCCTGTAAGCAATGACGGTATCAGCGGTATGGGTGATCCTCTTTCATCGATCAACCCTAACGACATCGAGTCATTCTCAGTGCTCAAGGATGCTTCTGCAACAGCGATCTACGGCTCACGTGCATCCAACGGTGTCATTGTGATCACAACAAAGAAGGGCTCGAAGACCGTTGCGAACATGCCTCAGATCAACTTCGACTTCCAGACATCTGTCAGCCAGGTTACAGACTATATCGATGTGCTTTCAGGAGATCAGATGCGTGAACTGATCGGTAGCCGCGTACAGGAAGGTCTCATGTCACAGGCAGCCTTGGATGCACTCGGAACTGAGAATACGGACTGGCAGAGCCTTATCTATCAGATTGCTCCTACTTATGAAGGCAACCTCAGCCTTGCGGGACGTGTATCTCTCGGAAAGGCCGGTGTGCTTCCATATCGAGTGTCCGGCGGATATCTGTCGCAGGATGGTGTCCTCAAGACTGACCATATGAACAGAGGAACTGTCTCAGTGAACCTTTCCCCAAGCCTTCTTGACAATCACCTCACGATAAATCTCAACGGTAAGGGAGTATTCTCAAACTCGAGCTTCGCGAACCAGAGCGCGATCGGAGCTGCTGTAAGAATGAATCCGACTCACCCTGTCCATGACGAGAACGGCCTTAACGGCTATTTCACTCATATGATGGGAGACGGTTCTGTCAATACCATGGCGGTCATGAACCCTGTCGCTCTTCTTGAACAGAAGGTTGACCTCAGCAATGCAACCCGTTTCATAGGCAATGCTCAGTTCGACTACAAGTTCCATGGTCTTGAGGATCTCCGCTTCAATCTCAACATCGGTATGGACTATGCCACTTCAGGCGGATACAATTCGACTCCTATCGGATCCGAGCAGTCTTATCACAGCACCGACCAGAATGGTTCCGGATATCGTTCAGACTATGAGTACAAGCGTATGGACAAGACACTTGAGGCATACCTTGCTTATTCAAAGGATTTCGGCAAGCACCATTTCGATGCAATGGCCGGTTACTCATGGCAGCATTTCTGGTCTGAGTCTTACTCAAAGAGCTATAGGCTCGACGACGAATCTGTCATCGGCGAGTGGCCGGGTGCAGGTGAACTTTTCCTCGTTTCATTCTTCGGTCGTGTCAACTACACATATGACAACCGCTATATGTTGACTGCGACCATCCGTCGCGACGGTACTTCACGTTTCCAGAACAACAAGTGGGGCCTTTTCCCGTCTGTCGCTTTCGGTTGGAACATCGCCAATGAAGGATTCCTTAAAGACAACGAGACTCTTACGACTCTCAAGCTTCGTGCTTCATGGGGTCAGACCGGACAGCAGGGCGTAGGCGGATATTATGATTCAATGTCAATCTTTACGACCAACAAGATCGGTTCATACTACTATTTCGGTGATAAGCTCGTGACTCCGATCTCACCTCTCGGCTACAACGCCGACCTCAAGTGGGAGACGACTACTTCTTACAACCTCGGCCTTGACTTCGGTTTCCTCCGTGACAGAATCACAGCAGGTCTTGATTTCTATGTACGTGAAACCACGGACATGCTTAACTATGTTCCGGTTCCTGCCTTGTCAAACCTTACAAACTATCTGAACTCCAATATCGGTAGCCTTGTAAACAAGGGCTTTGAATTTGATGTAAATGCGATGGTGTTTGACACAAAGGACTTTACATGGTCTGTAGGTGGCAACGTTTCATACAACAGCACAAAGATTACAAAACTTACAACAGATTCTGAGGGTTATGCCGGTGTAGACGTCGGAGGTATTTCAGGCGGTACGGGTAATACCATCCAGAAGCATCAGGTAGGATATGCTCCTTATACTTTTTATCTCTATCAGCAGGTATATGACCTTGAAGGACATCCGATCGAGGGCGTTTATGTGGATAGAGACGGAAACGGCACTGTAGACGAGAACGACAGATACTATTCAAAGAAGCCGGCAGCTGACTGGACCTTCGGTATCAATACAACCGTTACCTATAAGAACTGGACACTCGCGGCATCAGGTCACGGAAGCTTCGGAAACTGGGTTTACAACAATGTCGCTTCAGATTGCGAAATGTTCGGCGACCTCTGGACAAACACATTTACAAGCAACCGTGTACAGTCATCCCTGTACTCACAGTTTGAGAATGCATGCTATCTTTCAGACTACTATCTTGAGAATGCTTCATTCTTCAAGTTTGACAATGTGACACTCGGTTACACGTTCCCTAAGCTGTTCAAGGATAAAAAGAATGACCGCGCAGCAGCTCTGAACATCTTTGCTACGGTTCAGAATGTCGCTACCATCACAAATTATGATGGAATTGACCCTGAGGTCTACAGCGGTATCGACAATATCCTTTATCCACGCCCAAGAACATACATCCTTGGTGTTAAGTTTAACTTCTAATAATCGGAGGTAAGAATATGAAAACATTCAAATATATACTTGCGTCTGCTGTCTTTGCATTAGGACTGTCTTCTTGTGTGGGTGACCTTACAATCGATGCTCCGCTCGATCCGAATCTCAATACATCTGACAAGGCGCTGACAACAGAGGAAGATTACGAATCTCTTCTTGCTTCAATATATACCGGATTTGCGACTTCCGGATATGAAGGAGCGAACGGTGGCCCAAGCATTTCCGGCCTTGACGGTGGTGCGAGCCAGTATTATCGTGGACGCTATCATCTTAATGGCCTTACTACTGACGAGACTGTATGCTGCTGGAATGACCAGGTCATCCTCAAGATGCACTCTATGGACTGGACTACTGAGGATGTTGCCGTGTCATCATTCTACTATCGTGTCTGCCATCAGATAGGCCTTTGCAACGAGTTTATCCGTCAGGCAAATACGGCTAAGATCGACCTTCCCGAGAAGGCTCGCTGGATTGCTGAGGCAAGGGCACTCCGTGCTCTCTGCTGGCTTGACGGCATCGACAACTTCGGCAACATGCCTTTCGCTGACGAGAACTTCGTGACAGGATCTACAGGCCCGGCACAGATTTCACGCGCAGATCTCTTCAATTATATCGAGAACGAGTGTAAGGATCTCCTTGACGGAACAGATCTGTACGGATACAAGGAAGGCCCTTACGGAAGAGCGAACAAAGGTCTTGCTGCAATGGTGCTTGCAAAACTTTATCTGAATGCGGAGGTCTATATCGGCCAGAAGAAATATCAGGAATGTGCTGATGTTCTCAAGAATCTGGATTCAGCATACTCGCTCCACACTATAGCAAACGGAACCAAGTACAGCGCTTTCCAGGATCTCTTCCTCGCCGACAACGAAAAGTGTACGGATGAGATCATCTTCCCTATCGAACAGCACGGAACCAATACGAACAGCTATGGCGTGACGACATTCTTCGTCTTCGGATTCATCGGCGGCGACATGCCGGCGGCTGAATACGGTATCTCATCAGGATGGGGCGGATATCGTGCAACTCCTGAGTTCTACGGCAAGTTCGAAGACGACGACATCCGTAAGCTCTTTGATACAGAGCACCAGACAAGCATCACTATCGATGATTATTCAGACTTCAAGTGCGGTGCTGCTTATGTCAAGTTCGTCAATATAAAGAGTGACGGCGGCGCAGCTTCAACTGACGGATTCTCAGATGTAGACTATCCGCTCTTCCGCTATGCTGACGCCCTTCTCATGAAGGCTGAGTGTGAACTCAATGGTGCAACGGGTGCAGATGGTCTCGCTTCTCTTAATGCAGTGCGTGCGCGTGCAGGTCTTCCTGCGGCACCAGCTCTTACTGAGGAGCTTATCCTTGACGAGCGTGCACGTGAACTTGCTCTTGAGGGCTGGAGACGTTCAGACCTTGTACGTTTCGGAAAGTTCACTTCGGATTCGTACCTTTGGGCTTACAAAGGTGGCGCAGAAGGAGGTCAGGGCGTTGATGCTTGGAGAAACCTTTTCCCTATCCCACAGGGTGACCTGAATGCCAACGCGAACCTTACACAGAATGAAGGTTACGCCAAAATTAATTAGGACTTTAAAGTTATGAAAATGAAAATTACAAGATATTTCGCTATGTTGGCGGCGGTGGCTGGTCTGTCATCTGCCTGCCAGGAGGAGCTGGAGCATGTAGTTTACAACCCGGAAGATGTGGTTGCTCCAGTGCTTAATGCTGTAGAGGATATCAATATCACAGTAGACGAACTGTCTACAGGTAATGTCAAGTTCACATGGGAAGCTGCTGATTTCGGTGTGGCTACTCAGGTATATTACACACTTGACATGTCTGCTGAGGTGAATGGTGATGTGAAGACTGTAAATGTCTTCAAGAATGCATCTGGAACTGAAGGCTCAGCAAGTTATGAGAAAATCAACGGTCACCTTCTGTATGACTTCGAGTTTGCAGCAGGTGTTTCGGGAGAAGTAAGCTTCACCCTCTATGCCAGTCTTAAGGTAGGCCAGGCCTATGCTTCAAATGTAGTAAAGGCAAATGCTGTTGCAGCTGTTGCAGAAAGAACATATCCTACAGTCTGGGTTATCGGTAACTACTGCGGTTGGGATCACAGCAAGACTCAGTTCCTTTATGATTTTGCTGGTACTGATGATGTTTACAGCGGTCTCGTAGACTTCGCAGATCAGGCTTCAACCGGATTTAAGCTTACTGGTATTGCAGGATGGGACGATGCTTGCAACTGGGGTGAGGAAACAAAGGCTACAGAGGCTGACGAGCCTGCAAAGGTTCAGCTCATCACAGGTGGCGGCTCACAGGATATCATGCGTTATGCAAAGAGATTCTACGGTTTCTCATTCTCTAAGAGCACTCTCGAGCTTACAAAGAACTATGGTTTTGACAAGGTTGCAGTCATCGGTCTTAACAACGATTGGGAAAACGATATCGAGATGAACTTCAACTCTGCAGCACAGAAGCAGGTATTCTATGTTGACGTTGAAGTTGCTGCCGCTACTGAGTTCAAGTTCAGAATGGACGGCGGTTGGGATCTTAACTTCGGTGGTGACATCAAGGCTCTTACACAGGGTGGTGACAACATCAAGATCGAGCCAGGTAACTACCGTATCTACCTCAACATGAACAATCCGGCTGCTGTTACTTGCTCTCTTGACACCAGAATGTATGGCAAGGAGGAAGGTGGTGCAGCTACTCCGGAGCCGGAGCCAGAACCAGAGCCAACTCCAGATCCTGAACTTCCTGAAGGTGCAAGAGCAATCAACATTCTGTGCGTAAATCCAGGTTGGGAAGCGGCGAATCTCTATGGCTGGGAAGCAGCTACTGCTTTCACATGGCCAGGCGTTGCGGCAACAGGAAAGGCAACTCTCAATGAGACAGAGTACTTCTACTGGACTCTTGAGGCGGCAAACTGGGGTAAGACTCCAGGACTGATCTTCAATAATGGAACGGTTCAGACGGTTGATATTACTGGCGTTACTCTTGATGGAGACAAAGCCTTCAAGCTTGGTGAAGCCAATAGCGAGGGTAAACTTGCTTATGAGGCAGTTGAGAATCCGGTTATCAGGATCACTTATAAGAATGAAGCAGCATGGGAGGCAGTCAACCTCTATGGTTGGGGCGATGAAGGTGTGTCATTCGGTTTGGGTGATTGGCCAGGTACCTCAATGACTAAGGAAGGCGATGTATGGGTTTGTGATCTTCCTGTTGAGCACCTCGGTAAGTCTGTGTTCTTGATTTTCAATAATGGAAGCGGAGCTCAGACAAAAGACCTTGGCCCTTTTGTCCTTGATAAAGATTATGTGTTTGACAACACTAATGCAGAGATAAAGTAATTGTGTATATTGACCAGCGGCCCCTGACCGGACCGCTGGTTTCCAATAATGAGCTAATATACGATAGGAAATGAAAAGATTCTTTTATATCCTGATTGCGGTTGCCATCGTTCTGATAGCTGCGGGCTGCAATCAGAACCTGAATGAAAGCCAACTTTCTGTGTCACCGGTTGCATTGGAGTTTGATGGTGAAGCCGGAACACAGACTCTTACCATCACTTCATCTTCATCCTGGACAACGAAGGTGTCTTCTGATGCCGATTGGTGCACATTGTCGAAGACTTATGGCAACTCGTCGTCAACAATTGAGGTTTCTGTAACAGCCAACTCAGCCAAGGAACGTTCAACTGTAGTATATTTCAGCTCGCTTGGAGCTAAAACCGTATCTGTTGCAGTCGTTCAGGCTCCGGGCAATGCTGAACCGGAACCGGACTATGACGAAACTGTCCCGGGTGAGTTCTATCCCGAAGCTTCGTCCGGCATAACGGTAGAGCCGGCATATCCGAATGCGGACAAGTCCTGCACAATCAGGTTCAATCCGGAATCGGGCAATCCTTTATATGGTCATACAGGAGAACTTTACGGACATCTCGGTGTGATAGTAGATGGAGAATGGATGTATGTGCCGACCGATTGGGGAACGACAGAAGAAAAGACACGGTTCACAAAGGTCGGGGATAATTCATGGGAGCTCAGTCTTGAGCCTTCGATAAGGGAATATTTCGCTTCTGGCGAAACGCCTGTAACAAAGATTGCGATGATCGTAAGAAATGCAGACGGCAGCATAAAAAGTCATGATGCAGACCAGTTCTGTTCGGTTATGGACAGCAGGTATGAACCTGACGAATTCATCCCGGATCCTGTTGTCGGGAAATGGCTTCCGGACGGTGTCTCATATGGTATTAACTATAATGAAGACAACACTGTCACATTTGTCCTCTACGACAAGGATACAGATGGCAACAGCCATGAATATTGCTACATTGTAGGAGACTGGAATGACTGGGAGCGGGGGCCGGAGGGTGCCATGTACAGGGACAATTCTGCCGGCTGCTGGTGGATTACTCTTGGCGGCCTCGATCCTGACAAGGAGTACAGGTTCCAGTACCGTCTTGGCAACGCATCAGGCTCTGATACATATGTCAGCGACCCGTACACAGAAATCGTCTACGACCAGTGGAACGACCAATATATAGCAGGTGTGCCTGCATTCCCGGAAAAGGCTAAGGCCCTTGTGTCCGCATTTCAGATCAACAGACCGTCGTATTCATGGCAGGTGCCGGACTTCAAGGTGGAGGACAAGCACGACCTCGTGATCTATGAAATGCTGTTCCGCGACTTCACCACCTCTCAGGACATAGCAGGTGCAATGTCTCAGCTTGACTATATCGAAAATCTTGGTGTGAACGCCGTTCAGCTCATGCCTGTGCAGGAATTCGACGGCAACCTCAGCTGGGGATACAACCCTAACCACTGGTTTGCGTTAGATAAATATTACGGTACACGTGAGGAATACAAGCAGTTCATCGACGAGTGCCACAAAAGAGGCATCGCAGTCATAATCGACGTCGTTTACAACCATGCCACAGGTTCGCACCCGTGGACAAAGATGTGGTGGAACGGAAGCGCTACTGCTGAGAACAATCCGTTCTTCAATGTTGCTCCGGCCCATCCTTACAACGTATATCATGACATGAATCATGAGAACGCCATGGTCAAGGAGCATGTGAAGAGAAGCCTTGAGTATCTTCTTACAGAGTATAATGTCGACGGTTTCCGTTTTGACCTCACTAAGGGATTCACCCAGAATCAGACCGACCCTGACGTTACTGCATGGGGCCGCTACGACCAGTCCCGCGTGGATATCCTCAAGGGATATGCCGACCACATCTGGTCTGTGGACGAGAATGCAGTGGTGATATTCGAGCATCTCTCGGACTGGGATGAGGAAAAGGTTCTTGCAGAGCATGGAATGCAGCTGTGGAGAAATGTGAACCATGAGTACCGCACAGCTGTCGCAGGAGGTACCGGAAACTTCACTGACATGTATTCAACCGCACCTTTCGGAGGCTTCGTAGGCTATATGGAGAGCCATGACGAGGAGCGTATCTGTTACGGTGCCTCTGATGATGCTTCTGCAATCACATGGGGAGTGATAGGAATCGGTGATGACTGGAACAATGACAAGAAAATGAGTGCTGACGGTGTGTTCCTTGTTGCCAAGGGTGTCAAGGCTGCGGCGAATGACCGTTTCAAGATCCGTAAGGCGGGAGAGTGGAACGATGCTTACAACTATGGTGCATCTGTCGAAAACTTCAAGCTCACAGTAGGTCAGGGATATGTCATGACCAAC
>JAFTMS010000022.1 GCA_017452265.1 Bacteroidales bacterium | reverse complement strand
TTCTTATTAACTTTGCAGAACACCTATTATCAACTGACAGATAGACATCGATATGAGAAGAATCAGAACTTATTTTGCATTTGCAGCCGTGCTGTCGCTTCTGATGGCAGCTTCCTGCGACAAGACCGTCCCAGATGACAACAGCAAAGAACCGGACGTAGAGAATCAGGACCCGGAGAATCAGGACCCGGAAAATCCTGATCCGGAGAATCAGGATCCGGAGCCGCCTGCCGAACCGGAGATTCCGACTGCCGTAAACGACGGTACATATGTGATCGACGGCACAGAGTACACGTTCAGAAGCACAGCAGCAATGCTGGCAGGCGGACGTGTGACAATAGCTGCGACACCATCGGACGGATACACCGACCTGATAGACATCATGACTGCCACTGACCTTCAATATTTCTTTGCTGGAATGAGTCAGGAGCTCATTGGCAAGGATATCGACCTCATGACCGAAACCGGTGATTTCACGATCTACAGCACCCTTGCAGAAGGTACAATCAAGAACATTGCGTTAGGCAATGTCGGCGAAATCACCAAAGGCAGCTGCTCCCTGACAGAAGCCGAAGGGGTGTACACATTGAAGGCCGGCGTAATCCTAAAAGACGGAACGACTATAGCCGTAAATTTCTCGGCAGAGGTTGAAAAGGTCATGGAGATCACCAATGAAATCACAATCGGCGACAGCGTGAACCCTGTCAAGGCAGCCTTCTACAAGGACGACGGGAAGCGTACCTACATGAACTTCACGGCATCAGACATCAGATATTACAATGAAATAGATGCAGCTGAATGCTACATCAGAGTACTTATGGCAAACAGTCTGATCACGGCCGAAGAAACCGGTGTGGAGGGAATCGGAGAAAACACATTCAGCTTCATAATGAAGAACAACACCACCGGAGAGCTGACCACATTCAACAGATCAGACCTCGACGGTGTGGAAGGTTCATTCTACGTAAAGCATGAAGACGAGGGCTTCTACGCCGTAATCTTCGACTTTACGGTCGACGGAAAGAAGATCTGTGTATCATATCAGGGTGAATTCACGAGCGAAGACAAGACTTCGGCAGATGAAGAGCAGATATTCTGCCATGAAGAACTGGAGATTCTCATAGATTCCGCAGAATTGGAGGAAGGCGATCCGGAGTCGACCCTCACTTTCAATCTGCATAACGGTGAGACGGTTTCAGTGAAAATGCCGGCATCATATTTCGATGGAGCAGAGCATCTTCTTGAAAACGACCCGTCAATCACAATAAGACACGAAAGCGTCATATTCAATTATGCAGAAGGAAGTATCGGAGCTGTCAGGATTTCAGTAGACAGGGAAGCCGGCAGTATTGATGCATTCTTCACCAACTACGACAACTGCGAACTCTGTTATAAAGGAAACTGTACAATAAAGTAAATGTATGAAGCACAATCTCTTCACATATGCAATGACGGCTATGCTCGGCATGGCCTTGACTGCCTGCAATGAAAAGCCGGCACCGGAACAATCACAGACACCCTTTCAGATTGAAGTCTACGACGTCACCTCAGTAATGGCCACCGTGGAAGTGGAACCTCTCGACAAGACCGCAGCCTATTATACGGATATACTCAGCGAAAGCGATTTCACACAGACTGAAGAATACGGCTTCGATGATTATATGACATATCTGGTGGAAAAGCTTATGAACGAGCAGGGCAAGAAAAGGAAGGAGGTCGTTGAAATGATTTCATCATACGGCAACGACGGATTCATCGTCACTACACTGACTCCTGAAACAAAATACTATGCCGTAGCGGTGGGAATCGATGAAAACGGAAAGACGACGACCGATGTCGTATATCAGGAATTCAGCACCACAGAGGTCCGGAAGTCGGAAAACACATTCAAGGTCAGCGCCTCAGAAATCGGGGCATCATCCGCGACAATAAACGTGGATGCTTCCAACAAAGACACATACATACTTGCCATCGAGCCATATACTGTCACTGAAGGTCTGAGCGATGCGGAAATCGCAGAGTTCATCATAAAGGACAATATGACCTGGGGAGGAATCGAGCAGATGATATGTACAGGTGACATCTCAGAAAAATTCGAAGGGAAGCCGGGATGGGAATATGAGGCCATCGTCTTCGGTTATGCAGACGGTCTTACAACGACGGAAGTCACACGAGTGAAATTCAGCATGGGAAAAGGCTCAGCTCCCGAGTCATGCTCGTTCGGATATGCGCAGGAATTCGGAGAATTCGAGATGCATCTTTCCGTAAAGCCTTCCGACAACTCCGTGGTATACGTGTCGAATGTTATTGCTGCAAGCGACCTTGCAGCTCTGACTGTCGCTGAAGGTAACGTAAACGCGGCATTGACGGCAAACCTTGAATTCCTTATCGAAGAAATCATTGCAGACTGCGGAAGCAGGGCACGAGCCATAGACATCATCACGATGACCGGAGAACTGGATTACAGCCTCAAGTTCAAGAACTCAACGGATTATGTGATGTGGGCCGTACCTGTGACTCAGGACGGAATTCCTGCTGCCGGTTTTTCATTCAGCGAGACATTCACGACACCGGCAGAAACGCTGTCTGACGCCTCCCTCGCCCTCAAGAACCATGCGTATTATAACGGCAGCGAACTTGCCGAAATGTATCCTGAAACCTTTGCATCTGCCAAAGGATACGCTGTGGTGGACATGACGGTGGAAGCATCTGAAACAGCTGTGAGCTGGTGGTCATATGTGGCCCTTGAAGACCTGACTGACCGTTCACGTGAGACAATCATCAAGAACCTTATAAATGCACCGACAGAGGCAAACATGACAAGGCAGCTTGTGCTTGCCTACTGGGGCACAAACACGATAATGGGAGTCGCACAGGATGCAGACGGAAAATACGGAGAGCTGCTGCTGCAGGTCGTAGAGCTTACGAAAGAGAATGCCGCACCGGCTTCGGAGCTTGTCCTTCAGTAACATACTTTCAGAACTAAAAAATGCCACGCGGTTTCCGACCGCGTGGCATTTTCATTTATAGGATAGGATAATATTACTTACCCTCAAGCTGGCTCTTAAGTGCTGCAAGTGCATCGAGGTCTCCGAGAGTGGTCTTCTCGATGTTTGAGTTGATCTTCTTCACAGCCTTCTTTGTGTTGTCAGCCTCTGAAGCGGCCCTCTGAGCCTTCTCCTCTACTGCTGCAGCATAAGTCTTTGCATGTGAAAGGGTGACCTTCTTTGCGCTTCTCTTAAGATCTGTAACCTTGAATGCGAGTGTCTCGCCTGCTACCGGCATAGAACCGTCCTCCTTTGCAAGCTCACGGTTGAAGCAGAATGCATCTACATCACCCTCAAGCTCTACAACTGCACCCTTCTCGTTTACAGACGCGATCTTAGCCTCAATTACAGTACCGACGCTGTACTTAGCCTCAACCTCATCCCATGGGTTAGGAAGGAGCTGCTTGTGGCCGAGTGAAAGCTTGTGGTTCTCCTCATCGAAGTCAAGAATCACCACCTCGATTGAATCACCTGCTGCAACGAGCTCTGACGGATGCTTGATCTTGTTCCAAGAAAGGTCGCTGATGTGTACGAGACCCTCGATGCCTTCCTCAAGCTCAGCAAATACACCGAAGTTGGTGATGTTGCGTACGGTTGCAGTGTGCTTTGAACCTACTGCATACTTCTCGCGGATGTTCTCCCAAGGGTTTGCCACGAGCTGCTTCAGACCGAGTGACATCTTCTTCTCCTCGCGGTCGAGAGTAAGGATCTGAGCCTCAACCTCGTCACCTACCTTGAGGAAGTCAGAAGCGATGCGGAGTCTTGGAGACCATGACATCTCTGATACGTGGATAAGACCCTCTACGCCCGGCTCGATCTCTACGAATGCGCCGTAGTCTGCGATGAGGACAACCTTACCCTTCACCTTGTCACCGACCTTGAGGTTTGCGTCAAGTGCATCCCAAGGGTGAACTGTGAGCTGCTTGAGACCAAGAGCGATCCTCTTCTTTGACTCATCGAAGTCGAGGATGACCACGTTGATCTTCTGGTCGAGAGCGACAACCTCCTCAGGATGGTTGATACGTCCCCACGAAAGGTCTGTGATATGGATGAGACCGTCAACACCGCCGAGGTCTACGAATACACCGTAGCCTGTGATGTTCTTGACTGTACCCTCAAGCACCTGGCCCTTCTCGAGCTTGCCGATGATCTCGCTCTTCTGCTGCTCGAGCTCAGCCTCGATGAGAGCCTTATGTGAAACGACAACGTTGCGGAACTCCTGATTGATCTTGACGATCTTGAAATCCATGGTCGTATCAACATACTGATCGTAGTCGCGGATAGGCTTGATGTCGATCTGTGAACCCGGAAGGAAAGCCTCGATTCCGAACACGTCCACGATCATACCGCCCTTCGTACGTGTCTTCACGTAACCCTTTACGATCTCGTTTGCATTGAATGCAGCGTTTACCATATCCCAAGAACGGAGCTGGCGAGCCTTCTTGTGAGAAAGGATGAGCTGGCCCTTCTTGTCCTCAGTGTTCTCAACGAACACCTCAACCTTGTCACCTACCTTGAGGTCCTGGTTGTAACGGAACTCAGGAGCCATGATGACACCCTCGCTCTTGTAACCGATGTTCACGATTACCTCTCTCTTGCTGATTGCAGTCACGACGCCTTCAACGACCTCGCCCTCTACAACCTTTGAAAGAGTCTGGTTGTACTGCTCCTCAACCTCTGCCTTGCTTCCGCCGTAAACGTCATCGTTCTCGAAAGCGTCCCAGTCGAAGTTCTCAGGGGCAACAGAAGCGTTGAGTACGCTCTTCTTGGTTTCTTCTACTGCTGGGGCAACCTCTGGAGCAACCTCAGCAACTGTCTTGTTTTCTTCCATGTGATTAATTGAAAAAACAAATTAGTGGGTTAAACATTATTTCATTGTGCCTGGTCTCGGAAACAAAAAAGCGCGCCTCGACCAAAGGCGCGCAAAGATATGGATAAATTTCCGATTTTCAAAGGATTTGCAGACAATTGATTACTCTGCCTTTCCGTCTGAACCGAGTACATTCACAATCTTGTGGATGTAGAGCTTCTTCATGTTGTCACGAGCAGGTCCGAGGTACTTGCGCGGGTCGAACTCTGCAGGCTTGTTTGCGAACACTTCGCGGATAGCTGCCGTCATTGCAAGACGTGAATCCGAGTCGATGTTGATCTTGCATACTGCAGACTCGGCAGCCTTGCGGAGCCATGGCTCAGGAATACCGATCGCAGCCTTGAGCGCACCGCCATACTTGTTGATTGTAGCAACCTCATCCTGCGGAACTGATGAAGAACCGTGAAGAACGATCGGGAAGCCAGGGAGCTCCTTCTCTACGCCTTCGAGAACGTCGAATGCGAGCATAGGAGGAACGAGAAGACCTGTCTCAGGATCCGTTGTACACTGCTCAGGAGTGAACTTGTATGCACCGTGTGATGTTCCGATAGAGATTGCGAGAGAGTCGCAGCCAGTCTTTGTAACGAAGTCCACAACCTCCTCAGGCTTGGTGTAAGTGTGATGGTCTGAGCTTACCTCATCCTCAACGCCTGCAAGGACTCCGAGCTCACCCTCTACCGTCACGTCGAACTGGTGTGCGTAATCAACCACCTTCTTTGTAAGAGCTACGTTCTCGTCGTACGGAAGGTGTGAACCGTCGATCATCACTGAAGAGAAGCCCATGTCGATGCAGCTCTTGCAGGTCTCGAAAGAATCACCGTGGTCGAGGTGGAGGACAATCTGCGGATTAGCCCAGCCGAGCTCCTTTGCATACTCTACAGCACCCTCAGCCATGTAGCGGAGAAGAGTCTGGTTTGCATACTGGCGTGCTCCCTTTGAAACCTGAAGGATCACCGGAGACTTTGTCTCGGCAGCAGCTGAAATGATTGCCTGAAGCTGCTCCATGTTGTTGAAGTTGAATGCAGGGATGGCGTATCCGCCGTCGATAGCCTTAGCGAACATCTCTCTGGTGTTCACAAGACCGAGATCTTTGTAAGAAATCATAATTCTATAAATTGTTTTAAAATCGTTTCGTTTTCACAAAATCTTGGCAAAAATAGTTATTTTTGTCGAATATTGAAACAGTAGACAAAAAACTATATTCAAAACATGGGCAACAAGGTCATCATTTTCTCCGCCCCATCGGGAGCCGGCAAAAGCACAATCGTGAACCACATCCTCGGACTGCATCCCGAGCTGGAGTTTTCAATTTCAGCCACATCGAGGGCACCGCGCGGCCAGGAGCAGCATGGCGTCGAGTATTACTTCTACACGGCCGAAGAATTCAGGCAGATGATTGAGGAAGACAAGTTCGTGGAGCATGAGGAAGTGTATCCCGGTTCATTCTACGGGACGCTGAAATCGGAAGTGAACCGTATCTGGGCAAAGGGACACGCAATCGTGTTCGATATCGACGTGCAGGGCGGAGTGAACCTGAAGAGGATATTCGGGGAGAAGGCGCTCTCGGTGTTCATCCAGGCTCCGTCAGTGGAAGTCCTGCGCGAAAGGCTTGTAGGACGTGGCACGGACACGCCTGAGGCAATCGAAAAGCGCGTCGCCAAGGCAGCCTCGGAGATGGAGTTCGCTGCTGGAAAGTTCGACTACGTACTGGTGAACGACGACCTGTCGAAGGCCTTTGCGGAAGCCGAGCAGGTCATCGGCAGCTTCCTGACAAACTCATGAAGACAGCAGTATACAGCGGCTCGTTCAACCCTCTGCACATCGGCCACCTCGCAATCATCCGTCACATGACCGAGGCCGCCGGCTATGACATGGTATACCTCATAGTCTCGCCCAAGAATCCGCTGAAGGAGGGAATCAGCAGCACGAGCGGACGCGAGCGCTACCTGGCTGCAGTGCAGGCTGTCGAAAGGCACCGTCTGGGCAAGGTGAAGGCTGACGACATCGAGCTGGACATGCCGGAACCGCATTATACGATCCGCACCCTGGACGCCCTGAAGGAGCGTGAGCCGGAAAACAGCTTCACCCTGATCATGGGAGCGGACAATCTCGCGGACATCAGACGCTGGAAGGACTACAGGAGGATTCTGAAGGAATACGGAGCTGCTGTATATCCGCGTGCAGGATTCGACCTTGAAAGCATCAGAGAGGAACTGCTGGAAGAGGATTACGCCTACAGAATCGAAATCCTGAACGCAGACATGGTGGACATCTCGTCCACTCAAATAAGGGAAGGACTGGCCGCCGGGAAAGACATGAGCGGCTATCTCATGTAAACATAAAAGAACATGAAAGGAAAGGTACTGGTCACCGGGGCAAACGGTTTTCTGGCCACGAATGCAATAGCGGAACTTCTCGGTTCCGGATACGGAGTGCGCGGAGTACTGCGCAGGAAAGAAACGTTCATAGGAGATGCAGATCCTGCTTTGGAACTGTTTGAGGGCAGTTTCACGGACAAGGATTTCATACAGGAAGCCGTACAGGGATGCGACTACATAGTGCACATCGCCGCCATGACAGGTCAGACTGGAAGATATGAAGACTACCGCAAGGTAAATGTAGAGGCCACCCTGCAGCTTGCCCGGGCAGGAATCGACGCCGGAGTGAAGCGTATGGTATACGTAAGCTCCGCCAACGCCTTTGCATACGGAAGCACAGAAGCGCCCGGAGACGAGACAAAGCCGACCAGACCTCCATTCACGGAATCGATGTACGCCCTCAGCAAGGCGGAAGCCCAGAATGAGCTAAGGAGATACACAGACCGCATCGAGATCATAACCGTAAATCCCACATTCATGCTCGGGCCGATGGACGACCGTCCGAGTTCAGGACGCATAATCATGATGGGATACGGGAAAAGGATAATGGCAGCGCCTCCGGGAGGCAAGAATTTCGTACACGTCGGCGATGTAAGCAAAGGAATCGTAGCGGCCCTGACCAAAGGCCGTAACGGGGAAGCCTACCTTCTGAGCGGCGAGAACATGGACTACCACACATTCTATACTACCCTCTCACGCCTGTCAGGAAAAAAGATGAGTCTCGTCCGTGTCCCTGCGTGGCTTCTGCTGGGTGCCGGCCACATATGCAGCGGCCTATATAATATAGGTATAAAGACAGATGCCACCCTGCCGAACATGAAGCTGCTCTGCATCCACAACTACTACACGAATGAAAAAGCGCGCCGCGAACTAGGCCTGTCCTTCCGGAATACGGAAGAAGCCGTCCGCGACGCACTCACCTGGTTCAAAGCCCACGGGAAACTGTAATCATTTCCTTACAAGTTCCGTTGCCTTTGCGAGGGCAGGGACTATATGAGGGAAGATGTTTTCCGCGCCGATCTCCTTGTCTACGCCGAACTTCACGAGAGAAGCCTGCACCTTTTCGGTCACGCCCGACAGGATGACGGTCACTCCCCTCTTGCGTGTCCTTTCGCAGAGGTTTCTGAGGTTGTTGATTCCTGTCGAATCGACAAACGGCACCTTACGCATCCTTATAATACGCACCTTCGTACCCGGCTTCTTCATCTGCTCAAGCTCTTCGAAACGGCTTGCAAGTCCGAAGAAGAACGGTCCGTTTATCTCGTACACCTCCACTCCCTCAGGAATGTCCAGTCTGTCCGTATTCTCCATAGAGGCAGCCTCGTCATCCTCCGTTGCAGCTATACGGTGCCCCTCAAGCGCAGAAATCTCCGACGTCTGCATCACACGGCGCACAAAGAGTACGATTGCAAGCACGACACCCACCTCGATGGCCACCGTGAGGTCCACGATCACCGTCAGGAAGAACGTTATCAGAAGCACAGCCACATCGGATCTGTCTCCGCGAAGAAGATATTTGAACGTACGCCATTCGCTCATGTTGTATGCCACCTGCACAAGTATCGCAGCAAGGCATGAAAGCGGGATGTACACGGCATAAGGCATGAGGAAGAGGTATATAAGGAGAAGCACTACCGCGTGAATGATGCCCGTGACAGGTGTCTTTCCGCCGTTGTTGATGCTGGCCATGGTTCTCGCAAGGGCTCCTGTCGCAGGAATACCGCCGAAGAGAGGCGTCACTATATTGGCGATTCCCTGGCCGATAAGCTCGGTATTGGCATTGTGGTGCTTTCCAGTGGCACCGTCAGCCACCATTGCGGCAAGCAGGGACTCTATCGCACAGAGTATCGCGATTGTAAATGCAGGAGACACAAGGCCTTTCAGTGTCTCATAATCGAATTCCGGAGCGACAGGCTTCGGCATAGGAAGTCCGTTCGCCAATTCCGGGAACTTCGATCCGATTGTCGCGAATTCGATCCCTGCAAACTTGCTCAGAAGCACAGAAGCAGCCGTTCCGACAATCAGGGCGATGAGGGAGCCTGGCACCTTCTTGGTCACCTTGCCCCAGCTGAAGCATATCACAAGGCATACAAGGCTCATGACGAACTCCACCCAGTTGATATTGCCTATGTTCTGAAAATAGCAGGCCCACTGAGGGATGAAACCAGCCGGAACCTGCAGATCGAGCGGAAGACCGAAGAAGTCCTTCATCTGAGTCGAGAAAATGGTCAGGGCAATACCGCTTGTGAATCCGACCACGATAGGATATGGGATGAACTTGAAGATTACGCCCATCTTGCACACGCCCATGACGACGAGGAAGACTCCGGCCATGATGGTGGCGATTATAAGGCCCTGCATCCCGTACTGGCCCACGATTCCGGCCACAATGACAATGAATGCGCCCGTCGGGCCTCCGATGAGGAAGTTTGAGCCGCCGAAGAATGAAATCAGGAAGCCGGCGACAATTGCGGTGATGAGGCCCTGCTGAGGCGTCACTCCGCTGGCGATACCGAATGCGATTGCCAGAGGCAAAGCGATGATGCCGACGATGATGCCGGCAATAAGGTCTGAAGTGAAGGTCTTGCCATTATAACGACCTTTCTTGAACAGCCCGAACAGTTTGGGCTGGAACACTTCTTTCAGGTTAAGGTTCATAACTACTTATAATTAAATACACTACTTTAGTCTGAAGTCATTCCTTCATATAAGCCTCGAAGCGCCTTGCACTATTGAGCTCGGCTTCCTTTGCCGATGCCGCAATCACCCTTGTGCTCACGCTTGAGGACAGTCTCGATATGATTCTGACCATGTCTGCCGTCCTCTCGACGGTCGGGAAAGTCCTTCCGGAAAAGAAGAGTCCTGCACCGACAGGAACCGGATTCACGGCCACGTCGGCAGGATGGACTCCCCATACACTTATATATTCTTCACCACAGCTTACGCTCTGGCCTTCATGAAAGTTCACGCCCGTCAGGAACTGCACCTTCTGACCGGACAGTTCTGTGGCCGTTATCACAGCCTCACGACTCTTTTCCGTAACGTCTATCCTTATGGACACATCCACCGTATCTCCCTTGTAAGGCACTCCGTATGCTATCATCTCGGCATACGAACCTTTCTTCGTATCCCCTACTCTGGCCGTACGTCCCTTTGTCGCCACCAGCTTCACCTCCTGCGAACCGTCCCAGAGCGCGATGCCGCCAAGTCCGACTGTCTTTCCAACGCGATATTCGTCACATCCCGCGCCGTTCTCCATGTCCGCCGCATTCGGATACCATTTGTAAAGCTCCAGTTCCATGCCTCTTCCGCTCTTGGAATACACGTCCACGGCACCGCTGTCGTTGAAATATATACGCAGAGCCATGTGACTGTTCTCCACGGCCGGTCCATGATGACCCACCTTCTTGTACTGATCGGCCTGCTCGGACACTATTTCCTCCACCTGCAGGGAATCGCTGCGCCAGAAAAGGCTCTTGGCCGTCTGGGCATCCAGAGAGACGGCAGAAGCGGCAAAGGCAAAAAGCGCTGTTATGAAAAATTTCTTCATGTGTGCAATCTTATAAAGGCATCTCGAAAAACGAGAAATGAACATTTCCGTACTTCTTTTCCTTGACAAAGCGCGGATGGGTTTCAAAGCTGTATTCTTCAGGATGCTCAAGAATGAAATAGGCTCCCGGATGCAGGATGTCACGGGCGAAGATCTTGTCCGGGATCGTGGCAAGATCCTCCAGGGCGTAAGGAGGATCGGCAAATATTATGTCGAACTTCTCACGGCAGATTTCAAGGAACTCGAACACGTTATGACGGACGACCGTAAGATTCTCCATCCCGAACTTCGCCGCCTGCGACTTGATGAAATTCGCATGAAGAGGCAGCATCTCGACGCAGTATACCCTCGAAGCGCCACGTGATGCGAACTCGTACGATATGGCTCCTGTGCCGCCAAAAAGGTCCAGAACCTTCAGGCCTTCCATCTCATACTCGTTGTTCAGCACATTGAAAAGGCCTTCCTTCGCGAAATCCGTCGTCGGACGCGCCTTGTATCCCTGCGGCGGGAGTATCGTCTTTCCCTTTAACTTACCTCCGATTATCCTCATATCATATACCAATAATTTATAACTGCTCAACGTTTCTGAAATAGCGGTAGAGCGACATCTCCTGTTCCGTTTCCAGAGGGGTACGGAAACATATCGTCGACATCTCCGGATTGAGCTGCAGCTTCTTCATCGCCAGGAATATGAAATACTGCGCCGTCGTGAAATCGGGAGCCTTATACGTATTGCATAGAAGCAGGCTCCTGCCCTGCGCAATCACCAGATACAGATGGCCGTCCATGTACGAGGCCAGAATCCTGTTGTAGTCCTGAAGCATCGGCAGACACTCGAGCATGTAGTACAGTTCGGGCAGAGGGCGCGACTTTGTGCCGTCCGTCTTGAGGACAGTCTCCGAAATCACTTTAGAGAGAGTCTCCCCAATCGCATTCGAAAACACGAGGACAGCTGCATGCTGAGGTACCGGCACGTAATCCACAGGATCACCCTCATTCACATCGACAACCTCCGACAACAATGCGCGGGAAGATTCCGGACAATGAAAATGCTCCGGCACAAGAGTACATTTCGGAGTGAATACGGCCACATCCACGTCATCGTACCGCTTCTGCAGCTCCGGAGTCGTGAAGATACGCTCCGAACTCGTCCACCCCGACGTGCGGACCTGACCGTCGGCCTCTATCTGAAAAGAATATCCACTCAAGCCGACTTGAATGGATATCCTGTTCTTGTTCTGTATCATACTTTAGGACTACTCCCAGTTACCGGCGTTGTTGTTAGGTGCTGAGATACTTCCTACCTGAAGGCCCTTATACTTGCCCTCCTTCTCGTTCTTGGCATCCAGATTGATGCGGAGCTGGTTGTTGAGACCGACGAGAAGCGATTTCCATGGCATCGAAGCCTCGAAGAGCGGAACGTTCACGCCTGAAACCTTCTTGATCGTCGACTCCATGATGACAGAATCTCCGCTGAAAGGAATGAATGCAAGCGAGTCCACCTTGAAGTTCGGACGGTCGTTGAAGAGAGTGTCCTTTACCGGAATCTCGCTTGTAACCTGGAACACAAGGTTCTTGTCTCCCTCCTGATAAAGTTCATGAAGCTTTGCATTGAGCTTGTCTCCCTTGAGGTTGCGGTACTTTGCCGTAACCTGCTTTGTATGTGCCATGGCCAGAGAGTCATCCTTAGAACCCACCTGAAGGACAATCTTCATCTTGCCTTCGTTATAGAACCACTTGAGCGAATCCACTGTCGGAGCATAGCGTCCATTTACGTTCTTGAAAGCCACCTGAAGATCGCGGATATCCTTGAGCCTCTGCACAGCGACTTCCGTACGATACTTCTTGTACTTCTCGAAATCAACAGGTTCCATGACACTTCTGACGATAGCATAAGTAAGTCCCACGATTGCTACAGGGAGAATTAAATAGGTAAAGACCTTTCTTACAATTGAACTCATTATTTTAGTGTTTTTATTATTCGTTTCAAAATGCCGGACAAAGTTAGGAAATTGATTTATGAAATGCAATATAATTTTGTAATTTTGCACCCGAAAAACCTGCCACAGAAAATGAAAGACATCAGCACACACAAGCTAGAAAGGCTGGAACGCCTCATTGACGGCGCCCGCCGCATCAGCATCGTCACGCACATGAAGCCCGACGGAGATGCGATGGGAAGCAGTGTCGCGATGTACGGATTTCTCCGGAGCTGCGGGAAGGAAGACGTGAAGATCGTGCTGCCGGACAGGTTTCCTTCAAACCTCGACTTCATCACGGCGGGTCTTCCGTCAGGCACAATACTGACGCATGAGTCAGGCGCCAGGGCGGCCGAAGCCGCAATAGCTTCCAGCGACCTTGTCATCTGCCTGGACTTCAACGCATTCCACAGGGCCGACAGACTTGAGAAGGTGCTCAGGTCATCATCGGCCGCAAAGGTACTGATAGACCACCATCTGAATCCGGACAGGGCACCGTTCGCCGTCTCGTTTTCGGAGACAGAGATTTCATCGGCATCCGAGCTTCTGTACCACGTGCTGACGGCCATGCCGCAGATCGGAGGGGACGCACGCAGGCTTCCGGCGGAATCGGCGACGGCACTGATGACCGGCATGACGACGGATACCAACAACTTCGCGAACTCGACATATCCGAGTACTCTGGAAATGGCTTCGTCACTTCTGGCGGCAGGTGTGGACAGGGACGCGATACTTTACAATCTGTACAACCGCCACAGCGAAAACCGTCTCAGGCTCATGGGACACATGATGAAAGATCTGCTCACCATCACAGCAGACGGGGTGGCATACATCGTGCTGGACAGGAAGACGCAGCTGGAGTACCACGTGGAGGAGGGCGACACGGAAGGATTCGTGAACATGCCGCTTTCGATCGAGTCGGTGAAGATGAGCCTGCTGCTGAAGGAGGATGCGGGACTTGTGCGGGTTTCGGTGAGGTCGAAGAAGGGCATCTCCGCCAACATGTGCGCAAGGCAGCACTTCAACGGTGGGGGACACGAGAACGCTGCGGGAGGAAGGCTCTACATCCCCGGAGACATCGCCGATGTCACACAGGCGGCCGCATATGTAGAGCGTCACACACATATATTCATGACAGAGGAAGATGAAAAGTAAGATAAGGATATCCGCGCTGCTGCTCATGTGCCTTGCCGGCAGCGCATGCGTAAAGGAGAAGCTGGAGGCAACATACAGCTCCCAGGAAAGCAAGATCGACTCGTATATCGAGAAGAACAGGGTCAGCGGCACGGACACTCTCAGGGTCGTCAGGAACGGAGGTTCGAACAGGCTCGTACGGAAGGAGGGCGAAGGAGAGGAGCTGGACCCACAAGGTTCCGTGTCGTTCTACTATGCCGGCTACATATTCACAGGCTCGGCATCCACGATGTTCGTGACCAACCATCAGAGCACGGCGGAATCCTCAGGATGGTCCGTCACCGACCCCGATTACGAGATATTCGAGATCAACATGAAGGACACGGAACTCATCGAAGGACTGCACAAAGGGCTGGTCGGAGTGAGAGCCGGAGAGGAGTGCGAAATAATGTTTTCAGGAAAATACGGCTTCGGGAACAAGACGTTTGGCATAATTCCTGCAAATTCCGCACTGCTTTACAAGATTTGGGTAGTCGGAGTCTCGAACGATTAGAGTACTTACGTTTTTTTTACTATCTTTGTCGGTTAAAATTTCAATCCGTAGAATGAAGAATACATTTAGCTCTATTCTCTGTGTAATCGCGGCCATTGTGATGACAGGCTGCGCAAAAACCGTTTCAAGCGGCCCGAACGAGGCCAACAAGCGCTATTTCGACGCATGGCTGTCGTTGAATTATCCGAACGCGGAAAAGGCAGGCAGAGGCATATATATAATTGAAGAGACAGAAGGTACCGGAGATGAGGTGACGGAAGACGGATATGTGGTTCTGGACTATGTCGCCACAGACCTTGAGGGTACGATTTCGGCATATACGGACTCCGAGACGGCCAGACAGCTGGGAGAGTACGCCGTGACGACATATTACGGCCCGACGGTGTGGACTACATTCGAGGGTACCATCCAGGCAGGACTCATGGATGCTCTCGAAGGCATGAAGGCAGGAGGAAGCAAGAAGGTCATCATTCCGAGCTGGCTCATGTCCTACAAGGCTTACGACACTGAGGAGCAGTATCTTGACGCATCGTCAAGCTATTCGGATGCCATCTACGACATCACGGTGAAGGCCTTCACCGACAGCATCAACGTATATGAGATCGAGCAGATCAAGAAATACATCAGCGACAATCCTGAGACCTTCAACGACAGGATGACCAACGACACGACAGGATTCTACTACCAGCCTGTTTCAGAGGACATCGACACAGAAGACACATTCCCTTCAGACACGACAATCTACATCAACTATACAGGAAAGCTTCTGAACGGACTCGTGTTCGACACGACCATGGAGAAAGTCGCAAAGGACAACGGTCTATATTCATCATCAAAGACTTACGAGCCGGTACAGATCAACTGGGGCGAGAGCTACAGCGACATAACCATGGGCTCTGACGAATCTTCGATCATATCGGGTTTTGCCCTGACGCTGTGGCAGATGCACCCTATGGAGAAGGGTATCGGAGTATTTTACTCACCGCTCGGCTACGGCTATTCAGGCAGCGGTTCTAGCATCCCGGCATATGCCCCTTTGATATTTGAAATCGAAATCGTAGAGGAACCGGAGGACTAAGATGGCAGAAGACAAGACGAACACAATCCCCACAGAACTCGGAACGGAAAAGATCGGCAGGCTGCTGAAACAGTATGCGCTGCCGGCAATCATAGCACAGACGGCGGCTTCGCTGTATAACATGGTGGACAGCATCTTCATAGGACAGGGATGCGGTCCACTCGCCATTTCCGGCCTTGCCGTCACATTCCCGCTCATGAACCTTTCGACGGCATTCGGCACACTGGTCGGAGCCGGAGCCTCGACCATGCTGTCAGTGCTGCTGGGCCAGAAGAACTACAAGGCGGCCAACAAGGTACTCGGCAACATCGTCAGCCTCAACATGATCATAGGTTTCGCATTCATGATTGCGGCCCTCGTGTTCCTGGATCCCATCCTGTATTTCTTCGGAGCCAGCGAGAACACTCTTCCATATGCGAAGGAATACATGCGCATCATCCTGTACGGCAATGTGATAACACATCTGTATTTCGGTCTGAACTCGGCCATGCGCTCGTCCGGAAGCCCGAAGAAGGCGATGGGCCTGACCATATTCACCGTGCTGTTCAACGCCATACTCGACCCGATATTCATATTCGTGTTCGACATGGGCATCTCCGGAGCCGCCTGGGCGACCGTCATCGCGCAGACCGTGGCAATGGTAGTGGTGATGCTTCACTTCAACGACAAGAGCCGCGCCTTCCATTTCGAAAAGGGCATTGCAAGGCTCGATATGAGGGTGGCGAAAGACTCGCTTGCCATCGGCATGGGGCCTTTCCTTATGAACTCCGCAGCCTGTCTTGTGACATTGTTCATCAATCAGCAGCTCCGCAAGTACAGCGGCGACCTCGGAATCGGAGCCTACGGTATCTGCAACAGGCTCACGTTCATGTTTGCGATGATATGCTTGGGTCTGAATCAGGGAATGCAGCCTATTGCCGGATACAATTACGGGGCAAGGAAATACACGCGCGTGAAGGAGGTATTCTGGAAGACGGCAAAGCTTGCGACTGCCGTCACATGTGCATGCTTCCTTATTTCGCTGCTCTGTCCGAAGATGGCCTGCAGCATATTCACGAACGACACGGAACTTCTCGGCATGTCTGTAAAAGGACTGAGAATCATGAATCTTGCCTTCCCTATCGTAGGATTCCAGATGATTGCCACAAATTTCTTCCAGTGTCTCGGAATGGTGCAGAAGTCGATTCTGCTTTCGCTTTCAAGACAGCTGCTCTTCCTCATTCCACTGCTCTATGTGCTTCCTCTTTTCTTTGACGGACTCGGAGTGTGGATGAGTTTCCCTATTTCGGACTTCATCGCATTCATCCTCACAGCCATACTGCTTTCAAGGCTGTTCCGGAAATTCAGCAGGCTCAACGATGGAGACGATCCCGCCATACTCGGAAGCCAGTTATAACAAGAGAACAAACTGACCACAATGGAAAAGAAACTCATAATCACTGTCGGAAGACAGTTCGGGAGCGGCGGAAAGGCCGTGGCTCTGGAGCTCGGCAAGAAGCTCGGTATTCCTGTTTTTGACAATGAACTGCTCACAAAAGCCGCTCAGGACAGCGGTTTCAGCGCAGAGTTCTTCGCCAGGAGCGACGAGAAGCGCCGGTTCTTCTCGCTTTCATCCATCTTCACGACAGAGTACTCGTCCCAGACCAACAGCTACATGAGCGACAAGGACATCTTCTCCATGCAGTGCGAAACGATACGGAGCATAGCTGAGCACGGTCCGGCCATAATTGTGGGAAGATGCGCCGATTACGTGCTTCGCGAGCTGGACTGCACTCTGGATGTGTTCATCACTGCACCTCAGGCTGTGCGTGTCGGAAGAATAGTGGAGCGCCTCGGCCTTTCGGATGAAAAGGCACTCGAGCTGATGGAACGTAAGGACAAGGGAAGGGAGGAATACTATAATTACTACACCTTCGGCAACTGGGGTGTGGCTTCTACCTACGACCTCTGTCTGGACTCTTCGATACTCGGCGTCGAAGGCACGGCCGATTTCATAATAGAATATGCCCGCAGGGCAGGATTGCTGTAAGGAGGGACAGATGAAGAGACGTCTGCCCATCATCCTTGCATTTGCAGCTGTGCTTGCAATCACGATTGCCACCGCAACATCATTTTTCCACAGGCCTCTGCCAAAGCCGCAGGAGCTGATTCCCGAACGCGTGAAGCTGAACGAGACGCTTGACAACTCAATGTCTGAGATTCCCGAGCTGGAGGGACTGGACAGAAGAGTGCGCAAGTTCCTGAACAGCTGGCAGATCAAGGGGGCTTCACTTGCAATCACGAGAAACGACTCACTTTTATACGCGAAAGGATACGGCTGGGCCGACGAAGAGTTGGGAATCGAGATGCAGCCTTCGCATATCCTGAGGATGGCATCTGTTTCCAAACTGATTACCGCAGTCGGAATCATGGTGCTGCAGGAAAGGGATTCGCTGCATCTGAGCGACACGGTCTTCGGCCCCTCAGGCATCCTGAACGACGATTTCTACAATTCCCTCATAAAGGACAGAAACTACAGGAAGATTACGGTGGAGCATCTTCTGAGGCATCAGGGCGGCTTTTCGCGCGATCCTCTTTTCTCGTCGCGCGATGTGATGAACCAGCTGAAGCTCGACCATGCGCCAGAAGTCGAGGACTTCATGACGGTCGTCCTGCAAAGAAGACTCAGGTTCCAGCCGGGCTCATGGCAGAAATATTCGAATTTCGGTTATCTGCTGCTTTCGGAAATCATCGAGAAGAAATCCGGGATGTCTTATGAAGAATTCATACGCAAGGAGGTGCTGTTCCCGGCAGGATGCTACGACATGCACATCGCAGGAAACTATTATGAGGACAAGCGTACCAACGAAGTGCGATACTACACACATGAAGGGGACGGAAAGTACATCGAGGAATACAACGGAAGCGGCCGTATAGTGGAAAGATGCTACGGTGGCAACAACATCACTCTGCTTTCAGGAGCTGGAGCATTGTGCGGCTCCCCTGCCGAAATCGCACGCCTTGTCGCATCCATTGACGGCAGCCCTGAAGTTCCTGACATCCTTAATGCGGACAGCATCAGCCAGATGACCGAGTATTTCGACACCGAGACTTTCTCGCTCGGCTGGAACGACACCAACCCTGCCAAAGGCTGGAGCAGAACCGGCACACTCGCCGGCACAAGCGCTCTCGTGAAGCGTTTTCCGGACGGTGAATGCTGGATACTTATCACCAACACAAGCACTTGGAAAGGCCCAGGCCTCGCCCGTTACACCGATGCCCTCTTCCAGCAGTGCCGCTCCCTCTACTGCGACAAGCTCCCCCGTCGCAACCTCTTCGAATAAACACCTTGGCACCTAAACTACTACCACTCAACAACTTACCAAAACTGCGTGCTGCCTTTGGGGAGCACGCAGTTTCAGGAATCAGCTATGTATCAACACTTTAAGCGTCAGGATAAAAACGGGGTGGCTGCTGATACAGTCACCCCGAAAACGTGATATTTATTGGTTATGGTTTAGTTTGAGTGAAACTCAATCTTGTAAAGGATCAGACCTGCGTTGGTGTAGACCTTCACGACTCCAGGTGTTACCTGATAGTCAAGTTTCACTGGTCCTTCAGACTTCTTGGATGCACCAAATTGCTCAACAGGATCTGCACCTTCCGCTTTCACGACAACCATACGGGTCTGGTCAAGATCATCATTAGTACCGGATGCATAAACAGACACTGTTCCTGCGACGTCGGTTGTGAACTCAAAATACCTCTTGGTTTCTGACCCACCACCTCCTATCTGCCAGTAGTGATATTCTACATCGTTTACCACAGTCGTATTCCACTTGATCGAACCGCCACCTGAAACCATCTTGAGCCCATCGACCTCGATGTCCCAGTCACTGTTGTTTGTATTCTTCTCAACAGCGCTCATAGCTGTTATCCAAGCGTCAGAAGAGAAGTCCCATACATAGTCAACTGCTGCCGAACCTTCAGTAGCGTCATATACGATTCCGTAGAAATTTATACCATTGTTAAGGATGACTTCAATGTTACCTGCCTTTACATTGACAACGGTATAAGGGAATGCGCTTGCGTCACCTACAGAAAACTTATCTTCATCCTTGATCACTGTTGCAGGAAGGATTTCGACACCGTTCTGGATAAGTGCCATCGTACGGTCGGTAGCTGAGCCGTTTCCTGAACGAGCGCCGATATAAAGGACACCATCATTAGGAACAGTTATGGTCATCGTCTTTGAATCAGATGTCTTGGAACCCTTCAGACGTGTTGAATACTGATCATAGTCCGTTCCACCTGTCACAGCAAATTTCTGACTGTTTGAATCAATTGCCCAGCCGCCTGTTGTCTGCACATAGAAACCGTCATTGTTCTCGCAGACATACTTCTCATCGGCAGTTGCAGCACTCGGGAAGGTAAGAGTATATCTCACGATCCTTATTCCCGGCTCGTCAGGAACATCGTTCACATGGAACGAGAGTTCCGCCGGAGCAGATTCTTCGCGTGTGTAATCGTCGGCAGCAGGAACTGCTGTCACAGAAATCGCGAAATCGCCTCCTTCCTCCTCAACAGCATAGTTTGCCGTAGAGAATGAATATGCAGTCTCAGCAACATTCACGGTCTTTCCGTCAATTGTCACGTTGTATGAGCCGGCATAGTCTACAGACTCCCATGTAAGGGTGATGGTCTCCTCCGCACGCTCATTCACAACAGTCTTGCTAATTGACACCTCAGGTGTTGCAAGAACAGTCTCAAGCACCTGAACGTCTGATGTCCACTGGAGGAAGGCCATTGTTGCAGGGTGGCAGCCATAGATGTAAATCATCTGCTCACCTGAAACATTCGCGAAAGTCACTTTCTGATACTCCGCGCCAGCAGGAACCGAAGCTGATACCTTTCCGTCAAGGCTTACAGTGAGATTAGAATGACCTGTCGCCTCGGCTACCGAGATAATGACTGAACCCGGCTCATTCACCTTTATTCCTATTGCACCATCAACCGGAACGCCGCCTTCGAGCACAGCCTCGCCAGAGAACTCGAATCCTTCCTTGGTGAAGTTTACAGGAGTGTTCCTGACATAGAAGCGGATGCCGTCGCGGACCATATCCTTGTCAGCCTGCTTCTTGAATGTCTGGCCGTCAGTAAGATTCCAGATCTTTCCTGTAGGAGTAACTTCCTGAGTAAGGTCCTCAGGAATCTCCACATAAGCAGCAAACCACCTTGGGTCACCTGCATCAGTCTCCTGGACTTCCTTGCTTGTAACGTTGAGCTTGTCGCGTACGCTGTCGACACAAGGATCGTCTGCAAGCTCTACACTTCCATTCACAAGAATGAGAGCACGTCCAGCATCTGCTGCCGCCTTCAGATCGTCTCCAGAGAGGGATGAGCCATCCTTCTGAGGGATGAAGAACCTGTCGTAGCAGTTATAGAAGAAGTTGTTCGAAATCTCTGTCGGGAAAGCTGAAGTAGAGTTCTTTGCGATAAGGCAGCATCTCTTGTTGTCATCGTTCATATTAAGGAACACGTTGTGTGTCAGAACGAATGCAGGAGCTGTACCTGCCGCATTGAGAGCACGCACATTGAATATACCGTTATTGTTGCCGTTGTTGGCAAAGCAGAGGTTGTTGAATGTACAATGAGTAAGCGAGAGTGACTCGACTGTTGCATTGGCATCGAGGCGGAAATATGTACGTGCACCACCGTTCAACGTACAGTTCAGGAATGATATGTCGCCCACGACAGCCTTTCCACGGAAGTCGAAGCAGTCACCACCGTCACCGCCGACATTGTTCACGACAGTTCCATTGTAAGATATCTTATTGATTACAGGAGCCTTGCTGTTCTCATAAAGGATACCTCGAAGATAGTTATTGAGATTACAGTTTACGACTGATATGCTTTCAACGCTTGCAGCGGCACCGAATGTAAGATGGTGCGGATACTCCGACAGGCCGGCTCCATCAAATGTAAGAGCCTCGAAATGGATGTTTGTAACGCCGTCGCCGATTTCAAGTCCACCCTGAATTACAGGCTGCAGCCCGGCATCTGTTGCATCACCGTACATTGCCACCGGCTTAGAGAGCGCGACCTTGCCGATCACATATGGAGTTTCCGAATATGCCACCTTTATTACCGGTGCACCTTCCGTAAGAGCCTGAAGAAGAGCATCTGAAGTAGAGACTTCAGCAGGTTCGGTCATTGAAGGCCTGGTCCAGGCAGAAACCTGTCCTCTGTCAGCACTCTTGAAATGAACAGCCAGAGTGTAATTTACAGACGGTCTGAGTCCTGTCACCTCAATCTGTGCTGCAGCTACTGCATCTGCATTGACATCAAAGCGTGTATAATCATCCTCAGTAGCAATGGCTGGAGTGATGCGTATATGATCAACTTCAGCATCCTTTGTCCACTTTATCGTAATCGAAGTCTCGGATCTGCTTACCAGTTCAGGATTGAGCGATGACTTGATTGCATATGTCTGGAGCGCACGATCAAATACAGCCCAATGCGAATCGGCGATGACACCTTCCGAATCCACAGCCTTAACGCGGGCATAATACGTCATATCGGCCTCAAGATCAGCCGTATACGGAAGCTCTGCGGCTGGAATAGAAAGAGTCTCGACAAGAGTGGTCATTTCTTCGTCCGAATACAGTTCGAGAACAAACTCGGTAGCTCCCTTGGATTTGGTCCAGTTGAACTCGATGAACTCACCATTCACAATCTTGGCAGAGAGTTCTGTAGGAGTAAGACATCTGCCGAGCGTCATCTCGTCATTGATGTCCACCATTTCTTCGGTACAGCCTGTAAATGCTGTACCGGAAATGATGAGTGATACTCCCAATAATATAGCTGAAAATATTCTTTTCATGATTGGTCAAATATTAAAATCCATAGTCATTGAAGAGCGTTCCCTGGCTGTTTACAAGAGTGGCTTCAGGAATCGGCCACCACTGTCTGGTATCAGGGTCGTTGTCGTAGAAAGAATCAAGCTTCTTTTGAGCGGACTCGCTGCGAGATACGGAACCGGTAGTTTCATCTTCACTTGTAAATTTGAAATAGGTAGCGACTTCTCCCTTTGAATTCGTATAGCATTCCCAACCTTCACCTGCCGGAGCAGAATCTGTTGTAGACTTTTCATTATAGCCATATGTTTCAATAGATCCGTCGGCAGCATATCTGTACCATACCGCAGGACCGAACTCTGTGCCGGCATTGTCCATCCATGCCTCAAGCTCAGCCTTTGATTCATCCATTTTCTCCTTGAGCTTGTTCCAACGGATGAGATCCTGCTTACGAAGCATCTCGCCGACAAATTCGAGTGCACGCTCATCGACGATTGCATTAAAGACAGCCTCCTGGCCGGAAAGGCCATTTACATAAGATGCAGCAATGCCTTCATTTCCTTTGTATGCTCTCTTACGCACCTGAAGCAGACATTCTTTTGCATAAGCCTCGTCACGAGCGCCGCATGCCGGGTCATTGGCAATTTCAGCAGCCATGAGAAGGATATCCGAATACCTCATATATACCGGCTTGATACCATCGTCATTACCTCCTGTATAAGGAGCATCCAGCTGCCATTCTAAACGGAATTTTCCGAAATACCAGTCGTCCGGACCGGCAAGCTCCGGTATATTCCTTCCATTAGGGCCGAGCACCCACTTCCAGTTCACACAGCTGAGATCTCGACGGACATCCTCTTTCCCATACTTCCAGTAAAGCGTAGGAACAGGACCGGCAGTACCGCCACGGCTTGAAGTCGGGCCGGAAGTCCAGTCCGGATTACCTTCCGTCCTGATTGCAAAAGTATAGTTCCAGCGTCCTCTTGAATCTGATGATGGTATTACAAAGATTACTTCCTTGCCGGCAGCGATATCCATATTGTTGAAATCCCTCCAAAGCTGCTCATAGCTATCGTAAAGGGACAGACCTGAATTATCGATCACATCCTTGAGGGCAGCAAGCGCCTTCGGATAAAGGACCTCCTTCTGGAGTTCCGGATCTTCCGACAGCCTTACGGTGCCGGCATTTCCAGTACCGACAAGACCTGGTTCAGGACGTAGAGAATAGCCGGAAGCCATGAGGGCAAGACGAGCATAGAGTCCCTTGGCAAAGGCGAGGCTCGGGCGGTCTGTCGTAGATGTCGTAGAACCCTTCAGTGGCCATGACATATATCCGAATGCCTCCTCAAGGTCTGCAAGAAGCTGCTTATAGATGACATCCTTGTCTGACTTGTTGATATATATGGTCTCAGGAGCAATCGGTTCTAAACGTGCCGGCACTTCACCATATGCCTTAAGAAGTTCGGTATAGAGAAGTGCGCGTGCGCAGAGTGCCTCTCCTAAAAGAGCCGCCATATCGGAATTACCGGCAGGATTTCCATACTGACGGATACCACGGATGGCAAGATTAGCTCGCTCGATACCTGTCATAAGCTCATTGTACGGGCCGTTTGAAAGATTCAGCTGACCATTTGTGACAGTCATTGAGTACCTTGCTATGCTGGATTTTTCATCTGCTGTGGTATTGTTGTAAAGTTCTATATCGGTATTGAAACCATACCACGGAAGGTAACGTCCTCTATGACAGTTGGTATGTCCGAAGACTTCATAAATGCCGAACACATTGTATTCTGCAAGAGTGTAGTTCGAGAACACCACAGACTCGTCAAAGGAAGACTGTGTCGGAGTGGTAAGTCCGTCCTCGCATGAAGTCAGAGCAGATGCCGCCAACATTCCTACACCGATAAGTATCTTATTTATTACTTTCATATTTCTCTATATTAGAATGTGACATTTACACCGACGACAAAGCCTGTGCTCTTTGGATATGCCGAGCAGTCAACTCCAGGAGTAAGAGGAGTTGCACGTCTTGTATCCACCTCAGGGTCATAACCTGAATACTTTGTCAGACAGAAGAGGTTTGTACCTGTTACATATACACGAAGCTTCTGCATCTTTATCTTCATGGTCCACTTCTGCGGAAGGGTATATCCGAGCGTAGCCGACTGAAGACGGAGGAAGGAACCATCTTCTACGGCCCAGTCAGAGAAGATAGCCTTGTTTGCACCAGGATTCCACATCGTCGTGCCGGCATTGACCTCATTGAGCAGGGCAGGATCCGTAATCTCTTCACCTGTTGCCCAATCGATGTTGGTCCAACGGTTTTCAACATTCATTGAAGAAAGCAGATTGCGGTTTGAATATTTTCTTGAATGGCTGAACTCTATCTTGTTGGCATTGTAGATATTGTTGCCGAACACATAGTTGAAGTTCGCAGAAAAGTCGAAACCATAGAGATATCCGGAAAGATTGAAACCGCCGACTCCGAGAGGCTGTGCGTTGCCAATAATGGTCCTGTCATCAACAGTAATCTTACCGTCTTTATTGATATCCTTGAGCTTCATCGCACCCGGACGGAAGAACTCCGATCCCAGAATGTCTGATGCATCTACCGTTCCTTCATCAGCAACCCACCTGGTACCGTCATGGGTGAACTCATCGACAGAATAACGTCCGTCAGACAGGTATCCCCACATGTCACCGAGAGGACGTCCTTCCGTAACCACGTAGTCCACACCGATCTCAGTTGAAGCCCACGATGAGGTCGCCTCGATCTTGTCAAGACCACCAAGGCTTGTCACCTTGTTCTCATTGAGGCTGATGTTACCGCCGAGGGTAAGTCCGAAATTCTTCTTCTCAAAGATGACGAAACTTACAGATGCCTCAAATCCACGGTTCTGGACAGAGCCAAGATTACGATACTGATAATCGTATCCCGAACCTGCTACAGGGAACTGGATAAGGAGATCATTCGTGGTATTGTGGTAAAGTTCAAACGAACCGTTTATGCGGCTGTTGAGGAAAGAATAATCGAGACCGATATTATGTGACACAGTCGTTTCCCAGGTCAGATCCGGATTCGGCATTATGGCCTTGCCACCGACCGTCGTCGAACCCCACCATGTGTTACCCATCGATATCCATGATGTGTTGTTTGCCTGGAACAGGAGTGAAGACACATTTGACGGGATGTTGTTGTTACCTGCCGTACCATAGCTGTAACGGAGCTTGAGGTTTTCAAGCCAGTCCACATCTTCAAGGAATCCTTCATTGGAGATCGTCCAGGATGCCGCTGCCGAAGGGAAAATGCCCCACTGATTGCCCTTGGCGAACTTTGAGGAACCGTCGGCACGGATCGTAGCAGAAACACCGTATCGGCCGTCATACTCATAATTGGCTCTGCCAAAGAATGAGAGAAGCTGTTCGTCAGGATTGTAGAAGTTATTTGAAGCCACCGGAGTACCTGACGCCATGAAGTTCCATGCCATTTCCGAATCGAAGAATGTAGGGAAAGCTTCCACGGTCGAAGACAATGTGTTGGACTTGGTAAGGATATATTCCTGACCGATGAGCAGGTCCAGCTTGTGCCTGTCATCAGCAAATACATCTTCGAAGTTGTAGTTCAGTGTGTTGGTCGTACGGTACTTGGTCCTGAAGGCATTCTTGTACAACGTTGCAGGCTGGTTCTTGTATGTAGCAGAATTACCTACATAATATGTAGTAAGACCGTAATAACGGTTGTCTTCCTGCGAATAGTCATCGATACCACCTTCAACCTTGAGATTGAGATTGTCGATGATGTGCCATGTCACGGCACCGTTCAACGTCCAGCTCTTGCGGATCCTTCTGTTGTCATTGTCAGCCACAGACTCAAGAGGCGGAGCGTTATCGCCGTAATCCTCGGCAAGATCCGAATCCGTAGCCACTCCCGTAATCGGGAACGGAGTATACTGCACTGCATGTTTCAGACGTGCAGAAGTACCTGAAGTCGAACCTGAGTCATTGATCGAGTTTGCGCCTGCACCATAAACCTCAGTACGTGAATACCTTGCATTGATGTCAATCGTTATCTGCCTTATAGGCTTATAGTTCGTCTTGAAGTTAAGATTGTCCCTCTTGTAATCGGATCCGAGCATGATGGCATTGTCTCCGATGTGGGCATAACTTGCTGTCCACTTGACCTTATCTGAGCCGCCTGACACTGAAATGTTGTGGTTGAAAGTGGTCCCTACGTTGCCGAAGACCTTCTTCACCCAATCGTTTGCCTCGACATCCTTATACATATCCATATCGTCGAAGACACCGAAGACAGCGACATAGTCATCCTCAAGTCTGTCTCTCAGGACAGCAAACTCGTACTGATTCCTTACGAAGTCATACGAAGTTCCTGTCTCAATGGCGTCGGCATTAGCCATCTTCTTCTGTCCCCAATAAGCATTGTAGCTTACCGAGATCTTGCCGGCAGCACCTGACTTTGTCGTGATGAGGACGACACCGTTCGCACCACGCGAGCCATAGATGGCAGTCGAAAAGGCATCCTTCAGGATATCGATTGACTGAATGTCTGAAGCAGGAACATCGTTGTAGTTGTCCACAGGGAAACCATCAACGATATAAAGAGGCGAAGAATCCTGAGTGATTGATCCTCCTCCACGGACACGGATCTTGATTTCAGCGTCCGGATCACCTTCGGTTGCTGTCACCTGGACACCTGCCATTCTTCCGGCCAATGCTTCACCTACCGTAGCGACAGGAGCCTGTGTCAGAGCCTTGTTGTCCACCGATGACACCGAACCCATGAGGTCGCGGCGCTTTACCGTGGCATAACCGATGACGACCGTCTCGTCGAGGAAGTTCGTATCCTCTTCAAGCGTCACATTGATTGTCGTGCTGTTGCCGATGAGCACCCTCTTTTCGGAAAGTCCTATCATCGAGAAAACGAGAGTCTTGCCTTTGGCATCGGGAACGTTGATCGCATAATCACCGTCCAAACCCGTAGCGACTCCTAACGATGTGCCGTCCACGAAAACGGACACGCCGATGAGAGGCTGGCCGTTGACGTCTGACACGACACCCTTGATTTCTTGGGCAGAAGCCGCAAAGACTGTCGCGACAAGCCCTAAAACCAACAGAGAAATCCTTTTTGCCAGATTTTTCATAAAAGAACTGTGTTTGGTTAGTATTAGTGTTAATATTTGTTGTTTCATTGCTGCATGTGCCCCTTGACACCACTCAAAACGGGGTTCAGAGGCTCCAACAATATTTCATAATGCGAAAATACCGATTATGGGACAAGGAAATTGGGAGATTTTATCACATTATCTGTACTTTTTGACACTGTCCCGAATTTCCGTGCACGTTCACGACAATTTGGTATATGAGCCTCCGGCATTCTGCCCTTCGATGATATCGCGCACCAGATAGTGAAGATACATCTCGAGATTCGTGTATCTGCCGAATGTATCCAGAGTCCTGGCGTTTCCGTCCGCAGCCGAAGCCTTGTCAAGGCCGAACTGTTCCTCGAACCAGTCCGGCATTCCGTCGCCGTCGGTATCCTTCACCTTCTCAAGTTCGGAATCCGTCGCTTCATATGAAGGCCAGCCGCCGACTGCATCTGGAGTGTCGATGATGCCGCCCGTGGAGCCGTTGCCCCCGTCGGTAAAGGTAGCCTTACCGCTCATCGCATCACGGCACGCACGGTCATCCACAGAATCACGTCTCAAAGAGGCTCCGCCGAATTCACAGATACGTTCGAAGGCAGCCTGTGCGGAATGCGTCGTTGTGTACACGTCCTCGGAAGCCGGGCCATAGATGGCGTGCGGAGATGAAAGGACGGTATTGTAGTTTGCCGCAGATGTGAGGGAATTATGCCAGTATATGGCCGAGGCGTCGTTGGCAGCCGTAATGTCGTCATGCAGTGTATGGACGTTTCCTGACAGATAAAGTTCCGGATATCTGTCCGCATATGTGACTCCGTCCTTGACATATGAGCCATAAGCGTCCACAAAGTACTTCCTGTCCTTTGAGGCCGGACCCGGCTTGTAATAATTGTTCACGATGTTGAACCAGCCGTCCTCTCCTCCGTAAGTGGAGTTCGAGCCCCAGTTATATACGGCATTGTTGCGGTAGTCTACGTTTCCGCGATGCGTCTGCACATAGTCACCGTATACCTGAGGATGGTCTATGCGAGGATTGCGGCTGTCGTGGTTGGCGAGCATGTTATGATGGAAGGATGCATCCTTCCCGCCCCATATGCCGCCATAGCCGTGATTTCCTTTTCCGTGGACAGAGACGCGCAGGCTTTCCGTAAGTATGCACCACTGCATCGTGAAGTTCCGGTTCGCATAGAATGACGCACACTCGTCGATGCACCACGACATGGAGCAGTGGTCGAGGATTATGCCATCGTTATAGCGTCCCCATATGGCATCGGCCCCGTCGCTTGCAGACACATCACCCAGACGGAAACGAACGAAACGTATGATGACGTTGCCGCCAGACCTTTCAATCTGCGTCGTGAAATCCTTTATGCAGATGCCGTCTCCCGGAGCCGTCTGACCTGCAATCGTCACATCACCGTTGCTTATCTTCAATGTGGATTTCAGCTCTATGATGCCAGCCACGTCAAAAACAATGGTCCTTGCACCGGATTCTGCAAGCGCAGCACGAAGAGAACCTGCGCCGGAATCATTCAGATTCGTGACATGTATCACCTTTCCGCCGCGGCCTCCGGTCGTATACATTCCGCCTCCTTCAGCCCCAGGGAACGCAAGTGCCTTGCCGTGAGCATCTTCAGATGCCGGTATCTTGAACGCCGCATAGTCTGACGACGGAGGGGTCGGAGTCGGCTCCGGTTCTGTCGAGCCCTCGGAAGTGACGGCTGAAACAGGCGCTGAATACTCAGACTCGACAGTGCCCACCTTTACTTTCACCATGAAGGAATATGCCGCACCTGGTACAAGGCCCTCATATGTATGTGTCGCGGATTTCGTGCTTGTCTGACCTCCCGGGACAAGTTCCCCCGAAGCATCTTCGAGACGGACAACATAATAGACGGCATTGTCCGTCGGATTCCATGAGAATGTGAGCGATGTTGCTGTGGATGAAGCGAGTACAACTCCTGTAGGAGCGCTGACGTCCTTGGGCAGAACATCGTCGAGGCCGTTGTCCTTACATGCGGAAAGAGCGAGCATGAGGGCTAAAAGGGAAAGTATTCTTATCGGTTTCATAGCGGTACTATATATCTGATTCGGAGTCGATTATGCCCGGGAGGCCTGTTACGCTGCCTTTTGCCTTTGCCTTGCCTTTGCGGACTTCCTTTATGATGCGGCTGTCGGTCTTGTCACGATGCAGTGACGCACCGGCTTCCTCAAGTACGGCTTCATATGCCTGCCGCGCCGGCTGCTGATACAGCTTCACCCTTATTTCGAAAGGCTCAGCCACGGAAGATGCATCATAGGATTTCTCGAAATTTTCCATCTTTTCATAGTCAGGCTTTTCTCTCTGATGATTTCCTTTGCGTTCTACAGCCGAGACGTCATACACATTGCCTGAAAGATAAAAGCTTCCCGGAACCGTCGACGTGCTTTCGGAAGTGCTGATTTCCAGCCACTCACCGTTGAGTTCACCAGTTGCAGGACCCGGACGGAACCAGTTGTCCGACACATTGAACCAGCCTTCCTCACCTCCATAAACAGCCTTCATGCCCCAGTTGTAGACGACATTGTTCACGAAGTCCACTGTTCCGCGGCCGGTCAGCAGATCCGCACCATGATACAGACGCGGATGATCGAAGCGCGGATTGCGGCTGTTGTTGTGGGCAAAAAGATTATGGTGGAAGGTCACGTTGCGGCCGCCCCAGATGCCTCCGTAGCCGTGTTTTCCCTTATGATGTACGGAAGCGTTCAGAGCTTCTGAAATAATGCACCACTGGACGGTCGCATTCCTTATATTATAGAATGAGGCATTCTCATCCGTGGCCCAGCTTATTGAGCAGTGGTCAATGATCAGATTGCTGCAGCCGTTTGCTCCGAAAGCGTCCGCCTCTACGCCTGCCGCCGTTCCGAGCCTGAAACGCAGATAACGTATGACCGTATGGTCGGCAGAAACGTGCACAGGATAATCGCGGATTGTGATTCCCTCGCCCGGAGCCGTCTCCCCAAGAATGGATATATACGGATTCTCTATCTTGAGAGGGGACTTCAGATGTATGTCTCCGCTTACGGCAAACTTCACCGTGCGTGCCCCCTCCGCCTCCACGGCATGTCTCAAAGTGCCTTCTGAACCATCATCGGCAAGCGACGTCACGACATATTCCTTTCCTCCACGTCCTCCGGCAGCGAACATTCCGCATCCCTCCGCCCCTTCGAAAGCGACTGCCCTCTTCTTCATCATCCTCATCGCCTCACCGTTGCGGACAACCAGACCATCATCCTGATAGTCAATATTATGCAGAGCTTCCCATTCAAGGGATGCCCATATGAACGGGCCGACTCCCTTGCAGTCGTTGTCAATCACAGGTTCGCTCAGATAATATGCAAAATCGCCCTTGCGCATCTGCTTTCCGCCGAGGCCTCCGACCGAACAGCAGTTGGTTATGGATATGGTTCCGTCCTGGTTCTCCTTCACGAATGTATCGATGAACTTAGGGTACAGACCAAGTATATAGTCCTTGTGAGAATCATCGATATAATCCATCCTGAGTCCTTTCAAGAAGGCATATACGAACATTATCGAAGCCGTCGACTCCAGATAGTTCCCCTCGCGTCCGGGGCAGTCCAGCACCTGATACCACATGCCGGTCTGTGGTTCTGCCCACCTCGGAAGCACCTCAACGAAATGGTTCAGCAGACCGATCAGCTTCTGCCGCTCGGGATGCTTTTCTGGAATATAGTCCAGCACCTCGACCAGAGCTACTGCAAACCAGCCGTTTGCGCGCCCCCACGCATGTTCGGAAAGCCCGGTCTGAGGATTGCACCAGAACATCGATCGGGATTCGTCCCAGGCATGGCGGTAGAGCTGCGTCTCCTTGTCGAGGGTGTTTGCCGCGCCTTCGGTAAACTGATGGATGATGTCGGAATACAATGAATCGCGCTGCTCCTTAGGCCCATACCGGCGTGTATATTCGGCATAGAAAGGCAGGGCCATGTAGAAGCCGTCCAGCCAGACCTGATGCGGATATATCTGCTTGTGCCAGAACTCGCCGGACTTCGTGCGAGGTTGCTCGTCAATCTGTTCCCGTATCATGCGCGTCACACGACGATAGCGCTTGTCTTCATCGCCGAACATGTCGTGCAGGTCGAAATACATGCGTGCAGGGCAGATGTGGTCTACATTGTAATTAGACCTCTTGTATTTGTACACATCACCCTTCTCCGTCGCCATCGTATCAGCCCAGGCACGTGCATAATCGATTACCCAAGGCAGTTCGTAACGCTTCGAGGCGTCAAGGAATGACTTGAGTTCCAGCCCGGTAGTGTAGTTCCATTTACGCTGGCCGTTGCGCCCGTCCAGATAGGTCGCATCAGGATTACGCATCATCTCCGAAGCTATCATGCGCACCGAATACGGCTCTATATCTCTGATTTCCTGAGCGTTGACACACAGCGTCATAAATAGCGCCATGGCCATTGACAAAATACTTTTCATTATTTTCCCGTTTATATCCCCGCATCGGAACTCCGTTCCTCCTCAGGATGACGTTTTGTACTGTTCCTTTTGATATATTCAGCCGGCGTCATGCCGAAATGTTTCTTGAAAGAACGGCTGAAATAGCCCGGATCCGAAAAACCGACCTTATATGATGTCTCCGAAACCGAATACTGACCGCTCTTGAGATAATATGTCGCCTTTTCCATCCTGAAATCCTGAATCAGTTCCACAGGCGATTTTCCGGTCAGGCCCTTTATCTTGTTGTACATAGACGTACGGCCCATCCCCACATGCACAGCGAGCTGGTCCACAGTCACTTCCGCATCGGACACATTGTCCTCCAGCCACTCCATCACCTTCTTTATGAGCTGCTCGTCACGGTCTGTGATGACAATTTCCTCAGGGGAAATCTCTATCTTCCGAGGCTTCTTCCCGGAGCCGGAATCTTTCATAGGGCCTGCAGACAGATTGGAAATCAGCGACTTCCTGCGTTCCAGCATATTGTCGATACGGGCCATGAGAAGCTCCATCGTAAACGGCTTGGCTATATATCCGTCAGCACCATACCTCATGGCCTTCAGGTGGGTGTCATCCTCATGCTTGGCCGTAATCATCACTATTGGTATATGACTGGTGCTGAAATCGTTGCGTATATGGTTGATCAGCTCGATGCCATCCATTTCCGGCATCATCAGGTCTGTCACAATCATATCCGGCATCCATCCCTCGGAGATCACCTGCAGGGCCTCCACGCCGTTTGAAGCGTCACGGACTTCATAAGTATTTATGAGGCTGTTATATATGTATATCTTCAGCTCGGCATTGTCCTCGACCACGAGCACCTTCATCGCTCCTTCCGGATGCGTCGGTTCGAGCCGGTATTTGCTGAGTCCGTATGCTTCCGTCTGACGGCCACGGTCCGATTCTATGAACTGGGCTGTCTCGTCAGAGAACCTGTCGCGCTCGATCGGCAGACGCACAAAGAACTTCGAGCCGGCATCCTTCCTGCTCTCCACCCAGATCGTGCCGCCATGTATGTCCGCTATTTCCTTGCAGAAGGACAGGCCGATACCGCTGCTGGCCATCCCGCTGAACGTCTTGCCAGTTCCCTTGACGAACGGTTCGAATATGGCCTTCTGCTTTTCCTTAGGCACGCCTATCCCGTTGTCTTTCACCATAATACGGAATTCCGGTTCGCCTTCGCGATACAGCACTCCCACCTCGATCTTTCCTCCGTCGGAAGTGTATTTGAACGCATTGGAAAGCAGATTGTACACGAGGGCTTCGAGACGTATCTCGTCGCCCCAGACCATCAGGCTGTCTACCGACTTTATGATGCGCATCTCCATCTGCCTTTCCACCGACATGTCCCTGAAATCGTCATAGACGTTCTCCACAAGCTTCACCACATCGAACTGGCTCACCTTCAGACGCATCTTTCCATTGACGATCGTCCTTATGTCCAGAAGCTGGTTCACAAGCGTCAGCATCCTCTTTGCGTTCTTGCTGACCATATTGACGCTGTATTCGTTCACATCTCCAGGCTCCGTCTTGCGGCTTATCTCGTCAATTCCTCCGAGAATCAGCGTCAGAGGCGTGCGGAGTTCATGGGAGATATTCGTAAAGAAGCGTGTCTTTATATCGTTAAGGTCCTGAGCCAGACGGACATCTCCACGAAGCTTCATCGACATAAGCAAAGCCCTGACAAGCAGGAAGATGACAAGCATTCCAAGAAGCACATACAGAGCTATCGTGAACGGAGAGTTCCAGAACGAAGGCTTCACACGCACATTCACGGAAACAGTCTGTCCGCTCTGCTGAGAGCCGGCCGACACCTTGAACACGTATCTTCCCGGAGGTATCCGTGAATATGTCGCGCTGTTGTTGCCTGCAGTCGGTATCCAGCCCTTGTCGTAGCCTTCAAGCATATAGGAGAAGCCTTCACGGCCCTTTGTGCTGAAATCCAGTGAAGCGAAATCTATCCTGAAAGACGAGTAGTCATGCGGTATGGTTATGTCCCCTTCAAAAGGAGTCCTGACTCCGTCGATGCTCAGTCCTGAAACGGTCAGACGGATGTCGTGACGGACCGGAACAAAGTCCGAAGGCCCGATCATATACACATTGTCGAGAGTGCCGAACAGAAGCGTCCCGTCTTCGAGGGAAGCACATGTGGCCTCGCTGAATGCAGTCGCCTTCACTCCGTCATATTTCGTATAGTTCGTCACGGCCCCGGTCTGAGGTTCGTATTTGGAAAGACCGGCCTCCGTCGCCACCCATACGGCTCCCGAAGCATCGTCCACTGCCGAAAGCACTATGTTGCTGGAAAGTCCGTCCTCCGTGCTCACGACATCGAAACGAGGAATGCCGTTCTCGAAAGAAAGCCTGTTCAGGCCGCCTCCGAAAGTACACAGCCACGTCTGCCCCTGCCTGTCCGTGAATATGTGCATCACGTCATTATTGCCCAGCGAGCGGATGTCTCCCGGAATCTTCGTCACCGGATTGAACACCGTAAGTTCCGGATTGTCAGACGGTTCAAACCATATAAGTCCGCCGACAGTCGCCACGAGCATCCTTCCGTCCGGCATGCAGTGCAGATAGCGGACACGGTCTCCCAGATCCTGCGGATAGTCCGGGAAATTGCTCTGGACATTGACGAAAGCCTCGCTGTCAGGCCCTGCAAGCATCGATATGCCTCCGCCGAAGGTACCTATCCATATGCGTCCGTCCTTATCCTGTTCGATCGAATATATATTATTGGAGCTCAATGAGTCATACGAAGACGGATCTGCCTTGAAGTGTTTCCATGAATATTCTTCGCCATGCGGAGTCATGCGTATCAGGCCGTCGCCTTTCGTGCCAAGCCAGATGTTCCCGTCCCTGTCCTCAAATATCGAATAGACTACTCCTATATCTCCGCTCTGTCCGTCAGGGAAACGTCTGCAGCTCTTCAGGTCAGGCGAATACCGGTAGAGTTCACGGCTCTTCGTCGCCACCCAGAGCTGGTTCCTGCTGTCCCGGAGCATAGCCCTCACCTCAGCCGAAGCCATCCTGTCGTCAGACTGTGTCGGAGGCACAAGCACATCCACCTTAGGAGTGATCACGGTCACACGTTCAAGCCCACGGCCTACGGTCGACATCCAGAGCACGTCGGAACTGTCCGCATCGAAGCAGGCAACTCCGTTCATGAAACGATGGTTCTTCTGCTCACGGACATTGCTCAGCGGCACTATTTCATCGCGGCTGCGGTCGTAATATCCGAAACCATAGTCGTTCATCTTCACCCAGAGCCGGCCTCCGCTGTTCTTCACGCATGCAAGCGTATCCTTGTAGTAGGACATCACGTTGCTGCTGTGTTCGTAATGGCGGAAACGTTCCCTGGAGCCGTCATAAGACCATATTCCCGTACGCTCGGTAGCAATCCACAGAAGGCCCTCCGGATCAGGGAAAAGATAGCGCACACGGCCCATGGAAGTGCTGCAGACCTTGAGTTCAAGCGTCTTCGTGTCCACACTCACCACTGAATTGTCCGTCATTCCCACCCAAAGTTCTTCAGAAGGGCCGGTCAAAGTCATCGCAGTGGCCCGTCCTGCGCCGAGTCCTGCAAGATCGACGGTCTTCTGCTCATGGGTGGCTTCATCGACGACTATGAGCTGTCCCGGAGCCGCGAAAAAGAGCCTGTCGGCAGTCTGTGCAAAGGCCACGACGTCCGGATTACGGGAAAGAAGCGACACAGAATCACCGTCAATCCTCGATATGCCTGTCTCTGAAGCCACATACACGATGCCGGACGCATCCTCGTATATTCCCTTTATCTCCTTTCCGACATTCCTGTCATCCGCAGGGAAGAACGTGCTGTATGAAAGGTCCTCCGACACCCTCAAAAGCCCTGCACCGGAGAGGTTCACCCACACGTTACCTTTTGAATCACAATGAATTCCGCTCACCGTGACATTATTCTTCGAAAAATCTTCCAGCTCGGACGGCACGGCCGTGAACTTCTCCTTCGCCACATCGAAACGGTAGAGATGGTAGTCGTACGTCATGAGCCAGAGATAGCCGCATGCATCCTCGTCTATGGAAAGGATCCTGTTGTGGGAAAGGTTCGAATAGTCGCCGGGCAGCATAGTGTAGTTCACGAAGCCGTTGCCGTCGAAGCGGCTCAGTCCGTACCACGTGCAAAGCCACAGATAGCCGCGCCTGTCCTGGTGTATGTCACATATGGAATTGTGCGGCAGTCCGTCTTCTGAAGAATAATGCTCGTATATGAACTCAAGCGGTTCAGCCTTCAGACTGTCAGTGAAGGCGGCCCCCCCCAAGAGAAGAATTGCGAGGGTATATGTGATGATCTTCTTCAATGCTTCAGTGTGCGGTCAGCGGTCTGTAAAGTTACTAAAAGACTTTGAAATACCATTCGACTTTCACGGCTTTTCCATGCTTGTCGATCTCGGAACCCGTCTGCAGGACGTTCTGAGGCGTATATTTCCTGACATCCTTTTCCTTCAGCTGACGGCTCCACTTCACACGTTCCTTCGGTGCTGCGGCACCCTCTCCCCTGCTTCCGTACTCCGCATAGAACGTGGTCTTTTCGGCATATTCCTTCCCCCAGTTGTGCCAGCCTTCCTTGAGGATGTGGCCTCCGAGTTCGCAGCCGATGAACACGGTCTTTGCAAAAGGCCTCCACGGACGTCCGAGATACACCTTCTGCGCATTTTCATCGGCAATCAACCTGCAGTTTCTGAACACATATCCGAATTCGGCACCTTCCGGAGTGGAGGCCGCAGTGACATAGCTGTTCTTCTTGCTGAGGATCGTGCAGTCCTCGAACCAGCATGTGGACGCTCCGAAGATGAAGTCTGTCGTGCCCTCTATCCAGCAGTTCCTGTAATACTGTCTCTGGTTCTTGCCGTAAGTGTATATGGTGTCCTGATTTGCCACGAAACGGCAGTTTATGAACGCCACCCTGTCTGCATCCACAGTGATTGCACATGCCTGGCCGATATCCTTTCCCTCTCCCGACGAATTCTCTATCGTAAGGTTCTCCGCAAGGAAGTCGTCACCGTAAAGGAATACGGTCGATGTGCCTGATGTACCCATCTCATAACCTGTCGGGCCTGTCTTCTTCGCATAGTCGTCGTTGGTGATGACAGTACCGCAGGCCGACTGGCCGATAAGGTGCAGCTTCTGCTTGTTGGTCGGGATGGACACCTTCTCCTTATATATACCGTCCTTAATGTATATGACGGTCTCGTCCTGCTTGCAATAGTCCGGAGCGGCATCTATGGCCTCCTGCACGGTGAAGAAATCTCCGCTGCCGTCCTTTGCGACTACAAAATCGTAATCCACGACATGGTCAGCAAGCTCCGGTATCACCTTCACGATTTCCGGAAGAAGCAGATTCACAATCTGACGTGCTCCGGCCACATTCGTATGCGTATTGTCCACCTTGCCGTCCGGATGCTTCGGGTTTGTACCCTTCTCAATCCACATGTAATACTTGCGTGACGGCTCGTCTCCCATTTCCTTCAGCCATGCCTGCGTGACAGCATTTGCGTCAATCAGAGGGAGTCCGTATTCCTTTGCGACCTGCTTTACGGCCTCGGGATAGTCCCCGTGGCAATTCTCCTTGAGCCTTCCCTCGGCATCGAACCAGCGGCGTGACACCGGTGTGAAAAGCACAGGCTTAGCTCCTACGCTCAGGGCATGGTCGATGAAAAGACGGATATTGTCCTGATATGCCCCGAAAGGAGCCGCATAGCGTGTCGTGTCCGACTCCTTGGAATCGTTATGGCCGAACTGGATGAAGAGGTATTCCCCTGCCTTGAGGTCGCGCTTCACATTGTCCCATATGCCGAGCGTCTGTACGCTCTTTGTGCTCCGTCCGTTCTGCGCGTAGTTGGCCACCACCACGTTCGTATCCACATGGGACTTGAGCCTCTGGCCCCAGCCTCGCTCCGGATTCTCGTACGAAAGGTCCTTGTCCGCCATCGTTGAATCTCCCATCAGACGGAGTACAATCTTTTCCTGTGCAGGCATGGAAACGGCCAGCAGAAGGGCCGCAAGCGCAAACATCATCCTTTTCATAGGTCAGTCTATATATACATTCTGTGAATTGTAACGGAATATGGAGAGGGTATCGGATGCGGTGACTCCGGCGCAGTCGTCGATGTCCACGTTGTTGCAGTTCGCAACGCTGATCCTGCAGCCCGCCGACTGTGTTATGTCCACGTTCTTCAGCACCACTCCCGTCGAATAACGGAGGTCGGCGCCCTTGTCAGATACGATCCGGCAGTCCTCCACAACGATGTTCTCTATGTTCTTTTCCGGAATTCCGTTGAAATACATGGCTCTCTCTGCACCGCTGCACACGATGTCCTTTATATATATGTCCTTGAACTGAGGGGTGGTCTCATCAGCAGGCACATATGCCACGTCATACGGGCTTGCACCGTCTGCAGCAGCCTCAACGGCCGATTTGCCCCCATAGTGAAGGTCGAAGAGAAGAGGCTCCGTCGGTATGTCCATCATCACTATGTCCTCGATGTGGATGTTCTCGACCACGCCTCCCCTGCCTCGGCAGCTCTTGAAACGAAGGCCGACGTCAGTTCCGAGGAAACGGCAGTTGCGTACGCTTATGTTCTGCACGCCGCCGGACATCTCGCTGCCCACAACGAATCCGCCATGACCGTGGAACACTATGCAGTTGTCCACGATGAGATTCCGGCAAGGTCTCGCCCTTCTGCGTCCGTCCTCGTTCTTTCCGGACTTGATGCAGATGGCATCGTCGCCGACATCGAAGCTGGAATTGATTACGAGAACATCCTCGCACGAATCCACGTCAAGGCCGTCACCGTTCTGCGAATACCACGGGTTACGCACGGTTATATTATTGATTATCACATTTTTGCACAGCAGAGGATGTATATTCCAGCATGGAGAATTCTGGAAAAGGCAGTCCTCGAGAAGCACATTTTCGCAATTCTTCAGCCCTATGAGGACAGGACGCAGATATGTCTTCACGCTGCTCCATTCCTCGTCCGTCTGCAGGCCCTGCGGCACATTGAACGCATCACTCACGACCGAACCGCGGAACGAGCTTGAATCCGGATACCAGACATCTCCCTTCGCATTCGTGAAGCCGCCGCTTTTGAGAAGTGCCTTCCACTGCGAAGGAGCCATCTTCGACTTCTTCACCTGACGCCATGAATCACCGTTTCCGTCTATCGTTCCGCCTCCGGTAATCGCAATGTTCTTCGCTCCGTCTGCATTGATCGGAGCAAGACAGCGCTTTGTGTCAAGACCTTCAAATACGGTCTCCACAATAGGATACAGGTCTCTGTCCGTCGAGAAGAGCAGGACGGCATCAGGCGTCACATGCAGCTCTATATTGTCCTTGAGCGTGATCGGGCCGGAAAGCCAGACACCGGACGGCACCACGACACGTCCGCCTCCTGCCTGCGAAAGAACATCTATGGCCTTTGCGAAAGCCTCGCTGTTGAGTGTCACTCCGTCACCGACTCCTCCGAAATCCTTCACGCTCACCTCGCGCAGAGGAATGTCCGGACGCTCCACCTTCGACATCTCGAAAGGCAGGTCTTCATAAAGATAGGCAAACTCATAGTCAGAGCAGCCCGAAAGCATGGTCGCGCCCAGAAGCATTGCCGCTGCAAGGCGGATAATTTCAGTGTTACGTGCGGTCATAAGAAAGCCTGTTATTGATTATCGCAAATATAATCAACAACAGGCTCATTCCATGTCACTTTTTATCGTGAAATGCAGAAATATTGTCAGAAATGGTCGGAATGGTACTGTTTGATTTCAAATTCACCCGAAAGTATGCCGTATCCGTTCTCGGCAAGCGATTCAAGCTCGTTCTCTCCCGGATACACGACGACAGGCGCAAGGAATTCCACATGTTCGCGTATGTCGCTGACGACCATTTCGCTGTAGGCGATTCCTCCGGTCAGTATGATGGCATCTACCTTGCCGCAGACGACCGAAGCCAGTCCCGCGATATATTTCGAGAAGGACATGCAGTAGCCTTTGATGAACGTCTCCACCTCCTTGTCACCGGCAGCTGCACGGGCCGTCAGCTCGCGGAAATCGTTCGTTCCGAAATATGCCACGGCACCGCCTCTGCCCACAAGACGCTTCTTTATCTGGGCCTCGGTCCACTTACCGCTGAAGCATTTCTCCACGAGCGGGAAGGCAGGCACGCTTCCGGCACGCTCCGGGCTGATCGGGCCGTCTCCGCCGAGCGAATCGTTCACATCGATCACAAGGCCATGTCTGTGGAGCGACACAGAAGAGCCGCCGCCCATATGGGCAACGATGCAGGTCACATCCTTATTCGTCTTTCCCACACTGCGGGCATATCTGCGCACCACGGCACGAGAGTTCAGGGCATGGAACAGCGTACGCCTCTGAAGCTCCGGGAGTCCTCCCACCTTCACTTCAGGCAGCATCTCATCAGCCATCGGAGGATCCGCGATGAAGGCACGGCATCTTTCGGAAATGCCCTTTGCCTGACGGGCCTCGTTCACCATTTCAGCGATCTCGTCTGCAAGCAGGGCGCTGAGGTTGCAGGCATGGACGCCTTCCTTTCCGGCGATCAGGGACTCACGCATATGGTGGTTCACCTCATATACTCCTGTCCTTATCGGGGTTATGAGGCCTCCACGTGCCATGATTATGTCTATAGTCTCCAGCGCTATGCCTCTTTCAGAAAGAAAATCCGTGATTGAATCACGACGCATGACGTCCTGATCCATCACGGATTCATATTTCTCGACTTCCTCGGCCGAATGCGTCAGATTCTGCTCGAAGAGCTTCTCACGCGAGTCGTAGAAGGCGATTTTCGTCGAGGTGGAGCCGGTATTTATAACCAGTATTCTACCTTTCATAGTTATATTTCGTTAAAGTACATATAATGCCGCAAGGGCTATCGAGTTCAGCTTTGTATCTATGCTGTCCGCACGGCTCGAAAGTACGCAAGGTACTTTTGCACCGACAAGGATGCCAGCCTGACGGACTCCGGGAACGAGCTTCGAATTTGCCTTATAGAAGACATTTCCGGATTCGATGTCAGGGAACAGAAGACAGTCCGCATCCCCGGCGACAGGACTTGCAAGTCCCTTTATCTCAGCCGATTCCCTGTCTATCGCCACATCAAGGGCCAAAGGTCCGTCCGCAATGCATCCCTTTATCTGGCCTCGTTCCGCCATCTTCGACAGCATCGCAGCCTCAACGGAAGCCGGCTGGCTTGTGAGCACCTGCTCGGTCGCAGCGATTACCGCCACCTTAGGCTTCTCCACGCCTGCCGCCTTTGCCGTCCTCACGAGGCATTCCATTATGGTCTGCTTCTGCTTTATGTCCGGTGCAGGAATCACAGCGACATCACCCACGAAGAGCAGCTTGTGATAGGACGGAATCTCAAGCGCAGTGCAATGCGTGAGCGTTCCCTTGGGAGGGAGCAGCCCCGTCTCCTTGTTCAGCACCGCACGGAGGAACTTGTCTGTGGAGCAGAGGCCCTTCATCAGTAAATCCCCCTGGCCTTCACGTACGAGCTGCACAGCCTGAGCTACGGAAGAAAGCTCATCCGGATTGTGAAGTACCGTGAATCTCGACACGTCGATTCCCTCTTCAGCGCAGGTCTGCGCAATTCTTTCCGAATCACCGACAAGAGTCACGTCCGCTATACCCAGATCAATGGCCGCACCTGCCGCGGCAACCGTATGGCTGTCGACGGCCCATGCGGCCACCATTCTCTTCTTTGCGCCCCGGCACCGGAGTTCCGCAAAAATATCTTCGAAAGATGTAAACATCATTCTTCCTCGTTCTGGACAATATGCATTGTGTCACGTGCGATCATGAGTTCCTCGTTGGTCGTGATCACGGCCACCTTCACCTTGGAATCCGGAAGCGAGATCATCGTATCAGCACCCTGAGCGACATTTGCATCGTAGTCGAACTTCACTCCGAGGTATGTCAGGTTCTCGCACACACGACGGCGCAGACGGCTGTTGTTCTCGCCGATTCCGCCGGTGAACACGATGAGGTCCACACCGTTCATTGCAGCAGCATATGCGCCGATGAACTTGGTGATGTCGTAAGTCAGCTTCTTGAGCGTGAGCTTTGCCTTCGCATCGCCTGCGTTTGCAGCCTCATTGAGGTCACGGGCATCCGAAGACACGCATGAAAGACCGAGGAAACCACTCTTCTTGTTGAGCACCTTGCTCATTTCGGCAGCTGACAGCCCTTCCTTTTCCTGGATATATGTCACCACATCCGGATCCACGTTTCCGCAGCGTGTGCCCATGATGAGGCCCTCAAGCGGTGTGAAGCCCATAGATGTATCTATAGACTTGCCGTTCACGACAGCTGAAATCGAGCTTCCGTTGCCGAGGTGGCATGTGATGATCTTTGAATAGCCTGGTTCAAGGCCGGCAAACTTCGCACCCTTAGCGGACACATACTTGTGGCTTGTGCCGTGGAAGCCGTAGCGGCGGATGCCGTATTTTTCGTAATACTCATACGGAAGGGCATACATATATGCATATGCAGGCATCGTCTGGTGGAAGGCCGTATCGAAGACAGCAACCTGGGGAACTGACGGGAGCACATCCGATACCGCCTTGATTCCGAGGATGTTGGCAGGATTATGAAGAGGTGCGAGCTCCACACATTTCTCAATCTGGGCAATGACTTCGTCAGTGATGAGCTGGCTGCATACGAATTCCTCTGCGCCGTGAACCACGCGATGGCCGACAGCCTCGATGTCCTCGAGAGTGGCGAGCACTCCGTATTCCTTGTCGAGAAGGGCGTCTATCACAGCCTGGATACCTACCGTATGGTTCTCTATCGGCATTTCCTTCACGAGTTTCTCCTTTCCGGTCGCCTGATGCTTGAGGCAGCCTACTTCCATTCCGATCCTTTCGACAAGACCCTTGGCGAGCAGATCGTAGACTTCGTCGTTCTTCATATCAAGGAGCTGATACTTGAGCGATGAGCTTCCGCAATTGAGTACTAAGATTATCATTTCTCTATATTTAGTTAAAATTTATTCAGAATTAACCATGCAATCTTTGCAAAGTTATAAAAATTATCGCTACTTTCGCAAAAAACAACGACAAATGACAGCGGAGAGAGACATCGCAGGGTTCGCGCTACCGTTTGCCGCAGCAGTCACAGCGGCAGTCTGCATCGGGAGTTCAGCCTGGAATTCAACAGGGGCAAGCCATACAGCAATTGCAGCCGTCATTCCCATGGGGGCGATACTGGTTCTTTGCGCCTTGATGCATCCGCGGCACATGTCGCTGTCCGACAGTCACATAAGGATACTCATCGCCCTGCTCGGCATATTCACGGGGCTGTTCTGCGCGCACACCGCCTCTCTTTGCGCGGTTTCATCCACCGGCGGCCACGGGCTTCTCACCGGCTTCGCCATCGGATTCGGCGAAAGGATGCAGGCGGCCATCGACGCCATACCGTTCAAAGATGCCGGGACAGCAGGACTTGTAAAGGCGCTGATCACGGGAGAAAGAGCGGACATCCCCCGGGAAGTCACGGAAGCGTTCAGGGACAGCGGCGCCTCCCACATCCTGTCGCTTTCCGGAATGCATCTGGGAATCATATATGGAATCCTGGCAAAGCTGCTCGGAGGATTCGGAAACAGTCCTGCAGCGACACGGCTACGTTCTGTGGCCATAATCACATTCTGCGGATTCTACACCCTTGCGACCGGAGCCGGCCCTTCGATAGTCCGGGCATTCATCTTCATCCTGCTCGGGGAATGCGCAAGACTTGCAGGAAGATACAGAAGCACAGGAAGCATCCTTTTCGCCGCACTGCTCATACAGCTGACGGCCAATCCTTTGTCCGCATCTTCCGTCGGTTTCCAGCTTTCATACGCAGCCATGGCAGGAATCGCATTCATATATCCGTATCTTAAAGGACTCTGGCCGGAAAGCGATGACGGCAGCTACAGATTCCCTGCAATGAGGTGGGTTTGGAATTCCGCAGCCATGTCAATATCCTGCCAGCTCACGACAGGGCCGATTGCGTATGCATATTTCGGCACTTTCCCGCAGTATTTCCTGCTGACGAACCTTATCGCCGTTCCGCTGACGGGGATTATCATTCCTGCCGCCCTGCTCACCCTCGTCCTCTCGGTGTGCGGAATCTGCCCGGCATTTCTTGTCCAGTCGACCGAATGGCTGGCCACACTGCTGACAGAATCGCTGGGCATAATCGCAGTCATGCAAGGCTAAAAGCGTCCGCCTGCACCGCCACCGCCGAAGCTTCCTCCGCCAAAGCCACCGAAGCCGCCGCCTCCGCCGAAACTGCCGCCTCCGAAACCGCCGGTCGGGAAGCCGCCTCCACGGATGACAGGTCCTGTATATATCACACGTCTGCCACCGCTTCCACCGTTTCCTCCGCCGCCTTTGCCGTTTTTGGATGCCAGCACAATTCCCACAAAAAGAAGTATGAATCCGAGGAATATCAAAGCGGCGATGACTCCCGAATCCATTTCGTCATCTGCACGAGGCTCTGATATTTCGCCGCTCGCCAGCTTCATCAGCGTATCGCATCCGGCGGCGACGCCTCCGTAATAGTCCCCGTTCTGGAAATACGGAATGATCTCTCCGTTTATTATCCTCTTCACATATGCATCAGGAATCGCACCTTCAAGGCCGTAGCCCACTGCAATGAAGATCTCGCCATACGAATCCGCCGTCCTCGGCTTCACGAGAAACACGATGCCGTTGTCAAACTTATCCGAGCCGACTCCCCAGTCCAGACCTATCCGCGTGGCATATTCGGATGCGTCATAGCCCTCCAGATCCGTCACCGTCACGACGGTTATCTGGTTCGATGTAGAATCGTCAAAAGCCACCAGCGCATGTTCCAGTTTCTCAGTCTGGGAAGCTGTGAAAAGCCCCGCAAAGTCATTGACAAGGCGCTGAGGCTCCGGGCGCGACGGGACTGCCCCGAGGCATAATGCAAAAACAGCCCCGATTGCAATCAGGGCCGCTTTCCTATATGTATTTCCGATTCCCATCTTAGAATTCCACCTTAGGCGCCGTTTCTGCTCCAGCCTGCGCCTCGAAATAGCCCTTCTTTTCGAATCCGAACATCGAAGCTATTATATTGTCCGGAAACTTCCTTACCATCGTGTTGTAGCTTCTGGCAGTTTCATTGAACTTCATCCTTTCAGTCGCGATTCTGTTCTCAGTTCCTTCAAGCTGTGCCTGAAGGTCGCTGAAATTCTGGTTTGCCTTCAGATCCGGATAGTTCTCCGTAATCATGAGAAGCCTGCCCAAAGCAGATGAAAGCTCACCCTGAGCCTCATTGAACTTCGCTATCGCCTCTTCCGAGAGGTCCTCCGGATTCACCGTCACCTGAGTCGCCTTGGAACGGGCAGCTATCACGCTTTCGAGAGTCGAAGACTCGTGCTCGGCATATCCCTTCACAGTCGCGACAAGGTTCGGAATCAGATCCGCCCTGCGCTGATACACGTTCTCGACCTGAGCCCATGCCGCGCCGACATCTTCGTCCGCAGTCACAAGAGAGTTGTATACATTCTTGCCCCACATGAAGCAGCCGAGAACAACTACAACGACTGCAATCAAAGCTATAAGTCCTTTTTTCATAATGATTTACGTTTCAGATTATTCAACATCGCGGACGCATCTTACCGATGCCCCGAACGAATCCGCATCTCCCTTTCCTATCGCCATGAAAGGCTGGTCGTAGGTAAGATACCTGTAATATGCCATGCCGGGCTCATCCTCCACAGCATCTGCCGTCCAGAATGCGGCATATTCATATACTCCGTCGAAGATTGCACCCGGATAAGCGCCGTCCGTCTCCTGGCCGAGATTCGCGAATCCCACCGGAATCATCGTCATGAAGCTATCGTTAGTGATAGTACCGACCTCCGGCCAATACTCCCAGAGGATGTCTCCGTTGAATGTAGCGTTTGCCATCATCTTTGCCGCAACGTCCGGAATCGGAGCATACATTTCAAGGTCTTCCGCACCGGAAATCTCCTTTCCGAGTGAAATCCAGTCGGCCTCGGTCGGAAGCCTCCAGCCTTCAGGACATGCAGTAAGCGCATCCTCATAATTATAGAAACGTCCGAAGATGTCCGACATCGCAGCGGAATTTCTGAAAGGGATGCCGCTGGCCTTCTGTGCCAGATTAGTACGGAACCAGTCCAGACTGCCGTGCCTTACGTAATAATGCTTCACACCGTCCACGGTCACATAAGGAGTGTCACCGAATATGTCCATTCCCTGAAGAGAGCCGTCCGGGCCGCTCTTCACTACTGTCGTCGTGTAGCTTGCAGATGAGTTTGAATATCCTTCGGCAAAGCCGTAGCAATATACGGTGCATGTCTGGAGCGTATCCGTAAACTTGAATGTGAAGGAACCGTCCGACTCTTCATTCCAATAGTTCAGACCGTTCTCGTACCTCGTCGTATCGTATGAGGTCATGGTCGGAGTCACCTTCCAATAATATCCGATGTTCTCGCCGTCCGGATGCTCAAGCCCTCTCGGCTTCATGGTGACGGACTGTCCCGGATTCACGAACTCCGGAACATTGAGCTGAAGCAGACCGTCCAGCGACGGAAGCGTCGTGTCCTCCTCATCATCCTTGCATGAAACTGCCGCAAAGACAAGTGCGGCCATCAAAATAAGTGAGTTCAGTTTTCGAAGACTCATTTTCTTTACTACAATTAGTTTTATAATCCTGCAAATATGGGCATTTTAATTTGAAAAACCGCTACCTTTGTGCAAATACTTTGCCATTATGCGAAACATCAGAACCATTTTCACTGCACTTGCTGCAGCGTCACTGCTCGCCTCCGCGTCTTCCTGCGGTCCACGCGACAGATACATAACCATAACAGGATATGCTCAGGGAGGCATCTACAGCGTAAAACTGAATCTCAACGGACGCGACGGCATGCTAGGAATCCGACCTGAAGAGGTGCGCGATTCGATTGACGCCATTCTCGCAGACATAGACAATTCGCTTTCGGGATACAACAGGAATTCGCTTCTGAGCCGCTTCAATGCAGGGGAAAGCATCGCGCCGGACAGCCTCTTTCTCGACATCTACAGGCACGGGCATGACATTTACGAGAAAACCGGCGGAATAGTGGACGTCGCCTCTGCCCCACTTTTCGACCTGTGGGGATTCGGATTCTCAAGCGGTGAATTCCCGAATGACGAAAAGGTCGCACAGGTCATGGAGGCATCGGGAATGAAGAGGCTTCGCAAGGACATGGACACAGTGCTGGCGGAGAAAGGAACGGTTTCGGGAGAAGCGATGCTCGTCTCGCCGGGAGAGCTGCCCAAGCTAAACTACAATGCAATCGCACAAGGATACAGCTGCGATGTCGTGGCCCGCTACCTCTATTCAATCGGCGTCAAGGACATGATGGTGGATATCGGGGAGATATTCTGCGACGGGAGAAATCCTTCGGGACAGCCGTGGTCTCTGGGGATAGACAGGCCCGTGGACGGAAACAATGAGCTTGGGGCGGACATACATGGCATTTTCCGAGCTCCTGAGGGACCGCACGGCATCGTCACATCCGGCAATTACCGCAAATTCTACATGAAGGACGGCAAGAAATACGCCCACAGCATAGATCCACGTACAGGAAGACCGGTGACGCATTCACTGCTGAGCGCGACAATCGTAGCTTCGGACGCAATGACGGCGGACGCCTATGCGACATACTGCATGGTCGTCGGACTTGAAGAGTCGCAGAAATTCCTTTCGGGACGCGAAGACCTCGAAGGATGCCTGATATATGACGACAACGGCACTTTCAGAACATGGTGTTCCGCAGGATTCACACTTGAGGAATTACCTTAAATCAGTCACGATCCAGTCCTGACCGAAAGAGGTTTTCGGACGGAATTCCGATTCCGGCTTCTTCGGCAGGCATTTCATTGATGAGACGGTGATGTCGAGCACATTGCCGTCTTTCAGTATGAAGGAGCCGGACGTAATGGAGGCGTCGGACTTGCGTATCACCACATTGGCATATTCGAAAGGGCATTCCACCTGAGGCACAAGGACATACAGCATAGCACCGCCGTCATCCGTATCCCTTGCCGTGCTCACCTTGAAGGCATTCTGAAGATTAATGAAGAGCAGGGCCGGATTTGACGTATAACCGGAACCTCCGCCAGCCGCCGGCTCGATCACCACCTCCTTCGACTTTGAATCCACCACCCAGACATCTTCCGAATCGCACCACATCTGCAGGCCGTTTCCGTCCATATGCCAAAGATTCCCCTGGGCGACAAGGTTCCCGCTTCCGACCGTCTTCGTCCCGTACATCCTCGTCGAATACGTATAGGTCATTTCGACACAGGAGTCCGACACATCCTCATACATACGTTCCAGAAGGTCAGTATTCTGCGAATACGCCGAAACCATGGCGACTAATGCCGCGATAACAGTCACAAATCTCTTCATCTTCAGACAGGTTATACAAAATGTGACAGAATCTCGTCGAGTTCCTCGAATGTCGTCACAAGCACCTGACGAGGCTTCGAGCCTTCTTGAGGGCCGACGATTCCCGCTCCTTCGAGCTGATCCATCACACGTCCTGCCCTTGCATAACCCATGCCCATCTTTCGCTGGAGGTCTGATGTCGAACCTCTCTGCGAGGTCACGACCATCCTTGCGGCATCCTCAAAGAGAGGATCAAGATTCTGCATGTCGATCGAGCCACCGCTCGTCTCGCCGTCCTGCGACTCAGGCACAGGCAGATAATACGGCGTATTGTAACACTGCTTCCAGCCGGTCTGGGAGCCGATAAACTTTGTCACCTTATTGATTTCCTCCATGCTTACGAGGGCACACTGCACACGTTCCATGGACACACCGGCATAGTAGAGCATGTCTCCCTTTCCGATGAGGTTCTCCGCTCCCTGCGAATCAAGGATAGTCCTGGAATCCACTCCTGACACCACTCGGAAAGCGATTCTTGTCGGGAAGTTCGTCTTGATGAGTCCAGTGATGACGTTCACGGACGGACGCTGCGTCGCAATGATGACATGCAGGCCGGCAGCCCTGCCCTTCTGGGCAAGACGCACGATCGAATCGCTGATGTTCTTCGCAGACTTCCTCGCCTCCGGATTTGTACCTCCCGTCATCGTAAGGTCCGCATACTCGTCTATGACCACCACGAGATAAGGAAGATATTTGTGGCCTTCCGTCGGCAGAAGATGACGGTCCTTGTATTTCTCGTTATACAGCTTTATGTCATTCACTCCTGCGGCGGCAAGCAGCTTATAACGTTCGTCCATCTCGATGCAGAGCGAATTGAGCACCTGCTCGGCATCCTTAGGCTGCTTGATGATGGCCCTTTCGCGCTCGTCCTCCTCGCTTGCAGCCATCGGAAGGACGGCAAGATAATGCTTGAGCAGAGAGTTGTATGCCGTAAACTCCACCATCTTCGGGTCTATGAAGACGAACTTGAGCTCCGAAGGATGCTTGGCATACAGAAGCGACGATATTATCACGTTCAAGCCTACCGACTTGCCCTGCTTCGTCGCACCGGCAATCAGAAGGTGAGGGGCATCCGTAAGGTCGAAGGTCTTGACCTCCTGAGTGATTGTAAATCCTATGGCTATAGGCAGTTCGGCCTTGCTGTTGCGGAAGGCCTCGGAATTGAGCATAGCCTTAAGAGGCACTATAGTAGGAGTATTGTTCGGCACCTCGATTCCCACGCTGTCACGAAGCGTCACGACACGTACTCCGCTTGCACCCAAAGCCATGGCTATCTCCCTATGAAGATTTTCTATAGCAGAGACCTTCACTCCGGGAGCAGGCACAACCTTGTACAGCGTCACAGTCGGGCCGACCACAGCAGTCACCCTGTCCACCTCGATCCTATAGTTCTGAAGGGTCGAGCGGATACGGTTGTTGTTGATGTCAAGCTCCTGCTGGCTCACCTGATGGCGGCCTTCCGAATAGTCCCTGAGCAGATCAAGAGGCGGGAATTCAAAGCGCTCCAGTTCCTCACGGTTGTCGATGCGCGGTAGTTCCTCCTTCACATCGACATCGAAGTCCTTACCGGTTACCACCACTATCTTATCATTCACGTTCACATCTTCTTTTTCCTTTTCTCCGGCATCGCCTGCCTCGCCTGCATCGCCTGCATCGCCTCCACATTCATCTCCACCAGGCTTTCCTGTCGCGCCGCCTTCTTTCTTTCCGCAAATCTCCCCTGTCGTGTCGCCTTCTTTCTTTCCGCAAATCTCCCCTGTCGTGTCGCCATCTTTCTTTCCGCAAATCTCCCCTGCCGAACCTCCCCCTGTATTTCCCTCAGTCTCTTCTGACGCACTTCCATCTGTCTCTCCATCAGCCTCATCAACATCATCCTTTCGGCCGCTATTCTCCCCTGTCGTCGCAAACCAATGTGCAAAACGTCCGCTTGCCAGAATAAGCCACGCAACCACAAATGCAATCAGCACCAGAGCTGTGGCAATATTTCCCACAAGATTTTCAGCCCATACTATCACGGCATGACCGGCATCTCCGCCTAGTCCGCCACCGAAAGCGACGTCCTTACCGAACTGAAGCGAGCAGAAGGAGAAGATGAGCGAAGACAGGAAGGCTCCGCTGACCGTGACGAATGTCGTACGCAGAAGCCCCATGCTCCTGTCCCAGAAAAAGAACCTCCAAGCGACCGCTCCCATCAGAAAGATGAGGGCGAAACTGCCGAGACCGAAGCAGCGGGCAACCAGCAGATAGCTCCACCTGTATCCGAACTTGCCGCCCCAGTTGGCGACTTCCACCCCCTTGTCCATCATCTCCGGATCCGCGAGCAGACTCTGGTCAGCCTCCCACGTGAAGAGGTAGGACACGACCGAAAGCAATGTAAACAGCGTGAATACCGCCACAGCTATACCCGTATACCTCAACAGATTGGACTTTCTTTCAGGGTCCATGTCAGAAAAGAATGAGAAGCCCTTCCGCTTCTCACTTCTTCCTTCTTCCTTAGTCTTTTTCCTTGCAGCCATCCTATTTATTATGCTGTTTTCTCAGTTTCATGTTGTTCTTCTGACGCATGTTCTGTCCCTTGCCGGACTTGACCGGATTAAGGCCTGGGCGCGAATAGTTCTGCGACATGTCTATCCTGCTGAGCTGCAGTCCTTCCGGCACCTTTATCCTGTAGTCCGACAGTTTCTCGATGTCCTGGAAAATCGTCTCGTCCGCCACGCTGTCCTTGTTCCAGATGAGGTACTGCTGCCTCATGTAGACCGCAAGCGAACGTATCATCGCCGTCTTCTCTTCCCCATCTTCCGTTTCCGCTATCAGGTCTATTATGCTCTCGATGTTGCGTCCGTAGTGCGTTGCCTTGATAGGCTTGTTCTTTATCGGAACCACCTGAGGCCTTTCATGGAGACTTTCAGGAGCCGGCGCAGGATACGGAGAATCGATGTCCAGATCGAAGCCTGCGATTATGTACAGATGGTCCCAAAGCTTATGCTCGTAATCCTCCTGAAGATGTACGGCAGGATTCAGAATCTCCATCACCTTCACCACTGCCCTTGCCTGCTCGTTGCGCTTGTCCCGATCCTCTATCGTCTTGAGGTAGTCCACCATCTTCTGCACATTGCGGCCGTACTCGGGGACATGCAGGGTAACCCTCTCTGTGTTGTAAAGCAACTTGCACGTATCTGTATTTTTGTTTTCCATGTATTTTAGTTTTATCAAACCGCAAATATAATAAATTATTACGATATCTCAACCACCTCATCCGTCTGGACATACCAGATGTACGCATCCACTTTGCTGTGGCCCATGCGGCGCCAAATGTCCGCATATCTTTTGAGCTGACGTTCGTAGCTACGTCTGTGCTCTCCGAACTTATAGTCTATGATCACGACCTTCCCACCGGACAGCACCACCCTGTCCGGCCGGTACATTTCTCCGTCGGCATCTATGAGCGACGCCTCGTTCAGGACCTTGACATCCTGGCCTTTCGGAAACCACCCTCTTGCCGCTGCCCCTGATATCCTTTCTTCGAGCAGGAGTTTCGCTTCGGATGCCTCTTCTGCGGTGATTTCTCCCGACAGAACCGACTGACGTACAGCCGTTTCCAGATCCTCAGGGCCGATCACGCGAGACAGAATGTCATGCAGCACGACTCCACGTATCCTGTTGGAAGCAGCCACTCCGGCCTCACCGTCTTCAGAAAAGAAATCCAGGGAATCCGCCGAGAACTTCAGACGGCCTCTTTCGCGCACATCACCATCTTCAGCATCCGGCTGCGGATTCAGCGGTATTGACGGCAGGTCGTCACCGTACGTCATCCCGAACACCTCCACATCCTCCTTCTTCTTCCTAAGGGCCTCGAATGAAACCATATCCCCCACATCGAACCTTTCCGTCACATTATCCACGATGCGGTTCACCTTGAACGGAGGTAAAAGGCCGTCGTCTCCAGGTATCTCCATCCCGTCCGCCGACACCGACGCAAACCAGTAGAGTATCTGCGAGAAATCCGCAAACTGCTTCAGATCACCGGCTTCCATAGCCTTGAGGCACTTTGCAGGCGGAGTCTTCGCTATTATGTGCATGCCGCAGGCTGCCCTCGTCATCGCCACATATATCGTATTTATATTGTCCACCTGCTGCAGGAAACGCTCCTTCTGATAGTCCTCGGCAAATAGCGTATGCTCGGACGAAGCCGAAAGGCTCACATCGTACACACCGTCAGCCACTCCGTCAAGAGGCGTCTTTCCAAGGGCAGGCACGCACCAGTAACTTCCTGCCTTATATAGGTTTATATTCTCTGCAAACGGTATGATCACATACGGAAAATCAAGACCTTTGGACTTATGTATAGTCATCACACGCACGCTTTCACCCGACGATGGAGAACTTACCGACGGGTTCTCGTCCTCCCACCATTTCAGGAAACCGCGCAGGCTGTTGCCATTGGAAGACACGTAATCCTGCACATAGTCCATGAACGACTGCACATGGAGTGCCTCTCCCTTCCAGAGACCTTCGCCGTCGCTTTCCTTCAGGCTTCTCAACAGAGCCTCAACCATATCCACAAGCGAACTGCAGTCCTGCGGAATCTCCACTTCCAGCGACTTCGCAAGATAGCCGTTCACAGTATCCTGCGGATTGTCCACATACGACATCAAGGATACCAGACGACGCACCGTAATGGCACTCTTAACACGCAGCGAATCGTCCGTCATCACAGCTATTCCATTATCGATCAGATACATCGCCACTTCCTCGCCCGAAGCATTGCTGCGCACCAGCACAGCTATCTCCGACAGCCTCGCACCGTTTGCCACCGCCTCCTGCACAGCTTCCAGCACCTTTTGCAGTTCCTCCTCCTTAGGACAGAACGTCAGGCTCACGCTTCCCTTCGCCACATCCTTCCTGCCGACTTTCTGGCACACGTCCGAATATATCCTTGAAAGCGGCCCTTCATCAAGACCGTATCCGCCGATTCCGTCAAGCACCTGAGCTGCCGAACGGAAAAACATGTTGTTGAAATCCACCACATTGGCAAGACTGCGGTAGTTCGTGTCCAGCACTTCCTCGGTATGCCTCGGGAACTCCTTCGGCACCGTTTCGTCCAGCAGTTTCCAGTCCGAGCCACGCCAACGGTAGATGCTCTGCTTCACATCGCCGACTATGAGGCTGTCGCAGCCCTTTGAATCGCTCTCGCGCAGAAGCGGGCTGAAATTGCTCCACTGCACCCGGGCTGTGTCCTGAAATTCGTCCAGCAGGAAATGCTCATACCTCACGCCAAGCTTTTCATACACGAAAGGCGCGTCCGAGCCGTCGATTATGTCGCGCAATATCGTGTTCGAATCGTCTATGCAGAGGACGTTCTTCTCCTTCATAAGTTCGCTGAATGTCCTGCCGAGCTCGTCTGCCACTCCGAGGCCGTACAACTGTCCGTCGAGAATGAGGGCGGTATTATACACTTTGAAATCCTTGCCGAAAAGGTTGCAGAAGTCCTCAAGAGGCGCTTCAAGGAACGGATATACCAAAGGCAGAAGCTTTGGGGCCTTTGTCTTAGCGAACCACTTTTCATGGTCCTGTGCCTTTGCCATGAACGAGGCGGTCGGAGGGCTGATCCTCTCTGAATCAGACATTTCTGAATATACATACAACTGCTTCATGAAACCTGCGTTGCTGTCTGCAGGATTGACTCCAGCCTGCTCGATAATATCCAGCACCTCCCTTGCCTTGTCACGCACCGCTTCCTGGAAATCCCTTACTATCTTCCTGCAGGAATGCCTTATTTCCAACAGTTTGTCCTTAGGATACTCTTTGTCTGCAGCGATGCCTGCTTCCTTCATAGCCTCCTGTCTCTGCGGCGATTTCAGGCGTTTGGCCATCTCCAGCAGATTCGCATCCATACTGTAGCGTCCGCCCTGCTCGATCTGTTCCAGGACATTGTCCGTCAGCCAGGCAAGCAGGTTCGAATCCTCTTCGGTCAGCGAATCGAGTATCCTGTCCACACTTTCCGCCACGAGCGAATCCTTGTCCAGCTCCACCTGATACGATGCGAACTGGCCGATCTCGCGTGAAAAAGCCTTCAGAGTCTGCTGGAAGAAACGGTCTATCGTGCTGACGGCAAATGCGCTGTAGTCGTGCAGGATGTCGCTCAGGACAGCAGCAGCCTTCTTCTGAAGATCCGCATCCGACGGGAATACCGCCGGTACGAAATGACTGCGGTAGTCCGACTTTTCAGGCTCCGTCGCAAGCCTGTGCAGTTCCTTCAGAATCCTGCCCTTCATTTCGTCTGTCGCCTTGTTGGTGAACGTCACGGCGAGGATATGCCTGTATGCATACCTGTCCTTTTCCTCAAGCAGGAGGCTTATGTATTTCCTTGCCAGCCTGTATGTCTTTCCAGAGCCGGCAGATGCCTTCATTATCTCTATCATCGTCCGCAGATTGTCTTAAAGTCACAGTATTTGCACACGCTCTCATCCTCCGTCCTTCTGAACGGCGTTTCGAGATCGTACATTTCCGCCAGAAGTCCCTCAAGCCGCTCGGATACAGCATCGTAGAACTTCCTGTTCAATGGCACGTGCTTCATCGGAGGTTCCTTGAACAGCTGTGCCGTAGAATATACGCAGTTGGCGATCCCGCAGCCCTCCACTTCCGGCCTGGACTGCAGCAGCATGTCATATATATAGAACTGAAGGGCTATCTTAGGTCTGTCCTTCACGTCCTTTCCGAAGATCTTTTCAGCAATTTCCTCAGCCCGCGCATCGTCTATGTCCTCATCCTCCTTGAGCACCTTTCCCGTCTTGTAGTCCACGACACGGGCCTGGCCTTCGGCAAAGCTGTCGAGACGGTCGATGAAGCCTTTGAAACGCTGTCCGCAGAAGCTTCCGCCCACCCTGACCTCGCGTCCGAGGATCCTGAACGCCTCCTTTCCCTGCTCTTCAAGCAGTCTGAGGTCGCACTGGAGCGTACGGATCACGTATCTTACGATAACATCTGCCACGACAAGATTTCTTCCGCTCACGTCCATTGCATTGAGCTGAGCCATGATGAGGGCGTTCACCTTCCGCTTGATATCGCCCCTTCTGTTTATCCAGCCCCTTATATATGAACGGCTTATCTCCTTGAGAGGCTCACCCTTCAGGCCTCCCAAGTGTTCATCCTCGTTAAAGAAGAAATCGTCAGCCATCGCCTCTTCGGACGTATAGACAGCCCTCATCGTATCGTGGAATACGGTTCCGAACATGCCGTAATCCAAAGATTCCGCCACCTCTTCCTCCGGGCGCAGGCCTTTGACGGTGCCGTAATAGAACTTCGCCGGACAGGCAAGATAATTCTGCAAGGTGGTGGCGGACAATGCCGTATCCTTTATTTTCCGGACATCCTCCTCCGTCTTCACGATTTCCGGCAGACAGGCTGTCCCCATATTCCCGAACTTGACGACACTGCGGTGCAGCGGCACCCCGAAATGGTATTCCAGCTGCTTTATGTAACGGCTTTCCTCACCTGACTTCAGGCCCTCCGTGCGGGAATCCACCAGCAGCCACACCCTTTCCGCACGCGATATCATTCTGTAGAAATAATAGGCCCAGACGGCGTCCTGATACTCATATGTCGGCATCCCGAAGCCTTTGCGAAGCTCCGGAGGGACGAACGACGAACTGACGCTGCGACGCGGGAATATGCCTTCGTTTGCAGACATTATCACGAGGCTGCGGAAATCCAACGCCCTTGTCTCCAGCGGTCCCATAATCTGCAGCCCCTTAAGAGGTTCGCCACGGAAAGGTACGGATACGCTGCCTATAAGCTGTCCGAGAAGCCTTATATATGTGACCGGGAGAATTTCAAGGCCGATTTCCTGCAGGACATTTATGCATCTGTAATATTCCTTTGCGTATTCCAGTTCGAGAGCGAGAGTCCTGTCCCCGGCAACGGACGGAGCGACGGCCTTTATGACATCCTTCTGATATTCGGTGAATTCCGCTATCTGCTGCTTTGAGGCCAGTTTCGGATCCTTCACGACAGGGCGGAATATTGCGTCCAGAAGCGGCGTTCCATGCAGTTCTTCCTCAGGTATGTAGTATTTTGCCCCGGCCTTCACCTTTGCGACCGCCTCCATAGTCGCCTCATCCGCCGCCTTACGGAATATATCCCCGGCGAAGAGGCTCCAGACCTGTTTGTGATAGAAGAACCATGTCCCTTTCCGGCAGACCGCATGAAGCTGGATGGAAGATATGTCCGCCATCATCGAATACAGCAGGCTTCCGCTCATCGGCAGGCCCATCGTCACGTTTATGTCCGATATGCATTCCGGAATGCTGTTCAGCACCGGCCTAAGGAGATTTTCATCCGGCAGCACCACGGCACATTCTGCACCCAGAGAGGCCATGCTTCCTCCCGAATGTGTCCGGGCCGCATCCTGCAGGATGTCCGGAAGCCTCTTGGCCTGCCCCACCGAAGACGCGACGCTTATCACATTGATTTCCGGCACTCTGACACCTTCCGGATCCCATTGCGCGGCCTGCGGAAATTCCTGCACATTGTCCGCCATGAAATATGACGCCCTGTTCTGCGGATCACGTATCATTCCGCCCGACCAGTCCCAGCAGAATTCAGCCCTTCCAGCATCCCTCAGCTTCCTCAGAAGCGTCTTCTCACATTCGTTAAGGGCATTCAGCCCCACGAAGACGAAATCCGTATCCGCATCTGATATACCCTTGAATACATCCTCTGCGGATTCCTTCCTCAGTCTGTCCGCCAGACTCCTGTACACCATGCCCTCATAGGCCATCCCCTTCTCCGCCAACGCCTTGTTGTACTGCTTGTAAAGAGGGTGCAACAGGTTCCATATCTGGAGGAAGCGGCTCTTCACATTTTCGCTGCCTATATCCACGGTAAGTTTTCCCGACTGGTCGTTGAAATGGCTTACAAAGCCCTCTATGGCCTTGCGCTGAGTCGGGGTAAGGTATTCGAACGTATCCTGAAGGGCCTTATAATCGGCCACATTCGCGAAGAGCTGGCCTGCATCCACGAGATACTTGTCCACATCGTTGAAATCTCCGAGTATCACGTCTCCCCAGAATATGAATTCGTCAAGAGGCTCGGCCTTGGCATTGAGGAACCTGTAACTATCATACAGCTCCACAAGAAGACGTACGCGGTCACTCGCATACACCCCTGCGGCCTTGTAGAAAAGGTCGTTGATCGTAAGCATCTGAGGAGCGAGAAGCGGAGTGCCTGCACAGGCTGCTCCCTCGACCAAAGCAGCGCCAGCAGACGCCCCAGCAGCCACCGCCTCACAGAGATAACGGCGGAAAAACACCATAGAACGGCGGTTCGGAAAGACAAAGCACCGCTTCTCAATCCCTCCTGTATTATAATAATGGTCTGCGACCTGCTTCAAAAAAGGTGTCATACGTCATATTTTGAGTGCAAATATAGCCTTTCCTTCTGCCAAACCACGGCACAAACTGAAAAACATTCACTTTTCATGTGCACATTATCTGATTTTGACACCTTATGGCATTTCCCCGGACAACCTGCAACGAGAGTCGTCCGGAAAATCTGTCGATTTTCCGGAGCAGCGGGGCATTTTGCTGGAGCGCTCCGGGAAATGGCGCGTTTTTCCGGAGCAGCGGGGCATTTTGCAGGGGTGCTCCGGGGAAAGAGGCGGATTTCCGGAGCAGCGGGGTATTTTGCAGGGGTGCTCCGGGGAAAGAGGCGGATTTCCGGAGCAGCGGGGTATTTTGCAGGGGTGCTCCGGGGAAAGAGGCGGATTTCCGGATGAGCTGAGCAACATTAAGGAAGAAGTTCAGTGTGTAATGGCAACTGTCTTTTGTAAGGGAAGTTCGAATAAGATATAATCAATTGACAATAAATTAGTTATACAAAATGCATGCCGACCAGGGGGGGGGAGGCTGCTGAAAAAGTCCTCTCATCCGCTTATAGGTCCTGCAATTATTTTTGACAGTTGCGGGAATTTTATCTTTATTCTGTTGATTAACAATAAGATATGCTGCCGGCACAAGGTATAATAAGATTTTCAGAGTACTCCGCTCTCTATGATATTGTGGTTAAGAAGAACACCAAATGGCATCGTCTTAACGACATGACCGATTACTCATTCGTTTACGATGAGCTCAAGGACAAATATTGTCTTGACAATGGTCGTATGGCAGAAGATCCCGTGCGTATGTTCAAGTATCTTATGATCAAAAGCGTCTTGGGCGTTTCAGATGCAGATCTTGTTGAACTTTGTATGACAGATATGGCCCTGAAGTTCTTTCTCGGACTCGTTCCGGAAGACAATGTGATAGATTCCAGCACTCTGACCAAGTTCCGTCGTCAGCGTCTGAAGGAGGTCTCTCTTCTTGACAAACTTATATGCAAGAGCGTTGAGATAGCCCGTTCAAAAGGGATAGACATAAGCCGCCGGATAATAGTTGACTCCACCCATACCCTGTCGCGTTCCAATCCGGTCATTCCTGCTGGGGCGCCTCAGAAGCAGGCCCGCATTCTCCGGAAGACCGTATATGAAGCTGACGCCCCCCAGGTCGGCAGACTTCCCGAAAAGTACGAGGGGACTGATTTGGAAAAGACGATGGATTACATGTGCGGTCTCCTTTCCTATCTGAAGGAGCAGAAGGTAAGCTTCTACCCGGTCATATCAGAGAAGATGAACCTTCTGTCCGAGATGATGGATGACATAACCGATCATTATACCATATCTGCCGATCCTGATGCGAGGGTCGGCCATAAGGATTCCGAGTTCTTCGGTTACAAGGGGCATCTTGCCGTGACTCCGGAACGTGTTGTGGTGGCTGCGACAATGACTTCCGGAGAGAGGAATGACGGAAAGGAGCTGCCGGAGCTGATCAGAAAGGCCAAGGCCAACATTCCGGATCTTGAGGAAGTCGTAGAAGATAGAGCATATTCAAGCCAGGAGAATCTGGAGAATGCGGAAAGGGAGAATGTGGAGATCGTCGCAAAGCTGAACCCCGTAGTCGCTGACGGCAGACGTGACGATGACCGTTTCACCTATAATAAAGATGCGGAGATGATGGTATGTCCGGCAGGCCATATGGCTGTAAAGAAAGTACACCGCAAGGTCACGGAAAAGAACAGGAACGAAAAGTTCGTATATCATTTCGATGTTCTCAAATGGCGCAAATGCAGGCACGCGGCTCTGTGCGGATATAAGAAGGGGCAGAATCAAAAGAACTGCACCGTGGCAATGAGGACAGAACAGCAGGAGAGGATGCTCGAAAAGCAGAAGACGGACGAGTTCAGAAGGAAATACGGGATACGGTACATCATTGAAGCGAAGAACTAGGAACTCAAACACTCATATCATCTTGACAAGGCCATCAGTTATGGACTTGATGCCTACACATTGCAGGGAGCAGTGGCTCTATTCACGTCCAATCTAGTGAGAATCAATCGAATATTGGACGAAAAGGCGAAATGAAGTCGAAGGTATAAAGTTTTTTTTAAATTTGCCTCTTGAGAATCGAGTATTTCAGCGAAATCTCTAATTCGTCAAGAGGCATTCAAATATGCGATTCTCAGAGGGGTAGAAAATGGGAATCTTTTTCAGCGGCCTCACCAGAGGGAGCACGAAGATTATGTAAGACACTGAGAGATACTGGGTTGGATTTTGTATTACGGGAGGTATATTTGGAGCTATCACAAAAAAAAATGAGAATATTTTTGCTGAAATGTTTGGAGGTATGGATTTTTTATCTACCTTTGCAAAGGATTTAATTTTGAATTGTTCAAAATTAAAAACAGTACGAACAATATAAACAATTAAAAGGTAAAAAGTTATGGTAAAGAAATTCAGATGTCTGGTATGCGGTTATATTCATGAAGGTGAAACTGCTCCCGAGGAGTGTCCATTGTGCCACGTCGGCCCTGACCAGTTCGAGGAGATCGTCGAGGAGGAAGGAGAACTCACATGGGCGGACGAGCACAGGATCGGAGTTGCTAAGGGTGTGGACCCGGAGATTCTCAAAGGGCTCCGTGACCATTTCAACGGTGAGTGCTCAGAAGTGGGAATGTACCTTGCGATGAGCCGTCAGGCAGACAGAGAGGGATATCCTGAGATTGCCGAAGCATTCAAGAGATATGCATGGGAAGAGGCTGAGCATGCCGCAAAGTTCGCTGAACTTCTTGGAGAGTGCGTATGGGACACCAAGACAAACGTCGAGAGAAGGATGATGGCAGAGCAGGGAGCATGCGAGGACAAGAAGAGGATCGCAACGCTTGCAAAGCAGCAGAACCTCGATGCAATCCACGACACGGTACACGAGATGTGCAAGGACGAGGCGCGCCACGGAGCCGGATTCCAGGGCCTCTACAACAGATATTTCAAGAAATAGACTGATCTGCAGTCATAACGAAAGACCGGAGAGATTCATGGGGGAACTCGTCCGGTCTTTTATTATTCGTCAGAATCGTCCATTCCGAAATCGGAAACGAACCTTTCCGCAATATCGTCCGGGACATCGAAACTCAGGCTGCTCCAAAGGTCCTCCATCTGACGGCGGTCCTTCTTCGTCGGACGTCCAGCCCCCCTGTCACGCTTGAGGAAGAACGTCTCCACAGGAGCACGAAGCTTTGCAAGCTCTTCCGGAGGCGTCAGATTCTCCGCATAGTTCGGAACCAGTTTCGCCCCCTGACGCTTGTCGATCAGTTCGAGCACCTTATAAGTATATGTAACCGCACCTTTTCGTGCAACTACGGTATCCCCCACCTTCACGGGCTTGGATGGCTTCGTATCGGCACCGTTCACACGCACCTTTCCGCCCTTGCAGGCATCCGTGGCATCTGTCCTGGTCTTGTAAACCCTTATAGACCAGAGATATTTATCAATTCTGACCTCTTCCATATCACATGTTTCGAAAATGTAAGCCGGTGCTAAGACAACGGCGTGCGTCCTGCACCGAAAAATCCTAAAGGACTGGCACCAGAAGGGCCCTGAGGCTCTTCATCCTCATCTTCATACGCTCCGTCTTCAAGTCCCTCATAATCCTCATCATCAAGGAATGCTTCCGTTTCCGGATCTATATAGCCGTCGACCTCGTCCACAGGACGCGTCACTGCCTCAAGAAGCACGGTGGAAAGATCACGGGGAACAAGGTAGAAATCGGACATATCGGCCGGTATGAGTATGACCTCTCCCTTTGAAAGTTCGTAATCCTCCATGCAAGGCTCTCCCTTTTCAGTTACGGAAGGAACCTGGACAGAAGCCGCTCCGTCTACACATATATATATGATGAAGCTACCGAATTTTTCGGTATATATATGGAGCGGATCCGTGAGGTTGAGCTTTGTCACATTGAACTGAGGACATTCCACGAGCGTATCGACGACACGTCCCTCTGCGGCATCGTGAATATGGGCGGCGGCATGATGGTGCTCCGAATGATGACAATGGCATTCGTGGCATTCCTCGTGGCAATTACATTCGTGACCGTCATCATGGCAATGGCATTCTCCTTCATGGCAGCCGCACTCTTCATCATGGCAGTGACAGCCGTCCGCGCAGCCTCCGTCCATGAACGCATAATAGCTCAAAGGAACATGGCAAGGCTCATGCGAAGCCTCATCGCCCCAGAGCGGCCCCTTGCGCCACGACCTTTCATCGTATTTTCCATAATCTATCAGGTCTATGGCTTCCTCCAGATGCATCTGACGGGCAGTAGCCGGATCGAATTCACGCCCCCAGTCGTAAAGCCGGAACGTCATGTCGGAAGATTCCTGCACCTCGGCAATCAGAAGGCCGCCCTCGGCAGCATGCACTGTGCCCGGCGCGATGAAGAGCGCATCTCCTGGCTTAGGGTATATGACATTGAGAATCTCTTCCACAGTACCGTTGTTGCACCTGTCGTAAAGTTCCTGAGCCGTCACCTCGCGGTTGAAGCCCATATACACCTTAGCCCCCGGCTTTGCGTCCATGACATACCAGATCTCGGCCTTGCCAAGTGAATCGTACCGTTCAGCGGCCGCCTCGTCGTCAGGATGCACCTGCACAGAAAGGCGTCCCTGAATGTCGAGAAACTTTATAAGCAGAGGGAACTGCCTGCCGTAATAATTATATACATCCTCGCCCACAACGCGCTCGAGGTACGTTTCCATAAGCTCACTGAGCGTATTGCCGGCAAGCCAGCCGTCCTTGACGACCGAATCCACGAAGCCCATGTCCGCAATCTCCCAGCTTTCACCTACCGGCTCGTCCGAAGGTATCTTCACCTCATTGCCGTCTTCGTCGCATTCCACGAACTCCTTGCCGAGATTCTCCACCAATGCCTTGCCTCCCCATGGCCTCTTCGAACCTACGGGAATGAATCTGAAAGGGTATAATTTTTTCTCCATATATTTTTCCGTTATGCAGGCCGAGCAGGCGACCTGACAATAAGTCTGCGAAGTTAATGAATTTTATCCATAATAATGCCGGGGTGGTACGGATATTGACATTCCGGGATGTGTCACGCATGAGCGGAGACATTGTATATAAACAATTTAACAGATAGGAGACAATGATATGTTACCCACAAGAAAGCTGAACGGACAGACGTGGCTGCCCGATTTCTTCAACGACTTCTTCGAGAGCAGCGCCCTCGACAGGATAAATACCAAAGCCCCGGCAATCAACGTAATCGAAGATGAGAAGCAGTACAAGCTGGAACTTGCAGCACCGGGACTCACCAAAGAGGACTTCAAGGTGCATGTGAACAAGGACGGGAACCTTGTCATCGAGATGGAAAGGAAACGCGAGGAAAAGGAGGAAGACCCAAAAGGCGGACGATACCTCAGACGCGAATTCTCATACTCGAAGTTCCATCAGACACTGGTCCTTCCTGAAAATGCGGACAAAGACGGAATCGAGGCAAGCGTCGAGAACGGCGTACTGGACGTGAAGGTCCCAAAACTGCAGAAGGCGAAGGTGGAAGACGAAAGGCGTGTGATCGAAGTCAAATGACTTTTTACCTCCCGAAATACTGTTTTCGGATTCTGAACACCCAGGCAGCGGCCAAAGTAATTCCGGCCGCTGCCACTTTTACAACCCACTGACATTCAGTCCCATAAATTGATTGCAAACATTTATAGCTGTAGAAAGAGGCAGAAAAACGTCAAAAAAGCAAGAAAAAATTTGCAGGTTTCAAAAAAATGCGTACCTTTGCATCCGCGTTCGACAAAAACGCATAAGACTGAACAAATTGGTGCGGTAGTTCAGCTGGTTAGAATACCGGCCTGTCACGCCGGGGGTCGCGGGTTCGAGTCCCGTCCGCACCGCAGAAAAATAGAGTTCTTACAGAATCTGTTTTTGAATCGGGAGCGTAGCTCAGTTGGTTCAGAGCGTCTGCCTTACAAGCAGAGGGTCGGGGGTTCGAATCCCTCCGCTCCCACCAGAAAAAACGCCTTTCTACGATGTAGAGAGGCGTTTTTAATTTTTCCACCTGGTTCCGGTCTGGGGCCTCCGAGGCGTACTTGCAATTTACTTGCAATTTTTCAGCAAGATAATTATTGATCTCTTCAATAGTTCCTATGCTATTCTTCACAAGACGAATGCTGCCCAAATAATCCTTTATATAGAACCTGTACACATTATCTTCTAACGATAGATACCCTATTTCTGTGACAACATACTTTGGATTTCCGTCTTTGTAAATAACGCCATCCAGATATTCTACCTTAGTTGAATCTACTCCGTTGACATATGTAAGGTTCTTCTTGACTCCAAGCGCATCATAACAGTTTGAGATTGTCCCCTGATGAGATGTAACACCTAATAGTTCTTCCACTCAAGATAGCAAGTATCTCCATCGGAAATCCAAAACTCGGAAGCCCTCAAATTCCACCCTAACATACGCACATAATCCAATATCATTTCATTTGTTAAACGCCTCTTTATGAAGCGTTCTGAATATTTTTGCATGTATTCAAATGGCAAAGGCTCTCCATGCTCATAAAACTCCCACTTAGGATCTTGCATTACTCGAATAAATCTATCTTTACCATTTGAAGGCATGTAATGAAACACTCGCATTTCATACCCGTCTGAAGAAGGCATTGATAAGGAAACCCGTATCCATTCCAGCTTGTACTTTCTATTTAGAATATGTGCTATAGTATCAAAGCCATCAACCATATTACCCCACATTACAGTTCCAGAAAATCCAACAGGTTTCCATATCTGAAGTTTGCTAATTTGTGGATTATATTGGATTTCGGACATATTTATCCTATTCTGGCCATATGAATACAATACATCATCTTGACTAAAAAGTTCCAATAAAATATTTTTAACAGCAACAATGTCACTATTGATAATTGTTAAACACAAATTTTCCATAAATACAACTCAATTAGAAACAAAGTTAAACTTTATTGATTAAAAACTTCATATCCAGTGATAATCCTTTTCTCAAAAACAGAATATGGATCATTATTTTGTATAACAAAACGATGTCTTTCACTATTTATCTCAGTTCTATCAACTTCTAAAATATAATGTACCCCATCATGATTCCATTGCACATCGGGCCTATTATTTCCTACCACATTACCATTGACATCAACTTGAACCTGATTTTTTCTTATATCAGTATTTTTCATATCCAGTTTTAATGTTTCAATAAAGTCATCAATTTCTGCATTATGATCATACTTCCCATGTGGCTTAGAAACACCATAATTAGGTTTAGGTCCTTTTCGTAATGATTTAAGATTATCAACGCTTTTGACTGTTTTATTTGCACCATCTGCTATATTCAAAACATCTGTAATATGCCCTCCCGTTCTTACCGCAGCAATAGAGGCGCCTACACCTCCTGGGACACCAGGAGCAAGAACAGCAGCCGCATCAGCTATAATACCAATTCCATCAAAAACAGCAGCACCGACATTACCAGCCTTAACATTCTCAGCAAAGCTTTTGACACCCGCACTTAAACTAGCCAAATCCCAAAAAGTTTCCCATGCATTTCCATCTAAATCAACGAAATTAACAAAATTATTAGAGCAGAAAGCATACGGAGAAGTGTCATAATACTTTTCAAGCAGCGGATCTGCGGAATGCCATCTCATCAGTACGGGGTCATAATAGCGCGCTCCATAATCATACCATCCGAGATTTGCATAACCGATGAGTTCCTTACCTGAATATTTATAATTCTGGACATCTGGCACTGGAGCAGCAAACAACGCCCCCGAAGGATAATAATTGTTTATTTCCTCCACAGCCCCTGTGCTGTTCTTCACAAGACGGATACTGCCCAAATAGTCTTTTATATAGAATCTGTACACATTGTCATCCAATGCCAGATATCCGGTTTCGGTAATAACATACTTAGGAAGTCCATCTTTATATATTATGTCATTCAGGTACTCAATCTTTGTTACATCCGAGCCACTATTATAAGTAAGAGATTTTTTTGCAGCATTTGCATCGTAGCAGAATGTAATTGTCCCGTTATTTGCTATTGATATTGTATCAGGCAATGAAAGACAATTATAAGCCATGCTCATCCCTCTGTTAATATCCGAGATCAGATTGCCATTGTCATCGTAAGCGTATTCCACTCCATCAGATTCTTTGTCATAGAATCGATTATATGCTGATTGTATGCTGTATCGCGCACAGCCAGTTCATCCAGTCCGATACGCAATATTTTCTCCCTCGGTACTTCTTCTGCCCGCACCGGGAAACCAATCACCAAAAGAGCCGTGAAAATCAAAAATATCCGTCTCATATACTGTCATTCAACAATGGTAAGATCTCCTCATATGACGTTTCGCCGCTTTCATACAAGGCCATAGCAGAGTCCTTCAAAGTCCTTATACCTTTCTGTGAAAGATAGCCACTCACATTCTGAGTGCCTTCCTTGACGGCTGATGATAAATGATCATCCATCCTGATTACCTCATAAATCGCCTTCCTGCCCTTATATCCCGTATAATGGCAATGCGGGCAGCCTGTCCTTACGTAATGTCCTTCAGTCTCCCTTTTACAATGAGGGCAGAGAAGACGCACAAGTCTCTGGGCGACACAGGCAATGAGAGTCTCGGAAAGCAGATATGGATGCACGCCCATATCCGTCAGACGAGTGATGCAACCCCAGGCACTGTTGGTATGCAGGGTCGACAGCAACAGGTGACCTGTCAGAGAACTCCTGATAGCCATCTCGGCAGTATCCTCATCACGGATCTCGCCAAGCATTATTATATCCGGGTCCTGCCTGAGGAAAGTCCTGAGGGCAACAGGGAATGTAAGTCCTATCTCTTCCTTCAATTGAACCTGGCTCACACCCTCAAGAGTATACTCTATCGGATCTTCTATAGTCAGGATATTGTTGTCGACCCTATTGAGACGCTCCAAAGTGGCGTAGAGTGTAGTACTCTTTCCCGAACCGGTAGGTCCGCTGATAAGTATAAGACCGTGAGGCTTTGATATGGATGCCACATAGTCGGCCATCTGTCTTTCATCAAGACCAAGTTCCGGCAAAGTCATATGAGTGCCTCCTCTTGCGAGAAGTCGCAGGACTATCTTCTCACCGTGATTCACAGGCATAACAGAAGTCCTTATGTCAAACTTTATCTCGCCGTGCGAATACATTATCCTGCCGTCCTGCGGCAGTCTCTTCTCCGAGATGTCAAGGTTCGACATTATCTTGATCCTGTTCACAAGTCCGGGATATTCGCTCTGCTTGATGATATGCCTCTCGATCAGCCTGCCGTCAATCCTGAATCTCACACGGCACTTGTGTTCAGAAGGTTCTATATGTATATCACTCGCCTGCAGTCTGTAGGCTTCCTCAATCAGTTTCGCCACAAAATCAAGGTCCGGGCTGAGGCCGGACACTTCATCCGGCTCCGACTGTCGGTAGTAGGTGCCGAGCATCTGAGTCAGTTCATCTGACGGGATCGGCCAGGGCCGCACAACAAAGCCATAAACTATGGCAATCTCGTGAATGATGGCATCATAGTCCTGGTCCTTGTCGCTGAAACAATATAGGTTTGCATCAGGGTCGACCTCATAGGGCACAAGACGGTAGTGGAAGGCCTCGTCGCCGGTGAGCAGCTGCAAGGCTTCCGTAGAAACTTTCGTTTGATTCATTGCTAAATGAGAACTGTTATTGTCCTATAAAGAATCACTGCTCCGAGGCAAGTACCCATCCCTGTTACCAGAGGAATATACTTGCTTCGCTTTCCCTTGATGCCAGACATCCACCATACAGCCAGAGTCAGGACGCAGGACGAAATCAGAAACAGAACATATTCTCTAAGTTCCAGATACGGCATTGCAGCCAATGCAAAGGCAACATCCCCACCGCCTATCATCTCCGCCAGTCTCATCTTCCGCATACGTGAATATCCATATAGGAACAGCCACAGAAGAAGAACAGTCAGCAGATTGAACAAGGCATTAACCAGCACCTGACGCCATCCGAACTCCAGAAGAGAAGCCGTCAAGAGCGTGATTCCGAAAATTATAAGATGTAATATTCCTATCCTCCGGCTGCGCAGGTCACTGATGACCATTGCAGCCAGAGACGGAATGCATAGAAGACTCCACATATGTGACTATATCACATTGAATGTACCTCCTGTAGCACTTTCGATTGTACCACTTCAGAAGAGGTCGCTTTCGGTTCGGCAAAGTTATGATTATTTTTGATTTTTCCTTCTCATGGAGTCACCTTTTAGCTCCAGCCGAACTG
>JAFTMS010000021.1 GCA_017452265.1 Bacteroidales bacterium | reverse complement strand
TCGGCCGATGCCGTGATTGCGTCCAGCTTCGTCTTATCGGCAGCGCTCATAAGTCCCGCAGCCGATGTTGTCGCGGCTGAATATGTGGTGTTGGTGTCCGTCCACGGCACGTTGACGTACATCTGTCCGGAGCCATTGAGCTGTACGGCGTAATTCTTTCCCGATGCGGAGTATCCGATCTTCACGAGTCCCAGCGCACTTGACGTCGCCTGCGAATATGTGGTGTTGGTGTCCGTCCACGGCACGTTGACGTACATCTGTCCGGAGTCATTGAGCTGTACGGCGTAATTCTTTCCCGATGCGGAGTATCCGATCTTCACGAGTCCCAGCGCACTTGACGTCGCCTGCGAATATGTGGTGTTCGTATTCGTCTGACAATAGAGGTCTGTCGCTGTTCCGTTGATGGTGATTGTCCCGATTTTGGTGCCGCTGGTCAGCGACCGTGAGAAGCTGACCGAGTCGGCCGATGCCGTGATTGCGTCCAGCTTCGTCTTATCGGCAGCGCTCATAAGTCCCGCCGCGTCGTCCGTGGCTACGCTGTAGATATCCGACGGACTTTTCCACGATGGCGCGCCCTCTCCGTTCGATACAAGTATGTTACCGGAAGCGCCCGCAGAGGTCGGGGCAAAGATATTTACAAGGCTCGTCTGCCTTGCGTTGTTTATTGATGCAAGGCCGTAGTAAACGTCGCGTTCCGTTACGAGTTTTGCTGTTGTTCCCACAGCCGCAACAGACGTGGAATCCGCAACGGAGAAAAAGGCTGCTGCTCCCAGATTCCTCTCAACCCATTTGTCTCCGTCCCAATATAAGTACGCCGATTCTCCTCCTATCGCTGATGCCCCCATAAGCGATGCGAGTGTAGGAGTGAACAGACCGTCGACATATTGCTTGTTGACAACATCGGCGGCAGCCGATATAGGGCCGAGCATTCTCATAAGTCTTATCCGATTACAACGATTATGTAATTTTTGCTTGGCGCGGACGCAAAGACAATCGTTACCGCCGAAGTAGAAGTCGCAACAACATCCGCCATGACCTGCTCATAAGTGTCCGGATCATAAATCGCGACCGCCACTTCTCTTTTACCAAGCCCGTGCGTAACGATATAGGATGTGCTGGATCCTGCATTAATCGTTCCCGTGTATTTACGCACGAGAGATGCGTCAGCACCCTTTATCGTATCCGCAGTAATGTCGACCCACGGAACATTGACGAACAGACGTCCGGCAGCATCCACCTCTACACCATAATAACGTCCTGCGACGGCTGTCCTCCCGTTGACCGCCAATGCCTGGCTGAATGCACCTTGCGATGTGCCATACGTCACATCTCCCGAGTTATACCACAAAGGCATGACGGTACCCCTGACATTATAATGTGCCGGGTAAGTGGAAATGACAGCTTCGAATGCATTGCCGCCTATGGGGTTTATTGATACATTCATTCCCGTGCCTGAAACAAGAATCAGCGACCTTATGCTGCTTCCATCGAAAGAAAAGGACTTTCTATAGTCTGTTTCACCTTGGGGTAAATACGAAAACTGCAAGGCATTTGATACTTTTGCCGCTTCAACGGCAATGCCGCCATTAAAGTATCCCTTGAGCGCAGTCACATCTGCCTGTATGGCGTTGATGGCAGTAGAAAGCGTCACTTCTTCGTCATAATTGTCGAGGAATGACTGGATCTCTTTGAGGTTTTCAAGGATTCCGTCCGAATTGACATCTCCGTCGAGGAATGCGTCCACCTTTTCCTTGAGCGCCGTGAAATCCGATAATGCTGCATAACCGCTGGTAATTGAAGTGTTTAAACTCTCGATATCCGACATGTACGCCAGTTTTTTCCAATCACCTGTAAAAATAATCGGACGCAGAATGGTATCGCGGGTATCGAAGTACATCATGCCAAGTCCAGTAACCGATGGGGGAATGGCGGTCGGATGCACAAGGAAGTTCTGCAGCTGATTGCCGTTAAGATTTATGTTCTGTAGAAAATTCATATGTCAGGTCTCCTTCTAATTTAAGTATGCTTTCCCGCTGAATGCAGCGGCAAATGTTATGGTCAGTTTGCTTGTGCTCAGGTAACTTACATCTCCAAAGACAATGTTGTTGCCGGAATCCACTACACTTACAGAGGGATACTTCCCCATATTATGAGTGACAACCCATGTTGATGCAATGGTACTCTGAATATGGACGTATGATGAAGGCCTGTTTTCGAACTTGGCAGTTTCGGCGTTATATATGATCGTATCCCCGCCCTGCAGGTCCGTCAGCTCTACGTCTTCCGCAGCCCCTATGCTTTCTATTCCTGAACTATTCCCTGAGCCCGAATAATCGGTCACCACATATCGGCGCGTATCGAAATCCCAGATCCACCACGTGCCCTCGATCAGTTTCGGAGGATGTCTTGCCGCCTCGATCGCCCGTATTATTATATCCCGGTCTTCATCGCTGATGCTGAAGGAAGGAACGTAAATCCCTTCACCTTCACCTGTCAGCTCTTGCCCTCAAGTAAATTCGTCGGAGAAATCCTCAAGGACGCCCTTCGTGAAATCATATCCCTCGGTCTCCTTTGAAAGCCTGCACTTGAAGCTCAAGTTCCCCGTCTGGCCCACCTGATGCTCGGCGCCTATCTCGTCAACGACAATCTCCGCCACCGTGCCGTCCGACAGTATCGCATACCGCTCCTTGCTCCTGAAGAACTCATACCAGAGCTGCAGCATCTCCTTTTTGTCGACGTATCCCGTATCGACAGACCAGATTTCTTCCGAAAAGTTATCAAGTTCTCTCGTTGTCCGCAATGTCTTGAACGTCGTCATTTCAGAATTGACATCCCGGGTAACATCGCCCCACGAATACACCGTGTCAAGCATCCCGAGGCTGTTGCGGAACATCCATCCGCGCACACGGCTGTCATTGCGGGCCACGATGAAGCGCTGTCCCACAGGCATGTCGAATGTGGAAGGATTGTCTGCATCAGTGCCGGCGATGTCATATGCCAGCAAAGTGTCGTCCGCATATCCCAGCTCATCAGCCTTTGCCCTTATCACCATGTATGAACAGTCGATGACAACTATCGACGGACGACCTGCTATTGTAGCATCAGGCGCAATCCTTTCATACCATACGGCTGACACTTTTCCGGCTCTCGCAAAGTGAAGCGTCAGATCCAGTCGGACATCGGCACATTCATCAGCCGGTCGGGCCATTGCCAGATATTCTTTCGAGAACTTATACGTCAGCGCAGACTGAGGACGGAAAGTCCACCAATATTTTCCTGAAGCAAGAGCTGTAATCTCGTCGGCAGGACGATGGCATCCGCCGAAAATACAGGAACCCGCCCACGACGACCATTCGTCCTCAGTGTACATTGCTATGACACCGATTCCTGGCATCTTCACATGAATGAATCCGGATGCAATGTCGTGCGAGAACAGGGGAGTCTCGAAATGACGCAGTATATCACTTAAGCGAAGCGTAAGCGTGCCTCCTACCGCTGTTGATTTGAAAGTGTATTCAGTGTCACCTACTGAAACAAGAATTTCCAGCTCGCACGCCCCTTCAGACGACAAGTCACTTATCGTCAGTGGTTCGCACGAACGTGAGAACAGGAAGCCAAGGCTATCGGGATGAGTTATCCGCATAAGTCAATCGATATTTTACACAAAATTACGCATAAAGCCGCCGTATGAAAGGACAGGCTAAAGCGATACAAATTCCCCTTCAGTCTTGACCGTGTCTGTCTTGACGGAGAATGTTACGGAAAGCTTCCTGATGAGCCACAGCCTGCCACGAAAGTACACCTTGTCGTAGAGCCGGAGCGAAGCAAGCTCGATGAGCGACAGATTCAGACTTACGCTTACGGCCGCCTTGTCCTTGGCGAGCCATCCGGCATAATCATCATGCCAGTTGACGAACAGACTGCGCGGACGCAATGAATTGGTAAAAGTCCTGTTGGCGTCTGACTCGCCCAGCACCATTCCGCAATCCGTCATCTGCCTGTCGGAGTATGAGCCTATGTATACGTCGCTGCCCCTCGAATCTCCGACAGTCTCGAACTCCATGACGGGCGCAACAACACATCTGCCGTCAAGAGAGCCCCCCGACGGATCGCACACGTATTCAGGGATACATCTCACAAGGTGAAAATCAACACTTGCATCGGTTTCAGAGTCGTCATGCGGGCCGTGATACGAATACGTCGCCGAATCCTCGGGCCGGAACAGAATATCAGTCAGTCTCAGGTAGTGGTAAACAGGAACACCGTCAGCATTGTACTCGACACAATGCACCCTGCGCGAAGAATACACGCATCCTGTGCTGCCGTTATAATATGCGGCATACACCTCGGATTCAGTCAGGGAGACATCCTTAAGATTGAAAACCTGCGTCACATCCCCCGACGCAATATCACGTTGCAACTGAGTGATCGGATAGGAATTGTCGCTCTCGTCGGCATATCCGAATCTGTATGATCCGCCGGTTTCTATAGATACATTGAAGGAGTTCCCGACCGCATGATCAAGATTAACCACGGAATCAGACTGAAATATCTTGCGCAGTGTCCGCATGACATAGCGGTCGCCGTCACGGAACACCGCCAGACAGAACATCTTCATGAGGCCCGAAAGAAGGTCGGCAACAGTTATATCCGGAGACATCAGCCCTAAATTTACGGTCGGAGCCGAATTGATGGCATCCATGGACAAATCTCCAAGCTCCTCTGGATGGTACTGACAAAGAATGCACACTGTGTTCAATGCAGAAACGACGTCATCATCTATTTCCAGATCCACCATAATGCGTGAAAAGAACAACGGCAATACTTTACCAATCACGACAGCCGGAATGAAACGGGTGGTCTGGAAGTGAAGATTGGCATATTTTGCTTCCACACCGCAGCCTTTCGTCGAGCTGCCAACGCCGTCAAATATCGGCGCGGCGACATATTCCTTGTTTACAATCAGCGGAGCCTTGAACCAATCATGGTTGTCAGAAAATACTTTGGTGAGAAAATCGGATGAATAGGTGACCGTTGGGATATAGCTTGACAGGTTTTGCGTGTCAAACGTCTCCGCCGAATCTGTTCCTGAAAATGAATATTGAATCATTTTGTCCTCAAATCCGTCAAAGATCAGAACTCCCGAAAATAATGGGATTCCCCCGGCATGAATAACCACCTTGATACATGTATTCGTAGGAGAGTTCAGTGTTTCAGGAAGAAACCCGAACACAGCAAGATTCCTCGGCGTCGGCGGGAAAGAAACCTGAGTCGAAAAGGCGACAGGCATGCGGTCGTCCGCGAATATCGGACTTTCGAAATCAATCTGGAACTCCGCATCCGGGGAAAGATCCAGCGAAATCCCGGCGTCAGTGATAAATTCAATCATAATCTTCCACGTTTTCTCAATCGTTCATATTCTTCCATCTTTTCCCTCAGACCGTTCTTTCCCAGTATAGAGACAATAGCCGGCGTAGGATCGTCCTGTTTCTCCCGTATCTCCTTCAGCAGCGCCTTCGTCTCGTCATCCAGCACCACGACAACCTGCTGATTTCCCGCCACGGCCGCAGACGGAAGCCCATCGCCAGCGGTGAAGCCGCCTGCTGCACGTCCGAATGCAGTGAACGCCGGGGAATACACAGCTCCGAAGTCCAGGTTCTTGAGAGTACCATTGCGTCTGGCCGTCTCGATTGTTCCGAGGAAAGGAGCAAGCGTCGGATTCTCAAGCCCCTCATGAGGTACGACATATTCGCTGCCGTTCTCACCGACAAGCACCGTAGGCTGATCAACCAGTCCTCTGTCCGGAGACAGACGCGCCTTGAAGGTTCTGCCGTCCTGTTTCCTCGTTACGGCCGTAAGACCGCCGTCCTCATATCCCGTGGTGACAGGCTGCGAGGCAATCAGGGCAATTTCGGCTGCACCCATGGCAGCATTGATTCCGGCCACCACAAGGCTCAACGGCCACGGATTGGTGGCCAGGGCTTTTGTCACAGACATGGCCGTGTTTATTATGGCCTGCGTCAGGCTCATCTGCTTCTCCCTCTTGGCCTGCTTCAGTGCAAGCTCTTCCTGATATGCCTCGTATTCGGCGTCCAGCTTTTCGCATTCGGCGTTGTACTGAGCCTCGGACATCAGGCCCGCATCCAGCCTTTTCTCCAGCGCCTTCTTTTTCTTGTCGTTGTCTTTCTCGTATTCCTTCAGCAGCTTCTGCTCCTGCTTCGTCTGATTGTCCGCCCACTTCGAGGCTATTCCCATGGCATAGTCCGCCATGCCGCCGATTCCCTGAATGGCCGTCGCCCAATCATCGGCCGCCATCTTACCATCGGCCATCTTCTGAATCAGCTCGTCCCACTGCTGCGTATTCACTCCGAAGAGGTCGCTGCCGCCGAAACCGTCCCATTTGCTGCCTTCGTCTGAATTCTCGGAGCTTTCCGTTTCTTTTCCGGATCCGCCCGAATAATCCACAGCTTCCCTTCCTTCCAGCCTGTTCTTGAGCGCGATCAGCTCCTGAAGCCTGGTCTTAAGGGCAGTCAGCTGTTGTTCCGTGCCACCATCAACCGAAAGGTTTATCGCATTGCCGTCGTCCGTAAGCTCATTTATCATGTTTCCGAGCTCCTGAATATATTTCAGCTCCACATCGGCGCGCTCCTGAGCCTGACGCTCCTTCAGAGCCTTCATGTCCTCGCCGTTGGCTTCAGCAGCAGCAAGTTCCTGATTATGCCGGTTCTGAAGCTCAAGCATAGCCAGCTCATGAGCAGCCCTGGCCCGTGCCTCACGCTCGTTCAGCTGTTCCAGCTGTAGCTGCGCCTCTGTCTTCACGACCTTTCTTGCCGCTTCCTCTTCTGCCTTGATCCGCGCGCTCTTCTGCTGGATGAGCTTGTCCTGAAGCTGGCTGTCCACAGAAAGGATTTCATCCCCCTTTGCGACCTTCAGCCTCTTCTGCAACGCGTCTATTTCCAGCTGAAGGATCTGAGCGTTCAATTCCTTTTCAGTCTCGATTTCTCCGGACGCATATTTCTTCTTCAACGCAAGCGCAGCCTCAAGGTACGCCTCGTCATTGTTCAATGACCATTTGCTGCCAGAAGCGCCGCCATTACCGCCTCCGCCACCGGTTTCTGTCGTAGTTGTGGTGGTAGTTGTCGTTGTTGTGGTAGAGCCGGCTCCGTCTGCGGTACCATAAAGCTGATCGATCGTCTCCGTGGCACGCTTGCCGGAATCGATGACGGTATTGAGGCCCTTGACGAGCCCTCGCAGTTTATCTCCTCTGAAAAACTTCTGATTTCCTCCGAGATCAAAGTAGGCCGAGAACAGATTGTTGCGCGCTGACTTTTTCTGCGCTTCCGTCGTGGCAGCCTCGATGGCTGTCCTGTATTCAATGACAGCAGCATTCATCTGAGACCTCATAGCAGCCGTCGTAGTCTCTCCTGTAGACTTCTCAAGCATCTCGACAAAACCGGTCATCACCTCCTTTGTCTGATTATCGACGCTCTCATTTACCTCTGAAAGAGCCTTCTCCCTGGCCTGAAGCTTAATCTTACGTTCCAGCTGCGTGTTCACGCCGGCAATAGCCGTGGCCACCTCTTCATTGGAAGATTTCTCCGTCAGTAATTTAGGAAGATATTCACCGTATGCGGAATTGATCTGCCTTATGGCAGCAGCCCTTTCCTCACTTCCGACTTTTGCCTTCAACACCGCAGTCTCCATCTGGGACAACCTGGACTTCTCTTTGTCAATTTCCAGCGAAACAGCGGAAATGGAGGCAGAAAGTGCATCATGTGATGCTTCAAGCTCTTTATTCAACTTCCTTTGGTCGCCCCATATCTTCATGAGCGGCGAAAAGAGTGCAAGAAGACCCTCTACGGCGAGAATCACCCAACCGATAGGGCCGAGGCCTGTCTTCAACGAGGTCGTGAACACTTTGAATGCAGTGCCGGCAGCCTTCAGATTCCCGGCCAGAAGATTCTTTACAACAGACAAAGCAATGGTCCGCTTTCTCGCCCCCTCAAGCATTGTCGCCTCAAGTGCAAGGTCGGCCCTGTTCTGTGCCGACCAGAAGTGCTTCAGCTTATCGACCGCTATATCCGCGAGCTTGGCGACCTTCAGTGCAGCATATGCAGCCGCAATGGCTATGATGACGCCTTTCAGTGAAACCAACAGACCGACCAGCTTCGAGATATAGCCCATCCCTACATCCGCAATATCCATCACCCCCTGCACTACCGGCATCAGCTTCTGGCCGATCTCTACCACCTGATCATGGATTGAGTTCTTTGCCTTCTCCATCTGCGCCGTCGCAGAGTCGTTTTTCGTGGCAAACTCGTCAAGAATCGACGTCCCTTCTGCAAACGATTGGTTCGCGAGCCCCTGTTGCGCGCGGAGCTCATCCGTATTCTTAGACAACGTACCGAGCACCTGTGCGGCACGCTGGCCGTTCAGATGCATCTCATCCATTGCGGCGACCACCGAGTGCAAAGAACCGTCAGTACCTTTCATTCCCTCCAATACGCGGATGAAAGCCTCATTCACATCCTTGTTAAGCAGCTGAGTGAACTCTTCGACTCCCATTTTGGCGATTCCGGCAAATGTTTCGGTACGTTTGAACATCGCCATGATTGTCTGGCCTATGGCAGTGGCCGACATTTCCGAAGTCTGACCGTATTTGTCAAGGGTAGCAGCCAAGCCGAGGATCTTATCTATACTGATGTCTGCATTCGGAGCGATACCAGCAAGGCGTTTTGTGAAATCGACGATATATCCCTCATTCGCCGTGGAGGCCATACCGAGGCTGTTTACGGCCGAACCTACCTTAAGAAGAGACTCCTCCAGACCAAACTCGTCTTTCAGCTGGAAAATATCGACCATCTTACCGATGGCAGCGATAGCTGCCTCTGCATCTCCGCCCAAATCTTCGGAGAGGGCTACATTGATCTTATCGGCAGCGCGCACGAAACCGAGCAAGTCCTCTTGTCCGGATATTCCGAGCTTACCACCTACACGGGCAAGGTTCATCAATTCATTCTGAGCCGTCCTCGTGTCAATCTTCTTGAATGCCTCTCCCAGCTCTATGACCTCTTCCTTGGACAGATTCGTCGTCTTCATCGCGTCCGTAATCGCCTCATCATATTCCTGATAGGCATCCGTCGCGCGCGTCACCGCCCCATAGATTCGCTCCGCCGCATTTATGGCCGTATGTCCCAACGCCCAGAAATCACCCCAGCCGTTGGTCATGCCGGCAACGACATTCCCCGTCGCCTTTGACTGATTTTCAAGCTGCTTCAGACGTGTCCGGGATTCCTGTAGTTCATTGTTAAGCCGTTTCCAGTTCTCAGTGCCCGGAACAGCATGAGCAAGCGCCGTTCTTGTCTGACTAATGTGCTTTCGAAGCTCCGCCATCGTCATAGTGTTGACGGACTGCTGACGCCTGAGGGCTTCCAGTTTCTGCTTATTGGCTTCCAGCGTGATGTTTTCACGGTTGACGGCAGCATTAAGCCGTCCGTATTCAGCACTGGACGTTTTGCCCTGCGCCTCAAGCTTAGACATCGCAGCTTCCAGCTGGGCCACTTTCTGCCGGCTGCTGCTTACGGCATTCTCCATGTCGAGAATCGCCTTTCGTCCCTGGTCTCCGTTGACAATGATATTGAGCCTCAAGGACTCTTCTGTGATTTTCTTAGCCATTGTGTCATTTTATGACACAAAAATAGCTGCCCGAAAGCAGCTATTAAAGGACAGCATAAGCCAAATGTCTCATCAGCTTATCATGTATAAGACGAAGCCGACAATCAAGAAGACCAGCAGTAGCCCTGCTGAAATCCATTCACGCGTCTTTTCTAAATCTTTATCGAATTTCGCCTTTTCGTCTTCAAGCCTGAACGCCATGGTATAGTCGTAATCCTTCTCTGCCTGCTTTATTCTTCTGGCCATATCATCGCTTTCCTTCTGCTTCTTCCGGGTGAACAGATGTGACAAAGGGACAGCCACGATGACGGAGAGCACGAGAAGAAGGATATGGCCGACGAACGGCACCCTGTCTATGAGCTCCAAGGTAGCCTCTCCGAAGATCTTCAACAGCTCTATTCCCAAAATACCCAAGAAAGCCACAACAGGAGTAAGCGCCAGACTTGCTATGAATAAATCTTTATCCCATTTCGCTTTTTTCCCGAACAACGGCCTTATCAGAGTCAAAGGGAATGCTATCAATACCCCCAACCCTACCAGCATCAGGCAAAACATTGCCACCACAAAGGCAAGAATCAAGAGGATAAGAATCAGCAGGCCGACGTCTGCAAACATAAGAGGTGTAAACATACCCATGACATTACAATTTCCCCAAAATTAGCAACTTATTCCAAATTATCCAAACGCGTCATGCCGCCGGCGGCACCATGTTGTACACAAGACACTCGGCAATCGACGACGACGCCTCCTGAATGGCATTCACAGCATCGTCCATAAGGCACGGATACGGCAGCTCCGAAGCCGGAACGGCGCGCCTCCAATCCCCAAGCGACCCGTTGATGCGCTGAAGCTCCACAAGGATGTCCGCGAGCTCCCCATATCTCTCCGTCATCATGCCTCGTCCTCCCCATCCTTACGAGAATAATCCGCCGCAGCATACACAAGCACCCCAGAGAACAGTGCCGTCATGTCGCTCTTGGCGTCCGACAGATTGCGGAAGAAAGAGCCGTACATATTCTCAAGCCCCTTCTGCCTGTCTTCCGGCAGCCTCCGGTACCAGCGGTCAAACTTTTTGATCATGCGGTCAAGCGCCTGAAGATCCATTCCGAAGGAAACGACTTCGTCAGTGGTCATGAAATTCTTCTTCATACTCCTTCCTCCTTAGATTGCGTGGTTGAACAGTGAAGGATCCTGAGCCGGCAGAGGATCGCCCTGCAGGAGCCGGTTCTTCTGGCGGCGCAGATGCTCGATGCCCTTACGCCCGGCAAGCTGCATCATCTGACGATGCTTGAGCTTGCTTTCCTGCTCGTACAGAAGACGGTTGATGGTGATGAACATTTGCTCGCAGTCGCTCATGATCTGGTCGTCCAGAGGCATCTCCATTTCAGAAGCGACCTGCCTCAGATAATTGAAAGCGCCGACGATTTCGGCCGTTCCGTTGATGAGTTCTCCAAGACTTTGCTTGGCTGCATGCAGCACCTTTGCGCTGACGGTTGAATTAGTTGAGTACATAACTAATTATAACAAAAAATCCTGCCGTTGCGGGTTGTACTCCATCAACACCTTGCGGCATAGACAGTCTCAGCTTTCGCATTCGACACCCTGGCAGGAAAGTTTATATTTCTACTCGTAAGTATCCTTGGTTCAAGGTCGCCGCAAATAGAAAGTTGTCCGTGTTGATAGAGTACAAGGGCAAAGGTAAAGATATTTTTTGAATCTGCAAGACTATTCTCAAAAGTTTCTGTTATTTTTTTGATTTTCGCTTGTTATTTCAAAATAATTTCGTACCTTTGTAGTGCAATCAGATGAGAGTTCATTGAAATAAAAAATCGAGACCGCGTGGGGCGGCCTCGACGGTGCTACAGCGATCTGTAGTAAAAGAACCTTTAACATTTACGAGT
>JAFTMS010000001.1 GCA_017452265.1 Bacteroidales bacterium | reverse complement strand
TTTTTGAGACCTTTAGGTCGATAGTAAGTCCTTTCCCCGAGGGTCGTGAGCGATAAGCAAACAGTCCAGTGGACTTTTGCAGCGAGCAGCACGGAGTGACGGCAGGATTTAGGATAGGGGTAACGTAAATATAGAAGGTGCGGTGGGTAAAAGTTTCGCAAGTCCCGCCAACCTTCAATATATCAATAATTTATCACTTGCGAAACTTGAGCTATGGAACAGAAAAGAAGCTATATAGGAAGCATAATACACGGCATCAGAAGCCTTACGACAGGCTTCAAGGTGACGGGAAAGGAGTTCTTCACGAAGAAGGTTACGGAGGAGTATCCGGACAACAGGGATACTCTGGAGCTTTCGCCGAGATTCCGAGGCAGGCTCGTCATGCCTGATCCGCATAAGTGCATAGCCTGCGGCCTATGCCAGATCAACTGTCCTAATGACACGATAAATGTTGTAAGCGAAATGGTTACGGACGAGGAGACGGGAAGGAAACGTAAAAGGCTCATACGTTATGAATACGACCTCGGTGCATGCATGTTCTGCCAGCTGTGCGTGAACTCGTGCCCTCACGATGCCATATCCTTCTCGACATCGTTCGAGAATGCGGTGTACAGGCGTGACGACCTCAGACTTACGTTGAACGAAGAAAAATAGATATAAAATGACTTTACAGACAATAGTTTTCATAATTCTCGCCGTCGTGATATGCGTATGTTCGGTGCTGGCCATAACGACGAAACGCATCCTGCGCTCCGCGACGTATCTGCTCTTCGTCCTCTTCGCGACGGCAGGCATATACTTCCAGCTGAACTACTCTTTCCTTGGAGCCGTGCAGCTGCTCATCTACGCCGGAGGCATCACCATCCTGTATGTGTTCAGCATCCTTCTCACCTCCAGCGAAGGAGACAAGGCTGAGCCGCTGAAGACGGGCAAGATGATCGCCGGCCTCGTGTCCACTCTGGCCGGTCTCGCGATATGCCTGTTCGTGATAATCAAGCATAAGTTCTTCCCGTCCGTGTTCCAGACGGGTGAGCTTGAGGTGAGAACCATCGGAGAGGCGCTCATGGGTACGGACAAGTTCCAGTATCTGCTTCCCTTCGAGGTCATAAGCATACTTCTGCTCGCATGCATCGTGGGCGGAATAATGATAGCACGTAAAAGATAGGAGGAATGGATATGGTACAGATGGAATGGTATCTGGTCCTTGCGACCGTCATGATGTTCTGCGGAATCTACGGATTCCTGACAAGACGCAACCTGCTCGCCATGCTCATAAGCGTGGAGCTGATACTCAATTCGGTGGACATAAACTTCGCCGTCTTCAACCGTTTTCTCTTCCCGGGACAGCTGGAAGGCGTGTTCTTCACGATCTTCGCCATAGGCGTGAGTGCGGCTGAGACTGCTGTGGCAATAGCCATAATCATCAACATATACAGGAACATGAAGAACATCCAGGTGAAGAATCTGGACAAGATGAAGGAGGATTGACGATGGGATATACGATATTCATACTGCTGCTTCCGCTTCTGAGCTTCCTGCTGCTGGGGCTTTGCGGAAACTTCATGAAACCCAAGGCAGCAGGCATTACAGGCACGCTTTCGACGGCAGCGGTGACTATGCTGTCATATTTCACGGCCTTCCGCTACTTCTCGGCCGGCCGTGGCGCGGACGGAATTTTCCCGACGCTGATGCCGTACAACTTCAGGTGGCTTCCCTTCAATGACACCTTGGGCATAGACATGGGCGTGATGCTGGACCCGATTGCCGTGATGATGCTCGTCGTCATATCCACGGTGAGCCTCATGGTACACATCTATTCGTTCGGATATATGAAGGGCGAGAAGGGATTCCAGAGGTATTATGCCTTCCTGTCGCTGTTTACAATGGCCATGCTCGGCCTTGTCGTAGCCACGAACATCTTCCAGATGTATGTGTTCTGGGAGCTTGTGGGCGTGAGCTCATATCTGCTCATCGGATTCTATTATACTAAGCCTGCCGCGATTGCAGCCAGCAAGAAGGCCTTCATCGTGACGCGTTTCGCGGACCTCGGCTTCCTCATAGGCATCCTGATATACGGTTATTATGCAGGCACTTTCGGCTTCACTCCTGAGGCTTCAAGGCTTATGTCGGCAGGAATGATGATTCCGCTTGCCCTCGGGCTGATGTTCGTCGGCGGTGCCGGAAAGAGCGCCATGTTCCCGCTGCACATCTGGCTCCCTGATGCGATGGAGGGCCCGACTCCGGTCAGTGCGCTCATCCATGCCGCGACAATGGTCGTTGCCGGAGTGTATCTTGTGGCGAGGATGTTTCCTCTGTTTGTCGGATATGCGCCCGACCTTCTGCCGTGGATCGCATATATAGGGGCGTTTACGGCCCTGTATGCCGCAGTGGTGGCGTGTGTCCAGAGCGACATCAAGCGTGTCCTGGCCTTTTCGACCATATCCCAGATAGGCTTCATGATGGTGGCTCTGGGCGTATGCACATCGACGGATCCGCATGACGGCGGCCTCGGATATATGGCTTCGATGTTCCACCTCTTCACCCATGCGATGTTCAAGGCCCTGCTCTTCCTCGGCGCCGGCAGCATAATCCACGCCGTGCATTCCAACGAGATGAGCGCAATGGGAGGCCTGCGTAAATATATGCCCCTCACGCATATCACCTTCCTCGTCGCCTGTCTTGCGATAGCAGGAATATGGCCGTTCTCCGGCTTCTTCTCGAAAGACGAGATACTTGCCGCATCTTTCGGATTCAGTCCCGTCATGGGCTGGGTGATGACAGCGGTCGCCGGACTGACGGCCTTCTACATGTTCCGCCTGTATTTCGGCATATTCTGGGGCACGGAGAACAGGGAACTGCATGCCGCCCACAGGCCTAAGGAGTCGCCGCTGAACATGACGCTTCCGCTCGTGTTCCTTGCCCTCGTGACCTGTATCGCCGGATTCATCCCGTTCGGAGATTTCGTCAGCAGTGACGGACAGGCATATCATATCCATATAGATCCGGCCATAGCGGCTGTTTCGCTTACGGTTTCGCTCTGCGCCATAGGTCTTGCCACATGGATGTATGCCCGTGACAGACAGCCTGTTACGGATATGCTTGCATCGAAGTTCAGTGTGCTCCACAAGGCTGCATACAACCGTTTCTACATCGATTCCATATGGCTCTTCATCACGAAGAAGGTCATATTCCGCTGCATCAGCGCCCCGGTAGCGTGGTTCGACCGCCATGTCATTGACGGTTTCTTCAACCTGTGCGGAAAGGCTGCGGCCTGGCTTTCGGAGAAGATCCGCCCTATGCAGAATTCCAATATCCAGCAGTACACCATATGGTACCTTGCCGGAGCTGTCGTCCTTGTCTTAATCCTTTTATTCTGAGAAGACTATGTTCAATATACTGATGTTGTTTGTTCTGATACCCCTGCTGATGATGGCCGGCCTCTGGGCCTCACGTAACATCAGGCAGGTCAGGGGAGTGATGGTGACGGGAGCCTCCCTCCTGCTCGCCCTTTCGATATGGCTGCTGTGTGATTACATAGGCCTCCGCCGTTCCGGAGAGACCGCCCAGATGCTCCATACTTCAAGCATCTCATGGTATGAGCCTCTGCATATCTGTCTTTCGCTCGGCGTGGACGGCATTTCCGTGGCCATGCTGCTGCTCAGCTCGGTAATCGTGTTCACGGGCGTGTTCGCTTCATGGAGGCTACAGCCTATGACCAAGGAATATTTTCTGTGGTACACGCTTCTCAGCCTCGGAGTGTACGGATTCTTCATATCCACAGACCTCTTCACGATGTTCATGTTCTACGAAGTGGCGCTGATACCGATGTATCTGCTCATAGGCGTATGGGGCAGCGGACGCAAGGAATATTCCGCAATGAAGCTCACGCTTATGCTCATGGGAGGTTCTGCGCTGATACTCATAGGAATACTCGGTGTCTACTATGGCGCCGGCGCTGTGTCCATGAACATACTTGAGATAGCTCAGGTCGATATACCGGTGCAGATGCAGAACACGTTCTTCCCTCTTCTTTTCCTCGGCTTCGGCATACTCGGAGCATTGTTCCCGTTCCACACGTGGAGCCCGGACGGTCATGCGAGCGCACCGACAGCCGTGTCCATGCTCCATGCAGGCGTGCTGATGAAGTTGGGAGGTTACGGATGCTTCCGCATAGCCATGTATCTGATGCCAGAGGGGGCACAGATGTGGGACGAGGTCTTCCTTGTGCTTACGACTGTTTCCGTTGTATACGGAGCTTTCAGCGCTGTAGTGCAGACGGACCTCAAATATATCAATGCCTATTCTTCGGTGTCCCATTGCGGTCTGGTGCTCTTCGCCCTGCTTATGATGACGCGTACCTCATGCACCGGAGCTGTCCTTCAGATGCTGTCCCACGGCCTCATGACTGCCCTCTTCTTCGCCCTCATCGGAATGATTTACGGCAGGACGCATACCCGTGACATCCGGCAGATGAGCGGACTGATGAAGGTGATGCCTTGTCTGGCGGTGTGCTATGTGATAGCCGGACTCGCAAACCTCGGATTGCCCGGATTCAGCGGCTTCGTTGCGGAAATGACAGTATTCACAGGCTCTTTCGAGAATCCCGACCTCTTCCGCAGGATCTGCACCGTCATCGCCACATGCAGCATCGTGATAACGGCCGTGTATATCCTCCGTACAGTCGGCAGATTCCTGTACGGCGAGGTGAAAAATCCCGAATTCCTAAAACTTAAGGACGCCACGTGGGATGAGCGTACGGCCGTATTCATCCTCATAGCCTGCGTCTTCGGCCTCGGTGTCGTCCCCTTTATATTCAGTGACCTCATCGCGACGGGTGTGGAGCCTGTCGTATCACAATTGATCAAGTAGAGAAAGGTATGGAAAGTATGACACAATTCTTCCAGATGCGTCAGGAAATCGGACTGACAGCCGTCTTCCTGCTCATGTTCGTTGCAGACCTCTTCCTTTCGGAGAAGCACCGCAATCTCCTGCACCCTACAGCCTGCATCCTTCTTGCATTGCAGACCGTCCTGACGGCCCGGCCCGAGGATGTGACGCTTTTCGCCGGCATGTATCATTCCACGGAACTGGCCTCCGCCCTCAAGACGATTCTGTCTTTCGGCACGCTGCTGGTCTTTCTGCAGAGTACGCAGTGGCTGAACAGGCCGGATGCAAGGCATAAGACGGGTGAATTCTATACCCTCGCGCTGAGCACGCTCATAGGAATGTACTTCATGGTGAGTGCAGGGCATTTCCTGCTGTTCTTCCTCGGTCTGGAGCTTGCCACGGTGCCGATGGCATGTCTGGTGGCCTTCGACAAGTACAAGGGCAACAGCGCAGAGGCCGGAGCGAAGTTCATCCTGTACGCCCTGTTCTCCAGCGGAATCTTCCTTTACGGCGTCTCGCTCATATACGGAGCAGTCGGCTCGCTGTATTTCGAGGATATGCAGCTCCATCTTCACGGCTGTGAGCTTCAGATACTTGCGCTTGTATTTGTGTTTACGGGACTGGCCTTCAAGCTCAGCCTCGTGCCGTTCCACCTATGGACTGCGGACACATATCAGGGCGCGCCGACAGCTGTGTCCGGAATGCTTTCGGCGATATCGAAGGGTGCTGCGGCTTTCGCCCTCATGACCATACTGTTCAAGGTGTTCGGCAGGATGGCTGCGCAGTGGGAGCTTATGCTCGAGATAGTCATCGTCATTACGATCACAGTCGGAAACCTATTTGCGATGCGGCAGAAGAACATGAAGCGCTTCATGGCTTTCAGCAGCATATCCCAGGCCGGCTACATCATGCTCGCCATGCTCGGCGATTACGGACAGGGAAGCGCCTCGCTGGTGTATTACATAGCGGTATATGTCTTTGCGAACCTTGCAGTCTTCGGAGTCATTAACTCGATTGAGCAGCAGACGCACGGAAAGGTGCTGAGGGACGACTACAAGGGCCTCTATGCCACAAATCCCAAGCTTACGATGGTCATGACGCTTGCCCTCTTCTCGCTCGCAGGCATCCCTCCGTTTGCAGGATTCTTCAGCAAGTTCATGGTGTTCGCCTCCGCCTTCAGCCAGGGCCATTATGTCGTGGTGTTCCTCGCCCTCATAAATACGGTCATCTCGCTGTACTACTACCTTCTCGTGGTCAAGGCCATGTTCATCGACACCTCCGAAGAGCCGGTCGCCCCCTTCCGCAGCAGCCCGTATATGCGCATCTCCCTCGTGCTCTGCCTCTGCGGCGTCCTCTTCCTCGGCCTCGCCTCCGGCGTCTACACCCTCTTCACCACCCTCGCCTGACGGTAATGCGTGAAATATAATCAGCTAATAATCATTGATTTACAGAAAGTGCGTGCCGCCGCGGGGGAGCACGCACTTTCTGTAACTGGTTGAAAGGCAGGTGGTTGCTGAAAACGCAAAAAGTTTTGCCTGTCCGCTTACGTAGTCGGAGCTGCTCGGTTGTTCTTAAATGTTAAAAGTCCGTTATGTTTCGGTCAAGACGGGACAACGGGCGGAAGGAACCACTATTTTTGCAGCACTAAAACGGACATAATGAGCCAGGACGGCAAATATTCTGATGAGAAGCTTTTGGCTGACCTTCTCCAGGGGGGGGCAGACATAGAGGCTTACGAACGCATATTCCACAGGTACTATCCTATGGTGCTGCATTTCGTCAAAGGCATGCTGAAGGACGATGTCATGGCGGAGGATGTGGCCCAGAACATATTCATGAAGCTGTGGATCCACCGCTTCAGTCTCAACAAGGAGCAGTCGCTCAAGAACTACCTCTGCGTGATGGCGCGCAATGAGGTGATAAACATACTCAAGTCGAAACGCAACAAGACCGTCACCCTGCGCTCGCAGGTGCCCGAACCGCAGACATCTGAACGGACGGTGGAGGACTGGTACAGCTACATGGAGACGAACGCGCTTCTTCAGAGCGACATAGAGGCTATGCCGCCGCAGCGCCGTACCGTCTTCAAGATGAGCCGTTACGAGCATCTTTCCAACATGGAGATAGCCATAAGGCTGAATCTCTCGGTCAGGACGGTCGAAAAGCATATAGAGCTGGCGTTGAAGGACTTGAGGAAATCCATGTCCTAATAAAACTAATCCCCAAAGAAATGGATATTCTGAAGAATTATTTTTATGGCCGTCTGGAGCCGCAGGAAGAGGTTCAGGTGCAGGATTGGCTGGCTGAGCACGCCGACGATCCGCAGGTGGTCCGTGCCCTCGACGCCATGATGTCGGAACTGGAAAAGGAAGAGCCGGAGATTTCGGCGGAGGCCTTCGCTTCCGTGAGTGCCAAGCTCGGTATCGAGCGCAGGAAGAGCACACGGAAGATGATCCGCAAGGCAGCCGGCTGGATGACACGTGTGGCCGTATTCATTATGCTGCCGCTTTCCGGAGCCTTGGCCTACAGCATGCTCGTGCCGCCGCAGCAGACCGAATGGCATGAGATAAAGGTGCCTTACGGCCAGACCGATGAACTTACCCTTTCAGACGGCACGCACCTGCATCTGAACGCTGGAAGCCGCATCACCTATCCGGAGGAATTCACCGGTGCGGAACGCAGGATATTCGTGGAGGGAGAAGTCTTTGCCGACGTCGCAAAGGATCCGGAAAGACCGTTCATCATCAATTCCGGGGATATAGATGTGAACGTCCTCGGCACGACATTCAACCTCAAGGCATATGACAACACGGAATGCGTGGAGCTTCTTCTGCTGGACGGAGCCGTACGCATGGACATAGATACAAAGGACAGGACACAGCAGCTTGTCCTTCATCCCGGCGAGATGCTGCAGTACGACCGCAAGAGCGGCGAAATAGATCTGAAGGAGTTCAATCCGTTCAGCTTCAAAGGGTTCCATGAAAACGGCTCGATGCATTTCTTCAATCTGCGGCTGAGCGACATAGCCTCGGATCTCGAAAGACTCTTCGGAACCAAGATAATCCTTCTGGACGAATCCCTCGCTGAAACACGCTATTTCGCATGGTTCACCAACAGCGAGACCCTCGACCAGATCCTCAAGGGCATCAACGTGGACGGAAAGATGCGCTTCCGGAAAAGGGACGGCGTCATCTACATATCCCGGAAATGACGTGATATCCCGGAAATGACACACAACCAACAATTAAATAATAACCCGATCTTATGAGAAATGATTCAAGAAAGACAGCAGGCGCCTTCAGACGCTTTCTGTCCATGGCTCTCTTCTTCGCTCTGATGGCCCCGCTGTCGTCATATGCGCAGAAGATTGACCTCTCAATGAAGAACGTGACTGTGCAGGAAGCCATAACGGCCCTGAACCAGTCCGAGAACTACTCCATCATTCTCAACGCAGACGAGGTGGATCTCGGCAGGCGCATCAGCGTGTCTGCCAAGGACGCATCGATCGGCGAAGTCCTCGACCAGGTCTTCGCAGGACAGGATGTCTCGTATGTGATTGAAGGACGCAGAATCTCCGTCACCAGAAAACAGGCAGCCAAGCCGGTTTCGGCTCAGACCAAAGGCACGGTGAAGGGTGTCGTGACAGACGAGAACGGTGAACCGCTCATGGGCGCCGGAATCGTTGTGAAGGGCACCACGCAGGGCTGCATCACGAATCTGGACGGTGATTTCGAACTCCCGGGAGTGACATATCCTGTGACTCTCGTCGCTTCGTTCATCGGCCTTTCGGACAAGGAATTCACCCTTTCGAGCGCTGCAGACAGCCCTTGTACGGTGATTCTCTCGACAGACCAGAACTATCTGGACGAAGTCGTCGTAGTCGGCTACGGTACTCAGAAGAGGGTGAACCTCACAGGTGCAGTCAGCGTGATCGACGGAAAGGACCTCCAGCAGAGGCCTGTGACCAATGCCGCAATGGCTCTCCAGGGTGCTGATCCGTCTCTTCTTCTCACGACAGGAAACGGTTCGGTCGAGGGTAACCAGTATTCGGTATCCATCCGTGGTTCCGTTTCGCTCAACTCGGGCGATCCGCTCATCCTCATCGACGGAATCGAAGGCTCGCTCTCGCAGGTGAACCCCAACGACATCGAGTCCATTTCAGTCCTCAAGGATGCTTCTGCCTGCGCCATCTACGGTGCAAAGGCATCTGCCGGCGTCGTCCTCGTGAACACGAAGAACGGAAGCGAAGGCCAGGCCCAGATCAACTACTCCGGCCGCGTGAGCATATCGCAGAACACTACGAGCACAGACTTCATCACCTCGTCGTATGACTACATCAACATCTGCAACGAGTTCTACAACTATCTCAAGGGCTATGGGGCATACACCTACAGCGACGAGCAGATCCAGATGATGTACGACCGTCGCAACGACGTGACCGAGAACCCTGAGCGTCCGTGGGTGATTCCGGACGAGACAGGCACATATACATACACCTACCTCGGCAACTTCGACTGGTACGACTTCATCTTCAAGAAGAATCGTCCGGAAACCGAACACAACATCACCGTTCGTGGAGGCACAGACAAGGTGAAGTATTACGTCAGCGGCCGCTACCTCTACAAGGAGGGTATCTTCAACAATGCCGCAGAGGACATCTACAACAGCTTCTCCCTCCGCAGCAAGGTGGATGCAAAAATCGCAGACTGGCTTACATACTCCAGCTCCCTCAGTTTCGAGCGCATGCTGTATGACTATGGCGGATTCTGGGAGCAGGACGGCTCGACGGGCAACGTATCCCAGGGTATCATGTTCAACCTTACCCAGAACGTCGGCCCTATGTATACCCCATACAACCCTGACGGAACCATCAACATCCAGCCCGGATACATGGCGGATGCCACATCTCCGCTCTTCAGCGGACGAGGCGGTGTGTTCATGGACGGACGCAACGAGAACAAGAGGACGAACAACTACATCACGATGACCAACCGCTTCACATTCGACATAGTGAAGGGCCTCAAGTTCATCGCCGACTACACCTACCGTCGTCGTGACAAGGTGGAATCTTACCGCTGTCTGCCGACCCTCAACTGCTACGATAACGCCAACAAGCGCATGTACGCAGGAAACGGTCTTGAAGGAGGTATATTCACAAATGGTTCCGTATACGATTTCTACAAGGAATCACGCTACTATCAGGACGGTCACATCATCAACGGCTACTTCCAGTATGCAGGCACATTCGGAAAGAACAGCATTTCGGCCACAGTCGGAGGCAACTTCGACGACTACAGGGGCTCGACCCTCTCGATCCATCAGAAAGGCTCTCTGAGCGATGCCCTTTCATACATCTCCCTCATCAACAACGAGGACGGAAGCAACAACATCTATTCGGCAGGCGAGTCGGTGTCCGCATACCGTACGCTCGGATTCTTCGCCCGTGTGAACTACAACTATGATGACAGATACCTTCTCGAGCTTTCAGGCCGTTACGACGGTTCTTCACGCTTCCCTAAGGATTCGCGCTGGGGCTTCTTCCCGTCGGCTTCAGCAGGCTGGCGCATCTCAGAGGAACCATTCTGGGAGCCGATGGAGAACTGGTGGAACAAGGCCAAGCTACGCGTCTCATACGGTTCGCTCGGAAACCAGCAGGTCAGCAACTATTACTACTGGGATACCATCAAGACAGGCCAGATCGGCTATATCCTCAACGGCTCGTCGAAGGCAAGCTATGCCGCTGCGACGGTTCCCGTGTCCTCAGACCTGACATGGGAGACGGTCATCACGCAGAACGTCGGAATCGACCTCGGCTTCTTCAGCGACCGCCTCAATGTGACCGCGGACTTCTTCATCCGCGACACGAAGAACATGCTTACGGAGTCGATGACGCTTCCTTCTGTTTACGGTTCATCCGCTCCTAAGACGAATGCCGCCGACCTCAGGACTTCAGGTTATGAGCTTTCTGTCTCATGGAGGGATATGTTCAACCTTGCAGGAAAGCCCTTCAGCTATGGTGTGAGTGCATCACTCGGAGACAACAGGACCGTAATCACGAAGTACGAGAACTCGGAGAAGCTCCTTTCCGACCATTATGTGGGCAAGGTGCTTGGAGAAATCTGGGGATACACCACTGACGGCCTTTTCGCTACGGATGAAGAAGCAGCCGCATATGCCGCTGTCGTTGACGATTCGAATGCAAACAAAGGCGTGTACGCAGGTGTGGCTCCTTACAACCACCTTATGGCAGGTGACATAAAGTATGTGGACGTCGACGGCTCCAAGAAGATAGATACCGGCTCGAATACGGTGGACGACCCGGGCGACCGCAAGGTGATAGGTAACTCCATCCCTCGCTACAACTATTCGTTCAAGGGAGATTTCCAGTGGTACGGATTCGACTTCAACATCTTCTTCCAGGGTGTGGGCAAGTGTGACTGGATGCCAGCTGCAAACAGCATCTACTTCTGGAACAACTACTCATACCAGAGGCCTTCGTTCATCGCTTCCGACTTTATCGGCAAGTGCTGGTCTTCCGAGGAAGGCGCCGACAACAGCAAGGCCCTCTTCCCGCGCCGCCGTGGCCGTATCTCGAATTCTTCATATCTCGTGACCAGCGACTACTGGCTTCAGGATGCATCTTACATCCGTCTGAAGAACATCACCCTCGGATACACCCTGCCGCTCAAGAGCAAGGCTGTCGAGAAGGTAAGGTTCTACTTCTCGGGAGAGAACCTCTGGTACTGGTCTCCGATGAAGAAATGGTGTACTGCAATCGATCCTGAAATCGCGACCACAAGCGCAAAGGACGGATGTATGTATCCATATTCAAGGACATTCTCATTCGGTGTCGACATCACATTCTAAAACTCCAGGGAATCATGAAAAAGACAAAATATATACTGACAGCGGCTCTTGCAGCCATTGCACTTACCTCCTGCGAGGACTTCCTCACGAAGACTCCGGAGACAAACCTGTCTACATCCTCATTCTTCCGGACGGAGGCCGATCTTGAGATGTGGACGAACAAGTTCTACAGCGACATCCTTCCGACTCCCGAGAGCCTCGTGGGTACATACGCCGATGACCTTATGGCATCCGAGCTGAACACGCTCCAGAAGGGCACCCGCACGGCATCCTCAAAGTCATGGTCCGAGGCGAAGGTGAATTCAAGCGGATACATCGAGACCAACGGTACATTCACTCCGCTGATGAACATAAACTATTTCCTCGCAAATTCATCGAAGTGCTCCGATGCAGCCGTGCGCGAGCAGTACAACGGCGTGGCGTATTTCTTCAGGGCATATTTCTACTTCGAGATGGTGCTCAAGTACGGTGACATGCCGTGGTACGACTATGTGATCGGCTCAGGCGATACAGAGTCCCTCAACAAGCCTCGCGACCCTCGCGGATACGTGATGATGAAGGTGCTCGAGGACTGCGACAAGGCCTACGAGCGTCTTCCTGAGGCATGGGGAAGCGGTGCCGTATATCATGTCTCAAAGGATGCTGCGATGGCTCTCAAGGCACGTGCGGCCCTTTTTGAGGGAACCTTCAGAAAGTACCATGCCGGCAGCGCCTATGTTCCGACGGACGAGGAGACATACGACGGCGTGACCGTATCTTCTACATGGTTCCTCGAGCAGGCTGCAAAGGCGGCGGAGACCGTCATCGGCAAGAGAAGCCTCTATACGGACAACACCATGGGAATCGCTTCAAAGGCAACGAATGCCTCATATCGTGAGTATTTCGTTCTTGAGAACGCGGAAACCAATGAAACCATCCTCTCAAGGGGCTACAACACCGATCTGCTCGTGCGTCACGGACTCCAGTTCACCATGAAGAACAAGAAGTTCAGCGCGACCCAGCGTTTCGTGAACCACTATCTCCAGTCGAACGGACAGCCTGTTCAGAACAAGGACGGCTGGGAGACCATGGGATATTACGACCAGTTCCAGGCACGTGACCCTCGTATGGCCCAGACCCTCCACGGCCCTTCATACGTGGCCATTGACGGAAGCGCACATGAGGACCTTTCATGGGAGCGCATGATCAGCGGCTACCGCATCATCAAGTTCATCTCGAATGCCGACCATGAGAACGCGACCACATCCACTTCGGATTATCCTCTCTTCCGTTATGCGGAGGTGCTTCTCAACTATGCGGAGGCAAAGGCCGAGCTCGGAACGCTGACGGATGCCGATGTGGCCAAGACTATCGACGTCATCCGTGGACGTGTGGGTATGCCGAAGATGGGCACCGTCCCTACTGTTGAGGATCCTCTCATGAAGGAGTACTACCCTAATGCAAAGGGAACACAGCTTGCAGCCATCCTTGAGGTGCGTCGTGAGCGTACCGTGGAGCTCTGCTTCGAGGGCTTCCGCCAGTGGGACCTTCTCCGCTGGAAGGAAGGAAAATGGCTTGTGCCAGCCTCTACTGACGGTTTCCAGGGCATATATGTGGCTTCTGCCGGAGAATACGACCTCGACAAGGACGGCAGGGCAGACCTCTGTCTATACAACGGCACTGCTCCTTCCACAACAGCACCTTCAAGCAACACTATGGAGCTTGCAGGCAACTGGTCGCTCTCTGCTTCCGGCCATCTTACATATTATGCCGCAGAGGCTTACGAGTGGAACGAGGACAGGGATTATCTGTGGCCGATTCCAGCAGACCAGCGTCAGATCACCGGCGGTGCGCTTTCGCAGAACCCGGGCTGGGAAGACGGTGTAGGCCTTTAATCTAAACGGAAAAGATGAAGATAAGATTCAACAGCATTTTAGCTTCGCTGATTCTCGCAGGACTGTCAGTCCAGTCCTGCGGCGGATCTGTGGACGAACCTGTCCAGGCTCTGGAGGTGACACCGCTGTCCATAGAGGCAGATCCCCAGGGCGGTCAGGAATATGTGTCCGTGCTTTCAGGCGAGGACTGGCTCATCCGTTCCGACAAGAACTGGGTGAAGCCTTCCGTATCGTCCGGCAAAGGATCTTCTGCGGCTGTGAATGTCGGACTGACTTTCGAGATGAATCTTGAAGGTGCTGCCCGTACGGCTGTGGTGACGGTGAAGACGCTTTCCGGTACGACGGCTGAGATAAATATAGCTCAGGAGCCTGTCGGTGAGAATGTTACGGCAAGGGGAATATCCACGGCGGACGACCTTGTGGCGTTTGCAAAGGCCGTGAATGAATCGGCCTCTCTCACACGCTTCATGGAAAACGGAGTGGTGGTGCTTCTCAACGACATCGATGCTTCCTCCATAAAGGACTGGACTCCGGCAGGAACCGCTGAAAATCCTTTCACGGGAGTGTTCAACGGACGTGATTTTGCCATCAGGAACATCAACTGGACGGTTTCTGATGCAGGAAATGCCGGAATCATCGGATATGCGAAGGATGCCACGGTGAAGAACCTGACTGTCGGAGCAGAAGGTGACAGGATTACGGTTTCGGGCGATGCCGCACAGGTGAACGCCGGTGCCGTGGCCGGATATGCCGAAGGCGGAGAAATCACGTACTGCATCAACAATGCCGATGTGGTGTACAGCGGCTCGGCTTCTGGTGCGGATGTGTGCGTCGCAGGAATATGCGGACGCTTCATGGCAGGTTCGGGTGCGAAGGTGGCGAACTGTACGAACAACGGTGATGTGATATGTGCCGGCGTGGCACGTGCTGCAGGCTTTGTTGCGTACAGCGAAGCGGAAGTGACCGCCTGCACGAATGCAGGATGCATCCTTGCGGACCGTTCCGGAGAGATAGGCCCGGCATGGGGCTGTTCATACAGCAGGGACTACGCCTCGTTCACCGGCAATACAGGCAAGGGCCATGTCGGGGAATACCCGGCATACAGGGACAATCCCGAATCCGCTCCATCAGATGCCTACAGGAATGCCGTAGCTTCCCCTGCAACCGAAGCCTACGACCTCGAGGCCGTGACCATAAGCGAAAAGGCGGAATCCTTCTACGACTGGGAGACGGTCAGCACATATGAAGTGAGCCCGGGATGTTCATATGCCCACTACAACTGCCTCAATGTGCCCCGTCATATCCATGTCCTCGAAATCGACCTGCAGAATGCTTCGCTCGACCTCACGACCGCATATGCGGACGACTGCATTCCGAATCCGAACGGCAATTCCAACAAGAACAACGGCTTCAAGATACGCGAGACCTTGTCGCAGCTCTGCGAGCGCAAGCGTGCGGAGGGCCAGAACATCGTGGCGGGCATCAATACGGGATTCTTCGATTCGAACGACGGAATATCTCGTGGATTCCATGTGGAGGAAGGCCAGCCGGTGTACATCAACAATCCTGATGTGGTGAACAGGCTCGCCAACCACGCATGGGCGTTCACCGTCTTCACCGACGGCACCGCTTCATGCGGAAAGAAGAGCTTTTCGGGAAACATCAAGGTCGCTGACAAGGAGTTTGAATACAGCTCGCTCAACGATACCATCATGAGGCATGTCTCGGCGGAATATCAGGTGAATCTCTACAACAGCCGCTACAAGAAGCATCCGCACAAGAATCATACGGATCTTGTGAACAGTCTGGCGACTGATGCCCTGTATGTGATAGCTGAATATGAGGACAGCCCGATGACCGTGAACACCGGATATGCTTCGGCGAAGGTCACGGCCATCCATGACGGCAGGAGCACCGCTCTGGCTGAAGGCCCGTACATCACGTCCGACAGGCAGATCGGCATAGCCCTTTCCGGCAGCACGGCCGCTTCGTTCGCGGAACTCGTTTCCGTCGGCACAACGCTCCAGCTGCGCTGCGACATCGAGGTGGAAGGAGAGACCACAAGGCCTATATATACCCAGAACTCGACGATGTACAGGGTGATGCAGGACGGAAAGGACAACACATCCAGCATCAGCTCCAGCAATACATTCTACATCCAGCGTGACCCGCTCACCTTCCCTGTCGTCAGCAAGGACGCATCGAAGATATGGCTCGTCGAGGTGGACGGACGTCAGGACTGGTACTCCATCGGAATCACAGCCTATGAGCTTTACCGTATAGCGGAGAAGCTCGGAGGATACAATGTGACACGCTTCGACGGAGGCGGCTCTTCAGCGATGTGGATATATGACTCCGCTGCCGGAAAGGGAGGCCTTGTCAATTCCGTGTCCGATTCCAAGGGCGAAAGAAGCTGTATGAACTATATCCTTATAAGAACGAAATAAACACAATCATGAAAAATACAATAAAGACCATTCTGAGCCTTCTGTGCGGCGCTGCAATCCTTGCGTCATGCACAAAGGACGAGTCTGCAAAGAGCGTGATCACTGTCGATGTCACGGCGTTCAATGAAGTGGCTGCCAGCAATCCTGCAGACCTCGCGGTGTCGGTGACTTCCAATGTCAACTGGATAGTCCAGACTCCTTCATGGATCACGCCTTCTGCCACTTACGGCAGCGGCAATGCAATCGTCACCTTCAAGGTGGGCGAGAACTATGTGAACGAGACCACGACGGTGCAGCCTCGTTCGGGTGAGATAAAGATTTCCGGCGGCGGTGCAATGAACGGCGACGGCGTGACCGTGACCATTCCTGTAAAGCAGTCAGGCTTCACGTATATCGATCCTGCAGCTCCTGTCGGCGGTATCGCTACGCCTGACCATTTCGTGGACTTCCTCAAGGCTGTCGCCGGAGGCACAGGCACGTCAAGATGGGAGGACGAGTCAGGAGAAGTAGTGCTCCTTGATAATGTAGATCTTTCTGAAGTGACTGAATATCAGCAGTATGTCGCTTCCGTAATCAATGCGAACAACGATTGTACGATCGAGAGCAATGCATTCTCGGGAACATTCAACGGAAACGGCTACAGGATTACAGGATTCAAACCGACAGTGGAACTCGCTGCAAACCAGACGTTCGGACTCTTCCCGGCAGTCAATGAGGCTGTCATAAAGAATGTCGTTCTGGAAGGCAGCATGACAATCTCTGCAACAGGCCAGTCCGATGCAGGCCTTCTCGTGGGTACATCGCTCAACTCTACGATTCAGAATGTCACCGTGAACGGTACGCTCTATTCTACGGGAACAGAGGCCAGCGCACGATTCGCCCTCGGAGGCATCGTCGGCTTCGCTTGTGCGACAGGCTCGCTGAACAACCTCATCGAGAACTGTACTTCGAATGTCGCGGTTGAGGCAGTCGGTGGAGCAAACACTGCCAACGGCGGTACATGCGCGATGTACGGCGGTATCGCAGGCTTCTCGACCTACAACAAGGGAGAAGGACGCTCTACGATCAAAAACTGCGTGAACAACGGAGACATGACCGTCACCCTCGGACGCTGCTCGGGTATCGTTGCGACCCCTAACGGCGGAACCGTGCTCGACGGATGTACCAACAACGGAAACCAGGTGAACGCCATTTCAAACGGACGTCTTGCCAACATCTGCTGTGTAATCGGTCAGGACGGAAAGCTCGTGAACTGCGTCAACAACGGAGACCTTGAGGCAATGAACAGCGGCGGAAACGGCACCTGTGCAGGCCTTGTGGCCCTTCTCAACCATGCGACAGTGTCGGTTGACGGCGGCGGAAACTACGGCGTGATCAGGACAGACAGAGCTGACGGCAAATATGTAGGCCTTCTCGTGGCCAACTTCAGCAAGTTCGCGACCGTGTCCAATGTAGTCGTGAGCGGAGGCATCGAGATCAGCGGTGCCGCAGCGGCAATCAATGAAGGAAACTTCATGGAATACATCGGAACATGCAGCGCTGCAAACCTTGCAAACGTCACAGGACTCACGTGGGTTACCCCTGCAAATTAAATTTTTTAACAAAAATCGTTTTTTCGATTAAGTGTTTTTGCTTATTTAGTGGTCTATATATATGATAGGCCACTAATTAAGCTGACTGATGACAATCATGAACAGATTAACCAGAATCTTTATCGCTGCTGCAGCCGTCCTTATGGCGGCATCATGCGCGCAGCAGGAATCTCAGTATGCCACAAGGGCTGAAAAGCTTCTTGCGGAACTCAACAATCCGAATTCGGACTATGTGATGGTGATCTCCCACCGCGGCGACTGGCGCAACTGGCCGGAGAACTCCATTCCGGCAATCGAGTCGATAATAAAGATGGGTGTGGACATGATGGAGCTCGACGTGAAGATGACAAAGGACAGCGTCCTCGTCCTCAGCCACGACAAGACCATCGACCGTATGTTCAACGGCAAAGGCAAGGTGAGCGACTTCACGTATGACTCCCTCAGGACATTCAAGATGAAGAGGGCGCACAATGTGGCTGTGGACACACTCCGCATCACGACACTGCGAGAGGCGCTTCTCTGCTGCAAGGACAGAATCCTCGTGAATGTGGACCATGCGTATGACTATTATGATGAAATCGTGAGACTCACCGAGGAACTCGGAGTGACAGGCCAGGTGCTCATGAAGGGCAAGAGCAGTGTCGCGAAGGTGGCCGAGGATATGGCCAGACATGAGCACAACCTCCTGTATATGCCTATCATCGACATCAACAAGCCTCAGGGAAAGGCTCTTTTCGCAGAATACATGGAGACGGGCGAGGTGCCTCTTGCATACGAGGTGTGCTGGCAGAAGCTCGACGATGGGACAATGGACTGCATGAAAAGAATACAGGAAACCGGCTCGAAAGTGTGGGTGAACACCCTCTGGCCTTCTCTCTGCGGAGGCTTCGGCAATGATGACGATGCCGCATATGCAAGCGGAGATCCTGCGTCCGTATATGGAAAATACCTCGACTGGGGCGTATCCATGATACAGACCGACCGTCCTGAGTTCCTCATCAACTACCTACGCTCTGTGGGGCGTCATGACTAAACCAAACTCAAACTGACCGTAATTCAGATGTTTGACAAGATTAAAAGTTTCTATTCCATCAGCGCACCGTCTGCGGACAAGGTGCCGGCTCATCAGGCAGATGAAAAATACAAGAAATTAAGGCTTCAGGCGTTTATCGCGGCAACTCTCGGCTACAGTCTTTACTATGTGTGCCGTACATCGCTCAATGTGATGAAGCAGCCGATAATCGACGCAGGAATCCTTGACGCGAAACAGCTCGGTGTAGTCGGAGCATGTCTCTATTGGACGTATGCTGTGGGTAAGTTCGTGAACGGCTTCCTTGCTGACTACTGCAACATAAAGAAGTTCATGGCTACGGGTCTTGCATTGTCAGCTGTCGCTAACTGCATAATGGGACTTCTCGGAGTATGGCATGGCCTGGCGGGCATTTCAAGTGCCATGATGTTCGTGATGTTTTCCGCTATGTGGATAATCAACGGCTGGAGCCAGTCTATGGGTTCTCCGCCTGCAATCATTTCACTGTCACGCTGGTATCCTTTGAGAATCCGCGGTACGTTCTACGGTTTTTTCAGTGCATCACATAATTTCGGAGAAGGTCTTTCCTTTGTATTTGTGGCTGAGCTTGTGTCTGTTGCGGGATGGCAGTGGGGCTTCTTCGGTGCGGCTGTTGCCGGAATGCTGGGCGTGACACTCATAGCTTTATGGCTTCATGATACTCCTGAAAGCAAGGGGCTTTCTCCTGTGGAGGTGCTTGCAGGCGAGAAGACTCAGGAGCAGCTTGACGCAGAGGCTGCTGAGAAAGCGGCTCAGGCGGCAAGCAATGCTGCAGAAACCCAGCGCATCCAGAAAGCGGTGCTCAAAAACCCGGGAGTATGGATTCTGGCCCTTTCAAGTGCATTCATGTATATGAGCCGATATGCAATCAACGAGTGGGGCATGTTCTTCCTTCAGAAAAACAAGGGATTCGAACTGATGGAGGCTTCTATAATCATAGCCGTGAATACCATTGCCGGAATCATCGGAACGGTCTGCGCAGGATGGATTTCGGATACCCTTTTCAAGGGGGATAGAAAATGGCCGGCATTGGTTGCCGGAATTATGGAATCCGTAGCTCTTGCCCTCTTCCTTTACGGAGGTGACGGCTGGCTGGTCAATATTGCCGCAATGGCGCTTTTCGGAATAGCAATCGGTGTGCTGATCTGCTTCATCGGCGGACTTATGGCGGTAGATCTTGTGCCTCGCAAGGCTACGGGAGCGGCGCTCGGAATCGTTGGGCTTGCTTCCTATGTTGCGGCCGGTATCATGAATATAATCAGCGGCTGGCTCATTGACGGACAGGCTGTCAGAGATGCCTCTGGAGAAATCGTGCAGTATGACTTCTCGTATGTTTCGATATTCTGGATTGGCGCTGCTGTAATTTCGTTCCTCCTCCCTGTCCTGAACTGGAACAGAAAGCAGGCGGACATCTGATACCGATGGTCGGTTTTTTATTAAATCGTATCATTATGAAGAAGATAATCATAAGTATTCTTGTGTCCCTCTTTATGTGCGGCCCTGCCTTCGGATGGGGACGTGAGGGACACGAGACTGTGGCTAAGATTGCGGAAAACCATCTTAAGCCTTCTGTAAAAAAGAAAATAGAGAAGTATCTCGGCGGTCATTCGATCGTCTATGTGGCGAAGTGGATGGATGACTACCGCCATACTCCGGAGTATAAGTTCACGACGAACTGGCATACCGCTCCGGTGAACGAGGCCCTTGAGTATCAGGACAGTCTGCTCAACCCGAAGAAGGGAAATGCGGTTTATGGACTTGAGCAGGCCATCGATGCTCTGGAGAATTATAAGGAACTGTCGGATTCGGCTGTGGCTGTGAACATCAAGTACATCGTGCACCTTGTCGGTGACATGCATTGTCCGGCGCACGTCAAGTACACGACGCACAACATGAAGTACGATGTGTATATGCCTAAGTCGAAGACACCGCTCTACGTCCATTCCGCATGGGATTATGCGATCATACAGATGTGCCGCATCTGCTCGTCGACGGAGTGGGCCGAAGAACTGGACAATATCGACAGAAAGGCTGCCAAAGCCATTGTCGCCGGTTCTCCGAGAGATTGGATGCACGACAGCGCCGTACGCTGTGAGGTGCAGTTCGACCTCGCCAAGCCGGACCAGAAGCTCGACCAGGACTTCCTCAATGCCGCCATGCCGCTGATAGAGACTCAGATCCTATACGCCGGCTACCGCCTTGCCGCAGTCCTGAACAGTCTGTTTTAAATGACATTGGAAAAAACTTTCAGTCTGCCGCCAGACAGGCTGGAAGGCATTTGGTTAGCTGGTTTATATATGGAAACCCTGCGCAACTCAAAGCCCCCCTCGAGTTGCGCAGGATTTTTCTTTTGCAGGCCTCAAATAAAATTCTTACATTTGCCAAATTTTATACGCGATGCAGACATATACTAACTCACCGATTATTGAAGGATTGACCTTCGACGACGTTTTGCTGATTCCTGCACATTCTGAGGTTTTGCCAAGAACTGTAGATGTATCCACCAAGTTTTCGCGAGAAATTTCTCTCAAGACACCGATTGTGTCCGCAGCGATGGACACTGTGACCGAAGCCGAACTTGCAATTGCAATGGCACGTGCGGGCGGTATAGGTGTGATTCACAAGAACATGACCATCGAGGAACAGATGAACCAGGTGCGTCGTGTCAAGAGGGCCGAGAACGGAATGATTTACGACCCGATCACGATTCATCCGGATGCGACCGCCGGCCAGGTGCTCGGACTCATGGCACAGCATCATGTGGGCGGTATCCCGGTCGTGGACGATAACGGCTTCCTCGTCGGCATCGTGACGAACCGCGACCTCCGTTTCCAGCGCGATCCTAAGACTCCGGTGGCGCAGATCATGACAAGGGAGAACCTTGTGACGGCAAAGAAGGGCATCAGCCTTCCGGATGCGACTGAGATTCTCCGTCAGTATAAGATTGAAAAGCTTCCTGTAGTGGACGGCGACGGCAAGCTCGTGGGCCTGATCACCTACAAGGACCTCATGAAGATAAAGGACAATCCGATTGCTTCGAAGGACAGCAAGGGCCGTCTTCTCGTGGCAGCCGCAGTGGGCGTGAAGTCGGACACCATCGAGCGTATCGAGATGCTCGTGAGCGCAGGTGCGGATGCTGTCGTGGTGGACACGGCTCACGGTCATTCGCAGGGCGTTCTTGACGTTATAAAGAAGGCTTGCGAGGCTCTTCCGGACGTGCAGATCGTTGCAGGAAACGTAGCTACGGCAGAAGGTGCCAAGGCTCTCGCGGATGCAGGTGTGAGCGCAGTGAAGGTGGGTATAGGACCGGGTTCTATATGTACTACACGTGTCATCGCAGGTGTGGGCATGCCGCAGCTTTCAGCCGTGATGATGGCTTCGGAGGCTCTCAAGGGCACAGGTGTTCCTGTGATTGCAGACGGCGGTATCCGTTACTCGGGAGATGTCGTGAAGGCTCTCGCGGCAGGTGCGAGCACGATCATGGCCGGTTCGCTCTTCGCCGGAGTTGAGGAATCTCCGGGAGAGACCATCATCCTGAACGGACGTAAGTATAAGTCTTACAGGGGAATGGGCTCGCTTGAGGCTATGCAGCAGGGCTCTAAGGACCGCTATTTCCAGGATATGGAGGAAGACATCAAGAAGCTCGTTCCGGAGGGAATCGTGGCTCAGGTTCCGTACAAGGGCACGCTCAGCGAGGTTGTCTACCAGCTTGTAGGCGGTCTCCGTGCGGGAATGGGATATGTCGGTGCTCCGAACATCGAGAAGCTCCGCAATGCAAAGTTCGTACGCATCACCAATGCAGGATACCTAGAAGGACATCCGCACGATGTGACGATCACCCGTGAGGCTCCGAACTACTCAAGATGATCCCCTTCGATGAGAAGGATTGTACATATGATCGCAATCTTTGGAATCGTTCTGCCGGCATTGGCTTCGTGCAGAGCGATTTCGGAGTTTTTACATGACGACGAGGTCGTGGCCGAAGTCGGGCCGGTGAAGCTGTACAGAAGCGACATCTCGCAGGTGATCCCGAAGGGGCTCGCTCCGGAGGACAGCGTCCGTCTGGCTCAGCAGTACATAAACACATGGGCTTCCGACATAGTGTTCCTTAACATCGCGGAGATGCAGCTTTCCAAGGCAGAGCAGGATGTCTCGAAGGAACTTGAGGAATACAGGAAGTCTCTTCTGAAGTACCGTTATGAGCAGCTGTATGTGAACGAAAGGCTGGATACGGCGGTGAGTGACGAAAAGGTGGACGAGTATTATGAGGCCCACAAGGACAAGTTCGTGCTGGAGAGGCCGGTGCTGAAGGCAAGATACCTGAACATATCGTCCGATTCGCCGATGCTGCCGCAGCTGAAGAAGCTGATGGCTTCGTCTGAGGCGAACGACATCATGGCGGCGGACAGCATCGCATATACGTCGGCAAAGAAGTTCATGGCATGGGACGGCAGGTGGATAGACATCGCGGTGCTTGCCCGGGAATTCGGCGTGGATCACGTGACGGCCCTTTCGATGCTGAAGAACGGCTGGATCGAGCAGGCGGATACCCTCGGGAACATATCTCTGGCGTATGTGCCTGATATGATCCTGAAGGGGGAATACGCTCCGGTGGAATATTCTGCTCCGACGATAAAGGATATGATCATCAGTGCACGCAAACAGGCTCTGGTTTCCACTTTGGAACAGGATTTGCTCAAGGACGCGCGCGAAAATGGACAATTTGTAATTTTTTGATATATGAAGAATCTCCGCATAATGAGACCGCTTGCGGCTGCCTTGGCATGTGCAGCCTTCGCTGTGTCGGCATCGGCACAGAAATATTCGTCCGGAATCATAGACAAGACCGTGGCCGTGGTGGGAAACGAAGTGATAATGATTTCTGATCTGGAGGAGGAAATGAAGCTCCAGAACTACGGAAGCTACATGTCGGACATGGCCAGCAGGTGTGAGCTCCTTGAGCAGATGATGGTGTCGAAGCTCTTCCTCATGCAGGCGAGGGTGGACTCTCTGAAGGTCAACAACGACATGGTGGAGAGCAGCCTGAACGACCGTGTGGCAAGTATCAGAACGTATTATGGCGGTGATGCCGGAGTGGAGAAGGAGTTCGGAAAGCCTTTGTACAAGCTCCGCCAGGAATGGCGCAAGAGCCTTGAAGACATGAGCCTTACGCAGCAGATGCAGCAGGAAATCGCCAGAAAGGTTCCGGAGCTTACGCCGTACGATGTGCAGAAGTATATCGATGAGACGGATCCTGCTGATCTTCCTATGGTTCCTGCGAAGTATCAGCTCAGCCAGATATGCATCTATCCGGACCGTGAGGCAGCAAACATGGCGGTGAAGGAGCGTCTTCTCGCAATCCGCGAGCGTATCATCAACGGAGAAAAGTTCGCGACACTTGCGCGCATATATTCTCAGGACCCGGGAAGTGCGAGAAAGGGAGGCGAGCTCGGAATGGCCTCCAAGTCAATCTTCTGGCCGGCATTTTCTGATGCGGCAATGGCCCTCAAGCCCGGCGTCGTGTCACAGATAGTGGAAACACCGGACGGCTTCCACATCATCGAGATCCTTGAGAAGGACGGAGACATGTTCAATGCCCGCCACATCCTTCTGAAACCGGAATATACGTCAGAAGACAGGGACAAGGCGTTCAGAACGCTTGACAGCCTCAAGACCGAACTTGCGAATGATGCGGTGACATTCGAGCTTGCAGCAAGGTTCTACTCCGAGGATCCGGCGACCAGGACGAACGGCGGACAGATGGCTGATCCGATGACCGGTTCGTCATATTTCGAGATAGACCAGCTCAAGCCGCAGGACTATGCCGCAATCAAGGACCTTGAGGAAGGCGGCATTTCTGAGCCTTTCGAATCGCTTGACAATGAGGGCCGTAACGGAAATACCGTGTACAAGGTCATCAAGGTGGACAAGATCATACCGGCACATCCTGCTTCGTTTACAAACGATTATACCCTTATGCTGAATCAGGCTCAGGAAAAGAAGCAGATGGAGGCGATCGACAGCTTCGTGGATTCGAAGATAGATGATACATATATCGTGATAGACCCGTTGTTCAAGGACTGTGCCTTCGAACGTGACGCATGGTCGACGAAAATCCGTAAGACCGAGTAATGGGTTTCCTGAAAAGACTCACATATGTCCTATGCGCTTTGGCGCTTTGCGTTCCTGTTGCTGCCCAGCAGAGCCAGCAGCAGGACAGTCTTATCGTGCTCCTGAGCGCGAAGTCCATGGAGACGGTGGATGTCGAGGGTGCGAGCTACAGGCAGGTGATAGGTCCGGCCCGTTTTCTTCATAACGGCACGTTCCTGCTTTGCGACACCGCTTTGTGGAATGTCGAGACGCGCATCATCGATGCCTGGGGCAATGTGAGCATCCTGCAGGAGGAGACGGTTCTGACGAGCGACAAGCTCACATATATAATAGATGAGGATCTTGCACAGTTCAGGGGAGGCGTTGTGCAGCTTACGGACAAGGATCATAACACGCTGAGGACGAGGTACCTGGACTATAATACGGCGGACTCTGTAGCTGTATTTCAGAACGGCGGAGCCATGCGTGACAAGGACGGACAGATCATTGAGAGCCGTCTGGGTACGTATGATTCGAAGATAAAGACATTCACATTCGACGAGGAAGTGAATATGTTCACGGATTCCATTTTCGTGAAGACGAGGAATCTCAAATATGAATCTGACCTGAATCTGGCGACTTTCGGACGGGATACCGATGCATGGCAGGAGGAAAACATGCTTTCTTCCGATGCCGGATGGTACGACCGCGGGCGTGAGCTTTTCTTCTTCACGAAGAGGGTTCATGTGATGTCACAGGATCAGGAGGGCTGGTGTGACAGCCTTTATTTCTACAGGATGAGCTCGAATGTGGAGATGCTGGGAAATGCCCAGGTGAACGACACCACACGCAATGTCTTCGGACTTGCAGGGCGGATTGAATATGTGGATACGACATCCAAGGTCACTCTGACTCGCAAGCCGGCAGTGATATCGCAGACCGAGGAACAGGACGGCACCGTGGATACGCTTTATCTGGGTGCTGACAAGCTTGTGTATTATACGATGAAGATGTGTGACATAGATTCGATGGCAGTCGTCCAGTCGCAGGAAAGGCTGAAGTCTCTGGATGTGGATCCTGTGGGCGAGTTCCGCAAGAAGGCGGCAGAGGCGGCTGCAAAGGCGGCGGAGGAAGCGGCTCAGAACGATCCGAACCAGAGGGCGAAGAAGGCTGCAGGGGCGGTCAAAGGTGGCCCTGGGGTACAGACTCCTGGCGCGCAGCAGAGGACAGGCACCGGACAGCCGGCAAGAAAGGCTTCCGCTGCGCCACCTGTTGCCGATTCGCTCGGAGTGCAGGATACTGTGCCGGCCGGTTCTGCTCTTGCTCCAGTGGCTGACTCGCTGGCTGCCGGACCAGCTGAAATGCCTGCCGACTCTCTTGCTTCTGTGGTCGATTCGTTGAATGTGGCTGCTGATTCTCTTGCTGTTGCGGATTCATTGGCTCTGGCTCCTGAAGCTCCTAAGGATACGACCAAGGTCGGCTTTCTGGAGGCGACAGGCAAGGTGAAGATATACAAGAAGAATATGCAGGTCGTGTGCGATTCATTGATATACAGTGACTTGGATTCTCTTGCAAGGCTCTACAAGGAGCCGATGATATGGCAGGAGGAAGTACGTCAGTATACGGCCGACAGCGTCACCGTCGTAATCAGCAACGGTTCTATGGAAAAGGCCAGCCTCATGTCCAACGCCTTCATAACAATACAGGAAGATACGGCTCATTTCGACCAGATAAAGGGTGCTGAGATGCTTGGCTATTTCGACTCAAAGGGCGGCCTCAAGCGTTTCGATGTGCTTGGAGGCGCTTCCGCACTCTTTTATCTTGAAGAGAATGACGAACTGGCGACAGTCAACAAGGCTGAATCAAAGATGCTTTCCGCCACATTCAAGGACGGAGAGATCCAGAGGATATATTATTTCGAGGAAGCGAAGAATGACGGCTATCCTGTCGTTCAGCTCTCCCGCGAGGAAAGGCAGCTCAAAGGCTTCAACTGGCAGCCTGACAAACGTCCGGCGGACCGCGATGCTGTGACTCCGCTCTCGCTCCGTCCGAGCGAGCGAAGCCGTTATGCGGCCCGTCCGCGTGCGAAGTTCAGGCAGACGGACGTATATTTCCCGGGCTATATGAACGATGTCTACAGGCAGATAGAGGTGCGGGATTCGTTGCGTGCCGTCCGCGAGAGGGAACGCGAGATTGCAGAGCGTGAAGCAGCCGCACAGGCTCGGCTCGACAGCCTCGCCCTCGCCGACAGCCTTATGCTTGCCGATTCGCTTGCTCTTGCAGACAGCCTCGCCCTGGCAGACTCTCTCGCGTTGTCCGACAGCCTTGCCATTGCAAAGGATTCCCTTGCAGTTGCCTCAGATTCTCTGGCGGCAGTGGATTCCACAGTTTTACAGCGGCTTCTCACTCCTGAAGAGCAGAAGGCTGCGGAAAAGGCAGCCCTGAAGGCAGAGCGTGAAAAGGCAAAGGCAGAAGTCCGCGCTGCCCGTGAGGCCAGGAAGAAGGCAAAGCAGGAAGCGCGTGAAAAACGTTGGGCCGAACTCGACAGGAAGGATGCTGAAAAAGCTGCAGCCAAAGAAGCCAGGAAGCTTGAAAAGGAGCGCCGCAAAAAGCGCAAAGCCCTGGAGGAAGCTGCCCGACAGGCCGAAAAAGATGCCCAGATTCTCGAATCCTACCGCAAAAAATACGAGCAGCAGAAAGCAGAATCCGCTGCCCGTACTGCCTCCCGTGCTGCAAACAATCGTAAGTAATACGGTGCCTATAACAATCTGTTTATCAGTGCATTATAAAAAATCGCCTGCGTCATTTGGAGCAGGCGATTTTTTATAATCGTTTGTACGCCAGGCTTTTGCGTTTTGTGCTTTATTCCTCTGCGTACAGCTTTATGATGTTGAGGATGACTTTTGCGGCTTTTTCCATGCTTTCCACAGGGACGTATTCCATCTTGCCGTGGAAGTTGTGGCCTCCTGCGAAGATGTTCGGGCATGGCAGACCCATGAACGAGAGGTTCGCTCCGTCTGTGCCGCCTCGTATAGGCTGGATCTTCGGACGTATGCCTTCCATTTCCATAGCCTTGACGGCCTTCTCCACGATGTGGTAGTGCGGCTCAACCTCCTTCCGCATGTTGTAGTACTGATGCTTTATCTCGACCATGGCCGTACCTTCGCCGTATTTCGTATTTATGAAGTCCACGCATTTCTGCATATATGCCTTCTTCTGTTCATACAGGCCCATGTCGTGGTCCCTTACTATATATGAGAACGTAGCCGTCTCCACTTCACCCTTGAAGCTGATGAGGTGGAAGAATCCCTCGTAGCCTTCTGTGTATTCAGGTCGCTGTTCCACCGGCAGGAGGCTGTTCAGCTCCATTCCGATCAGAATCGCATTCTTCATCTTGCCCTTTGCTGTGCCAGGGTGCACGTTGCGACCCTGTATTCGGACTGTCGCTCCGGCTGCGTTGAAGTTCTCGTATTCAAGCTCTCCGACCTGTCCTCCGTCGAGGGTATATGCATATTGGGCCCCGAACTTCTTCACGTCGAACTTCACGACTCCACGTCCTATCTCCTCGTCCGGAGTGAATCCTATCTTTATCTCACCATGCTGGAATTCAGGATGTTCCGTCATATACTGCACGGCCGTCATTATTTCAGCGATACCGGCCTTGTCGTCCGCTCCCAGAAGCGTCGTGCCGTCAGTGGTGATGAGTGTCTGGCCCTTGTACAGCTCCAGTTCCGGAAATTCCGAAGGCTTGAGGCTGAGGCCCGGCACGCCCTTGAGGGGAATTTCACCGCCGTCATAGTTCTCGATTATCTGTGGCTTTATATCCGCTCCGGAAGCATCAGGAGCCGTATCCACATGGGCAATGAAACCCAATGCCGGCACGTCTTTCCCGCAGTTTGACGGTATTGTGGCCATGACATAGCCGTATTCGTCGAGAACCGCTTCCACGCCCATGGCCAGAAGTTCGTCGCGCAGCATCTTCAGGAGGTTCAGCTCCTTTGCCGCACTTGGCTGTGAATCGGATTCCGGATCCGACTGTGTGTCCACTGACACGTATCTTAAAAATCGTTCAACTATATTTTCCATATTATATCAGTTTTATATTTACGTCATATGTACATCTCCTGAACCTCGTCTTACGCTCTTCTGAGCTTGTTTTTACACTGTTCTGAGCTCGATTTTACGTCATTCTGAGGAGGGCAAAGCCCGACGTGAGAATCTACAATATCAACAGGCTGACCCCCATCACCGCCATCCCTCCGACCACTCCGGCGATGGCAATGTGATGCTTTCCATATTTCTCCGCCGTCGGCAGCAGCTCGTCCAGCGAAATGTATATCATGATTCCGGCAACGGCCGCCAGCACGAGCGCGAATACAGGACTGCCTCCCGTAAGTTCCACTCCGAAAAGCGTCGTCACGGCATAGCACAGAGCCGCTCCCACTGGCTCGCTCAGCCCGGAAAGTGTCGCAAATCCCAGAGCCTTGCCCTTGCTCTTCGTCGCATAATATATAGGTATGGCCACGGATATACCCTCCGGAATGTTGTGTATGGCAATCGCGAACGTGATGCCGGCTCCCATTTCAGGGTCATTGAGCGCTCCGATGAATGTCGCCATGCCTTCAGGGAAATTATGGATTGCAATGGCAAGCGCCGACATTATTCCAAGCCGCTTCAGAGCCGCTTCGTTTCCTGCGTGCTCCAGCATTCCGACCGCCGGCGTCCTTGCCTCAAGTGAAAGGCCCGACGCCTCGTGCGGATTCTCATATTCAGGTATAAGGAAGTCAATCAGAGTGATGAGGCCCATGCCGACGAAGAATGCCAGCAGCACGAAGGACTTTCCGTGAGGCAGACCTGTGGAAAGAACTGTTTCCTGAGCCTGCGGAAACAGTTCCGCCAGCGATATGAATATCATCACTCCTGCGCTGACACCGAGGGCTCCTGCCAGAAAGTTGCTGCTGAGCTTCTTCCTGAACAGCACAAGCGCTCCGCCCAAGCCTGTCGCGGCTCCGGCTATAAGCGTCATAAGCAGTGCTTCCAATACTCCGTTCATAACTCAAATTTTGCAAGTGTGGGTCATCAAGCCTTTTTTGCCTTCAGGGCCGACCATATCATAAACACGATGATGGCTGCATAAGGAATGATTGCCACCGGCTCTGTCCACGGCTGTGGCTCCATATATGCATCCACCTTCGCAAACCTGAGTATGGCGCTGACCACTCCCATGAGTGCACCACCGGCAATGAATCCCGATGCAATCAGCGTACCTTTCTCGGTACGTGCCTCATTCAGTTCCTTGTCCTTGCTGCGGCTTCCGACGAACCATGAGATGGCTCCACCTACGAGCATAGGCAGGTTGAGGTCGATAGGAATGAACATTCCGAGTGCAAACGGAAGGGCCGGAACCTTGCAGAAGGTGAGCACAAGGGCAATCACAGCTCCGATGCCGTAAAGAAGCCACGGAGCGTTGCCGCCATTCATCATAGGCTCGATCACTGCTGCCATGGCGTTGGCCTGCGGAGCGACAAGAGCACCTTCTCCGGTGAATCCGTATGTCTTGTTGAGCACGAGCATGACGCCTCCTACTGTTGCCGCCGCCACGAGCGTTCCGAGGAACTTCCAGCTTTCCTGCTTCTTAGGTGTCGAGCCTATCCAGTAGCCGATCTTAAGATCCGTGATGAATGCTCCTGCCACAGAAAGTGCCGTGCAGACCACTCCGCCTATGATAAGCGCTGCCGTCATTCCTGCCGTACCGTCAAGACCGACAGCCACCATGATGAGTGATGCAAGGATAAGCGTCATGAGCGTCATTCCGCTGACAGGGTTCGAACCGACGATGGCGATTGCGTTTGCCGCCACGGTCGTGAACAGGAATGCGATGATTCCCACTATGAGCAGGCCGACGACAGCATGCCAGATGTTGTCTACGACACCGAATGCGAAGAACAGGAATACGGCGACGAGAGCCACGGCGATGCCTATGACGACTATCTTCATTGATATGTCCCTCTGCGTCCTGATGACCTCGGCCTCTGATCCGTCCTTCTTTCTCCTGAACTCGTTAGCAGCGAGTCCCACTGCCGACTTTATCACTCCGAAAGACTTGACGATTCCGACGATTCCTGCGGTTGCTATGCCGCCGATGCCGATATGCCTTGCATAGTCCTTGAATATCTGGTCTGCCGACATCTCGCCGATAGTCTGGGTGATGCCTGTATTCATAAGGTCTATGACCTGACCGCCCCATATGAGGTTCATGAGCGGAATTATCACGAGCCATACGAGGAAGCTTCCGCAGCAGATGATGAACGCATATTTGAGGCCGACGATATATCCGAGACCGAGGACGGCCGCTCCCGTATTGACTTTCAGGAGCACCTTCGCCTTGTCCGCTATCGCAGCTCCCCACGGCATGATCTTCGTCGTAAGCGTCTCACCCCAGAGCCCGAATGTCGAGACAATGAAGTCGTACAGACCGCCGATCACACCGCTCAGCAGGAGCGTCTTCGCGCCCTTTCCGCCGCTTTCGCCGCTCACGAGCACCTGCGTGGTCGCCGTGGCCTCAGGGAAAGGATACTTGCCATGCTGCTCCTTCACGAAATATTTTCTGAAAGGAATCAGGAAAAGTATGCCGAGGATACCGCCGAGCAGTGATGAAAAGAACACCTTCGTGAAGTTCACCGTCAGCTCAGGATACTTGTCCTGCAGGATGAAGAGGGCCGGAAGCGTGAATATGGCACCGGCTACAATGGCTCCCGAACATGAGCCTATGGACTGTATCATTACGTTTTCTCCGAGCGCATTCTTACGCTTTAGGCCGCTGGAAAGGCCTACTGCGATGATGGCGATAGGTATGGCCGCCTCGAACACCTGACCTACCTTGAGGCCGAGATATGCGGCCGCAGCCGAGAATACGACGGTCATGATGAGGCCTATGGTCACCGACCACGGCGTCACTTCCGGATAGCTTTTCTGCGGCGAGAGCAGCGGTTCGTACTCTTCGCCCGGCTTCAGCTCCCTGTGGGCATTCTCCGGAAGTTGTGTCTTTTTCTGTTCCATGTATATATAGGTTATGGTTTCGCGTTTCCGTCATGCCGGCATCTTCCGTCGCGGCTGATGCGTCAAAGACAGAACTACAAAATTACGAATTATATATGAAACGGAAAATACGCCTGCGCCATAAAATTTCCTAAAATTTTTCCTTTAGCCTAATGCTTGGATTTTCAATATTTTAACCATTACAGTCGCAAAATTTATTGAAAATTTTTGAAAAAATATTGCAGAAAAATTTGGAGGTAAAGAAAAAAGTCGTACCTTTGCAGCCCGTTTGAGAAATAACGGAAACAAAATAAAGTTCATTGACAAGTTTGAGAAAAGATAACGAGGTAAAGTTAAAGAAGAAATAAGTTAGTCTGTAACTAGAGAATGATAGAGAGTCAATCGCAAGTTGTGGACTGCAATTTCAAGGCAACGAGTAAATGAGAACAAGTGTTTTTATAGACACGAAAGAGTTCTTGTGATTCATTCATCAAAGGAAAAGACAAACAGAGAGAAGGTTACAAGAGCGGACGGCGGATGCCTGGGCTTCTGGAGGCGATGAAGGACGCGGTAAGCTGCGAAAATCACCGGGGACCTGCAAACAGGGATTGATCCGGTGGTGTCCGAATGGGGCAACCCGGCAGGCTGAAGGCCTGTCACCAGCGATGCTGGGGCGAACGTGGGGAACTGAAACATCTCAGTACCCGCAGGAAGAGAAAGAAATTATCGATTCCCTTAGTAGTGGCGATCGAACGGGGAAGAGCCTAAACCGGTCATGTTACGGCATGGTCGGGGTTGTAGGACCGGTCATAGGATCATACGGATTGAACTGGAATGTTCTGGAAAGTTCAATCGCAGAGGGTGATAATCCCGTACAGGTAAGATCAGTATGACAAGGCCGGCACCTGAGTAGGGCGGGACACGTGAAATCCTGTCTGAATCCGCGGGGACCATCCCGCAAGGCTAAATACTCCCAGAAGACCGATAGTGTACCAGTACTGTGAAGGAAAGGTGGGAAGCACCCCTGGCAGGGGAGTGAAATAGAACCTGAAACCGTCCGTTTACAAGCGGTCGGAGCCCGTGAGGGCGACGGCGTGCCTTTTGCATAATGAGCCTACGAGTTGCTTCTGTCCGGCGAGGTTAAGCACTTCAGGTGCGTGAGCCGAAGCGAGAGCGAGTCTGAACAGGGCGTTCAGTCGGACGGAGCAGACGCGAAACCTAGTGATCTACCCATGGCCAGGCTGAAGTCCCCGTAACAGGGGATGGAGGGCCGAACCGGTTTACGTTGAAAAGTGCTCGGATGAGCTGTGGGTAGGGGTGAAAGGCTAATCAAACTGGGAGATAGCTCGTACTCCCCGAAATGTCTTTAGGGACAGCCTCGACTTAGCTTCACGGAGGTAGAGCTACTGAT
>JAFTMS010000020.1 GCA_017452265.1 Bacteroidales bacterium | reverse complement strand
TATCGACCTTGGTCGAGGTAAGTCCTCCTCCCGAGGAGGAGGATTTAGGAGGAGGGTAACGTAGATAGAGAAAGTGCGGTGGGGAAAAGTTTCGCAAACTCCACCAACTTTCAGATAACAAACAACTTACATTTGCGAAACTTGAGATTATAAGATGTCATCAGATAAATTCAGTTGGGAGAATATAGACGGGTCCGAGGTCACTGTCGATGAGATAGAGGCCTCGTTCAGGAAGGTGATGGACAAGGCCAGGGAGGCGGAAAAGGCATATGCCGAAGAAAGCGGAAGGCGCAGGACCAGACTTATCAGGAGGATATGCGCATGTGCAGCAGCCGCAGTGGTGCTCATGATGATTCCTGTCGGCATACATCTGTACAACAGCAGCCAGGAGACGGCCCTCATGGCAATGCAGGAGGCAGACGCGCAGAGGGGCGAGATTCTGAGCATCACTCTGCCGGACGGTTCCCTTGTGACTCTGAATGCCGGCTCGACATTGAAATATCCGGAGGAATTCGGAAAGGAAAGGGTGGTGGAACTTTCGGGAGAGGCGTTTTTCGAAGTCGTCTCAAGCGAACGCAATCCATTCATAGTCAAGACATCAGACATATGCGTGACTGCGCACGGAACTTCATTCAACGTCAGTGCGTATCCTGAGGACAGGATGGCAGGGGCGACGCTCTGCACCGGATGCATCAGCGTGGAGCACAGCGGTTCGCAGAAGGCCGGGCTGAAGCCGGGCCAGACATACATTCTGGACAGGACGACAGGTGCCGCCACAGTCAGACAGACTTCGGCCGAAGACCTCACGGCCTGGAAGGACGGGCACATATGCATAATCTCACAGCCGGTGGACAAGGTGTTCAGGATGATGGAAAGGAAGTTCGACGTGAACATACACCTTACGACGGACAGGTATGAGAAGGCTGTGCTCACCGCCAAGTTCATAAACGGAGAATCCCTTGACGAGATGCTTTCCGCCGTCTGTCATCTGGTTCCCGGAATGGAATATTCAAAGGAAGGAAAGGACATCTACATCAGATAAGGTTCCATGAAGCCGACGCTCACATACACATTGTGTGTCCTCGCCGGAATGCTTGCAGCACTGAATCTCCTGGCGCAGGACCAGACCATCACTTTTCCGCGCACGGACATGAAGATAAGGAAAGCGTTCGAGGTGATAGAGGAACAGAGCGGCTTCACGATTGCATACAACGAAGATCTGCTGGATGTGGACCGGAGGGCCCGGCTGCCTCACAGTCAGAGGCTTGACGAAGCGATGAAGACTCTTCTGGACGGCACCGGAATGCAGACGGTGTTTCATGGGAAGGTCATCCTCGTGATAATGTCCGAAGAGACGCAGATGCAGATGCTGAACGGCAGGGCCGGAACGGACGGCGAGAGCAAGGAGAAATACATAAACCTTCTGGACGAGGCTGTCGTGGTGGGATACGGCACTATGCAGCGGGGGGACATATCTTCAGCCATAAGCACATACAGAAGCGACGAAAAGGCCGAAAGACAGGTGCTCAGCCCGGAATCCATGCTGCAGGGCAGGATAGCCGGGGTGAACATAACGGCATCGTCAGGCACTCCGGGAACGAGAAGCAGGGTGAGCATCAGAGGCATAGGCTCCCTTACAGCCGGAAACGAGCCTCTCTATGTCGTGGACGGCATCCCTTTGAGCAACACGACATCGGATGCAGGGGCATACGGCGGTGAGACTCTGAATTCGCTTTCGGACATCAATCCCGACGACATAGAATCCATACAGATACTCAAGGATGCCGCTTCCGCCGCAATCTACGGTTCGAGAGCCACCAACGGCGTCATCCTCATAACCACGAAGCGCGGACAGAAAGGAAGGCCGCGTGTCAGCGCCGATGCTTCGCTGAGTCTTTCATATGTTCCGAATCTGGACCGTCTGGACGTCGCCGATGCAGACCTGTATCTCGAGGTGCAGAACGAAGCCATAGACAATTACAACCGCCAGACAGGCTCTTCAGTGGCACATTTAGACAATCCGTATCCCGGAAAGCCTCAGTTCAGCTGGGTGGACCTCGTGTTCAGGACAGCCGTGACATGGAAGGCCAACACATCCGTATCGGGAGGCTCCGACAAGAGCCGATACTACATCTCCGCAAACGCAAGGCAGAACGAGGGTGTGGTCATCGGAAGCCGCATGGACAAGTTCGGCGTGCGTGCAAACGTCAGCTCGGACATAAGGAAATGGCTGTCGGTGGGTGTGAACATGAACGGAAGCTATACCCATTCCAACAGAGTTCCGGACGGGAACATGGGCACGTCCATGCTTACGCACGCCCTTGAGCACCGCCCGTGGGACACTCCGTTCCGTCCCGACGGCTCGTATACGATAAAGGATGTGGATCTGCTCCACTACAACATGCTGCAGGCCCTCAACGAGCAGAAGGTCTACAACAAAAGCTACAGGATGTACGGCAGCGGATACGCTCAGTTCAACATTCTGGACGGCCTCACGTTCAAGACCAGCGTCGGAGGCGACTTCATGTATGCCGAAGACCACATCTACTACAGCGCAAAGCATATGTACGGAAATTCCGTCGGAAAACTGACGGACGCCCGCAAGGCATACACATCGCTGATCGTGGACAACATCCTCACATACAGACACATATCCCGGCAGGGACTTTCATTCGACATCATGCTCGGACATTCCTTCCAGCAGGACGCCTCGTCCACGGCTTCGCAGACCGGCCAGGGCTTCCCGTCCGAGGATTTCGACGTGAATTCAGTGGCTGCCGAATATATAGACGTGACGTCCGGATATTCCTCATGGGCACTCCAGTCGTATCTGCTCAGAACCAGCTTCAACTGGCGTGACAGGTATCTCATGACGTTCAGCGCCCGTGCCGACGGATCTTCGAAATTCGCACCGGAACATCGCTACGGATTCTTCCCATCCGTTTCCGCAGGCTGGAAGATTTCCGAAGAGGACTTCTGGAGGAATCCGGCCATGGAACTGAAGCTGAGGGCGAGCTACGGAACCACGGGAAACCAGGGAGGAATCGGGGCATATGCCTTTCAGGCCCTTGCAAACGGAGGCTTCAACTATCTGAACGAGAACGGAATAGCAATGATGACGCAGGGCAACAGAAACCTCAGATGGGAGAAGGCGCACCAGTACGACGTCGGGCTCGACCTCTCGCTGTTCTCGAACTCCCTCACGATGACGGTCGACCTTTTCCAGAAGGACACCAAAGACCTGCTCTACAACAAGCCGACCTCCGCCACGACCGGCTTCACCGTCCAGACAAGCAACATCGGCTCGATACGCAACCGCGGCCTTGAGATATCTCTCGGAAGCGACCTCTCCTACAGCGACTTCAGATGGCGCGGAGACTTCAACATATCCTTCATCAGCAACAGGCTCACATCCCTGATCGACGACAATGACATCCTTGCCACCGACGACTACCATGCCCTGAAGGTGGGCGAAGAAGTGGGCAGCTTCTACCTGATAAGGATGCTGGGAATATACCAGAGCGACGAGGAGGTGCCGGCAAGCCTCTACGAGGAAGGAGTCCGGGCCGGAGACATCATATACGAGGACGTGAACGGAGACGGGAAGATAGATTCCGTGAACGACAGCCAGTTCGTCGGCTCTGCAAATCCGCTTTTCTCAGGCGGATTCAGCAACACATTCACATGGAAGGGATTCGACCTGAACATCTTCCTCACATTCTCGTACGGCAGCAAGCTGTATCAGACATGGACCGGCGGACTGAGGCTCGGCAACGGTCTGTGGCCTGCACAGCGGTCCGAGGCCCTCGCCCGTTGGACGGGCCCGGGCACGAGCAATACGGTTCCGAGGGCAATCTACGGCATGTCCTGGAACTCGACCATGTTCAAGAGCACGCGGTACCTGCATGACGCGTCGTATCTGCGCTGCAGAAGCCTCTCGTTAGGATACAGCCTTCCGTCGGAGCTGACTAAGAGGGCCGGAATCGAGAATCTGCGCGTATTCCTGCTCGCGGACAACCTCTTCCTCATCTCGCCGTACAGATACATCGATCCGGAGGTGAACACAAGCCTCAACGCCACGAAGATGGGACTGGACTGCATGTGGACGCCTCAGCCGAGGACGTTCTCACTCGGATTCTCACTTAAGTTCTGACGCCATGAAGACAAGACACGTCATATCGATCCTTGCTCTTCTGCTTGCCTCGGCAGGCTGCGACAGGTATCTGGACAAGTATCCGCACAATGCCGTTTCCAGCGACCTCATCACAGCCGAAGATGCAGAACTTCTGATGAACGGAGTGTACAACATCGCGCAGTACAAGCCCACATTCAACGGCTGGGCACTGTTCGACCTCATCGGAGGAGACCTCATACGTACCGGAGCATCCGGCGTCAATACGCCTAAGCTTCTCGTAGAAATGGCAATAGCACCCGACCAGAGCATGGTCACAAGCCCGTGGAACGGCTATTATGCAGGGCTATACCAGATCAACACATACATCAACACCATCGAAGGCCTGCCGGAATCGCAGGACAAGGACGAATTCCTCGGAGTGGGACATTTCCTGAGAGGGCTTTACTATTACAACATCGTCGCAAGATGGCGTGACGTGCCTGTCGTCCTCGGAAACGAAACTGAGGACGTGGGGCAGACGCCTGAGGCGGAAGCATGGGAATTCGTGGCTTCGGAGCTGCTCAAGGCTGTGGAATGTTCTGCAGATTTCCACGACAGGCATTATGTCTCGAGCCAGGCCGCAAAGGCTCTTCTCGCAAGGACATATCTGGCGATGGGACGCAAGGCGGAGGCGGCGCAGCTGGCGGAAGAAGTCATAGCAGACCCTCATTTCGCCCTCGCAGACTTCACCGACATATTCAGAGGGGCGGACAACAGGGAGGAAATCTTCACGTTCGCAAACCTGATACAGGAAGGAAGCGTGAACATGAGCTTCTATTACTACACGAAGGAATCGCCGGTCGGAGGCGGATACAACTTCTGCCCGACACAGGAGGCCATGGACATGTACAGCCATCAGGACAGGCGCAGAAGCATATCCGTGGACATACAGGGCAGCAACAACGTGCTGAACAAGTATTGCAGCGGAGATGCCGGGCTCGATCCGCTGTACATCATCCGTCTTTCGGAAATGTACCTCATAAGCGCGGAAGGCCGGGGACTTTCCGGAGGGCTGGACAGGCTGAACGAGCTGAGGGCCTTCAGAGGGCTTCCTGCAGTACATCCTGAAAGCGAGGAAGACTTTCTGGATGCCGTTCTGGAGGAAAGGCGTCTGGAGCTGTTCGGAGAGGGTTTCCGCTGGTTCGACCTCGTGCGCACAGGCAGATATGAGGACACCGTCGGGCTGGATGCCAGATACACGGTGCTGCCGATACCTTCGCGTGAACTTACATTGAACAAGAAACTGAAGCAGCATCCGCTGTGGGCAACCGAAACGCAATGAGAAGACATCTTTACATAATCGCCGCCATCGCATGCATGGCCTGGGCCTGCGAGACGCTTCCGACATCGCCAGACCAGATTCCGGACACGTCCTACAGGGCAGTCACGGCCATAGGAAAGGCTCTGGAAGAATGTCCTTCGGTCGGCCATATCTACAGCGACAGCTGCATGACCGTTGCCCCCGGAGTCCTTCAGACGAATCTGCACATCCAGACCGCCGAGGCAAAGGTCGAACATATCTTCTTCCTGACCTTAGACCTCAGGCTTGCCCGTATGAAGGTCGCCACGCCGGAGGATGCATATGTTCCCGGCAGGTTGCTGAAACCTTCAGAAATGGCGGAAGCATCCGGTCTCGATGTCCTGGCCGTCATCGGAGGCGATGCCTGGGACAGTTCCTCGGGCGAAGTGTGCGGGCCCGTACACAAGGGAGGTAAAATCCTGAAGGAAAGCTTCATATGGTCTACGGCCATCGAGGACCAGGCGGTCAGCTTCTTCGGCATGGACGCGGAAGGATGTCCCGTAATAAGGGATTCGTCCGAATACAGGGCCGTAAGGAACACTCTTGAGGAATGCACCGGCAGCGGTGTCATTGTCGTGAAGGACGGCTGTCTTGCCGACGGCGGCAGCTTCCTTGAATACTCGCCTTACCGTCTTCCCCGCACCTGTGTCGGATATACGGCGGACGGCAGCATCATGTATGTATTCGTATGTGACGGCAAACGGGCCCTCTGGTCCGACGGAATGCTCTATGAGGAAATGGGGGACATCATGCTGAGCCTCGGATGCTCATGGGCCGCCAGCCTCGGCAACGGAGAATATTCACAGATGCTTACAAAGGAAGCTCCGTCGGGCATTCTGAAGCTGCGCAACAGAACCTCCGACGGAGCAGAATATCCGACAGCGGACGCCTGGATGATTATCCCGGCTATCTGATGCCGTATTTCTTCAGTATCTTCAGAATCTTAGGAGAAATGCTTTCGAGCATATATGTAAACCCGAGGTCGGTCGGATGTGTTCCGTCGGCAGTGGCTATATGGCCGTCACCGAGAAAGTCCTCCGATGATATGAAGTATATATGCCTGTCCTCCTTCATCCTGGCAAGCACCTTTTCCTTCGCAGCCTTCTGTTTTGCGGCCTCGAAAGCCTCCTTCTGGGTGCTGAAGTTCCTCGTTTCGCGGCGTTCCGTCTGCAGGAAAATCATCGGCACATCCGGATGGGCCTTGCGCACGATGTCCACAAATTCGTCGAACCTTTCATAGATTTCCTCCGCCTTGGGATTGGAGAACGCGTCAAAGATGAAGGCATCCGCATCCGGAATGTCGGCCAGCATGAGGGCATATTCCTTCTGCAGCTTCGACTTGCCGCTGAAGCCCAGATTGCAGCAGTACATACCGTTGTCGCGGCCGAATCTTGCGGCGTAGCTCATTCCGGGACGGCTCGCCGCAGCGCCATGGGTGATGCTTGAGCCTTTCACTATGATCTTGTGCCTGAAAGGATTCTCCTGCGGACTGATGGACGCATCCTCGTCTATGCCCAGCTCAAGACTCTTCACGCAGTCGAAAAGAGGCAGATACAGAAGGCATTCCTTCATGCCTTCGGCCATATCCGCCACAATAGTGCCTTCATGCCTGTCGTAAGGCTCTTTGTCCATGTCCGGACTTCCCACTCCTGCAAAGATCCACTCTCCGTCCTTCCTGATGTACAGGTCGAGCCCCTTCTGCCCTATCGCAGCCATGTTCGAGCCGGAATTGGCTCCCGACGTCTCCCAGCGGGCCCTTATCGTGCGGCTGTCCGTCCTGAACAGAACCGCAAGACCGGTGGAATAATCCGCATAACGGTCTATAGTGGCATCTCCGAACTTATACACGGACGTGTCCAGACGGGCAAACGGGACATCCGTCGGAATCGGCTGTCCGATGACATTCAGCCCAGCCGCATCCACATAACGGAGCCGCTGAGCAAAAGCCGCAGTGCATAACACTGCGGCCAGTATTGAAACAATGATTCTCTTTGTCATCTTCAATCATTTAATTCCACTTCAGTGCTGAGCCTTATGTCGGCGGATGATGCTCCGACATGGATTCGGAATGTGCCCGGGTTTATGCGCCAGTCGTGGATGTCCACGTCGTAGAAGGCGAAGGCGGATTCAGGAAGACGGACGGTCATCTGAGCTGATTCTCCGGCCTTTACGTACACCTTGTCATATCCCTTCAGCTCCTTTGCAGGACGCGGTACGCATGGATTCAGTTCGCCCACATACACCTGTGCGACTTCCGCGGCATCGAAGCTTCCGGTATTCGTCACCGTGAATGTAACGTCGAAGCCGTCTGCGGCAGGAGTCACGGCGAGGCCTGAATATTCGAACGATGTATACGTGAGTCCGTGTCCGAACGGATATGCCGGCTGCACGCCGTTCCTCTCATAGCCACGATAGCCTACGAACACACCTTCACCATAAGTCACGTTGAGAGTCGAGTGACCGCGCTTTGTGAGAGGCTCTTCGACATAGTAGTTCGTATACGTAGGATTGTCCTCCGCCTTGGCCTCGATGCTGAACGGCAGACGGCCCGATGGAGAGAATCCACCGGCGAGCATATGCGCGATGGCCAGTCCGCCTTCCTGTCCCGGATACCAGCCCATGAGTATGGCCGACACCTTGTCTCCCCAGCGGCTGAAATCGATTCCTCCGCCCGAATACACGACCACAATCACGTTGTCGTTGTGCTCCAGGGCAAACTCTATCATCGCGTCCTGACCCTGCGGAAGAGCGAAGGTCCTGTCGCTGTTCTCCTTCTCCGTATGCTTGTCGAAACCCACCGAAACCACCACTGCAGATGCTCCGGCTATGGCATCGGCCGACTTTCTGTAATCCTCGCCGACGAGAGTCACAGGGAAATCCTCACCGAGGCCCTTCATGCCTTCGTAAAGGGAAATCGAATAGAGAGGATCCACCGCTCCCGAACCGCCGCCGCAAGGAATCACATCCGCACGCGGGCCCATGAGCACGATGTCGCCGCCCTTCTTCAGAGGAAGCGCGCCGTCGTTCTTGAGCAGCACAGCGGACTCGCAGGAAAGCCTGTAGGCCACTTCACGGGAATAAGGATTGTCCTCCTTTATGGTCGTGTCCAGCTGAGGACGGTCGAGGAAGCCGTAGGCTATCAGTGAAGCAAGGATGGTCTCCACCTTTTCGTCGATGTCCTTCTCGCGGATGACGCCCGTATCGATGAGAGGCTTTATGTTCCTGTAGTTCATGCAGAAGCCCTCAGGCATTTCAAGGTCGAGGCCGCTGTGCACACATCCGAGGGTGGAATATGTGGACGTCCAGTCCGACATCACAAAGCCGTCGAAACTCCACCTGCCCTTGAGAGTCTCCTTGAGAAGCCATTCGTTTTCAGCGGAATGCACATTGTTCACGAGGTTGTAGCTGCTCATGACCGAAGCCACACCGGCATCTACAGCCGCCTTGAATGCAGGGAAATAGATCTCGTTCATCGTACGTTCATCCGCATCCGAACTCACATGATGACGGTCGTACTCCTGATTGTTGAGAGCGAAATGCTTCACCGTGGCCATGACGCCCTGAGACTGCACGCCCTTTATGTACTGCACCGCCGTGTGAGAGGCCAGAAGCGGATCTTCACCCATGTACTCGAAGTTTCTTCCGCAAAGCGGACTGCGGCAGATGTTCACGCCCGGGCCGAGAAGTATATGCACTCCCCTTGCACGGGAATCCTGTCCGAGAGCGACACCCATTTCGTATGTCACGTCGTCGTTCCATGAGGCTGCAGCGGCCACTCCGCAGGCGAAGAGGGTGCTCTTCGTGTTGTTGCGCACACCCTGAGGGCCGTCTGCCATTCTGATGAGCGGAATGCCGAGGCGCTCTATCGGACGGATGTAGAAGCCGTCTTCCGAGCCGCCCACATAGGTGCATTTTTCCTCCAGCGTCATCCGGCTGACCAGCTCCGCCGCCCTGTCCCTATGCTCCTGAGTGACAGGGTAAGCACAGGATTCCACAGGGGCCTCATTCTTTGAAGAGCATCCGGCACATGCCAGAAGCAGAATGCCGGATGCAATAGACAATAGTCTGATATTCATATGAATGACTGATTACTCTGCAATTGGAGATGCCTTGCTTATCGCCTTGTTGGCAGCAATATAGAAAGAGCCGTCAGACATCCTTGCAATTCCGCCGAGATTGCCGAGCGCACCTTCCTTGGATGCCGACAGAGACGGATGTCCGAGAAGAGTCTTCACGACTCCCTTCGTATAGTCGCCGCCTACACCCGGCACGAGCACTCTGAATGCCTTTGAGTTGATATCGTTGAAGTAGATGTAGCCGTCTGTCTCATCGTAGTATATGCCGCCGATCTGACCTATTGTTGCAGAAAGAGGATTGCCTGGCTCACCGTCGGTGAAATTCAGTGTGGTTCCTGTCTTGTTGTCATTGCTGCCGTCATAATAATGAGGCTTCAGACCATTTCCGGCAATAACGGTTCCGTTTCCGCTCATATCCGCGAGGACAAGCACGAGGTCGTCAGAACCTGACACGATGAACTGCTCCTTGTTCTTTCCCCATGCGATGTGGTTGATCTGGATGTTGTTCTCCTCACCGTTGATTGCAGCCTTGACCTGGATTGTTGCAGCAACGTCAGTAGAGCCTGCATTCACCTTGAGGATACGGCTCTGGTCGCGGTCGCATACGTAGATGTTGTCCTGAGCGTCGAGGATAAGGTTCATGAAGTTGATGCCCTTGTCTTCCTTGAACTTTGCAGGAGTGTTTGTACACTCAGTGACTGACCAGGCATTGTCAGCAGCAGCAAGCTTGCCTATCATGAACTTGCCGTTCTTGCAGGCCACATAATAGTCTCCGTTTGAAGCGAAGGCTCCGTGATATGGATATATGTTCTGCGTACCGCCAAGCGTCAGCACATCCGGCTCGACCAATGTGGTGACTTCCTTTGTGGTAGGATTGACCTTGCGGATTGCGTGGCCGTTATTGCTTTTGATTGTTCCACCGATAGTGGTGACATACAGCGATCCGTCTGAAGCAAGAGCGACACCGCTGGTAGAATTGAATCTCGCTTCAGAACCGGCTCCGTCCTTGTGAGAACCTGAGCCGTATCCTCCGATATATCCGGCAGGATCCGTAAGGTCAAGTTCATATGCAGGGACATACCATACGGCGAACTCTGCCGCAGACTCCACAGGGAGGCATCCCTTCACATACACCTTGAGCTTGTAATCGCCCTTGAGCTTTTCAGGGACGAACACTGTGAGCGAACCGGCCTCAGCAAGGCACTCGACCTCAACCTCGCCGTCCTTTCCTATAAGCACGGCCTTTACCTCATCACCCTCTGCGAGATTCTCCACAGGAACGACGAAGTCTGAACCTGCCTCATAGATGACGCCTGAGACTGCACCCATTGTAAGTGTCTTTGCAAATTCATATGTGAACTGCTGCACGGCAGGTATCATCTCGTCGCCCTTCTTGAGGATGACGTTTGCCTGTGCGTCCTCAGTCTCCGGAACAACGACAACGATAGCTTCGTCGCTCACGCTCTTGATTTCAGCCTCAGCCTCATCGAAAAGCACGGTGTAGACGCTCTTGTCGTCGCCGAAGTTCTCGCCCACAAGGGTGATTTCAGCGCCGGCCTGAGCACTTGCAGGATTCAGGGACTTGAGGCCTGCAGGATATACAGGGACATCATAAGTGAACTTGAAGGCTGCCGAAGTCTTCTCGCCCACGGTTACGGTCACGTTCACATCGCCCGGCTCGTTCTCAGGGACGATTACCATGACCGATGTGGCAGATGCAGCAGTCACCGTTGCAGGAGCCTCACCGAAGAGCACCACGTTGTCCTCCTTGGTCTCGGAGAAATCCTTGCCTGTGATTGTTGCAGCTATTCCTGCAAGTCCGTTTGACGGAGAGATTGCAGAGATCTGCGGAGTCGGCTGTTCCGGAGTGATTTCATTCTCCTTACAGCCTGTAAAGATGGCCAGCACTGCCGCGAAGGCCATGATCAGATGTTTTTTGTTCATGATTTGTGTTTTTTATAATGGTTATTTATTGTATCGGATCGCTATGTAGTCGATCGAACTTGCATGTTTGTCGCCGTCCTCGTCGTCGGCCATGAATGTGTCCGTATAGTCACCGCCGCTGCTGCAGAGGTTGCTTACAGGCATGAGGCGTACATATACGTTCTTCTTACCGAGCATCTCACGCGGAAGGGCCATGTTGATGGCCTTGTATCCCACGACAGACGAGAAGAGGGTTCCCGTCCACTGCGAGATGTCCGGAACGGTGTATTCGTCGATGAGGTGCCATTGTATGTCCTTCGACGGATCCATTGAATCCACTTCCGACCATTCAGCCTTCCAGTAGCGTGGAGAATGGAACTTCTGCGAAGAGTTCAGCACAGAGATCTGCATCGAGAGGTCTTCCGTGACGCCTTCCGTCGAGAAGTTGAGCATCCATGCGTATCCCCTTTCGAGGTCGAAGTCCCACCATTTGAGGCTTCTGAATGCGCAGTAGCAGTCTGAAGAGCACCAGCCTTTTCCTGCTCCGTTGCCTGCATTAGCCACACGGACCGGCACCTCCGCATCAGCCATGGACGTGCTCGGAGCGAGCCACTGCATAGTTCCCTGATGCTCGCCCACCCATTCCGACATCTCAGGATTGTAGCGGTCGTTCGCGGAATCGAACACGATGCCCAGGCCGTTGATGTTGCCGGTATTGGCTCCGAACATAGAGCCGGAAAGGCCTATAGGGCCGAGATACGAGAAGCATACTTCAGCGGACATGTGCTGCCTGTACTGCTCTTCCGTATATTCCTTCGCCTCTGTGCCTGTGTACTTCCTCTGATATGTGTGGGTGAACCAGCCGTTGTCGCCGTATGTCGGCTTCTGCACTCCGTTCTCCACATCAGGATTCCAGTAACGGTACTCCACGAGAAGTTCAGAGAAGCTGTCCTTGAAGTCCATGTTCATATGGTCATAGATATCCCCTTTGGTCTGGTGGCGTATCTGGTACCTTCCGATGTTGCCGAGCTGCGGATTGTCATCCATATCGAGAAGGTCCATGCCGTTCTCCCACTCGAAGCGCGAGAACCTCTCGTGCACGATCACTCCGGAGATGTCTCCCGAGCCCTGAGGCACACGTGTGCCGTCGTTGCGGTAGGTGCAGACGGTGTTGGTGTACATGTAGAAGCTGTCGCCGTTGATGTCGCGCACAAGAAGAGGGAACTTGGATATACGGTCGGACTTTCCTGCTATGGAATATCCTTCGTTTATCGGACAGATGGAGCCTTTCCTCACAGGAAACTCAACATCCTTTATCCTGACGTATGTATATATGTCCTCGTCCGTGATGTCCTTGAAATGCTTTTCCTTGACCACGATTTCAGAGTCCGCCGCCTTCACGTTGGAAGCGACCATGCTCTTCTTCACGCCCTTGATCTGGTAGAACTTAGCCGGATTGTCATAAAGGTATATCTCCGTGCCCTTGAGAAGCACCTGCACCTTGCTGTACTGGCGGAAAATGTTGTCCTCTTCCGTATCAGTAATGAGGGCGAAGCCGTATTTTCCGTCAACAGACTGGATGTAGACAGTTCTGGCCGAGCCTGTGTAATCTATCGCAGAGGCACTCACCTGCTCGTTTTCACCGGCGTTTCCGCCTTCGGTGTTGCTGACCACGATTCCTTCAAGGATATAATCCTCCGTGACCTCGCCGCCGTTCGGATACAGTTCCCTTATCTGTCCGAATGACTTGAGGACTCCAAGGGCCTCGGCGGCATTCTTCTGCATTATGATGAGGTCGAGGGCCACCTTGTCGCCCCATCCGTCCACGAAGGACAGGTTCAGGGATGCCGTACGCACCGACACATCGTCCGGATTCGGCTCAGACCATATGCTGAGGGTCTTCTCCTCGCCTTCGCCGGACATCGACACCTTCGCCGGATCCAGCCAGCCGACATTCTCCACATCCACGTAGTCCACATCCACGGTGAAGTAGCTGAACGGGATGTTGGTCGTCAGGGATGCCGTAGACTCCCCGCCGGCTCCCGGAATGACCATAGACGTATTGTCCATCGAAAGACGGGCCTCTATCTTTCCCTTCTGCTTCACATACACAGTGTCCCTTCGCGAATCCACATCGCTGCAGAGCACGAACGAGGTCATGCGCTTGAATTCCTCGTTGCCTGCCGTCACAAGCTTTATGACGCCGTCGCCGTTTCCTTCCATTGCACTGAGGGTGAGCCAATTGCTTTCGGAAAGCATCTCCACATGGTAGCTTCCGTTGGAATACACCTCAAGGTCGTATTCTCCGCCTTCCGCCTCCACGACGCAGACATTGTCCTCCAGCGGAGTTCCCAGCTCCACAAGCCTTATGTCCTCGGTCTCGTCAAAGCTGCAGGATATGGCCGCAAGGCAGACCATCGAAGCGGCAAAGGCTCTGATCATATTTCTCTCCATATTCATTTCCTGTTATTTTGTTGACTGGATTACCGTAAATTTTCCTGTGATGACCTCTCCTGCATCCGAGACGAAGGTCAGGCTCATGTTCTGCTGCCTGACGGCTCCCGTGCTGTTCTCCATGAGAGTGACGCTCAGGCCCTCCGGCACCATGTGCACATCCGTCATCCAGCTGCCGTCCTCGAGGACTATGGTCATATTGTCCTGATATGGCCAGATGGTGTTTGCCGCCGTCTCAATCACAAAAGTCTGGGCCTCAGGGCCATAGGAACCATATCCGAGAGACGGAAGCGAAAATGCAGCCTGTCCTTCGCCCTGGGTTACGGTCACATACTTGTTGAACGTCATGCCTGTCGGATTGGCAATCGTAAGCCTGAGCTTCGCCGTCCTTTCCGCACCTGACGCATTGGCTGCAACGCCGAAGCGGAATCTGTACGGCTCCGCCTCGAAGGATGTTATCCAGTGCGAAGGATCCGTATCGTTTCCGTCTACAAGTACAGACTCTTCAGTGCCGTCCTCCTTTGTATAGACCGCATAGGCATATACGGCATCGGCGCAGTAGAGAAGATTGCCGGAAGCGTTGATGACTGCCGTTCCGGATGTATTGAAAAGCGGCACCTGAGTCACCTGAGGCTCATAAAGCGGCGTGGTCACAGGGCCTGACTGAGTCATGACCACGGTGTCGCGCAGCTCGTCCTTCGACAGCACTATGCCCACCCTTCTCGCTATGCCGTAATTGGCGCTGTAGGTAAACACAAGGTCGCTGTTGCCGTATCCCGACACCTTGTTGATGCTCGCCCATCCGACAGGCTCGGTGAACGTTGCCGTCCAGTCTCCGTCCGCATATACAAGCACATGCGTGGAGCCAGCATCCTTGGTCAGCGAAATGCTGCGCTGGGCCACAGAAAGGGGCAGGTCCATCTCGAAAGGCCTGTCACATGAAGCGAGAAGCAGAAGTAATGAAATAAATATTGTCGTCCTTTTCATAGATTCTACGTTTACATGCCGTACTGGGCATATTCATTATTGTCAAGATTGTGCTTCGAATAGACCACCTGGGTGTCCGGTATAGGATAATACCTGTGGCACGGCTTCATGTTGTCCACCAGCGACGAATAGTCGCTGTAGTCCGTGACGGCATCGAACCAGATTCCCCAGCGGACGAGGTCGTACTTGCGCTGGAACTCTCCGAAGAGCTCCCTTGCCCTCTCGTTGCGTATTTCCTCACGCAGACGCACCTGTGTGCGGAGGGTGTAGCCTGAAAGTCCGGCGCGTGTCCTCGTCATGTCGAGATACTTCACCGACTCCGTAAGCTGATCCAGCTCGCAGAGGGCCTCGGCCTTCAGAAGCAGCGCATCGGCATAGCGGAACACCTTGTAGTTGTTGTCGTCATTGCCTTCCTTCATATCCGGACACCAGAACTTAGGACCCGGATACGGACGCGTGGTCACCTTCTCGAATGCCTTTCCATCCCACTCCCAGGCCACATTGTAATAGTTCCTGAGGTCTTTTCCACGGCGCGGCATGAGGCCCTGGCAGAAGTACACGTTGGCATAAGCCGGCTGCCATGTCTTTGCCGTCGAGCCGAGCTCCGGAATCTGCACTCCGTCATAGATGTCGCCGGTGTTTCTGACCGGTGTCGTGATGCATGCCACGTTGGAGACATAGGCAAGACCACCCTCGGTGTATGTGTGCTGTATCTCGAATATCGATTCAGGCGTATTCTTGTAACGGAAAGGGATGTCCTCCAGAGGATACTGGCTGAGGTCTCCGTATATGTCCTCCAGCTTCGTGCAGGCGTCCACGACCTCCTGCCAATCCTCGTTCCATGCCGCGAACTTTGCGACGAGCATCCATGCCGCAGCCGCACCCAGACGCTGTTCCTCGTTGTCCGAAGTCCTCGTCTGCGCCACCTTAGGAGCGATTTCCTTCAGATCCCTGATCAGTTCCGCACGTGTCTCGTCCGCATCCATCCTCGGCAGCTCCGCCACCTTGAGCAGCGTTTCAGTATCCGAAACGTCATACATGTAGAAAGGCACGTCGCCGAAGAAGCATGTCAGATGCCAGTAGTAAAGCGCCCTGAGCACCTTCGCCTCGCAAAGAAGCTCGTTCCTTTCGTCGTCGGTAAGGTCTGCACAGCCCTCTATGCCCGGAATCGCGAAGTTGCATCTCTGCACTCCAAGGTAGCACTGCTTCCACACCGTCGTGCCGAAGCGCGGCTTCACAGGGCTGATGTCCAGCTGGGCGTCCAGAGTACCCGACGGACAGTACATCACATCGGACACGCACTCCACGGCAAGGAAATACTGGTAGGTGTAGATGCTCTTGAGCGGAATGTAGCAGCCGTTCACGACAGACTGGCATTCCGCATAGTTGCGGAAAAAGTTGTCGGGAGTCGAAATCGATGATGTGTCCTCGTCAAGCGAGCAGGACACCGCTCCCGAAATCAGGCCGGCCATAAGGACCGGTGCGATTATCTTCTTCAATATGTTCATAATTCGGTTTCTTGTCTGTCTGTTAATACCTTACCTGGATGCTGAACGTGAACGTCCTCGGCTTAGGATAGGCTCCGAGGTCCACACGGCGGAGAGTGGATGATGTTCCCTCGCTGGATACGTCCGGATCGAACCCGTTGTAGTTCTTCCACAGGTAGAGGTTCTCTCCTGAGAGGGTGAATGTCACGTCCTTGATGCCGTTCTTCCACTTCTTCGAGAGGTCGAGCGTGTAGCCGAGGCTCACGTTCTTTATCCTCAGATACGAAGCGTCGTGAATCATGAAGTCGCTCGGAAGGGCCACGTCAGTGTATCCGGCACGCGGAATGTCCGAATCCGGGTTCCTCTCCGGATGCCATGAGTTCAGCATGTAGCGGTACTGGTTCGTGTACATTCCGCCGGACTGGTAGAATTCACCGTAGTTGTAGATCTTTCCGCCAAGCGAATACGACAGATACACTCCCAGCTTGAAGTTCTTGTAATAGAAGGAGTTCTGGAGACCGCCGTAAAGGACAGGATCTGCCGTTCCCTGATACACGAGGTCGTCCTGATTCAGCACGCCGTCATGGTTGATGTCGTAATATCTCGGGGTACCGTCCGCCCATTTCGTGCTTTCGCTGGCATATGCCTTCGTCCGGGTGTTCCTTTCCCTTTCCTCATCGGACTTCCATATGCCGCCGTACTTGAATCCCCAGAGGGAGTTGAGAGGATATCCCTCAACGTATCCGTAGATCATGTACTTGTTGTTTCCAGGGCAGTTCATCGCCGAAACGAAGTCCTCGGAACCGATGTCAAGCACCTTCTGGGTGTTGTGCGAGAGGGTGAACGAAGTCGTCCACTGGAAGTCGCGCGTCTCTATGTTCCTGGTCTCGAGGGACAGCTCTATACCCTTGTTGGATATGGCACCGAGGTTACACATCCTCTTGTCGTAGCCCGTCTGCTCGGCCACCTGCACCTGAAGAAGAAGGTCCGTGGTCTTTGAGTAATATGCCTCGGCGGTGAGGGCCAGCCTTCCGCCAAACATCGACCAGTCGAGGGCGAGGTTGTATGAGGCTGTCTTCTCCCATGTCAGGCCAGGCTCCGCGAGGCGGCTTCTATAGAATGACACCGGCTGAGAGCCGTCGAAAAGATAGCCTCCCGTGGTGCTGTCCAGCTTTGCGAGGGAATAGTATGCGCTGATGGCGTCGTTACCCGTCATACCGGCGCTGAAACGCAGCGACAGGTCGTCTATCCATGAAACGTTCTGCATGAAAGGCTCGTTGGATGCGTTCCACCTCAGGGCCGCTGACGGGAAGAATGCCCACTTGTTGTCGGCAGCGAAGTTGGATGCACCGTCGAAACGGCCGGTCGCAGTGATGTAGTAACGGGATTTCCAGTTGTAGTCCACACGCGCGAATCCGGACATCTTGGCCTTCGAGCTGTATGATGTTCCTGCCGAATACGTCTCCTTGTCGAGCACGGCGTTCATGTTGTTCCACATCACCTGATCGTCCATATATCCCTGTCCCTGAAGGGAGAAGTTCTCCGCAGAGAAGCGGTAGAGCGAGAATCCGAGCAGAGGCTGGAACGTATGGCCGTTCTTTTCGAGCTTGTATCTTATCGTCGTCTCGTTGGACATCGAATTTTCCGAATAATCGGCCCTGTAGGCCTGTCCGCCTTCGTTTTCCGTCTTTGCAGGAAGCGAACCCGGATAGTAGCGGTAGTTCTGCCTGAAATACAGGTAATACGAAAGCACGCTCGTGATCACGAAGTTCTCCACCGGGGTGATGTCCACGCTCACGGCATGGTTCATCGAATTCCTCTTGGTCTGGTTCGTGTTCATGTCTATCATCGCCCTCGGGGTGTTGATCTTCTGGCCGAGATTGTAGAGAGGGTTCTCCGAATCGGTCACCTTGAGGAGCGGAGACAGGTACTGGGCGCCGTTCCACCAGCTCGTACCTCCGATCGTCGCCTTGTTTTCATCGGTATGACGCCATGTATATGAGCCGTTGTAGGAAGCCTTGAGCCACGGGAATATCTGCCTGTCGCCCTTGATACGTCCTGAGAAACGCCTCTGGCCGCTGCCGTCGATGATACCGTCGGTGTCGTTGTAGGCAATCGAAGAATAGAACGAGCCGTTCTCGCTGCCGCCCGTGAGAGAGAGCGAATAGTTGTGCGAAAAGGCGTTTCTCGTGATGTTGCCTATCCAGTCCGTTCCCTCGCCGTAGCTGAGAGGATCGGCATATACCGAGCCCGAAAGCGGAGTGTTCGCATTCACATCCGCATGGCTCTTGTCGTCGCCGAAATACGCATAGTCATTTCTGTACTGCACGAATTCAGCGGCGTTCATTATGTCCAGCGACTTGGGAAGCTGCGAAAGGCTGAAGTCCGCCTTGAAGGAGATGTTCACCTTTCCACCCGTCTTGGAGCCTTTCTTCGTCGTGATGATTATGACTCCGTTGGCTCCGCGCGAACCGTAGATCGCCGTCGAAGAGGCATCCTTCAGGATGGATATGCTGGCGATGTCGTCAGAAGATATGTCATTGAGGTCGTGAATCGCATCCATGATGCCGTCCACGATGAAGAGGGGCTCGTTGGAAGCCGATATGGACCTCGTTCCGCGGATACGGATAGTCGTTGTAGAGCCAGGGGCACCGTCTGTGGACATGAAGTCCGCACCGGCCACACGTCCCTGGAGGGCGTTGTCTATCGAAAGTACCGGGGTGTCCTTGATGTCGCCCATCTTCACATTGGCGACGGAGCCCGTAAGGTCAGACTTCTTGGCTGCACCGTAGGCAATCACCACGACGTCGTCCAGGACATTCTTGTCCTCCGACAGGGTGAAGTCGATCACGGCACGCTTGCCCACTGTCTCCAATGCAGGCTGGAAGCCCATGTACTCGGCCCTGAGCACGTCTTCAGGCTTTGCCGTGATGACATAGGCTCCGTCAAGATCGGTTATGGAGCCGACCGTCGAGCCCTCTATGGTCACATACGCGCCTATAAGCGGCTCTCCGGCGGAATCGTACACATGGCCCTTCACCTGCGACTGCGCAGATGCACAGACGCCGGAAAGGACGAAGGCGAATGCCGCCAGAAGTTTCATTTGCAGATTATGTTTCATCATTCAAGCTGTTTATTCATTATTTGATGCGAGGATCCTGTCACGGCCGCTGCCCTGGTTCTTCAGGAAGTAGTCGATGTCCTGACCTTCTGCCAGTTTCATCACATGGAAATCGTCGATGAAGAGGCGTGCGCCTGTCCCTGCCTCGGATGCTCCCGATGTGATCTTCAGGCATGTGTTCACGCCGATCCGGCTGGAAGCTGTCGTGGCTATGAAGACGATGAAACTGTTTCCGTCGCTCCAGAGTCCGTCCTGTGTCACTGCATTCATGTTTATGTCCCCGGTCTCAAGCACAAGGCCTGTCCTGCCTTCCGCAGCGAAATCCCTGATGACGCCTCCTCCGACGACATCCACCCTGAAGGATCTGTCGTCACCCGGCCACGAAGCGGCCTTGAACGTCACCATCAGCAGAGAGTCATACCTGTGAAGGGCGTTTGTCGGGGTGACGAGGCTGCCCTTGCGGCCGAGTCCGTCACCGATGCGGAGATGGCCATATCTGCCGTAGCATGCAGTAACTCCGTCTTCCGGCTCGGATGAGAATCCCTGCTTGAGAAGGGCATCCGACCAGCCTGCATAAGGCATTTCGCCTGAGGCATCCGAAGGAAGCCATGAGCCGTACTTGAAGTCCGAGAAGTCCGAACCGGTCCTTTCGAGGGCACCCTGATGCACCTGAAGGAAGGTTCCGAGATTCATTTCAGGCTTTGTCACGGACAGCGTTCCGGTCCTTCTGGTGTAGAGCACGCCCGACGACCTTCTGCTGCAGTCCAGAGTCACCTTCCACACGGAAGGGTCTTCCGTCTGTACGCAAGCGGACACCTCTATCCACGGTGTTGAAGCGGCGTCCTGCCAGAACACTTCGAAATCCGTAACAGCTGTCCTGATGTACAGATCCGTCGTACCCTCGAGGACGTCCACGCAATACGACGTCAGAGGTTCATCGCTGCAGTCCGCCAGCGCGTGGATCTCGAATGCATCGGTGCGCGGTGCATTGCTGTCCTCCTTGGAGCAGGCCATGAGCCCCAGCGAGAGCACGGCAAGCGGAATCAATGTCGATAGTTTGAATTTCATGATATTATCTGATTTGGAATTTCACGATTATGGGCAGGTGGTCGGAAGGGTTCTGGAAGTTCCTCACCTTCTCGTGCCTGCGCGGTCTTGTATATTCATCCTCGATTATCTGCGCGTCCTCGACGAGGTTGTAAAGGGCCGGGGAGAGATATACGAAATCTATTCTCTTGCGCTCGAATGTGGTCGTGTAGAAATTACGCGGATGCCTTTCCCAGATCACGTCCACATACGGAGTGTTCTTGAGGATATAGTCATGCACCAGCAGTCTGCTGTCATTTTCAGGATAGCCGTACACCCAGTTGTCCTTAGGAGATACGGAATTGAAGTCGCCTGCCATAAGCCAGTAGTTTTCAGAGGCCTGGGAATCCGTCAGCACGGTGTGTCCGCATATCCATGTCATTTCCTCAAGGCGGTTGATGTCTCCCTCGTTGCGTGCCGCACTGGCGTCGCGTTCCTCCTTCGATGCCTCCTTGTACCTGAAATGCGACTTCTGCGGCCATGTATGCAGGGATACGAGGTTGAATGTGCTGCCGTATGCATGTATGCGCGCCCAGCCTGCTCCATGCGTGACCACGGTGCCTTCGTCCCCCACAATCCTCTGCACGTTCTCAATCGGGAAACGGGAGGTTATCACCTGCGGATAGCCGTCCCTGTGGCCTGCAACATATATGTGCTTATGTCCGTATCGCGGAGCCACCTCTTCCCAGATGAAATAACGGTCTTCGCGCGGCAGACGTTCGTTCGTGCCGGTGCAGTATATGGTTTCGGCTTCGCACCATATGCATATGTCCGGCTTCTGGCCTTTCACCCAGTCCACGAAGGCATCGTAATTGTCCTCCTGACCGGCCCACATGCCGTTCTGAATGTTCCAGTATAGCACCTTCAGCTCCTTTCCACGGGCATCGGCGGCGCCTGACGAAAGCAGGACGGCCATTGCAATGAGAATCAGTCTCTTCATATCATCAGTTCATCTTGAAGTCCACGAGAATCGGCCTGTGGTCGGACGGACGGCAGAAATATCCTGTGGTCACCGTCTTGTCCTGGCTGAGATTCGTCCATGAGTCTATGATTATGGCGGCGCTCTGTACACGGCCGTACATCGACGGAGATGCGTACATGAAGTCTATCCTTCTCGCATCGCCGTTTATGGACGAGAAATAGTCCTCAGGGGCATTCCTTTCCGCGATTATGTCCACCATGTCCGTATTCTCAAGCAGATAGTCGTGCTCGAGCCATACCGTATCCGATGTGTCTATGCTGTAATGTTCCTCGTCCTTTCTGGACACGGCGTTGAAGTCTCCCATCATGAGCCAGTCCTCCACTGAAGAATAAGCGGAAGCGTTGATGACGTTGTCGCAGATGTGCTTCATCTCATGGGCACGGTGCATGTCACCTTCCTTCAGGGCTGCAGAGGCATTCTTTTCCTCGTCGGACTTGCCTTCGTATTTCGGATGGTATGCCTGGGCATAGGCGTGGAAAGAGATTATGTGCACTTCCCTGCCTTCGTATGTGATGCTGAAATGTCCGGCGCCGTGGGCTATCGGGCTGTCTTCCACACCGGTCTCGTATATCTGTTCTACAGTATTGATCTTATGCCTGGATGTGATTATCTGCGGATAGTTGTCCTTGTCCGCACCTTTGGACATATACGTGTGGCCGTAGCGGCCTGCTACGGATGCCCATGAGCCTGGAAGCACCCTGTCCGTGCCGTAGACCTTGTTTCCTGCCGTATTGAATATGGTTTCGCCTTCGCACCATACGCATACGTCCGGATTGTACTTCTTCACCCAAGCCACGAAATTGTCGTAATTGTTGTCCTGGTCCGCCCACATTCCGTTCTGGATGTTCCAGTAGAGGACACGGAGCGTCGTGCTTTTCTTCACGGACGCATCATAGAGGCTTCTCACCTCGAAGTTGTCGAAGTAGAATCCGTAGCTGCCGGGCTTGGCGTGCGAGCTTGCAGTCGTGATGCTGAATGAAGAGGCGTCATTGACGTTTCTGATGGTGAGCTCCACCCTGTGCCACTGCTTCGGCGATTCCATGTCGGACGGGATTCCGACCGCGCTTCTGTACAGCGTTCCTGTCGAACCTGTCTTGCTGAACAGCCTGCTGAAGGACTCGGAAGGCAGTTCTGCGCCGTCAATGCTGCATGCCACGATGTTCGCTCCGGCTGATGCCGTAAAGAGCATATCGTCGTCGAAGCCCGCCTTAGGGCAGAAGTCGAAGCTTATCTTCAGATCCTGCTGCATGTCTATCACCGGACCGGCCAACGCAGGTTCGAAAATTCCGTTATATGAATCCGAGGCGCCGACCGATATGTATCCCTGATGCTCACGGACACGGAAAAGTGCGACATATTCCCCCACTCCACGGCTCTTTATGTATGAGGACGACATGTTGCGCGATTCCTCGACGGTCTTTCCCGAGATGTCGCTCAGCTTTGAGGATTTCTGGACATATCCGGAACCTGGCGTGTCGTAAGCCACCTTATATATTGCCTGTTCATAGCCTGAAAGCGTCTTGAAGCTTGTTTCCGTCACTTCCTCGTCTTTCGGATTCAGGCCGAACGTCATGCTTCCTCCCATCACATCGCCTCCCCAGACGAAGTTGTCGAAGCCTTCGTAGAAAAGCAGGTCCTTGTCCGGGCTGTAGGACATGCCGAATTCATGCACTTCGTCGCATCCGGCCTCGAACGCTCCGGTTTCAGCCGTGCACATCCTGTGCTCCGAATCGCAGACACGGACTGAAAGGCCCTGCGGATAGCTGCCTGCCTGTATCGGTATGAGGAAATCGGTTCCTGCATCGGTCAGAGGCACATATGATCCTCTATTGGTGCAGTTCAGATTCACGAATGACGTTCCTTCCTCTATGGCGAAGGCCTTTCCCTGGCGGTCATACGTGCCATGTCCTCCGAGAAGTCCGCCCTGATTGTCCTGCACATGCACTGAAGCTATGCTCTGCGTGCCCGTAATCCTTACCTTGAGCACGGCCATACCTGAAGAGAATTCAAGGACGGCGCCCTTTTCCTCCACATATGAGGCATACTGAGGAAGGGCGGACACGACGTCTGCGGCCGTATGATATGCATATGAGAACGGATGAAGCGTCTTTTCACCGTCCTCCGTGCCTGCATATGGCGCAGAGTCTTCCGATGTGAGGACGGCGTCATAGGTTCCGTCTTCCGATTCCTCCACATCCACATATGCCTTGCCGCTTTCGTCCGTCGCGACCTGATACTGCTTTCCTGCCACGGTCACGGTGTACCCCGACCAGTCGGTCAGCGGCTTTCCGAATACGGCCTGCAATGAGTTTTCCGGCAGGGCGACATAAAGTCTCGCCACGCCGTCTGTGATTACGAGTCCCCCGGGGACTTCCTGCTGTCCTCCGTTTTCCTCGCCGGGCTGCTGTTCTGTGCCGTCGTCCGGCTTTTCCTCAGGAGTGATTTCATTTCCACAGGATATGCATCCCAGCAGCAATGCAGTTGAGAGCGCGGCGGCAAGAGCCTTTGGCCCCTGCCTGAAAGAAGTTCTGAATATTGACATTAATCTGCGGTCAGTTGGTCGTTTGATTAATTGACGAAACCGACCGCCGTCACCCCTAATGAAATTTCAGAAATTTTCACAGGCTGCCCCTGGCAATGGATTCCGCAGGAAAGATATTCAAGGGATTCCGCAGGACAGATATTTAGTGAAGTTTTTGTCGGAAAGTTTCACTAAATCTGGCGGGAAAGATGCAAAAGTGATGAATTTAGCTTGATTTAGTGAAAAATGTGGTCAAAAAGTTCACTTAACTAAATCAATCAAGACGTTTGAAGGACATCGACATGATCCGGTAGCTCAGGATGCCTGATGAACTTAGAATGAGAGCACAGGGTTTGAGCAGCAGGCTGTGCCTGAAAATGAGTTGCAGAAATTTCTGCAGCAACGATTGCCAATCATCAGGATTTTTGTAACTTTGCTTTTCCATAACGTTGTACTTAACAATAACAATTAACCCAATAAACTATTATGAAGAAAATCATTCTTGTAGCAGCAATGGTGCTTGGTTTTGCAGTTGCTGCATCGGCTCAGCCCAGGGCTCTCGGTATTCGTGGCGGCTACGGCGCGGAACTCAGCTACCAACATTCTGTCGGAGGTGCCAACTTTGTTGAAGCAGATCTCGGACTTACCGGAAGCGCTTTCAATCTCGTTGCCACACATAACTGGATGATCGCCCAGCCGGCATGGACCAGCAGAGGTGAGTGGGGATTTTATCTCGGAGCAGGAGCAGGTGTCGCTATGGGCAACAAGTCCTTCTATGCAGGTGTTGCCGGACAGATCGGCCTTGAATACACTTTCTCGTTCCCACTCCAGCTTTCAATCGACTGGAGACCGCAGATCGGCCTTGTCGGAGGTGCTTTCGGCTGGTGGAGCTCTGTACCATGCCTCGGAATCCGCTACAGATTCTAATAGTATAAAAATATTGCATTACGGCGGTCATCATGCATGGCCGTCGTATTTTTTGATTATATTTGCCGCTTCATCAAGAAAAATAACATAACATGAAAAGAATCATCCTCAGCATCGCCATTCTGCTCGGCATGGCAGCCATGGCAGCGGCACAGCCACGCTCTGCCGGTCTCCGCATCGGAGCGACAGGACTTGACGCCGTATATCAGCACAGCATAACTCAGAATCATTTTGCGGAAGGCAATGTCGGACTGGATTTCGGCAGCGACGGAAGGCCCGGATTCAGGGTGTCGGGAACATATAACTTCATCTTCGCCCGCCCGGCATGGACAGATCAGGGAACATGGGCAATATACGCCGGCCCAGGAATCACCCTCGGAGGCGTAAGTGACAAGGTGACAAACACAATCGGAAACGTAGAATACAAATTCGCCGACTCCGGCTTCATGTTCGCAATCGCAGCACAGGTCGGACTTGAATACACATTCGAGTTTCCGCTCCAGCTTGCTGTCGACCTCAGGCCATGCTTCGGAATCCATGCCAACGACGGGAAGTTCAGGGACTCAGCCAGCGGCATCGAACTGGACTACGGCAGCAAGGTCGGCTTCTACAACAGAGGCCTCATGGGATTCATCCCGACCGTTTCGGTAAAATATCGGTTTTAGAAAGAGCCCTACGGATTCATAAGATCCGCATTGACAAATGAATAGATCTCCTGTATCAGCTCGACTGATGCAAGAGATCTTCTTTTTATGTCGTCTGTGGCATCGGGCGCCGCAGCAGCCTCGCGGAACACATTGATCGCGTCGCCGAAGCGTCTGCAGCGCCGATGTTCACATCCGAGCAGATATAGTTCTTCTGCTGTCATGTCAGTCCCGGAGGGCTATCTCATTTCGGTGTAAGGAATCTCGTCCTTGTCGCCGTAGTTGAGGTTCTCGCCGCCCATTCCCCAGATGAACATGTAGTTGCTTGTTCCTGCTGCAGCGTGGATCGACCATTCAGGAGACGTTATCGCCTGTTCGTTCTGCATCCAGACAAGCCTCTGCTCCTTAGGCTGGCCCATGAGGTGGCAGATTGCGTTGCCCTGAGGCACATTGAAGTAGAAATACGCCTCCATACGGCGGGTATGAGTGTGGGCCGGCATCGTATTCCATACAGAACCCGGCTTCAGCTCGGTGAGCCCCATCTGGAGCTGGTTTGTACCGCCGCCCTTCACCTTGCCGAGCACAGAGCTTACGATGAGCTGGTTCACGACGCGGTCATTGCTGTCCTCCATCTTGCCGTATCTGTCCGACTTCGCGATGGCATACTTCTTCGGATCGGCCTTCTGGTCTGTCGTGATGAGCTGGGTCACATACTCCTTGTATGCCGGAGTGGAGTTGATGTAGAACTTGGCAGGATTTGCCGGGTCCACGCTTCTGAAGGTCACTTCCTTCTTGCCGCAGCCTACATAGAGTCCCTCCTTGAAGGTCATAGGATACTCCTTTCCGTCCACGGTCACAACGCCGTCACCGCCCACATTTATGACGCCGAGCTCACGTCTGTCGAGGAAATGCTCAGCCTTGAGCTCGTCGAATGTCTCGAGGACGAGGGTCTTCGACACCGGCATCACGCCACCATAGATGAGGCGGTCGTAGAGGGTGTAGGTGAGGTTTATCTCGTCCGGAGCCATTACCTTCTCCATGAGGAAGGCGCTGCGGAGACGCTCTGTGTCATAATGTTTCACATCGTCCGGATGACAGGCGGTCTGCACCGTGTAGTTCAACTGTGCGCCTGCGGTCAGTGCAGCAAAAGCCATTGCTGCCGTCAATACTGTTCTCTTCATGTCTTTTGATTCTGTCTTTTATTCTGTCTTTTTCTGAAATCTGATGATTGCACGGCGGTTCAGGAGCATGAGGCCCATCGTGACGAGGACGAGCACGGCGACTCCGATCCACTTGCATGAATACGTGAGGTGGAAGATTATCCATGTGAGCGGGCTTGAAGCGAAATCCAGCGAACCGCCCTCGAATCCTTCCGGAATTGCCACAGCGGCATCTCCCGTCTTTGCGAATACGTCCTGAGCCGCCTGAGTGAAGAACGGAGCGAGGTCAGTTACGAAATACAGGCCGATGAGCATCAGCACGAGTCCGATTATGAATGTCTTCGGGACATTGCCCTTCGTGATCGGAAGAATCATCGGGAACACATAGAACATTCCTGCAAGGGAAGCCAGCGGAAGGAATTCGTTGCCCGGAAGCACGACCGCAAGAATCAAGGTCACAGGGATAAGCAGGAGCGACACCACGAGGGTGGTCGGATGGCCGATCACGAGGGCCGGGCTCATGCCGATGTTAAGTCCCTTGGCGCCCTTGAACTTTCTGTTTATGAGGTCGCGGGTCGCGTCTGATATAGGCTTGAGGCCCTCGATGAAGAGTGATGTGATGCGCGGGATGAGCTCCATGACGGCTCCCATCTTGATACCGAGGCCGAGGATATAAGGTATCTTCTCAACGATTTCCTTCCAACTTTCACATGACAGACAGCCGATGATGATTCCCACAAGGATACCGAGGAAGAGAGGCTCGCCGAGCAGGCCGAACTTCTTCTTCATGCCTTCAGCATCGATGTCGAGCTTGTCCATGCCCGGAATCTTGTCCAGACCCGCGTTTATGGCCTCGGCGAAAGGCACAAAGCCCTGCACAAAAGGCTGCGGAATGGATATTCCGTCCATCTTTTCATAGAAGCCCTGGAAGCGGTCGGCCGTATAGTCCGCAAGGATGAGGGTGATGATGTAGCATATGATTGCCGCGAAGAATCCCCACCAGATGTTGTCTGATGCGAAATACACGATGGCGCCGATGAAGGCGAAGTGCCAGTAGTTCCAGAGGTCGATGTTCACGGTGCGCGTCGTCTTCGTGACGAGCATGAGGATGTTCACGCCGAGACACACCGGGATAATGAAGGCACCGACAGACGTGTTGTACGCCACCGATGCCGCTGCCGGCCAGCCCATGTCGAAGACCTTTAGCTGAAGGCCATAGATTTCGACCACTCTGCTGAGGGCCGGGCCGAGGGTACTGGTCAGAAGGGACGTGATCACGGAGAGTCCCACGAATCCCACTCCGACCAGAAGGCCGCTCTTTAGAGCCTTGCTGAACTTGATGCCGATGCAGACACCTAGAATCGTGAAGATTATAGGCATCATGACAGCGGCACCAAGACCTATTATATAGCTGAATACCTGTTCCATCCGCTATTTAGGCTGCTTTCCGATGTATGCAAGTATTCCTCCGTCCACATAAAGGACATGGCCGTTCACGAAGTCCGAAGCATTCGATGCAAGGAACACGACAGGGCCCATGAGATCCTCCGGGGCTCCCCAGCGCTCCGCCGGAGTCTTCGCCACGATGAACGAATCGAAAGGATGACGGCTGCCGTCCGCCTGACGCTCACGCAGAGGAGCGGTCTGCGGTGTGGCGATGTAGCCCGGGCCTATGCCGTTGCACTGGATGTTGTATGCGCCGTATTCGGAAGCGATGTTGCGCGTCAGCATCTTGAGGCCTCCCTTTGCCGCAGCATATGCCGACACGGTCTCACGTCCGAGTTCCGACATCATCGAGCATACGTTGATGATCTTGCCCGAGCGCCTTTCCATCATGCCCGGAAGCACGGCCTTTGCGCAGATGTACGGAGCCACGAGGTCGATATCGATGACCTGACGGAACTCCTCGCACGCCATCTCGTGCATAGGTATGCGCTTGATGATGCCTGCGTTGTTCACGAGGATGTCCACAGGGCCGAGAGTTGCGGCGATGTCCGCCACCATGGCCTTGACACCTTCCTCATCGGTGGAGTCACAGATGTATCCCTTCGCTTCGATTCCGGCCTCCTTGTATGATGCGAGAGCCTTGTCCATGTTTGCCTGCGAGCGGCAGTTGAAAGCGATCTTTGCGCCTGCTTCAGCGAGGGCCTGAGCCATGGCGAAGCCGATTCCGTAAGCCGCCCCCGTTACGAGCGCAACCTTTCCTTCAAGTGAAAAATTTACCATATGTTTACCGTTTAGTCGTTCAATGTCATGCCGTTCCGCTCCGCACGTAAGGCCGACGCAGCAGGAACGTCTACAAATATACACATAACTCGCGGAAAACCGGACGCAATTCGGAAAAAAAATGTATTTTTGCAAGTTAATTTGCCGGAGCGTGGCTTTGCGGCAGCGGATTGGAAATAAAAATGAATACATATATGACTTCTAAAGAAATCAGGAAAGCCTTTTTGGACTTCTTCGCTTCGAAAGGGCATCAGATTGTGCCGTCGGCACCTATGGTCGTGAAGAACGACCCTACTCTTATGTTCACCAACGCCGGTATGAACCAGTTCAAGGATTGGTTCCTCGGCAACAGCCCGGCAAAGTGGAAGAGGGTTGCAGACAGCCAGAAGTGCCTCAGAGTCAGCGGAAAGCACAACGACCTCGAAGAAGTGGGACGCGACACATACCACCACACGATGTTCGAGATGCTCGGAAACTGGAGCTTCGGCGACTATTTCAAGAGCGAGGCCATCGACTGGGCATGGGAGCTGCTGACAGAGGTCTACAAGCTGGACAAGGACAGACTCTACGCCACAGTATTCGAAGGCTCGGAGGCTGACGGGACACAGCTCGACACCGAGGCTATGGAAGCATGGAAGAGGCATCTTCCGGAAGACCGCATCCTGCTCGGAAACAAGAAGGACAATTTCTGGGAAATGGGCGATACAGGTCCATGCGGCCCATGTTCCGAGATCCATATCGACCTCAGAAGCGACGAGGAAAGGGCAGCCGTGCCGGGAGCTTCGCTCGTGAACAAGGACCACCATCTGGTGATAGAGATATGGAACAACGTGTTCATGCAGTACAACCGCAAGGCGAACGGCGAGCTTGAGCTTCTGCCGAACAAGAACGTGGATACGGGAATGGGCTTCGAGCGCCTTTGCATGGCACTTCAGGGCAAGACATCAAACTACGACACAGACGTGTTCACAGGCATGATTGCGAAGATCGAGGAGCTTTCGGGACACAAGTACGGCGTGGACGGACAGGAGGACATCGCAATGCGCGTAATCGCCGACCACATCCGTGCGATCAGCTTCTCGATAGCCGACGGACAGCTTCCTTCAAACGTGAAGGCAGGCTATGTGATCCGCCGAATCCTCCGCCGTGCGGTACGTTACGGATACACCTTCCTCGGATTCAACGAACCGTTCCTCTGCCGCCTCGTGGGCCAGCTCGTGGACGACATGGGTGAGTTCTATCCTGAAATCGTGAAGCAGCAGACCCTCATCGAGCGCGTCATCAAGGAAGAGGAGATGGCTTTCCTCCGCACCCTTGACAGGGGTATCCGCCTGATGGACAACATCATGGCGAAGTCTGCCGACACTAAAACGATATCCGGAGAGGATGCCTTCGTCCTTTACGACACATTCGGCTTCCCTATCGACCTTTCCGAGCTTATCGCTTCAGAGAAGGGCTACAAGATCGACCTTGAGGGCTTCAATGCAGAGCTTCAGAAGCAGAAGGAAAGGGCACGCAACGCCACTGCCATCGAATCCGGCGACTGGGTGGAATTCACACACTGCGAAAACATCGAGTTCCTCGGATATGACAGCACAGACATAGAGGGCGTGCAGCTTACACGCCACCGCACCGTGAAGGCGAAGAACAAGACCATGTACCAGCTCGTGTTCGAGCGCACCCCTTTCTATGGAGAGATGGGAGGACAGGTCGGAGATACCGGATACATCGAGTCTGAAAGCGGCGAGAAGATACAGATACTCAATACGATAAAGGAGAACAACCTTACGATTCATGTTGCAGAGCGCATTCCATCGGACTGCACGGAGAGCTTCAGCCTCCATGTAGACAGGGAGCGCAGGCTTCAGATCGAGAACAACCATACGGCCACACACCTTCTCCATCAGGCACTCCGCGAGATTCTCGGAACGCATGTGGAGCAGAAGGGTTCGTATGTGTGCGACAAGTATTTCCGCTTCGACTTCTCGCACTTCGAGAAGCTGACTGACGAGCAGATAGACCTCGTTGAGAACCGCGTGAACGCCCTCATCAGGGCAAACTATCCGCTTGACGAGAACCGCAGCGCGACAATGGAGCAGGCACAGGAGATGGGCGCGATGGCCCTCTTCGGCGAGAAGTACGGCGACAAGGTGCGCGTGGTGAGGTTCGGCGAATCGTGCGAGCTCTGCGGAGGCACACATGCAGCTGCAACAGGACAGATCGGCTTCTTCAAGGTCGTGTCGGAATCGGCCATTGCAGCCGGTGTACGCCGTATCGAAGCGACGACAGGCGTGCATGCGGAACTGCTTGTGGACGGCATGGAGAACACGCTGCGCATTGCAAAGGCGTTCTTCAACAATGTGCCTGACCTTGCAGGAGCGATAAAGAAGATGATCGAGGAAAACGAGACATACAAGAAGCAGATGGAGGAAGTGATGAAGGAGAAGACGACTGCATTCAAGAACAGGCTGAAGGAGATATCTCAGGAAATCAACGGCGTGAATGTCGTGACAATCGACCACAGCGTGGATCCTGCGATGCTGAAGAACGCAGCCTTCATGCTTCAGAAGGAGGCGCAGAACCTTGTGGTGGCGGCGGCGTTCGAGGCTGCCGGCAAGCCGCAGCTGCTTCTCATGTATTCGGATGACCTTGTGAAGGCAGGACACAATGCAGGAGCGGACGTACGCGAGGCTGCGAAGTGCATCCTCGGCGGAGGCGGCGGACAGCCGGGACTCGCGACAGCGGGCGGCAAGGACGTGAACGGCCTCAAGGACGCGCTTGCAAAACTCATTGAAGCAGCCACAAGGTAAGAATGAAGAAACTCGACCAGTTCATATTGAAGTCATTCATAGGACCGTTTTTCGCGATCCTGCTGGTCGTCGTATTCATTCTCATGATGCAGTTCCTCTGGCTATACATCGACGAGCTGGTAGGCAAAGGCTTGAGCCTCAAGGTGATAATCGAGTTTCTGGGATGGGGCTGTGCGACACTTCTTCCGCTCTCCCTCCCTCTCGCCACCCTGCTCGCCTCGATGATGACCCTCGGAACGCTCGGCGAGAACAACGAGCTTCTCGCCATAAAGGCCGCCGGCATATCGCTGCAGCGTATCCTCATACCTCTTGGAGTGACGGCCGTACTCATAAGCATAGGGGCCTTCTTCGTATCCAACGACCTCGTGCCGGTGGCATACAACAAGATCTTCCAGCTGCGTGAGGACATCGGCAAGACGAAGGATGAGATCAAGATCCCGACAGGCACGTTCTACGACGGCATCGACGGATACATCCTCCGCGTGGACGACCGCAACAAGGAGACGGAGATGATGCACGGCGTGATGGTGTACAACCACACCAAGAACAAGGGCAACACCAGCCTGACCATCGCCGACTCCGCCATAATGAAGATGTCGAAGGACAAGACATATCTTTCGTTCATCCTCTACGACGGCTCCAACTATGAGGAAACCAACAGCAAGAAGTACCGCGACACCACCCTCCAGCTTCAAAAGATAGACTTCCACAAGCAGGAGCTCATCATCCCGCTGCAGAACTATGCGTTCGAGAAATCGGATTCGAGCCGCTATAACGACCAGGTGAAGTCCATGAACCTCAAGCAGCTGCAGCATGGTCAGGATTCCATCGGAAAGCTCAATTCGGACGGCAAGCAGAAGAATCTGGAGGCGATGGCGAAATCCAGGACCTTGCGCTACAATTCCCAGCTGGACACAGCCCGGAGAGTCGTGCGCACGACACCGTTCGCTCACGAGAAGCTCGGAAAGTGGGAGAAGTTAGAAAAGGAGATCGAGGCAATCGACAAGGCCAAAAAGAATGCGGAAGAACTCCAGATGGCACTTTCCACATATTCACGCGAAAGATATCACCACACCCAGACACTCAGGCTCATAGACATCGAGATCCTGAAGAAGTTCGCGACAGCGGTAGCCTGCCTCATCATGTTCTTCATCGGAGCACCGCTGGGAGCCCTCATCAGAAAGGGAGGACTCGGAACGCCTGCCATAATCTCGGTGCTGTTCTTCGTGGTCTACTGGGTAATCGACATCACAGGTACGAAACTGGCGCGTGATGGTGCTGTGGGCCCGTTCCACGGTGTATTCATATCCACATACATCCTCCTGCCGACAGGCCTCTACCTCACATGGCAGGCGATAAACGACTCATCAGTTTTCAACATCGATTCGCTCAAGAGCGGATTCAGAAAGATAAAGGCAAAGATCATGGGCATTTTCAAGAAGACACGCATAGTATATATGGGTACGCCGGAGTTCGCTGTGGCCCCTCTCGACGAGCTCATCAGGAGCGGACATGACGTTGTGGGAGTGGTGACTGTAGCAGACAAGGCGAGCGGACGCGGACTCAAGATAAACGAGAGCGCCGTGAAGAAATACGCCGTGGAGCACAATATACCGGTGCTGCAGCCTGTTTCACTGAAAGATCCCGAATTCCTTGACGCTGTAAAAGCCTGGAAGCCGGATCTTTTCGTAGTCGTGGCCTTCCGTATGCTGCCTAAGGTGGTATGGGAGATTCCTAAGCTCGGAACATTCAACCTCCATGCGGCCCTTCTGCCACAGTACAGGGGTGCGGCCCCTATCAACTGGGCTGTGATCAACGGTGAAAAGACTACCGGTGTGACCACGTTCATGATTGACGAAGGTATGGACACCGGCGGCATCATGTACAGGGAGCAGTGCACTATCGGCCCGGACGAGACAGTCGGAGAAGTGCATGACAAGCTCATGGACATAGGCTCGAAGCTCGTCGTACAGACTGTGGAGGCCATCATCGAGAAGGAGGTCGAGCTGCGCGTGCAGAGAAGCTTCATCCAGGGCTCGGAGATTCTGCACCCTGCACCGAAGATCACACGTGAGCTGTGCCATATAGACTGGAACGGCAGGACAAAGGACATCTACAACCTCATCAGAGGCCTCAGCCCGTATCCGGCCGCATTCACCGAACTGACGAAGGAAGACAAGGCCGTGCAGATGAAGATATACAGGACGGTCAAGGTGCAGGGAGAGGAATACGAGGAAATGCTCGCACAGAACGGACTCGCCCAGGCCGCTCCGGGTACGGTTCTTTCGGACGGGAAGTCATACCTTGCCATCACCACGGCAGACGGTGCGATATCAGTCACGGCGCTTCAGCTTGCAGGCAAGAAGAAGATGGCCGTGAAGGACTTTCTCATAGGATTCCGCGAACCGCAGACTTACGGGACATCACAAGGCACGTCTTCACAGATAACAGAAAAAAATGCGTAAGAGCGTCGTCATAATCTGCGACGGACTGTTCCCTAAGACGGAATATCCGCGCTACCTCATCCGCACGGCAGATTTCATAATCTGCTGCGACGGCTCCCTCGCCAAGTTTCTCAGAAACAGCAGGGCGATCTTCGGCGAGGAAAGGCTTCCGGATCTGGTGATTGGAGACATGGATACGCTTTCTGCCGGCCTGCAGAAGAAGTATGCGGACATTATCGTAAAGGAGAGCGAACAGGAGCACAACGACCAGACCAAGGCCGTAAGATGGGTCCTCGGCAATATAAGCGACATCGGCGCCATACATATTCTCGGAGCCACAGGAGGCCGCGCAGACCACACCATAGGCAATGCATCCCTGCTCATGGAATACACCAGGCTCTTCGACCTCAAGGACATAGTCCTCGAATCGGTTTCTGACAACGGCACCATATTCCCGGTGACAGACACAATCGAATTCGAATGCGGCACAGGACGCGAGGTGTCCATATTCACCCCAGACAACAGCCTGAAGATACGCTCCGAAGGACTCATGTACCCGACCGACGACGTAGTCTTCGACAACTGGTGGAAGGCGACGCTCAACAAGAGCATGCAGGACAAGGTGCGTCTGGAATTCAGTCATAAGTCGATGGCCCTGATAATGTTAGATTAGACTTAATTCACACATATAAATGGATACGAAAAAGTACTTTCCTACAGTTGAAGCCATAGAGAAGGCTTCCGGCGTGCTTGAGGAGATCCTCGAACCTACACCGTTCCAGAAGAACAACAACCTTTCGGACGTATACGACGCGCAGGTCTGGCTCAAGCGTGAGGATCTGCAGATGGTGAGGTCCTACAAGATAAGGGGAGCGTACAACAAGATAAGATCCATCGCCCCCGAGACTCTGAAATACGGCATCGTCTGCGCCAGTGCAGGAAACCATGCCCAGGGCGTGGCATTCTCATGCAACAAGCTCCAGATAATGGGCTCCATCTTCATGCCGACGACCACTCCGAAACAGAAGATCGAGCAGGTGCGCATGTTCGGAAGGGAATATATCGACATCGTGCTGACAGGCGACACCTTCGATGCAGCCAATGCTGCTGCCATAGATTTCGCGAAGAAGAGCGGAAGGACGTTCATCCCGCCGTTCGACGACCCGAAAGTAATTGAGGGCCAAGGCACTATAGGCCGTGAGATCCTCAACCAGAGCAAGGTGAAGCTGGACTATATTTTCGTCCCGATCGGAGGTGGCGGTCTTGCATCCGGTCTGGGAGCATACTTCAAGATGATGTCTCCGGAAACGAAGGTCATCGGCGTGGAGCCGGCAGGAGCACCTTGCATGAAGGCTGCCATCGAAAAGGGAGAAATAGTCGACCTCGAGCATATCGACAAGTTTGTGGACGGAGCCGCTGTGAAGAAGGCCGGCAAGCTGACATACGGCATATGCAAGGACATCCTTGACGACATCGTCGTGGTTCCTGAGGGAGCCGTGTGCACAACCATAATCCAGATGTACAACAAGAGCGCGATCGTCGTGGAGCCGGCCGGTGCTCTTTCTGTCGCAGCACTGAGGTTCTATGCGGACAAGATCAAGGGATGCAACGTGGCATGCGTCATCAGCGGAAGCAACAACGACATCACCCGTATGGAGGAAATACGTGAGAAATCACTGCTTTACGAAGGTCTGAAGCACTATTTTATCGTGAACCTGCCGCAGAAGTCAGGCGTGATCCTGAGCTTCATCCGCGACATCATAGGCCCGACTGACGACCTTGTGTATTTCCAGTACACTAAGAAGACCAACAAGGACAGCGGTCCTGCGCTTGTGGGTATCGAGGTCGCTTCAAAGGAGGATTTCGAGGCCATCATCAGAAGGCTGAACGCGCACGGAATCTCATATGAATACATCAACGAAAACAACAAACTTTTTGAAATATTAATCTGACGACACCATGGCAAACATAGACTGGAGCAAGCTTACATTTGCGTACACGAAGACAAACACTATCCTCATCACCACATTCAGGAACGGCGAATGGTCTCCTGTGGAAAGTCTTACCGAGGACAACATCAAGTTCAGCACATTCTGCGGCGCATTCCACTATGCGATCGAATGCTTCGAGGGCCTCAAGGCCTTCAGGGGCAAGGACGGCCGCATCAGGCTGTTCAGGCCTGAGGAAAATGCAAAGCGCCTCAGGAATTCCGCTGCATACCTCGGAATCGAGGCTCCTTCAGTGGAAATGTTTGTTGACATGTGCAAAAGAATCGTGAAGGAAAACGAGGACTTCCTGCCGCCGTACGAGGCCTCGGGAGCTTCGATGTACATAAGGCCGACGCTCATCGGAAGCAATCCGCAGCTCGGCGTGCAGTCTTCGAAGGAAGTCACGTTCATGATGCTCTGCTCGCCGGTCGGAGCTTATGTCGGAGGCGCCCTCGATGCTGTGGATGTGGTCATCGCAAGGAACTACGACAGAGCTGCACCTAACGGTTCGGGAGCATATAAGGTAGGCGGAAACTACGCCTGCTCGCTCTATTCGCTCAACAAGGCTCACGAACTGGGCTACAAGGCCGTGCTCTATCTCGATCCCACAACGAAGACATATATCGACGAGTTCAACTCATCCAACTTCTTCGCCATCAAGGGCAATACCTACATCACTCCGGATTCTCCGTCCATCCTGCCGTCAATCACCAACAAGTCGCTGGAGGCTGTCGCAAGACATCTCGGAATGGAAGTCGAGAGGCGCCCTGTGCCGGTGGAAGAGCTGAGCACTTTTGAGGAAGTAGGAGAATGCGGCACCGCGGTGGTCATCACTCCGGTACACAAGCTGGTGGACAAACCGACGCTCGAATCATCTGAAGAGACCGTATATCTCTACGGTGACGGCCAGTGTGGCCCGAAATCACTCAGGCTGTACAACTACATCAAAGGCATCCAGCGCGGCGAAATCGAAGACGCATTCGGTTGGATCACCTTCGTGGAATAGCGAATATCATAATTTGCTATCAATCAACCATTTACAGAAGGTGCGTGCTCCCCTTAGGCGGCACGCACTTTCTGTAAGCTGCTGAGTTACAAGCAGTTACTATTCACAGTTCTACTCGAATTATTTAGGAGCGATGCGGTAGAGGAATACGGCAATGACGGTGAAGACCATGTTCGGAAGCCACAGGGCTATTGCCGGCGGTAGGGTGTCGGTGTGGACGAACATCTGGCTGAAGCGGAGGAAAAGGATGTAGGTGAATGCCAGTGCGATGCCTATTCCAATGTTCCAGCCGATACCGCCCCTACGCTTTTTAGAGGACAGGGCCACACCCATGATGGTGAGTATGAAGGCGGAGAACGGCAGGGCGAAGCGTGTGTTCTTTTCAATAAGGGAGAACTTCACGTTGGCATCGCCTCTCATCCTCTGCGTGTCTATCAGTTCGTTAAGCTCATAGTAGTCAAGCGTTTCCACCGTCTTCTCATTCCTATAGAAATCATTGACGGACAGGGCGATGACCGTATCAAGCTGCCTGCCGCTCTTTATCCTGTCGGTAAGGTCTTCGTTGTATTCACGCAAAACGTATTTCTTCAGACGCCACGTACCTTTCAGTGTGTCGTACACGGCCGTTTCCGCCGAAAGCTTGGACACCAGCTGATTGTCCTCAATCTTTTCAAGAGTCATGCGGTATGCCGTATTGTTCCAGGAACTGAACGATTCCGCATAGACGAATTCGCCCGGAGCTATCTGGTAGTGCACATTGCGGCCAACGCTCTTGGTCTTGTTCTTGAGGTAGTGGCTTTCGAACTCTATCCGCGTCTTGTTGGCATCCGGGATTATGAAGAGGTTCAGACCGAGGGAAAGCAGGGCGATGAGCGTGGCCGAAAATATGTACGGGACCATCATCCTATGGAAACTGATTCCGCAGGAGAGTATGGCGACGATTTCGGAATCCGAAGCCATCTTCGACGTGAAGAATATCACCGTGATGAACACGAACAGAGGGCTGAACATGTTCATGAAATACGGAACGAAATTCACGTAATAGTCGAATATGATGGCCTTAAGCGGGGCTTCCTTCGCGACAAAGTCGTCGATCTTCTCGCTTATGTCGAAGATGATGACGATGCCGATGATCAGAAGCAGCGCCACAAAGAACGTGCTTATGAACTTCTTGACTATATAGACGTCAAGCTTTCTTGGTCTGAGGTCAAAATCCATTTTCTTACAGTCTTGTCGTTATCCTGCGCACCGTTTCCTCCTTCCAGGCCTTGAAGTCTCCGGCCTTGATGTGCCTGCGTGCCTCACGGACGAGGTCGAGGTAGAAGGCGAGGTTATGCTCGCTGGCGATCTGTCCGGCGAATATCTCTCCGGCTATGAACAGGTGGCGCAGATATGCCTTTGTATATGTGTGGTCTACAAAGGATGTCCCCTTAGGATCGAGAGGCGAGAAGTCGTCAGCCCATTTCCTGTTCCTCATGTTGATGATGCCGTCCCATGTGAAGAGCATGCCGTTACGGCCGTTTCTCGTCGGCATCACGCAGTCGAACATGTCCACTCCGCGCTCTATGCCTTCGAGGATGTTTGCCGGCGTGCCCACACCCATGAGGTAGCGCGGCCTGTCGTCCGGAAGCATCGGGCACACCACCTCCAGCATCTCGTACATCTTCTCCGTCGGTTCGCCCACGGCAAGGCCTCCGATGGCATATCCTTCACGGTCGAGTGCGGCCGCATGGTCTACAGCGGCACGCCGGAGATCCGGATACACACAGCCCTGGACTATAGGGAACAGGGCCTGAGAATAACCGTAGAGCGGTTCTGTCTCATCGAAATGCTTCACACATCGCTCCAGCCACCTCTGAGTCAGGGCCAAGGATTTCTTTGCATATTTATAATCTGCATCTCCCGGGCAGCACTCGTCTAAAGCCATGACTATGTCCGCTCCGATGATGCGCTGGGTGTCCATATTGTTTTCCGGGGTGAAGATGTGCTTGGAACCGTCTATGTGCGAACGGAATATGCATCCGTCTTCGGTCAGCTTGCGTATCGGGCTTAGCGAGAACACCTGGAATCCGCCGCTGTCCGTCAATATGGGCCTGTCCCATGACTCGAATTTATGCAATCCTCCGGCGGCCTTGAGAATGTCCAGACCGGGACGCAGATACAGGTGGTATGTGTTTCCGAGGATGATCTCGGCCTTTATGTCTTCCTTGAGGTCTCTGTGGTATATGCCCTTCACGGAACCGACTGTACCTACAGGCATGAATATCGGTGTCTCTATCTGACCGTGGTCGGTGGTTATTATACCGCATCTGGCAGAGGACTGAGGGTCGTTATGTGTCTTTACAAATTTCATCCGAAACAAATTAACCCTCAAAGATAGCAACTTTTACTCAAAAACGACTATCTTTGTATGATACATTACGCGAAAGACCGGTCATGCCGGGAATCCGAAACCATAAGCAACTAATTAAAACACTATGGATAAATCAATAAGACTGAGGCTTATAGTGATGAACTTCATCCAGTGGGCCGTTTGGGGAGCATATCTGACATCGATGGGAGGATACCTTGCAGGTGTCGGACTCGCAACAAGAATCGGAATATTCTATGCCATGCAGGGCATCGTGTCCATATTCATGCCGACGATAATGGGAATCATCGCAGACAAGTATGTGCCTGCCCAGAAGCTTCTCGGACTGTGCCAGGGCATAGCAGGAGCCGCAATGCTTGCAGCAGGATTCTACGGCATGTCGGCACAGGAGCTGGCCTTCGGTCCTCTGTTCGCCCTCTACACCATCAGCGTGGCGTTCTACATGCCTACAATCGCTCTTTCAAACTCTGCCGCATACAAGATTCTGGAGAAGAACGGCTATGATACTGTAAAGGACTTCCCTCCTATCCGCGTATTCGGAACGGTAGGCTTCATCTGCGCAATGCTTTTCGTGAACTTCATGACGAACGGCGAAGGCGTCCGCTACCAGCATTCATACAACCAGTTCATAGTGTCCGGAGTCCTCGGCATCTCGATGTTCCTCTACTGCTTCACGCTTCCGAACTGTCCTTGCCATAAGGCGGAAGGTGAAAGCCAGACGCTCGCACAGCGCTTTGGGCTGGATGCGTTCAAACTATTCAGAAACAAGAACATGGCCATATTCTTCGTATTCTCCATGCTTCTCGGAATGGCTCTTCAGATTACAAACGGATTCGCAAATCCGTTCATCTCGCATTTTGCTGACGTACCCGAATTCGCCGACACCTGGGGTGCAAGCAATGCAAACGCCCTGATTGCGATTTCACAGGTCTGCGAGACGCTCGGCATCCTTCTCATTCCGGCTGCGATGAGGCTGTTCGGTATCAAGAAGGTGATGCTCATATCGATGGTCGCATGGGTGCTCCGCTTCGGATTCTTCGGAGCAGGCGACACCGGTTCCGGAGTATGGCTTCTTATTCTTTCCATGATTGTTTACGGAGTCGCATTCGATTTCTTCAACATATCAGGTTCCCTTTACGTGAACATGAGGACGAGCGAGAAGCTGCAGAACAGCGCCCAGGGCCTCTTCATGATGATGACGAACGGTATCGGAGCCACAGTGGGCACGCTCAGCGCCCAGGCGGTCGTGAATCATTTCGTCTACAATGCTGCAGAACCGAGCTGGAGCACGGCATGGTACATATTCGCCGGCTATGCCCTTGTGGTGGCAATCCTGTTCATGATTATGTTCAGAGAGCCGAAGAATCCAAACGAGAAAGTAGCGTAAACATAACCTGAAATCATATGAAGAGACACACATTCGGCCAGTGGATGATTGCAGTGAGACCGTGGTCCTTCCCTGCTTCGGCCATGCCTGTCATCGTGACGGTCTGCTACCTTTTCTGGAAAGGCGCCGGAATCAACTGGCTTTTCGCCTTATGGGCACTGGTAAACATCGTGATATTCCATGCTGCAGGAAACACCTGGAGCGACTATTTCGACTATAAGAAGCATGTGGACCGCGAGGATACGTTCGGAGCCAAGACGCTGACAGGCGGCATGTTCACTCCGTCCGAGATCCTCTGGCTCTCTGTCACCCTGACCGCAGTCGGAACAGCCGGAGGCCTCACTCTCGTCACCCTCACAGGGTTTCCTCTCCTGTGGATCGGCCTGGCAGGTGTCGTGTGCACGCTTCTGTATCCATTCATGAAGTATAACGCTCTGGGAGACGTCATCATACTCCTGACGTATGCTCTGCTGCCGACCGTCGGTGTGTCCTTCATCGTGACTGGAGCCATCGACTGGAACGTGCTCTGGATCGCTCTTCCTGTCGGCCTCATCACCGACGGCATCCTCCACTCGAACAACACGCGAGACATGGTTCACGACAGCCGTGCGCACATCAGCACCTTCGCCATGATCATAGGCAGAAAGGCTTCCGCCTATCTTTACGGCTTCGAGATGATATTCCCTTTCATATGGATCGGCGGACTTTCAATCATAGGGAAGCTTCCGCTTATGACTATAATCATATTCCTGACGCTTCCTGTAGCGATTGCATGCACGAGAACCATGCTCAATTCGATCGAGGGAGGCACGGAAGTGATTGCGGATCTGGACGTACGTACAGCAAACCTTCAGCTGATGTTCTCTGCTCTGCTGTCCCTGTCCTTCGTCATCGCATATTTCCTGTAAAACCGACCTGACATGTCGAGCGAACCCAACATCATGCCGAGCCACCCCAACGTCATGTCGAACGAAGTCGGGACATCACTCCGTAGGCCTGTCATCGGCATATGCATCGCATTCGTCCTCTGGACGATAATGTTTTCGCCCTGGACGGCACCGCATGTCAACTTCTGGATCATGATGACATGCTCCGGCGCAGCCCTGACCCTCTTCACGACGTGGGCCCGGCCCGGCTGGTGGAAGGATGTCCGTGTCGATTTATCCAACGTAGCCGTCGGAATTGCCCTCGCAGCGACCTTGTGGGGCATATTCTGGCTCGGAGAGTATTTCTCTACCCTGCTTTTTGACTTCGCACGTCCGCAGGTGGATTCCATATATGGCATGAAGGATGGTGAGAATCCGTGGATTCTGTCTGCCCTGATGCTCTTCATAATCGGCCCGGCAGAAGAAATATTCTGGCGAGGATGCATACAGAACCGGCTTTCAGCCCACTGGAATCCCAACGTCGGCTTCATCGTCACGACACTTGTCTACGGCCTTGTACATCTGGCGAAGTTCAACTTCATGCTCATAATGGCCGCAATGGTAGCCGGCTTCGTCTGGGGCCTCGCCTACCGCTTTTTCCCCGAAAAGTTCGGTGCAATCATCATATCCCACGCACTTTGGGACTGCGCCGTATTCATCTGGTTCCCCATAATGTAACACAACCTTTGCCTTTCAGGCTATTTCAAAAAGAAAAGACCGGCGGGCGTCCGTCGGTCTTCTTATCGGATAGGCGTGTGCCTAAAATTAGTCAGCGAGTGAGATTCTCTTGAAGCATACGATCTTTGCCTCTGCGTCTGCAGCCTTGACTACGTCCTTCACAGGGGTCTTGCCGTCGCCCATCTGGTAGCCCTGCTCCTCAAGAGTCTGCTCCTTGAAGAACTTCTGGAGGCGTCCCTTAGCGATGTTTGCAACCATCTGCTCAGGAAGGTTTGCTGCCTTCTCTGCAGAAACGGTCTTGATGATCTCGCGAGCCTGCTCTGCCTGCTCAGCTGTGATCCATCCCTTAGACTGGTTAGACTCGATGTGAGCCTCGCTGTCCACGTGAGCAGGGTTGATGCCTGCCTTTGTGAGGGCTGCATCCACAGCCTTCTTCACGAGCTCTTCCTTAGTCTTCTCAGTCGCAGTCTTGAGCTCTGAATCGATGACGCTCTGCGGAACTGACTCTGCTGAAACCGCTACCGGATTCATTGATGCCACCTGCATTGCGACACCCTTAGCCACTGACTCGTCGAAAGCCTTGTTGAATCCGACGATAGCTGCAAGCTTGCCATTGATCTTGTGGATGTATGATGAGATGTAAGGTGCCTCGACAGTCTCATAACCAACGATGACATGTTTCTCACCTGTCTTACCTGTCTGCTCGGTAACGGCAGCCTCAACAGTCCTTCCGTCAGCGAGGACACAGCTCATGAGAGCCTCCTTGTCTGCCGGGAAGTTTGCGATTGCAGTCTCAGCGATAGCCTCAGCAAGTGCCTGGAACTCAGCGTTCTTGGCAACGAAGTCCGTCTCGCATCCGAGAGCTACCACAATAGCCTTGTTGCCTTCCACCTTTGCGATAGCTGCACCTTCTGAAGTCTCACGGTCTGCACGTTTTGCTGCAACGAGCTTACCCTTCTCGCGGATGATTTCCTTTGCGCGCTCGAAGTCTCCCTCAGCTTCAACGAGGGCCTTCTTGCAGTCCATCATGCCGGCGCCGGTCATCTGGCGAAGCTTTGCTACTTCTGCTGCTTTGATCTCCATTTTCGTAAGATTTTTAAGGATTAATAATTACTCTGCCGGAGTTTCTGCCGGTGCCTCTTCAGCCTGCTTTCCACCCTTGCGTGCGCGGAGTCTCTTGCCTGAAGGCTTCTCCTCTGTCTGCTCAGGTGCCTCTTTCTCCTTCTCAAGTTTCCTTTCGTCCAATCCCTCTTTGATTGCGCCGCAAAGTGCCTCCATGATGTAGGCGATAGACTTTGCTGCATCGTCATTTGCCGGAATCACATAATCAATCGGAGTAGGATCGCAACATGTATCAACCATAGCGATAACCGGAATGTTAAGACGATTTGCCTCCTTGACGGCATTCATCTCCTTCTGTACGTCTACTACGAAAAGTGCTGATGGGAGACGGCTAAGGTCGCGGATAGAACCGAGGTTCTTCTCAAGCTTAGCCCTCTGACGGGTTACCTGAAGACGCTCACGCTTTGCGAGAGTATCGAATGTACCATCCTCAATCATCTTGTCGATGGTATTCATCTTCTTGACAGCCTTGCGGATAGTCGGGAAGTTTGTAAGCATTCCGCCCGGCCATCTTTCTGTCACGTAAGGCATATTTACAGATGCTGCCTTCTCGGCAACGATCTCTTTAGCCTGCTTCTTTGTGGCTACGAAAAGCACCTTGCGGCCTGAACGCGCAAGCTGCTTGAGTACGTTTGCAGCCTCATCGATCTTAACTATGCTCTTGTGCAGGTCGATGATATGGATACCGTTCTTCTGGTCAAAGATGTATGGTGCCATCTTAGGGTTCCATTTCCTCGCCAAGTGTCCGAAGTGAACACCTGCATCAAGCAGTTCCTGGAAATTTGTTCTTGGCATTGTCTTAATTGTTTGTCTTGTTTTTTACTTTCCCTCATCAGGCAGTTGCCTTCGCCTGTGGGGCTCTTTTCCTCAATCCGGAGTAACTGGGATCCTCGCTTTCGCAAGGATGACATTCGTCAGGTCTCCGAGATTTTCCGCAGTCTCAGCAATCATCAGGCAGCTTCCGAAAACTCGCGTCTTCCGCGAAGGTCCTGTGATTTTGCACCGGACTGTGCTTTGTAAATCAGGCAGCAAATATTAACGTTTGCTGAACTGGAAGCGCCTACGTGCACCAGGCTGACCAGGCTTCTTACGCTCGACTTCACGTGCGTCACGTGTAAGGAATCCTGCAGACTTGAGGGCTGAACGATAAGCCTCACGATCGATCTCGCAAAGTGCGCGGGAGATACCGAGTCTCAAAGCCTCTGCCTGACCTTTGATTCCACCTCCGTCGAGGTTTGCCTTTACGTCAAACTGAGCGATCGTACCTGTTACTTCGAAAGGCTGGTTTACGATATAACGGAGTGTGTCCATTGCGAAATAGTCGTTGAGGTCACGGCCGTTGATTGTAATGTTACCTTTTCCAGGCACGACATAAACGCGAGCGACTGCTGATTTACGTCTTCCAAGGGCGTTTACTACTTTCATGCTCTGCTTAAATTTCGTTTAAAGTGATTGTTTTTGGGTTCTGCGCCTGATGCGGATGCTCGTTGCCTGCGTAAAGATACAGGTTGTTGAGGAGCTTTGCACCAAGACGGTTCTTAGGAAGCATGCCTTTGACAGCCATCCTTACGAGTTCGGTCGGTTTCTTTGCGAGGATCTCCTTCGGTGTCGTGAAACGCTGTCCGCCCGGATAACCGGTGTGGCGCACATACACCTTGTCGGTCATCTTCTTACCTGTGAGCCTCACCTTGTCCGCGTTGAGGATGATGACATTGTCACCACAGTCCATGTGCGGAGTGAAGCTTGGCTTGTTCTTACCGCGAAGAACGAGCGCCACACGGGCAGCAAGACGTCCGAGCACGAGATCGGTTGCATCGATCACAACCCACTCCTTCTTGATATCGCCTGCCTTGAGGGATACCGTTTTGTAGCTCTGTGTGTCCATCTTGTACTTTTAAATGGTTAATACATAATAAAATAATTGCGATCCCTACACTACATAGGGGGGCGCAAAGATAAGAATAATTTTTTTGTTTGACAAAATTTTCCTATTCTTGTCGTCTGATCAACACATTAATGCGATGCAACAGACATTAGAAACCTCTACAAGAAAGGAGCTGCTCAGGCTTATAAACGGAATCTTCCTTGTCATGGCTGTCTTTTCAGCACTCGGGATACTCATTTCCCAAAAGCTTCTGCCACAGTTTACTATAGAGATCGGCCACATCGAAAGATCGCTGACATCATATTTTCTTCAGGGCATCAGCTTCGCCTTGACCACGGCCATCTATCTGAGACTTCTGACCCACAAGGCCTTCCGTCTCAAGACCAGATCAAGAATAGGCCTCTGTCTCATGATCATCAGTCTCCTGGCACCTTTGGTGACCGAGCCGCTATATGCCTATGGCGACAAGGAAAGCTGGAATTACTATTCGTTGATATATGGCGCTGACTTCCTCATCAACGCCATCGGACTGATTTTGTTTATCGGCGGATGCGATATAGACAAAAAACTACGAAGATTCATAAAATGGACTCCGTTCATATCACTGGGTATTTCGTGTGCAATATCCTTTTCAGGAATGCTGAAATTTGAGAACGGCTTTCTTCTCGAAAGCCTGATCCTCACCACCACCCAGATCTTCTTCTGCCTCATCATCCACAGAATGAGCAGAAAGGAAATGCCGGAAGCCTGACAGGACCCGTTCACCGGCATGATCCTATAAGTCTTCCCTGCTGTCTCATGGTGGTACTTTTCACCCCCCCCCACCATGTGCAGCCACCCCGATTTAAACGCCCTCCACGCCACATCTGCACACATGGTGGTCATCAATTTTGCCCACCGTGAAACATCAGAGATTATAAACGTCACGACAACAACGTACCGAATAACATCCAACTTTCAGATTCTCACCAGAAAAGATCGTTCTGATACCATTGTAGCTTTCCTGCATTAATGTTGTATATAAAGATGAGGCCGTTGACCAATAATGGAAACCACCTCTAACCTCACCTTCCGATTGGCACGCTCTTTCTCCTGCATGCGGATACCATATAATATCATCCCCACCAAATACGCCCGAAAATTCGTAACCATTATTAACATCATCTTTAGTAAGTTCAAGAAGAGTAGTTCCACATGCTGTATTCCATAAACCAGCATCGGGGACCCTCCATCCTGCAGGGCATGGATCGTAGATAGTTTTAGCATTCGCAGAGCTTTGCCATAATGTCTGGTCATGTGGAGAATCCCACCAACGTGAGTGGCTACCTAAAAGTGATGTTGGATGAGAAACAGTATATTCAACATTAAGGTCACCGCCCATTGCAGGCCAAGTAATTGTCGATTCAGCGACAGTGAACTCGCTAAAAATTATTGACGAAGACCCCAAGAACGGATCCTTACGGCCCCATTGGTAAAGAAGGCCTAAGGCACCCACATCACCTGGCGTTGCAGATGTGGCCCCAAGATTGCGATCCATCATTGTACCTGCGTTTTTGTAGTACACCTGCTCTGCAGGTTTATCTGTCAACCATATATGCCAAGACCACAAAACAGTACCGTCTTCATCCATTGCAGCTATTACGGCATTACCTTCCTTATAATCAGAGGGAACGTCAAATTGCACTCTCCCATTTTCAAAACTGACATTCGTAACCAAATCCCCGACATTTGGTGCCACATCTGTTCCAAAAGACTCCCAAAGTACTGCCGCTGAGTTCACAGCTCCTACAGACTCTTCGCTATTTCCCTTGACAGACGAGAAGGAATACGAACCAGACTGACTGACAACGTAACAATTAGCATTGCCGGAATTATCCAACGGCAAGACGGCTCCCGACACTTCTGAGTCCTCCTCAGAAGGAGTGCCCGGGAAGGCATCGAAGATCTCGTCAAAGGAATCATAGTGAGGCTCGAGGGTGTATGTTGAGGTTGCAGAGGTCATGAGTATTGAAGACACTTTGTCTTCACTATCGAATTGATATGAATATGAACTATTGCCATCAGACTTCAGAAGTTCTGCACTCGTAAAGGTCTTTGTACGGTATACCTCCAATGGCCAATAGCCTAGCTTTTCACCATAGCCGAAAAGCAGCATAAGGCAATTCATATCTACACTATAAGCATTAGCATACGAATAATACTCATATTGATAGTCACCATTCCATACACTATGCATGCTGATGCAATTAGTACCATCCATCACCCACTTCTGTTGTAATTCGCCATAGCTATAAGCAGTAATTTCCGAATAGTCTCCAGATGTGCTATATTCAAAGTCCCAATCTCCACCACTAACGATATTTCCCTCATCATCAAACCTAACAAGGAGCGTCTCGTCCGGATTCCCATCGTAAAACTGCTGAATCTCCAATCCTTCAGATGTGTAAACATATTTATATCCGACAGACTCCGTACCGTTTTCATCATACACAGCTTCGACAGAAGTCAGCCTATCCTGCTCATCATAAGAAAATTTTATCACTCCGTAATACTGGCCATCGTCATAGACCTGCACACCTGTCACCTTATGAAGTGCGTTCGGTTCGGAATCAGACCCGTTGCCCGGACAGATGTCCTCATCAGGGTCATAAGTATAATCTCCTCCGTCTTCCCACTTTGCAATCTGTGCATTTATAATGATCTCTTCCGGTCCATATACATTTATGTAGACATCATACGCGTGTCCGGCTTCAAAATGACTGACAGGAACAGGATTTCCGTATTCGTCTTTATGGGAAATATCCGAAGCCTTGACAATGAATGAATAATCGGCAAGCGGGACATTCTCATAAGTCTTGTGCTTCATGTGGACTGTAACCTCTATTTCACTCATGCCAGGAGCAACCATCAGGCAGGCACCCTCTCCTCCCAAAGCGATGTCGTCCGGATTAAGGGCCACATCTTCTGACATGAAATCTTCATCTGCGGCTGTCTTTAATGAAAGAGTCACGGGAGTATCTTCCGAAGGGACAAAACCTATATCAGTCCCCGTAACAGTCAGAGTACCCGTATTAACACTCTTGACATCAACACCCGTAATCATCACATTCTGCCACTTATCTCCTTTCCCCTTTACGATAAAGTTCAGACGGGTAAGAGCATGACGGAAGACGAGGGTCGGATGGACATTTCTGCGAGCAGCCCACGCACTATAGACATCTGACTCAGTAACAGACGGATCATTGGATGTCAATATATCTTCTGCCCTGTCCGTATCCGCATACATAAGGTCATTATTACCCAAGAAGGTCACAGAATAGCTATACGCGTCACCGGATATATTCTTGTCAGTTGCGGTTGCGCCGCCAAGATGATAGCCATAAAAATCATATACATGGCCTTCTGTATAAAAGTAGGGTATTTCTTTTTCCTTGTCTGCATATACTTCCAAAGAAGCCGACGTGCCGGCAGCGGCAGTTGCAGGATAATCTACAAAATTATCGGAATCCGTAAAATCATATGCATTATCTCCGACATCTATACCACGTTTTCTCTTCAGTCCGAAGACATTGACATCACTGCTGTTCCATTTGTCAACCGCCGCCTTGGAGGCGACACTCACCGGAGATCCGGCGCTGAGTTTAACAGCGACTTTCGATTCGTCACTTACATTATTCTCACGCAGTTCCCCTTTCTGGCATCCTCCTAAAACAGTCATCACTGACGCCAGAAGCCATATTTTTGCAAGTATTTTCATATCTCTGTGGACTTATATTCAATAAGAAGCCACAAAGTTACAATACCCCCCCCCAGAAAAACAACATCTATCAACACATTGCTTCATATCTCATGAAATCAAGAATTAAAATACCCTCCATGAGGATGGTATTTCATCGGTGTAAGAGCCTGATTCAAAACAGCCCGAATAACTTGTCGGTGCGACAAAATAATCCGGGTAATTCTCACGCTCGTATAAATGCACCTTTGCACCATCGATAACCGTATATGGACTTTCACAGGACAGATTTCTAAAAGAAGAGAAACATCTCGCAAAGTCAGTAACCTTTCTATTGTTATCAAATAGGCCTGTTGGAATCGAGGTCAAGCCGAAACAGCCGCCAAAGGTACCGCGAAAAGAAGTTACATTCGGGCAGTTCGAGAACAAATCTACAGGAATTGACGTCAAGTCGGAACAACCGGAGAAAGTATCGTCAAAAGAAGTTACATTAGGGCAGTATGAGAATAAATCTACAGGAATTGACGTCAAGCCGGAACAGCCGCCAAAGGTACCGCGAAAAGAAGTTACATTCGGGCAGTATGAGAATAAATCTGAAGGAATTGACGTCAAGCCGGAACAAAGGGAGAAGGTACTGCTAAAATCAGTTACATTAGGACAGTTCGAGAACAAATCTACAGGAATTGACGTCAAGCCGGAACAGCCGCCAAAGGTACCGCAAAAATCAGTTACATTCGAGCAGTATGAGAATAAATCTGAAGGAATTGACGTCAAGCCGGGACAGCCGTCAAAGGTACCGCGAAAAGAAGTTACATTCGGGCAGTATGAGAATAAATCTGAAGGAATTGACGTCAAGCCGGAACAGCCGTCAAAGGTACTGCTAAAAGAAGTTACATTAGGACAGTTCGAGAACAAATCTACAGGAATTGACGTCAAGCCGGAACAGCCGTCAAAGGTACTGCTAAAAGAAGTTACATTAGGGCAGTATGAGAATAAATCTACAGGAATTGACGTCAAGCCGGAACAACCGTAGAATGTAAAACTAAAGTTTGTCACCTCACTTAAAGAACCGGTTTCATCACCAACGATTGACTGTAGAGTTGCACAGTCATCAAAGGCTCTATTCATAGACTTTAATCCGGTATTTCCCCATTGTTTTACAGATATTACATTACAACTACCATATAGTCTTTCTACTGTTCCGGAAACCCTAATCTCAAAAACCTGTCCCATATCCAAGCCTTCATAGATATGAGTAGGGTTGCTTGTGGTAATATGTTCGACAGTTCCATCTCCCCAATCCACAAAACAGTCAAGTTTATATTGCCCACCGCTATATAACGGCAACTGAGCAGTAAAGTAATTAGCAAAATTAGCCCTTACCTCAAAAATCATATCCGCTGGATCGTTTACCCCGTCTGATGTGTCGTTGAGCTGGATTATGTTAAGGGTTCCGAGCAGCATTGATCCGGATTGGTCGTAGAGACTGATTTCTGTAGAACGTTTCTTGTCGGTTTCATTTGCTGATGCGGTTATTGTAAGCTGGTGGGCTGTAGCAGATGCTTCCGACGCATCGGTTACCGTCAGCCAGTCTACAGTCTCAGGGACCAAGAAGGAGAGGCCGCGGGATGATGTGACGTTCAGGGTATAGGTCTCACCGTCGAATGGAACAACATAATGCGTACGGTCGATTGTGAAATATGCAGAAGACTGATTAATAATAATCTCTTCAAAAAGCTGATTATCAGTGTGGTCATAATACAATCTGATCTTTCCTGTACGGGCATAGCTGTTGTCATTCTTTGCGACACTTACCTTGAGGGTATGGTTCTGCAGGGTCGCTTTGGTCTCGACCTTTTCGACTGTCAACCATGAATCCGATGTCTGGACTTCATACCCGATATTTGTAGCAAGAGGAATAGTCAGCTCTCCTCCTTCAGTCGGAACGCCATACTGATAACCATTAGGCAGGGAGATTTCTGATTCATAAAAATTCACCACACGTATGAATGAGTAACCTTCGCCGTCTGAAACCATTACATTGACATATCCGTCTGTATAGCTTCGCGGAGCTGTCACCAGAATCTTACCTTTCGTGTCGGAAGACTTTTCTACACGAACGGTGTATTTTCCGTCCGAAGATGCAGTAAGGACTGTTTCTTCAGTAACATTTGAGAGTGTGTAGTTTATGACTATGACTTCACCCGGAACCACTCCTGCCTCATAGTCTTCAACATCAAGTTCCAGACTGACTTTCTTCTGGCTTTCTTCAAACGCCTTCCAGGTCGGGATCTTGATCACAGTTCCGTCGATCAGCGTCAGGACAACATAATCCGGGTCTGAAGTGTCGACACCCTCAAAGAAGGCATCGCCATCCTGACCGTCCTTTCCGTCGACGCCGTTCTCTCCTGTCGCCTTACCAAGCTGATGCCAGGTCTGACCGCCGTCGTATGTGACATACCAATAGTCGTCCTCGATCTTCAGCTCCGGAGTCACGCCATCCTTGCCATCGACTCCGTCCTGACCATCCTTTCCATCTTCACCATCGGCTCCATCCTTGCCATCAGATCCGTCCTGACCAGGAGCACCGTCAGCTCCATCCTGACCGGGAGCACCGTCCTTTCCGTCGGCGCCTGTCGTCGGGATCTTGCTGCCGTTCTCATCCAGAAGCCATTCACCATCCAAAGTCCAGTAATACTTGCCGTCGGCATCCTGCTTCACGCCTATCACCGGAGTCCAACCATCCTTGCCATCTGCACCATCCTCACCATCAGCACCATCCTGGCCGGGCGCACCTGCGGCTCCATCCTTGCCATGATAGATCGTTATGGAATTGGAACTGCTGAACGTAATCGTGTAGCCGACCTCCTTGCCGCCTTCCATTACCGGAGCGACCCACGTCACATAATCATTCATCTGCAGAGCTTCGACAAGACTCTGAAGGGATGTTATGTTGGTGTTCATCTTCTTGCAAAGGGTCTCCAGAGAGGAGATTCTTTGTTCATGATCTTCCAACTGGGAGCGAAGGGCTTCGTCATTATAACACGACGATAAGCTGGCACATACTATTGCCAGCAAGATAAGCAATCTGGTTTTCATTCGGATTTTGATTGATTGAATAAGGGGAGGTAAGACGCGCTCCCCTTTTATCTATATTGACAGAACATTCAGGACATTGATGAGTTCGCGGTCAATCGGCTTGTCGATGCGGATGGCCTTGTTGAACGGAACATAGACGATCTGGTCATTCTTGACACCGATCATGATGTTGCGCTGTCCGTCCTTGAGGGCTTCTATGGCAGCGACTCCGAGACGGCTGGCGAGGATGCGGTCCTGGGCTGTCGGGACACCTCCGCGCTGCAGGTGGCCGAGAATGGTCACACGCGCCTCGAATTCAGGATATTCCTTGAGAAGACGGTCTGCGTAATACTGTGCTCCGCCTGTGCCGTCCTTCTTGCTTTCGGAGACGAGCACGATCGAACTGTTCTTGCTCTTGCGCACTCCCCTGCCGATGAACGTGGCTAGCTGGTCCACGTCGGTCTTGTCCTCCGGAATGATGGCAGCCTCCGCACCTGTCGCTATGGCAGCGTTCTGAGCAAGGAAACCTGCATCACGGCCCATCACCTCCACAAAGAAGATGCGGTTGTGGGAATTGGCTGTGTCGCGGATCTTGTCGACGCAGTCCATGATCGTATTCAGGGCAGTGTCGTATCCGATCGTGGTATCCGTTCCGTAGAGGTCGTTGTCGATTGTCCCCGGCAGGCCCACGCACGGTATGTCGTACTCCGCCGCAATCACCTGCGCCCCGGCAAGCGAACCGTTGCCTCCGATGACGATAAGGGCGTCGATACCGTTGGCCTTGATGTTCTCAAACGCCTTTGCACGTCCCTCCTCGTTCAGGAACTCCTTGCTGCGGGCCGTCCTGAGGATGGTGCCGCCGCGGTTGATGGTGCCGCTGACACTTTCGGACGTAAAGTCCTTTATCTCATTGTTGATGAGGCCTTCCCAGCCCCTGTATATGCCTTTGACTTTCCAGCCGTTATATATGGCTGCTCTGGTCACGGCCCTGATGGCCGCATTCATGCCCGGGGCATCACCTCCCGAGGTGAGCACACCGATCGTCGATATTCTTGCCATAACTGTATTCTAAATCTCGGCAAATCTACAAAACTTTTTTGTATTTTTGCAGGTTCTTATGAAGATAGGCAATATAGACCTGGGAGAAAGGCCGCTGTTCCTGGCGCCGATGGAGGATGTGACCGACGCATCCTTCCGTTTCGTATGCAAGGAGTTCGGTGCGGACATGATGTACACAGAGTTCATCTCTTCGGACGGACTCATCCGCGATGCGAGGAAATCCCTGGAGAAGCTTGTGACCTATGATTACGAGGCCCCTATAGGCATACAGATCTACGGCAACATCCCTGAGGCGATGGTGGATGCGGCAGTGATGGCGGAAAAGGCTGCCGAAATTACGGAAGGACTGGAAAGCGTGGCAGGGAAGCCCGGGGCCGGGCATGGTGCGGATCTGGTGGACATCAATTTCGGATGTCCGGTGAACAAGATTGCAAGACGCGGAGCCGGTTCGGGAATGATGCGCGAACCGGACAAGATGGTGGAGATCACGCGCAGGGTGGTGGAGGCGGTGAAGCTGCCGGTGACCGTCAAGACGCGGCTCGGATGGGATGAGGACTCGAAGATCATCGTGGAACTGGCGGAGCGGCTGCAGGATGCGGGCATACAGGCTCTGACGATACACGGCCGCACAAGATGCCAGATGTACACGGGAGAGGCGGACTGGACGCTGATAGGCAAGGTGAAGGAGAATCCGCGTATGCATATACCGATAATCGGCAACGGAGACATGAACTCGCCGCAGAAGGCAAAGGAATATTTCGACCGTTACGGAGTGGACGGCATTATGATAGGACGCGCGACATACGGCCATCCGTGGATATTCAAGGAGATACGGCACTACCTCGACACAGGGGAGCTGCTGCCGCCTATGAGCGTGAACGACAGGGTGGCGCTGGCTAAGAGGCATCTGGCCAAGTCGCTGGAAATCAAGGGGGACCGCGTGGGTGTATTAGAGATGAGGCGTCATCTCTCATGCTATTTCAAAGGCCTTCCGGACTTCAAGGAGACAAGGCTGAAGCTGGTGACGCTGAACGATCCTGCCGAACTATTCGCCACACTGGACAGCATCTCGGAGCGTTGGGGCAGTCTGGAGGCTCCTGATGCCGCAAATGTATATAATGTATAAACCTATGATCGACAAGATATTATTGTTCCCGTATTGGCTTGCTCTCAAGCTCAGGCATTTCATGTACGACCACGGTATGAGGAAGGTGTATGTTCCCGAGGTGCCGACAATCTGTGTGGGCAACATCACGGTGGGAGGCACAGGCAAGACACCGCATACGGAGATGATTCTGCGCACGTTGCTCGGAAGCGACGAATGGGGGGCGCATAGCCTTGCCGTGCTCTCCCGTGGCTACAAACGCAAGACAAAGGGATTCCAGCAGGTCATCACAAACGGGACGGCAAAGGATTACGGCGACGAGCCTCTGCAGATAAAGCGGAAGTTCCCGCAGGTGACGGTGGCTGTGGACGGCTCAAGAAAGGAGGGATGCGCGTTCCTCACGGCACCTGAACTGCTCCAGACCTCGAAGAAGGCACGCAGATGCATCAGCAAGGAACTGCCGAAAGCCGACCTCATAATCCTTGACGACGCCTTCCAGCACAGGGCCGTAAAGCCGAAGGTGTCCATTGTGCTTGTCGACTACAACCGTCCCATATTCAAAGACCACCTCATGCCGGCAGGACGTCTGCGCGACCTTCCGGAAAGAATCAAGGCCGCCGACATCATCATAGTCTCGAAATGCCCTTCATATCTTGACGGATGGGAGAAGAGCAAATGGGCGGAAGCCCTCGGCCTCGGCGGATACGATGCTGCAGAGTGCTGCGGAACAAGGAAGGACGGAAAAAAGCAGCACCTTTTCTTCACATCGATCGCATACGACAACGCAGTGCCGGTGTTTCCGGAAGGCGACCCGAGGTATATCTATGCCCAGAGGCTCATCCTCTTTTCAGGAATAGCCAATGACAGGCCTCTGATGAACTGTCTGAGCGGCACATACAAGATAGTGCGCCATTTCAACTTCCCGGACCACCACAGGTTCACGAAATCCGACATGTTCTCGCTCCGCGATGCCGCCGATGCCTTCCCGACCTCCGTGCTCATGACCACGGAAAAGGATTCCCAGAGAGTGCGCGACTGCGGCGTAATCCCCGGCAACCTCAAGCAGCGCATGTTCTACGCCCCGATAAAGGTGGATTTCCTGTCCGACGAAGACCGCAGCAGATTCAGCACACTTCTGCTGAGCCTACTGAAATAAGGAAACGAGTGCCCGGCGCAATCGAAATGCCAAGGGGTATATCTTATCTGGGATTTAATGAAGTTTTGTCAGCAGAAATTCACTAAATGTCAGCAAATTCCATATAAATACACGTTTTCGCCATGATTTAGTGAAAAAACACAGGATAAAATTCACCAAATGAAGCCAGACCATGCGGCAAGGACAAGTTAGCCGGTCGGAAGCAATCGTGATTTTTCAGAAAAAACGGAATATCTGGATTTATTTTGTCATTTTTGTGAATCCGCGTAAGAAAAACCAACCAACACTAAACTATATTACCATACTTACTTATGGGTGCATTCGCAACAGCAGCCATTGTTGCATGTACACCGGAGACAGTGGAAGAGACTCCAAGTCTTGAAGTGGACAAGGAATCCGTTTCCCTTACAGCCAAGTTCACGGTCACAGCCGGCGAACTCACAAAGACGGTCGCCGTGACACAGGCAGCTGCTGAGGCTCAGAAGCCGGAACCGGAACCGGAATCTGCTGTAACAGAAACAATCTGGGAAGGTGAAGCATATGATCTCGGTACAAGCTGGAGCGGTGGGCTTCAGATCAATTCTGTACCGATCCTGTCTGAGGACGCAAAGATTCATGTGGTGTATGAAGCACCTGCCGGATTCGATTATTCTCAGTTGAAGTTCTGCTACATCGGTCAGGATTGGGAATGGGTTCAATTGACAAGTCCTACCGGAATGAATTCTGATGGTTGCGTTACCCTCGATTCGAACAAAACAGAATATGTCCTTGCTCTTAATGACGAAGACATAGCTGCAATCAATGCAGGAAAGGGTATGGTAATTCAGGGATATGGTGCCGTCATCACAAAAGTCAGCTACAAGTAAATATCTTACATCAATCATGGAACAGAGCCCGGCACCGCACCGGGCTCTTTCTGTGTCTGGCCGCCAAACAGGAAAACGCACCTATCTGATGGCTGAATTTATAAGAAAAGGCACCTCGGGCCAAAAATATATTATCTTTGCATTGGCTAAAAGGCTGCAAATCTCACACATTACCAGACATGTAGGAGAAAAGCTGATTAACTGCAAAATCATATCAGACATGAAACACCCGATGACATTCCTTACGACAGTCCTTACATTAAGCATTGCCGTATCCGCATCCGCCCAGCAGCCTTCGCAGAGCTGGAATCCGGACAGGGGGACGGAATATGTGAACCCTGTGCTCAATGCGGACTATTCGGATCCTGACGTATGCCGTGTGGGGGACGACTTCTATATGACCTCATCGTCTTTCGCCTGCTTCCCGGGCCTGCAGATCCTGCATTCGACCGACCTTGTGAACTGGGAGATAATCGGAGCTGCACTGACCGACTATCCGGGGCCTCACTGGGACGATTCGAGGGCATGGGAGACGACAGGGCAGAATCTCGACGCCCCGGCCGGCTGTCCTCCGGGAGCAAAGGAGTGGCGCACGGTCCCTCAGCACGGAAACGGTGTGTGGGCTCCGGCCATACGCTACCACGACGGTGAATTCTACATCTACTGCGGCGACCCCGACAGAGGCATATTCATGGTGAAGACTTCAGATCCACGAGGCAGATGGTCCGACCCAGTATGGGTAGTGAAGGCAAAGGGATACATCGATCCGTGTCCGCTTTGGGACGAGGACGGAAAGGCCTATCTGTCACACGGTTGCGCAGGAAGCAGAGCCGGACTGAAGAGCGTCCTGTTCGTAGCCCCGATGTCCGCCGACGGCACACGTCTGCTCGGCCCAAGCCGCATCGTCTACGACGGACACGAGACGCAGCCGACCATAGAAGGAACGAAGTTCTATAAAAGGAACGGGCTGTACTACATATTCTCACCGACAGGAGGCGTGCCTACGGGTTGGCAGGTCGTGCTTCGCTCGGAATCGCCTTTCGGGCCGTTTGAAGAGCGAGTGGTGATGGCTCAGGGAACCTCTGAAACCAACGGGCCGCACCAGGGGGCATGGATTGAGACGGCGGCAGGGGAAGACTGGTTCATGCATTTTCAGGACAAGGATGCATACGGACGCGTCGTGCACCTGCAGCCGATGAGCTGGTCGGAGGACGGCTGGCCTGTAATCGGCGTCGACAGGGACGGAGACGGAGTGGGTGAGCCAGTGATGAGGTACCGCAAGCCGGCCCTTGCATCCAGCGGAGTGTTCCAGCCTGCAGAAAGCGATGAGTTCACGTCTACGTCTCTCGGCCTTCAGTGGCAGTGGCATGGAGTTCCGTCGCCATACTGGCATTATATGGACACGCGCGCACGCGAGGAAGGCACGAACGGTATCGGAGCGCTCAGGCTGTATACCGTAGATCAGACGGAAGGCTGGCGCAACCTCGCCGATTCGCCGAATCTCCTGCTGCAGAAAACGCCTGCCGACAGATTCGCCGTCACCGCTAAGGTCCGCTTCATCCCGAATCCGCAGCTGTCGGCACGCGGGGAAACGTGCGGCCTCGTGCTCATGGGCCAGGACTATGCAGCACTGAAGCTTGTGGACACGCCGGAAGGCATCGTCCTGCAATATGTCGAATGTTTCAACGCCCTCAAAGGCTCGTCAGAGGCAGTTCTGGCGGAAGTGCCAATGGATTCACAGTCGCTTCCGACGCCGTATTCAAATGTATATATGTCCACGACAGTTCCGCCTGTCGCTCCCCTTGCGTACAAGGCTACCGATGCATATCTGCGCCTGAAGGTTGAGCCACGCAAGCGTGAAGGCAACGTGCCCGAAATGACGGCTACATTCTGGTACAGCATTGACGGCCGGAAGTGGAAGCAGCTGCACGGCGATGAAAAGACATTCACAGCCAGCCCCGGCAAATGGATCGGCGCCAAGTTCGGCTTCTTCAGCAACCGTCTCGCCCCGAAGAACGACAGCGGATGGATGCAGGTGGACTGGGTGAAGGTCACGGAATAGATTGCCACGTCGCTTCGCTCCTCGCAATGACGTGAAAGGATTCACTTCGCAATGATGTGATACCGATGATGTCGCACGGCTATCAGCCTTGTGCTCCGGAAATAAGCGCGATTCCACGGAGCAGTGGCAGTTTTTGAGGGAGTGCTCCGGGAAATGGGCCGATTTTCCGGAGCAGTGACGAAGTTGGTCAAAGACGCTGCATTAGAGCGGCTGGGTGCGGTGGCGGAGCCAGGCGGCGGTGGCTGGGGGAAGGAGCGGAGCGAGGGTGGCGCAGACACGGGCGTTGTAGGCGTTCAGCCAGGCCAGTTCGTCAGCGGTCAGGAGGGACGGAATGACGGCGGAAGTGTCTATATGGCAGCAGGTCAGCGTCTCGAATTCCAGCCAGTCGCCGAATTCAGTCTTACCGGCTTCGCGGCACAGTATTATGTTCTCATGACGTATTCCATGCATCCCTTCACGGTACAGGCCCGGCTCGTCGGATGTCACCATGCCCGGCAGGAGCGGCTGGCGGTTGAAGTTCTGCCTGATGTCCTGCGGGCCTTCGTGGACGCAAAGCCAGTAACCTATGCCATGACCGGTCCCGTGACCGAAATTGCGGCCTGCCTTCCAGAGAGGCTGACGTGCAAGGACATCGAGCTGGCAGCCAGCAGTGCCTTTTGGGAATACAGCCATTGAAAGAGCTATCATGCCTTTGAGCACCAATGTATAATCCTCTTTTTCAAGTCCGGTGCACTCACCCATAGGCACAGTGCGCGTGATGTCGGTAGTTCCCGTAAGATACTGTCCGCCCGAATCCACAAGATAAAGGCCGTGCGGACGGATTACGGCCGAGCCCTCGCGAGGCGTCGAGTAGTGCGGTAGAGCCGCACCCGGACCGTATGCCGATATGTTTTCGAAACTGTTGCCACGATAGCCCGGAATCTCAGCCCTGAATGCAGTCAGGCGCTCCGAAGCCTCCCACTCGGTCACCTCCCTGCCGCCGGAAACTTCTTCGTCCAGCCAATGAAGGAAGCACTCCATCGCCACACCGTCATCTATATACGTCTGCCTCAGATGCTCGATCTCGGAAGGGCACTTGACCGCCTTTTCAAGAATTACAGGAGACGTGCCACATACCACACAATCCTTTGAGTATGAATTATATATATACTCGTATACATTCTCGTTCAGAGTCGACGGATCCATGAATATGCGCACCGGGGACGATTCTCCCTCAAAATCCGACAGGCCGAAGAACACTGCATCATAATCCTCAACATCCACACCATCCATGGCCAGTTCGCTGAAACTGTCTTCCGTATCAGGATCCATAGCCTTGGCCGAAGACTTGCGCACGAACCATTTGACATAATCCTGAGAGACAAGCAGATACGATATCACAAGCGGATTATATTCAATGTCATTTCCACGTACGTTCAGCATCCAGGCGATTTCATCCAGAGAGGAAAGAAGCACCCTGTCCACTCCCTGCAGAAGCATCCATTTACGCAGCCATGAAATCTTTTCCGTACGCGGAATGCCTCCGAAACACTCCACATCAAGGGTTGTGACCGGGCTTACAGGTATTTCCGGCCTGTCCTCCCACAGCTGGTCCAGCATGTCCGGAACATCGACCACAAGGCAGCCCTCCCCCAAGGCCTCGCGAAGCTCGGCCACCGCGCTCACATTCTGACAAAGCCCGTCCACAGCCACCACACGGGACTTGCCTGCAAGCCATTGAGGTATATACACAGAATCGGGCTGACGCGTCTTGTGCAGTTCGACGCCTGTACCTTCCAGTTGAGTGACAGCCTGGATGAAATAGCGTGAATCAGTCCATAGGCCGGCATGGTCCGGAGTAATTACAAGGTCACCTGCCTCGCCGGTAAATCCTGAGAGCCACTTCACCTGCTGCCATCTCGGAGCAGGATACTCACTGCTGTGAGGGTCTGAACCGCTCACCACCACGGCATCCCAGCCGTTCTTTTCCATAACTGCCCTGAGGGCCTCTATCCTGCAAGCGAAAATATTGTCCATCGCTATCTAAGCTATATCGCAAGTCCTCTGTTATTTGAAAGCGGGTGTTGCTTGCGAAAATTTTACCCACCGCACCTTTTTATCTACGTTACCCCTATCCTAAATCCTTTCCCTCAGGGAAAGGACTTGCTTCGACCTGCGGTCGAGATCATTATTTTATCATTTAAAGGCGAATATAATCAAATTATTTCCGATATTATGCTGTCGGACACGAAAAAGCGTGATTCGGGGATACGGACACTGCCTTCGGACAGACGTACAAGGCCTCCTGAAGCCATTTCCCTTTCCAGAGCGCGGACGTCGCAATGCTGCCTCAGATATGTTTCCGGAAGACCCTCCGAAGTGCGCAGGCCGAGCATCACATGCTCTATGGCAAGCTGGTCGTCCGTCAGCGTCTCGCCCTCACGGACAGCCGGACAATCTGCAATGTATGCCTTCAGATCGGGCCGGTTCCATGTGCGGCGGAAAACCGTTTCACCAATGGCGGAAGCTCCTGTTGAAAAGCTGTGAGCCCCCGGTCCCAGTCCGACATACGGTACGTGCCTCCAGTATGCACTGTTGTGGAGCGCCCTTCTGCCGGGCTGCGCAAAGTTCGATATCTCGTAATGGTCATATCCGGCCTCGGCCAATGTGCTGCAAAGCATGCCGTACTGTTCCTCGCAAAGTTCTTCGGAAGCCTCCTGCCACTTTCCCTTTTCAACCATACGCGCCAGCATGCTTCCCGGCTCGACAGAAAGCTGGTAAGAAGAGACATGCTGAGGCAGGACACCACGAACAGACATGTCTATAGCCTTTTTCAATGTTTCCTGCCACACCTCCGAAGACAACTGAGGAAGGCCGAAGATAAGATCTATGCTTATGTTTTCAACTCCGGCTTCCTCCAGCACCGCATATGCCTTCCGGGCCGTTGCGGCATCGTGCCGCCTGTTCATGAAACGCAGTATGCCGTCATCGAAAGACTGCACCCCCATGCTGATGCGGTTCACTCCGAACTTCAGCAGCCCTTCCACATATTCATGGCCGTTCTCCACAATGTCCTCCGGATTCACCTCGACGGTAAATTCATCAAAAGGGCCTCCGTGACCGACCGAATCCAGAACCGAAAGCAGTCCTGCATAAAACGAAAGGGGCAGCACCGATGGGGTGCCGCCTCCAATGTATAAAGTGTTCACATCGTCCGAAATCTCATCCGCACGCATCACAGCCTCAGAAGAAAGCGCCTCGGCAAACCTTCCGAAAAGTTCTTCCTGCCTATGCTCATCCTCCGCTCTGCGGCATTTCGCAGCCACCTCGGAATAGAAGTCGCAATACGTGCAGAAGCTCCTGCAGAATGGGACGTGGACGTATATCACAGCGTAATTATCTGAGCATCAGCTCTGCATCTCCGAGCTTCGTCTGCTCCGTGTATGCCTCGACCGTATATATTCCCTTCATGAAAGAAGGAATGTCGTTGAGATATATGCTCAGCTCGACTTCCTTACCCTGATAGTCCACCTCACGTGAAGCGGAGCATATCATCGGCTCCCCGTCCACCTCGAATGTCATCTGCGTGTCGTTGGTAAGAAGGATTCCGTCCGGGCCTTTGACCCTTATGTACACTCTTACAGGGCCCTTAGGCGCGAGATCGTTCTCCACAAGGCTGAGCGTCGCCATCATGCGCACTACCCTGCTGCTCCTGTCAGTGAGCTTGTCGGAGCCGTTGTATGCCTCAAGCTTGAGTCCGCGTGCCTTGATGACAGAACCTACCGCCACCTGGCCGGTCAGACTCTCTATCTCCTTGCTCAGCTGCTCGGACTGCCTCCTGCTCTCGGCCGCCTCACGACGTGCGGCTGCGGCATCGGCCGTCAGCTTCTTGTTGAGGGTGTTGAGCGAGTCGATCTGCACGATGTAGTTGCGCATGATGCTGCGGAGCGTTCCGAGCTCCTTCTCGTACTGGCGTATCTTTGTCCTGTTTGTCGCCTCGGTATGCCTTATCCTCTCGATAAGCTGAGACACCTCCTCTCTCGACGAGTCGAGTTGCGAATTGATGCTGTCGTAGTCCGAAGACAGGGAAGCATAGTCGTTCTGAAGCTCTATCATCTGAGCCGTCAGCTCTTCCTTTTCAACCGTGAGTTCGTCCACGAGGGACGTCTTTTCATACCATATGTATGCGAGGCCGCCGGCCAGAAGCACGGCCACCACAATGAGCACATACATGATTGTTTTCAGGCTCTTTTCTCCCATATTACCTTGTTTTTATTCCATAAGAAACTGCAAAGATAGCAAAATATCGGATTTTCACTATATTTGCCGATGAATTCGTCTGCACGCATCAAAGTCCAACTATCAAATTCAAAGCCATGAAATATTTTGTAAGAGCAGTCAAATACTTCTTCTACTTCGTCATCCTCATGTGTCTCATCCTTGCGGCCCTCGTGCTGATCGGTGCGGCAGAGTACAACGGAATCGACAGCCTTTTTGCCGACGGATACAATTCGCTGTGGAAGATCGCCGTCTTCTTCGCGGTCATTGCTGCCGTATATCCTAAGGTCGGATTCATAAAGCGCGACGCCTTCGTGCAGGGCGAATGGAATGATATCCGCAGCGGCGTGGCCAGCTTCATGAACGAACGCGGCTACGAACTGGAATCTGAAGGAGCAGACGCCGTGACATTCCGCTTCAGAGGCATTGCAGGCAGGCTTTCAAGGATGTATGAAGACCGCGTGACAATCACACGTGAACCGGAAAAGCTGTGCCTCGAAGGGCTCAGGAAGGACGTCATGAGGCTTGCGGCAGGCCTTGAGAACCGCTTCTCCCCGGAGCAGGAATAATCTATTTGTTCAGCATCTTTGCTGCCTCGGACAGAGCCTCGTAGAAATCCTCGCCGAAATACCTTTCTATCGGTTCGCGTAAGAATTCATATACGCGGATCTTTTCCTTTCTGCCCCTTTCAAAGGCATCCTGACAGATATGCCAGCGGTGGAGGTTCAGGGCGCGTGTGCCGTTGCTCAGCTGCGTGATGCGGATCGGGTAGAGCCAGCACGATATGGGTTTGCGGAAATCGCCTTTGCCTTGGAACCAGCAACGCTCCATCGAGCAGAAGCAGTTTCCTTCCTCGTCAAAAAGCGTATATGCGCATTCCTCGCTTCCGGGCACGAGCGGCGTGACCATATCCCCGTCCATATCTATTTCAAAAAAGCCCTTGGAGGCCACTGCTGCACGTCCTTCCTCCGACATTATCGGTGAAAAGACATGATAGTTCTTCTCTATGGCCTCTGCTTCGCATTCCTCCATCGGAGCGCCGCTGTCGCCTATCACGCAGCAGCAGCCCCTGCACTTCTCATAATCACATGCAAAGTATTCTGTCAGAATCTCTTCCGACACCAGACAGTCGTCAATCTGAATTATTGTTCCGTGAAACATATCGCTTATTTCTTCCTTATTATATATTCGATCTTGCAGCCTTCGTTCAGGGATGTGAGGATTGCCTTCACCTTGTCCACGGTCACGGCATCTATCCTCTCCTTGTAGCCCGTCGTGAAGTCCTTTCCGTTTATGAACCTGTCGGCTATGGCGTCGGTCCAGTACTGCGGGTCATTCATCTCCAAGGCAAGGCGTTCCTTGAGCATCGTCTTGAAAGCATCCATGTCAGATTGCGGGACAGGCGTATTCGCAAGATCGGAAAGAGCCTCCCTGAGCACCTCAAGAGCCGCTATCGGACCCGAAAGTTCCGTATCCGAGGAGAATCCGTCCTTATAGGCCTCGTTGAGGGAAATCATCACATTGAACCTCTCCTGAGGATACACTCCGAAATCATATGACAGACGCAGATACATGCCCGTGCCCACGATCGCCTCGGACAGGGACTGCTTCAGCATCATTGACGCGATCACCGCCGCCATCCTGTTGTCCGCCGAAAGCGTCAGCGGGGACGACATCGCTATGTCCACACTGTTGACATCTCCCTCGAACGTGTATGTCGACCATCCGGACACCGGCTGATACCTCACCGAAGGCCTTGCAAATGCCCTGTCCGTGGTCACGAAGCCTCCGACATACGTTGTCAGCAGCCTCTTGAGCATCACTTCGTCGACGTCGCCGACCAGCACAAGCACACCGTCGTTCGTCTTACCTGCGAGCCTGCTGTAAAGACCGTCAGCCTTCTTTCCGAGTGCGGACGACAGCTTTCCCGATGCCTTGCGGGACGAATATATATAGTCCGGACACATTATGCTGTCGATTGCGGCTATCCTCTCCTCCACGCTTCCCTTCACATATTCGTGACGTAGGTTTTCCGTCCTCACATAATAGTCGAACGCCTCCTCGTCATGCTCCCTTCCGTTCATCACGGCCAGCAGCAGACGCACCAGAAGCTCCGCCTTGTCCTCCGGGGCATATCCGGAAATCTTCGTGCCCGAAAGCTCCACCTCGGACTTCATCGTTATGCCCTCAGCCCCAAGGAAATGGCTGAATTCCAAGCCGTCAAGCCCTCCGATACGGCACAGGGAAAGATAGTCCGAGACATACGCACCCTCGCCGTCCTCAAGATCACGGATGGAGCTGTAGCCGCTGTTGAGCACGAGGGAATAGTATATGTTGTCGTAGGACGGCATCTTCCGGTATATCACCTTGAATCCGTTCGAGAACGTCCACATCTGGCCGCCGGACATAGGCTCTGTCTTCGCCATCCGCAACTTGACCTTCGGCCCGGGGCCCGGCAGGCGAGGAGCCTTCACCGTATCCGAAACTGTTTCAGGGAGAGGCACGTTATCCGCCCTCCATGTGGAATCGAAGACCGCCTTCACATCAACGGAATCATTCTGGAAACGACCCCGGACATAGTCAATCGTAAGGTTTTTCGTACCGTCAAGCAGAGCGGACACAATGCCGTCGAAAAGCCTGAGCTCGGTCGTGTCCGCAAGGTCACGGGAGGTATGAAAGGCCAGCTTCTCCTTCTGGGAAGCAAGGGTGGCATTGTAGAGGAAGGCAGAAACGCACCTGTCCACGTAGTCGGAGTTACGTCTCAACGGCCGGCGATCCTCCAGCGTCATCGCATCGAGATAGCCTCTGCGTGCCTCACGGAATTCGCCGGCACCGGCATTTCCGGCCTCAAGCGAGGCCATTGCGGAGGCAAGTGCGGCAGCGGCGGCAGAAGCATGTTCCGGCGCGATAGAGACATTTACCGTAAAGTGCTCGTCAGCAAGTGATTCAACACTATCCATATGATCATACCACACATTGGCTACGGGTATGTCCGCACTGCGCAGGCGCTCCTTTATCCTTGCGACGGCCATGGCTCCCAGCTCACCCACGAACATGTCGTAGATAGCCGGCTGCACGGTGTTCATATATTCCCTCGGAGTCCTTGCGGAACGCCATGAGGCGGAAATCGTGGCAATGTTGCGGACACTGTCCCTCGACGTCACGAAAAGCGCCGTGTCCCTGTCCTGCCAGCTGTACTGCTCACGCGGAAGGGAACTGCGTGCCGGTATCATGAACGACATGTACTTCAGCTTCTCCACCACAGACCCGGTATCCACGTCACCGGCCACAATGACAGCCTGATCCGCCGGAGCGTACCACCTTCTTATGAAATCGTCCTCCGCACAGTTCGCCCTGTCCATTATGTCGAGAAGCACGAGGAGCGTGGAATCCAGCACGGCAGCGTTCTGGGAAAGCATCACGTTGTCGAAGAGGAAGACGGTCGCATTTTCCGACACCTTCACGAAGCCGTCCTTTCCCGGCGTCACTCCGTGCGAAGTCAGGAACTCCTGCGGCGACGAACCGTTGAGGCGCGGAAGGCGGGCCAGGGCGTCCTTTGCCGTCCTTACAGCCCTGCCGGCATCGAGGGAATCGGTCAATGTGCCCGTCTTCTGTACGAGCGCGAAGTCCGCCATGCCTTTTGTCGAGGAATTCGTCACTATGTAGTATGCCGCGCCATTGGGCAGAGTGCCCTGTGACACAGCCGGGTCGGACGGCAGCAAAGGCAGTTCCTGAGCGGGAACCGCAAGCGTCGTCAGCAATGCCAGAAAGGTCAACAATATCTGTTCAGTCCGTATTTTCATCACAATTCATATTGAGGTTTGCAAAATTACAATATTTTTTTCCTAAATTTGCATCCAATGTGGCATTATTAATCCATAACGAATATTAATGTTAATTAAATGACAATAACTATGAAGAAGATCTACCTTATGCTTGCGGCTGCGCTCATGACAGCCGGAATCATGTCTGCACAGGACATCAATGCAGTGACTGAAATCTATAACCAGGGAGCAGGAGAAATCCAGCTCGGCAACATGGAGGCAGCTCTCGGACACTTCGAGAACGCGCTGTCACAGGCTGAGGCTCTCGGCGATGAAGGTGCTGAAATTGCAGCCAACTGCAAGAATACGATTCCGGCCCTAATGCTGTCAATCGCAAAGGATCAGATCAAGGCAGACAACTATGACGGCGCACTTGACCAGCTTGCAAAGACAATCGAAAAGGCAAAGGCATATGAGAACGCAGAAGTTCTTGCCGATGCCGAGGAGCTCGTACCACAGGTGAACATGCAGAAGGGAAACAACCTCATCAAGGTAAAGGATTTCGCCGGTGCGGTTGCAGTATTCGAGCAGATCGTGGCAGCAGACTCGACAAACGCAATGGCAGCTCTCCGTCTCGGCCAGTCATACATGGCGACAGGCAAGACAGCTGAGGCAGAGAACGCATACCTTCTCGCAGCAAGACAGGGTCAGGACGACCAGGCATACAAGCAGCTTTCAAACATGTATGTAAAGCAGGCTGCTGCTGCCCTCAAGGCAAAGAAGTATGCAGACGCAATCGAGGCTGCCGACAAGTCCAACAGCTACAAGGAGAATGCTACAGCCTACAAGGTAGCAGGCACAGCAGCCTCACAGGCACAGAAGAACGCTGAGGCAATCACTTACCTTGAGAAGTATCTCGAGCTCTCACCTAACGCAAAGGATGCCGTACAGATGAAGTACACCATCGCTGCAACAGCTCAGACAATGGGTGACAAGGCAAAGGCAAAGGAGTACTATCAGATGATTGTCAGCGACCCTAAGTTCGGTCCGACAGCTCAGGAGATGCTCAAGACCCTTTAATCTCAGATGAGACAGCTCGAACTGCTTGCTCCGGCAAGAGACATCAATATCGGCATCGCGGCAATCGACTGCGGTGCCGATGCTGTGTATATCGCCGGGCCTAAGTTCGGGGCAAGGCAGGCTGCAGGAAATTCCATAGAGGACATAAGGCAGCTTTGCAGCTATGCGCACCGGTTCGGAGCACGCATATTCGTAACTCTGAATACGATACTTTACGATGACGAACTGGAAGAGGCATATGACCACATGCTTGCCGTTCAGGAGGCCGGGGCAGACGCGATAATCGTCCAGGACATGGCCGTTGTCGATATGGCACGGAACGGATTCGGTGGCAGGAAGGCGGATTTCAGGATACCGCTTCACGCATCGACGCAGTGCGCGATCCGTACGCCGGAGCAGGCCGCATGGCTGGAAAGCCTCGGTTTCTCACGGCTTATTCTGGAAAGAGAACTGTCGCTGGAACAGATCAAGGCAATACGCGATGCCGTAAGCTGCGAACTGGAGTTCTTTGTGCACGGAGCGCTCTGTGTCTGCTACAGCGGGCAGTGCTATCTGTCGGAAATGATTGCGGGACGAAGCGCCAACCGTGGAGCATGCATACAGGCCTGCCGGTCGAGATATGACCTTGCTGATGCTTCGGGGAAGATTCTTGTCCGCGACAAGGCCCTGCTCTCCCTCAAGGACTACAATCTGAAGGACAGGCTTGAGGAACTTGCCGAGGCAGGAATCACGTCGTTCAAGATAGAGGGCAGACTGAAGAACATATCGTACGTCAGGAACGTCGTCAGGGACTATTCCCTTGCGCTTGACAGAATCGCCGTCGGAGATTTCGTCAGGGCTTCTTTCGGAAGCGTTGCAGGGGGCTTCACACCGGACACATCCAAGACATTCAACCGGGGATACACAGAACTGTTCCTCGACGGAAAGCGCGGCAGATGGGCCTCAGCAGATGCAGCCAAGGCCATGGGAGAAGAGGTAGGAAGCGTGGTTTCATTGAGTCGAGACAAGACTTCCGTCACAATACGTCCTATACGCAAAGGCCTGGAGCTGAACAACGGGGACGGATTCTCGTTCGTGGCAAAGGACGGCAGCGTGACAGGATTCCGTGGTGACGTATGCAGCGGCAGCACCATCCGATGCAAGGCTGTGCCGGAGATCTTCGTCGGGGCACGGCTGTTCAGAAACATAAATGCAGCCTTTGAGAAGGAACTTGAAAGACAGGCATGCGTGCGCACAATCGGAGTGCAGGTCTCTTACGGCTTCGCTCTTGAAGATGGCGGATGGCGTCTGAACGCTTCAGCCCGTTCCGAGGACGGGCGAGAGGTCTGCGAACGGATAGAAGCAGGCACACAGCAGGCACAGAACCTCGACAGGATGCTCTCCATGCTCGAAAGTCAGACATGCAGGACGACCGGTCACTACAGATTCTCCCTCGGTCATGTCGATGCTCCGGAAGGACTTCCCTTCATGAGCGCAGCCTTCCTCAACGGCATAAGAAGAAGTCTGGCGGAAAAGCTGGCTGCAATGCCATGCCGAAAAAGGGACATCCTCCTGCGGAATCCCGAAGATGCTGTCATCGGAAAATTCCCGCAGAAAGATGCCACCTGCCAAAACAACATATCAAATCACCTTTCTGAAAGTGTCTATAGAAACGCCGGAGCGGAATCCGTTTCACCGGCATATGAGCTGACTCATGAGGCCGGAGCTGAACTGATGCGCACAAGATACTGCATCAGATACGAACTCGGCATGTGCCCCGTCCATCAGGGAGCGTCTGCCGTCGGTCCTCTCTTCCTCCTCAACAACGGCCGACGCCTTGCCCTGCATTTCGACTGCAGGAACTGCGAGATGACCGTCCGGGAGGCAGACTAATACTCCTGAAGTCCGAAAGTCAGTTCCACATCACCGAACTGAGCCGGCACATCAATGTTCTTCCGGAACCACTTCTTCGACAGCATACCCCTCCAGACCACGTCATCGCGGGAATTGAAAGGTATGGAGATGTCCACTCCATAGCTTTTGGAATTGTATTTCACAATCGCCTCAAGATCCCATTTTTCCTTCGTACCTCCGTCATCCTCCGTAATCATGAACGCACAATCGTCAAGTCCGTCTATCCAGTCCGAGACAAGAATGGCATTGAACGGAACCGGTTCACCGACCTGACTTCTCTTCACGACAATCATGAAGTCCGTCACCAGCGGATTATACAGTCTCAGCTCCGCCTCCGTCGATGCGGTAAAATCCTCGACGGAGCCTGTCTTCACAAAGAATTCCGAAGCCCCTGCGAACCATGAATCGAAATTGCGCTTCATTGTAAAATCCTTAAGAACCAGAGTCCTGACCGTCTGACCGCCCGTTAAGCCGGATTTCGAGACGATGATGCTTCCGCCGCCTTCTCCCCAGTCCGGATCTTCCCTTCTCAGCAGCTCCAGCGTCGTATATTCCGCATCGGAATTCCTGTTCACCACCCACACAGGTCTTTCCATAGCCGTCGCCTCATCCACAATCACTTCCTGCACACGGCGGGAGCCATCGTCGCCTATAATCATTTCATAACCTATGTTCACCTCCGAACCGTCCTCCGGATCATATGTGATGACCGGCATGGACGTTCCGTCCCACTCTTCGGAAAACGGCCAGTACACCTGTATGCCGGAGGACATCAGTGCAGCGAGATATTCATCGGCCGTCATCTCCCGCCGTCCCATAGCTTTAGTCACGGCACCCGTGTCCGCAGCCATCTGTGCACGCACTCCCGCTTCCAGCAGTTCCCTAAGCGGATTGTCATATGCGGCTTCCGCCTTTGTCTCCCGCTCCCCGACCCCGGCACCCGGCGCTTCGAACAGATTCTTCATGGTGTACTCTTCGTCATAACCGTTACCGGAAGATGAGGTGACCGCATCATGAACTTCGTTCAGATGAGAATGGGTAATAGGCAAGGTAGAGAAGAGTTCAGCCACCTCATCAAGCCCGATAACGTCTGTGACTATGCTGTCTTGCGGCGATGCGTGTTCTTCAATGTCGTCATCCAGCACTTCACAAGAAAGGGCGGCAAGCATCAGAACCATGCATGCCATTCCAAAACATAGCGGTATAAATCTTAGATTCTGTTTCATAAGACAGTCTTTTAACTCATGTTCCGCAAGTGCAAGCTGCTTGTGGTCTGAAAACCGGTGAAGCTTGCGGAACTTTTCTCCACCGTCTTCTTTAAATTCACGATGCAAAGTTCGGAAGCATTATCCGTGTAACGAAAAAGTATACCGATAAATTTAAAAATCGTCTTTTGAAGCGCTTTAAAGGCCTGTTTTTCGAAAAAATTTGTTGAAATTTGGCACCAAATTCCAACAAATTTCCGCAGCCGGCAGCGTGAAATGTAACCAGCTGCACATCAGCGACTTACCCAAAGTGCGTGCCGCCAACGGGGAGCACGCACCTTGCACAAGTTGCTGATTGATAATTAGTTGCATTTACGTTATTTAGCGCTATCAGGAGCTGTCTGACGCTATTTGCAGGAAATGACGAAGCGGGGGCGGTCGTACAGATCCTGTTCGATGCGGGCATCACGGAAGCCGGCGGCGAGGAACACTTCCGCTGTCTCGGGGCCGAGCGCTTCATTGATTTCGACTATGCAAACTCCGCCGGGCTTCAGAAGCGATGAGGCCCAGTCGGATACGGCGCGGTAGAACAGGAGCGGATCTTCGTCGGAGACGAAGAGTGCCATGGACGGTTCGTGATCCAGTACGTTGGGGCGCATGAGAGCCTTCTCGCTTTCCATAACGTACGGAGGGTTGCTGAGAATCAGGTCGTAAGTGGAAGGGCCGGGAAGTCCGCTGATATGGGGAGGCTGCAGGACATCGGCCTTGAAGAAAGCCGGGGCCTTTGCGCCGGTGCGGAGCAGTTCGTCAGAGAAATCCTGCGAGGAGGCCACTGAAAGCGCTCCGTCGGAAAGGTCTACGGCATGAACCGTCGCTTCAGGGCATTCCAGAGCCATTGTCCATGCAATGCAGCCGCTTCCCGTACACATGTCAAGGATTTTCGGAGAAGAGCCGGCAGGAAGGGACAGCAGGGCCAGACGGCAGAGCAGTTCGGTTTCGGGACGCGGGATGAGCACGTCCGGGGTAACGCGGAATGTACGGCCGTAGAAATCCGCCGCACAGGTCACATACTGAAGCGGTTCCCAGCCTGCCATACGGTCAAAGGCAGACAAGACTGCGGCGGCTTTGTCCGAAGGGACATCGTATTCCGGATATATGAGATGCGTGTGGCGCTGAGTGCCTATGAGGCGTTCCAGACATGCGAGAACCATCTCACGGGCCTCCTGCGCGGGGTAGGAGGCGGAAACGGTCTTTATGCCGGATGCTATTATTTCTTTCAGCAGCACTAAGAGTTCTCGATGATTGTGGTGAGGAAGTCGGTCATGTTCATGCCGGCCGTCCTTACCATCTTAGGCACGAGGGATGCCGCCGTCATGCCCGGAACCGTATTCACTTCAAGGAAGTAAAGTCCGTCAGCAGCAAGAAGATAGTCCACACGCACAAGGCCAGCGCAGCCAAGATGGGCATATATCTTCTTTGATGTCTCCTGTATGAGTTCCTTCTCGTCGGCGGTGATTTCGGCAGGACACACTTCACGGCTGTGACCGTTGTACTTGGCTTCGTAATCGAAGAATTCATTGTCCGAAAGTATCTCTATGACAGGCAGGGCGACATTTTCCGTACCATTATAATATACGGCGCAGGTGAGCTCACGTCCCACGATTGCCTTTTCCGCTATGAGCATGTTTCCCTCTGCAAAGGCATATTCCACAGCCTTGTCGAAATCCTCGGCCTTCTTCACCTTAGTGACACCGAAACTGCTTCCGCCGTCGGTCGGCTTCACGAACATAGGCAGACCGAGCTTTTCAACCGCCTTCTGAGCGAGTCCTTCCACATGTTCGCCCTTGCGCACGAATATATCATCAGCGCATTTGACATAGTCCACATCCTTGAGATAGCTCTTGCAAGAGAACTTGTCGAAGGTCATCGCCGCAACAAACGAGCTGCATCCGCTGTGGGGAACACCGATCATCTCGAGATAGCCCTGCATCTGACCGTTCTCGCCCGGTGCGCCGTGCTGCATGATGTAGGCATAGTCGAACTTCACCTTAACGCCGTCCACCATTACGGAGAAATCCGTCTTGTCTATCTGGGGACGTCCGTTTTCCGGGAAGAGGACGCGCTCCGAGCCCTTTTTCCTGTATGCGACGAGGGACCAGGAGCCGAATCTTGCAAATATCTCATATACATCGTATTTCGCACCATCGATGCGGGATGCGGTGAACTCACCGCTGCGACAGGACACTTCCCACTCGGAAGAGTCGCTGCCATATATTACTGCTATTGTTTTATACATATTACTCAGGTTTCGCAAATGTAAGTTGTTTGTTATCTGAAAGTTGGTGGAGTTTGCGAAACTTTTCCCCACCGCACTTTCTCTATCTACGTTACCCTCCTCCTAAATCCTCCTCCTCGGGAGGAGGACTTACCTCGACCAAGGTCGATA
>JAFTMS010000019.1 GCA_017452265.1 Bacteroidales bacterium | reverse complement strand
TGTGAATGTTGCCGGAGACGGAGATGAAGAGGTGGAGAATGACGATGCTCTTAAACTTGTGGAAAAGGCAATGGGTGATAATCCGGAAGATACCCGAACCATCACCCTCTCTTGCGGTAAACTCACAACTGGCGTTACCGTGCGGCCTTGGTCTGCAGTAATGATGCTCTCAGGTTCTCACAACACAGATGCAAAGGCCTATATGCAGACTATCTTCCGTGTTCAAAGTCCATACACCACCAACGACGGCAGGCGCAAGGAAAACTGTTATGTCTTTGACTTTGCCCCAGACCGTACACTAAAAGTCCTTGCAGACACGGCAAAAGTCAGCACAAAATCCACTGCCAGTCAGAACGACAGGGTGAAACTAGGGGAATTCCTGAACTTCTGTCCGGTCATCGGTTACAACGGCACCAAGATGGCCACCTACAATGTAGAGAACATGCTGGAGCAACTCAAGCGAGCCTATATAACCCGTGTGACCAAGAATGGCTGTGATGATCCACGCCTCTATAATCACGAAATGCTCCGGAAGTTAGATGCTGCAGCACTCGAAAAATTCGCCGGTCTCCACAAGATTATCGGAGCGACGAAAGCAAATCATACATCTACGGACGTGGATATGGCCAAGACCGGACTAACAAACGAGCAGTACAAAGAACTGGAACGCATCAAGAAAAAGAACAAGAAGGAACTCACAGAAGAAGATAAACGGAGACTCGAAGAAGCCAAAGAGAAAAAGAAGAATGCAGATGCAGCTATTTCAATCCTTCGAGGCATCTCGATCCGTCTTCCGCTTCTCATGTACGGAGCCGAACTGAAGGATGAAGGACAGGACATAACCCTTGAAAACTTTGCCGAGCTCATAGATAATCAGTCCTGGGAAGAATTCATGCCACGAGGAGTCACAAAGGAACTCTTCAAGGAATTCGTGCCATACTACGACCCGGATATGTTCCGTGCAGTAGGCCGTAACTATCGGGACCTCGTCCGGGCAGCAGACCGCCTTGCACCGATGGAGCGCACCCGTGAGATTGCCCGCATCTTCTCATATTTCCGCAATCCTGACAAGGAAACCGTCCTTACCCCTTGGAGAGTAGTCAATATGCACATAGGTGACTGCATAGGAGGACAGGTGTTCTATGAGGAAGATATGCAGACCGAAGGTCTTAAGCCACGCCTTGTAGATCACGGAGAAGTAACAGCCAAAGTGTTCAAGGACCCAGATACAAGGATACTGGAAATCAATTCCAAGACCGGTCTGTATCCGCTATTTATGGCATATAGCGTCTTTGCAGAGAAACTTCAGGCATATAGAGACACCCACATGCTTGCAACCGACATCCCTGTATCCATCCAGAATGAAATATGGGATAAAGTGCTTCGTGACAACATCTTCATCGTCTGCAAGACCGAGATGGCAAAAAGCATTACCAAACGCACTCTGCGAGGTTTCCGTCAGGTAAAGGTCAATGCACGATACTTTGAAGACCTCATCAACAAAATCACAAACCAGCCGGACCTGTTCATTACCAAAGTCAGCAGCGGCATCAATTATTGGAAAAACAACACACTCGAAGAAAACATGAAATTCAACGCTATAGTAGGAAATCCGCCGTATCAACAAATGCTTGAAGGCACAAATAGAGCGAATGCTCTATATCATTTGTTTATAAGTATCGGTGTAAAACTTAAGCCTGAATATGTGAGTATGATTACCCCAAGTAGATGGATGTCTCGGGGTGCCCAAGGTATACCAGAAGCATGGATAGATGAGATGCTTACGTGTAATCACTTTATAGCTATGCACGATTATTTGGATGCCTCAGAGTGTTTTGAAGGTGTGGAAATCAAGGGTGGTGTCAACTATTTCTTATATAGTGGCAAGTATAGTGGGGTTTGTAAAAGATATATATATAAAGTTAATGGTGTTGATGTTATAGATTCACCACTTGATGGTAGTGGGCTTGGCGTTGCTATCAGAGATTCTTTTGGAATGAGAATCCTACAAAAGATAATAGACAAGGAGGGCGAGTCATACTGTACAGAGCGTAATTTCAGTTCTTTGGTTAGTTCAAAAGCCTTCTTTGGACAAGATGTTACTTTGTCTTCAAATTGGACTGGATTTTCCGAAACTAAGAGTGATGTTAACTGTGTCAAATGTTATGTAAACAAACGCCTTACCCCTGTGGGATACGGATGGATGCCTCGAACAGAGGTTTATAAGAATCAAAGAACGATAGATATCTATAAGATCTTTATCCCTGAGGCTGGTGGAAACGGCCATGATGCGATAGTACTCGGTAAGCCATTTATTGGTGAACCTCAAAGTGTTTGTTCGTTAACATATATAGTAATAGGATATGATGTAGATAAACATAATTTCACCAAAACAGAGTGTGATAACATTTTGTCATATATCAAAACTAAGTTTGTTCGCTATATTATTTCGTTGAAGAAAAAGACTCAGCACGGTGATAAAGAGGTTTATCAATTCGTCCCTCTCCAAGACTGGTCAAAACCTTGGACTGACGCCGAACTCTACAAGAAATACAACCTCTCCAAAGAAGAGATCGACTACATAGAGTCAATGATAAAACCAATGGGTGAAGACGCCCTCTTCAACACAGATGAACTCATCAACCCTGAATTCGCCAACTTCGACCTCCTTGAACACGGCGTATCCATCGGCGACAAGATCATCTACACCCCGACAGGCACAGAACTCACAGTGGCAGAAGACAATAAAGTCGAATGTAACGGAGAACACTACACCCTCGCAGAGTTCACAGCCAAACACATGCCTCGCAACAAGCGCAGCGTCTCCGGACTCTGCCAAGGACCGAAATACTTCTCCTTCAACGGAATCTCTCTTTACAAACTCAAAGAATCCTTCTTGAAGAAGAAATAAATTAGGTTTATAATATGGTAGTTAAAACGTAAACAATAGCTATAATATCTGTATATGATAATATCACCATTGGATATAGTAATATTACGGACAATAAGATTCGTGATATTTTAGAGTCTTTTACTATCTTTGGTTGTTGTTACACAATGGATAATGAATGATTCAGTTCTAAATAGATTCTATTCTGATATTGAGATCCTTGAGGATAAATTTTGGAATGTATTCCCAAGCATAGAAGAGATAAACGACTTTGATGATAGAATCAAAATTTGTTGTGAGCATAATATTTTATGTTCCCTTAGACTAGATTCTGCATCATCGGAGTATTTTACTGAAAAATTTAGTGCTCATAAAGATTTGGTTTGTTCTTACCTTCAAGAGAGAGTGGAACAAACAAATAATAATATTCTGAAAGCAAAGTATTATTACGCTTTGTCTTTGTTGGTTAGCCGAAGTTCTTTTCATATTAAATCTATTGATTGCTATTATATGGCTATGTCAAGTAAAAGACTTGACTGCTATAGCACTGTAATAGTAGATTCGATAGAATCCATAATTGCCATATCAACTAAAAGAAAACATCGAGTAGATAATCTTAGGGGATATGTTAAGGATATCGTTTGTGATGACAGCACTTGTGATAAACTGAGGTTTTGTGTTTTGAATATTAGTGAGAAATATCATTTGTTTAAACCGTCGCACAAAGAAACTTCTGAATTACTCAAATTGCTTATTGAGGTTGCAAAGAGACAATCTGATAACGCATATAAAGAAAGATGCCTTGAATTGGCGTTGATATATGCTAGGAAATATCAGAATAATATAGCATATAAATCACTGATTTCTCAAGTTTATGAGCAATTGGGAGATTGTCAAATATCCATGCTGATTCCTGATGATGAGAATAACCTTATGATACCTCATCAAAATGAGACAATACTTAAACGAGCGATTAATTATTACAAACAAGCTGGGAATCATAAAAAACTAAATTATGCAGCAAAACTGTTTCGAGAAAATAGTTCTAAGTTAGTGTTCCCTACTATTCGCATACAAGGGAAAATTACAGAAGAGGTTCTTGATGCAATGGAGCGGACAATAGATACATTTTCTACTATTTCGTCCTCAGTTGCTTCATATTGCCTAGTTTATGGATGTGATTTTAGTATTCCATCGCAAGTTGTAAATAATATAACCAATGGGATGCAGAATCCAGAATATTTGAAGGATTTCGTGGAGGAGCAGAAAGATATTAATAATAACAGTAAAATCATCGAACATAATCATTATATGTGTTTCTGGTCATATAATGTTATGATCGACAATATTTATCTTCCACTCATTTTACATAGCATAATTCAAAGTATGGAGAAGAAGCGATTGAGTTATAGAAGATTATATAACTTTTTAAATCAGCATACCTCATTTGGTGTAGAAAGAATCAGACATATAAATGGAATACAAATAACATACACATGGCTGTCAATGATAGATATAGGCCTAGAGGAATTCTTTAAACAGATAAAAGCGGTAAAGCAAGGTAAGGCACCAGACTGGAGAGTTTGTGTTGATGTTTTAGTGCCTAAATTTGAAGGTATCTTACGAGAAATACTTCAAATTAACGGAGCAAATCTCACGATTTTTAAAGATGATGGATCGCATACGGCTACACTTGAAAAATTAATCAGATTTGATGATCAAAATGATTCGAGTAAAATCAAGGAAGCCTTTTATAAAACATTTGATGATGATGACTTGATGCTTTTCCAGTATGTGTTTACTAATATCGCAAATTGTCTCAATGTTAGAAATAATGTGGCACATGGATTCTATACACCAGTCCATTATACTGAAAAAGTTGCTACTCTTGTAGTATTTTGTGTTTTAAGACTTGCAAAGTTCAAAGATGCAGAGTAGATATATGACATGTAGCGCGGAAGATTGCGACTCTTTCTGTGTGTATTGTTTGTTTCGTAGACGCCAATCTAATGATTTTCTCTAATTCATATCTCCCTGAAATCAAATCTATGAAACCAGCAAAATCCCTGTGAAATTACTGAAAACCAAATAAAATTCCAGAATTTCAAGTTCCCCTAAAGTTCCCTACAAAGAAAAAAGCACTCACGAAAGAATCGTAAGTGCTTGATTTTCAAGTAGCGGGACGCAGGATTGAACTGCGGACCTCATGATTATGAACCCCGCTGCTCTCTTCGGTCTCCAAATGCTGGCGCATTTGTAGACTACCAGCTGAGCTATCCCTTAACTCATTGATTATTCATTGTTTATGGGTGTTGTTTTTCTGCTCACCCTTGCGATAATCAATGTTGAAAATCAAGACTTCCTCGTTTATGTTAACAGGTTTGCTAACATGTATATGTCAGTAGATATTGGGTTAAACTTAATATAATATGGTTGATATTCAATCAGTTATATTTTCCTATATCCAACACAAAGATAGCTGTTTTGTGGCTATTATCCAATTATATCCTATGTGATTTTCATGCACCAACAGCATTTGTTTCTACAATTTGACTTGCTATGTATTTCCATTTAGAGTAGCCTTCCAGTCCTCAGAAAAATGGCAAATATGATCTCATTCTGCTCACTATTCAACATTCTGTATCTCCTATTTTGAGAGAACTGTAATGCTTCATATAATTGAGTATATGAATTTATGTTTCACTCAAAAATTTTTGAATTATGGATAGCAAGAAATTAAAGAAAAGAAAGAGGCAGGCAGACAAGCCAAAGAGGATTTTCGAGGAACTGAACAGACCTGTAACCTACATTCTCGATGATGTTAAGGAAACTGTGATCACTGAAAACACCTACAAAGCGATTCCTTATAAAGTCCTGAAAACCTATTTTCTACCAAAGAGAATGTTCTAAAACTGAAAGCCAACTTACCGCAAAAGGTAGGTTGGCTTTTCAAATTTAGAAAGATTCTCTAATTGATTCTATAGAACGAAACTACATTTCTACCATCTGGGGCAAATGTAGAATTGTTTTCACCATTGGTAAGGTTTATCTTAAGTGAAATATTAGCTCCACTATCTGAATTTTTGCCGTTAATGATAAGATAGGGCGATCCATTTAAAGTAGTTGCTATATAACGTTGTGATTTTATAAAAGACAAATCTATATTGAAGGTGTATTGACGAGAACTTTCATTCTCTATATCTATCTCACTTACTTCAATAAGATTGCTGCTTACGTTAACTCCATATGATTTTATTCCACATAGTAATGAATCATATCTTTTTGTTAATAAGTCATATAATTCTTTAGGCAAATCTTTTAGTATCCATTCATCACTATCCTTATTGTATGTAATTGTTTTAAAAGTTTTTGTAGGCTCATTATTATAATAGTCGCTCCAGAATTCCTGTGATAAAAACCATTTAAAATCTCCATTTGAAAAACCAATATAATGAGGATAAATTACTGGATCACCACCATATGTTGCGTACGGAGTATGGGTATAGCCTGGTATTGATATCCCACTGGACTCCACGTACTTACCATTCGATAATATTCCTGCTTTAATATAGGGGCCTGAATCATGATTTTCCAAAAAGAATATATATGCACCACCATTGTTATCAACTTTCATATCAAAAAACATATGACAATCAGAAGTAATGTCAATAGAGTCAAATCCTCCATCAGAGAAATAAATATCAATGTTCCTATAAATCCCTAAATCATAATATAAATAAATGTTTTCACTCTTATCAACTATAAAACGAGGTAAGGAATTTATATCATAATCTTGGGACAGTTGCTTTAAATCTATAGCATCACCGTTATCAACAATTTGAGAAATATGATCATCGCAACATGATTGAGCAAATAGGTTTCCTTTAGGTGAAATCATGTACCTATAAGTCGGTATGTACTGATTCAAAGCATTATAGTTGACATATTGAGGACTAAACCAGTGGTTGTAAATGCCCATAAATTCGTCAATAGGTTCCATATATGAATATGTAAATATTGACTGATTAGAAAGATCAAACAAAGCACCATCAGACTTTCTTATCATATAGACCCTATGCCCCCACATGTTATTTTGGATGAATGATTCACAGATAGCTCTTGCTTCATCTGAAATCTCTGTATCCACAATATGGTATTCACATCCTGAAAAGAGAATATATTTACCTAAGTCAGTCACAAGGGATGGCACGATCTGAAGAGCGTTGGAAATTTCTTTCAACACTTCGGTGTTGGAAACGTCTGTACTACCATCTTCAGATGGCACTACCTCAAAATAGAATATTGAGGCATGAAGTTCTCCGTTTTCATCAATAGTATATAGGGCATATGGAGAGGTGGTCACTGCCTCACCTCCATTACCATTAGGCATATCATCATCTACTCCATCACCATTTATGTCTGCCTTTGTGCGTGGAGCATTAGAGGTGTTCTCCACTATAGCAAAACCTTGAACCCCAGTCATATCTATCTTCTGAGGTCTTATAGAAGGCTCAGTGTTTAGCACTGCTTGGGTTCCGATTTCATCACATGCAGAGACGCACAATGAGATCGCGAATAATGCCGATCCGAATAATTTAGATATTTTCATAATGTATTTTATTTGAAAGTTATATTCTTGTTAATCGCCTTGGAAGTATGTAGCACGATGCTTAGGTATTTCCAAAATAAGTCAGCGTGAATTTTGCCAAACATCGTTTTAACATTGTTCTTGTTATAATCTTCAATTATATAGCATGGCTTCTTACCTCTGACTTTCTTGAAATTACCATGAGCAATGGCATTTCTGACATGTCTGAGAAAATTATGAGCATAGTCATTGTTCAATGCACCTTGTATTTTTATTGAATCAAACCAAAAGTAATTATCGCTTGGTTTTGAGTTTCTTTTATCCTTTTTCTTGATTCTATGTTCTTGGCAGAAATTGTTGATTTCGGGACAGTTAAAATCAAATGTTCCGTAGTTTGCATAAACCTCATTCTCAAAAATATAAATGAAGCGATATGCATTTATTATATCCTTTTCGGATAATTTATTTATGTTGAATTCAGCCATGAGCTACGTCGTTTAGGATTTCTTGTTCAATTTGATTATCCTGACCTCCTGCTCAGTTAATGTCGCACCGCATTGTCTGCATCTATAATCTCCTGTTTGAGAACTGAGATAGTACTCCTTTACAATATCAGAATGAGGACAGTCTGTGCTTTCTGTATTATCCTCGATTCTATTTGCTTTATCAAATTGAATAGGCATATTTATCTGTTTGTGCTAACCAATTCCCAGAGATAGCGGATAAAAAAGAAGGTGTGGGAACTTATTGCTTTATCCTTAGATTAGGTCTTCGCATTACCTTTAGCATGGATAAAGCAACAGCCCACACCAAAGGATATGTATAAACCCACTAAGGGCTGTACAAACCATTGATGTGGTGCCATTGCCTATTATCTTCATGCTAAAAATTAAAGTTGCGAAGTTTAATCTAAGAAGATAATTTCAATAACACCTTTTTGTCAAAATGTCCTTCCTTACCATTGCTAGCTCGGAATTGCGACAAATTTAACAAAAAGATGTGATATTGTATAGATTCTCAATTCTAATTTTCTGAAAAGGCAGGTAGATTTTCAAGGTCTCCCTGTATAAGAGAAAAATTTCCTAAAAATCTACCGTGCCTAAATTCAGAACGTCAGACAGTCATAAGTCTCCAAAATCTCCTCCTGTCTCAAACCAAGGTAACGCTTGGTAATGGCTACAGAGCTATGGTTGAACAGTTCCATAAGCTTGACAAGGGCAAGCTCGGAGTTTTCACTGTTCATATTGTAAACCTGTCTGCCAAAGGTCTTGCGGAGTGAGTGACAGCTGAAGTTCTTCACTTTCAAGCGGTACTTCTTCTTTACCTCTTTCAGGATTACGTTGATTCGCTGGATCGTGAAGACTGTGCCTTTCTGACTGACCAATATGTAGGATTGGACTTTCAGAGGTTGTATGTGATTATAGCACTCCTGTATATGCTTCTGTAGTTGAGGATTCAAGCGGAGTGTCCTTCGCTTTCCTGTCTTTTTCTCCGTTACAGTAAATTCCTCTGTATTGAGAATCTGCTCCCATGTCAGAGCTAGGATGTCAGAGATTCGTAATCCTGTGAAACAGCCGAGTGCAATAAGGAGAGACATTTTATAATTCTTGTCTTTCGCCAATTTGCGGATAAGGTTCATTGCGTCAGACCACACAAGATAGTCTGCGGTTGTGGTTGAGTATTTCAAGCTCATAAATATTCGTTTTTGTGGTTAAACAAGCAAAAGTGAATGTTCCTAAAATCATCTTCATTGTAACTTATTGATAATCAGAGAAACATTCACTTTCACCATTAGTGATTATTTTAGATTTGCCCATCATCAGCGAAACTGTAGCAATTCTCCCTTGTGTAGATGATATGGTCAAGGAGGGAAATATCCAGCAGTTTAGCGGCTTTGCTGATTTGCGTTGTCATCTTTATGTCTGACAGGCTTGGCGTGACATTTCCGCTTGGGTGATTATGTGCGAGAATCATAGCCACAGCGTTTGTAAGTAATGCACCTTGCAGGATTGTACGGACATCGCAACAGGTACTAGCGAGACCTCCCTCAGATATTATTCTGCAACCAAGAACCTGATTGTTCTGATTCAGATATAGGACTCTGAAAGTCTCTGTATAGTCAAGCGTATCATCATCGTGCATTTTCAGCATCACCTTGTACGCGTCCTTTGCATCCCTCACCTTTATCCGCTTATCGTATGGAACAGTATTTCTGTAAGACAGACTGACTTCTGCCACCTTAAAATCTGTGTTCATTGTCATTTAGTTAATAGGTCAATAAAAAAGAGGACACCCACGCGGATGCCCTCTCTGACAGGTAAATGTACTCCTATCCCAAGAACCAAGAGTATTCAGAATCTCCCTGTAGAGCCTTGCAGATTCCTACGGTCACTTCTGTAGCATTGATGCCACGCTGTACATAGCTGTCTATGTAACTGCTCTTGTTGGCTTCTGTGAGCAGATTGTGGAAATCGAACATGGATATCGTGCTGTCCTTTGCTCCGAAGTTCGGATTGTTGTAGTAGTCACGGCACACATTGTTAATCTGACTGTCTGTGATGAGAAGCTTTGGCACTTTACGCTGCAAGTAGCTAGGTAATGCCTGATATAGTCTCATCCTGCCCACAATCTGTGCGAACTGCGATTCTGTGAGCCTTGTCTGTGTAAGGGTCTGCAACAGTTGTATGTCCCTATCCATATTGAAACTGTTGAACAGTTCCAGAACACCTTTATAAAGGTCATGGATAGACATCACTTCAAGTGACAGACTGACACCCTCTCCTGTGAGAACCTGATTAGAGCAGACATTCACACGCCATCCGATGAAGATTGTGAATTTCTCCATTCCACGATTGGCACGATAGAGGTTCAAATCCGAATAGTTGCGGACACCTCCAATGCAGAGTTCAAGACGCTGACCTGCTATGCACTCATGCAGACTTGGGATAGTGAATGCGAAAGCCAGCCGCTGAAAGAACTGTGTTTTCTCGGATTCAAGAAGTTCACTTGAACGCTTGCCAAGTGCTGATGGTATGCGACCACGCACAATGTGAGAGACACGAATCTCAGGAGTGTTCACGGTCTCTCCTGCGAAGATGTTGCACGCTGCATCATGCACAGTCTGGATGAAGTCCTGATGTGAGATAGTCAGCTCCTGATTAGCCCATGTAGGCACAACGCACTGTTCGGTAAGTTCCTCCATAGTGATAGCGTTAGTGTTCGCTTCAAGGAAGTTCACGCTTGGTGAATCTAAAATAATGTCGTTCATAATGGTAGATGATTAAATGGTTAATTCTCCTGTAAACATTTGTCCCTTATAGGATTACTAGTTTATATTTACTCAAGTACCTTTTATGAATATAGCTCGCTACTTTCTGAAAGAATGCTTTTCTATAAGTTTTCGAGGGGCGGGAAAATGAGATGTCTGCCCATCCTCAGGAGTCTCATATAATTTCAGTAGGGGGATTTTTTTGCAGAACAGGAGGAGGGGATTTTACAGCTAATCTGTCATTCTATATCATATTAGCTAATGGAGTGAAAATTTCAGTATGGACTATATATCCTGAAATTCAGACAGATTCAGCACATATTCGGATTCGCGGATTTTTCGGCAATATGCTCCTGCACCCATTAAAAATAAGAGCCATAAGTAATTGCTTACCTACGGCTCTGTAACCATTAACTATGTATGTAATGAAGTGATTTTGTCAATTATCTATATGCACAGGGACATTTCTGATCATTTCTGTTCTTGGTATAGTAGAGACAAAAAAATCACAGTTTGTCCCTGATTAGTCCATAAGGATAACTAATTTTTCTTTAGGCTTCGCAGATTTGACTTTACGAAATTCCGCCTTAGCCTTTAGAAAAATATCCTCTCTTAACAAGTGGATTCCGTTCTCATCCTTACTTACATAAGCATTATCTATCGCATCTTTCATATATTGAGATATAGCCCCTGTGGATATTCCCAATTCATTAGCTAATTGGTTCTGACTGAATTTTGTAGTATTCGTGCCATTCAGACATTTGCATTTCAGCAATATCAAAAATCCTTTCAACTGCCTGCTGATTGGTTCATCTTTCAAGAGGTCAGAAATCAGATTGTAATGTTCTGCGTTTAATATGTACTTGCATTTACTGAATGTTCCGTACTTCCCCTTGACTTTGTACTTTACAACAGTCAGCAGACCTTTTGATTGGAACTCATATAGCCATTTGCTGATTTGGTCAACATCTTTGATCCCATAGAACTTAGCTAAACTGTCCTGCGTAATATATGATTCATTAGTTATAAAATCAGACTTCAGAGCCAGACAATAGAACAGGTATGCTTCTTTAGGCTTCAACCTACCAGCTATAAGTTCAGTTATTTTTCTGTACTGAATCATAGACCTCTTTCCCAAGATATATAAACAATAGGTATTAGTATATTAGTTGTTAGTATGTAGCCCAACTAAATTGAACACCCTGCACCCCCTAATATGAACACCGCTTTTACGAACATTAGAGATTGATTTTGCGGATTTTTAGGGGTAATGGAAGCCCACCCTTTTGATGGGCTTCCATTGTCCTGAATTAGGCAGCTGGCACGAACATTCTCTTGCTCTCCTGACCTCTGATCCAGAGAATGAGTGTTGTGACAATGCAAGTTTCTTTCTCGCCACATTTCATTAACTTGGCTTTTGCTACATCATTTGCTGGGATTGTCTCCAGCGCGTTATGGATTTGCTCAAGGCTAATGCCTTCTGCCTTTACCATATAATTGATTGCGCGGATAGTGTAACGCTTCTTTGCTTCATTCACGCCAAACACAGTGCTTACCCTCTCAAACAACTCCTTTGCCTCCTCATAAGTTCTTCCAAGACCTGTAAGATCCTTTGGCTTGTAGCCAGTTGTCATCATAGATGTTGTCACACCCTTCACCTGAACGTCAAGGTACAGCTGGGCTGTGCTCGCAGGCATATTGCCTTCAAGAGCGAGGTCAAAAGTAGCCTTACAAACTTCATCGTTTGTAGCAAGAGCCGCTACACCTATTTTTTCTTTCGATGTCAGTCCTCTACTGAACAGGGTTGTCGTACCTGTTACCTCTGCAAACTCCTGCACATTAGCAAAAGTATGTACTTCAACATTCTCCAAAACATCATCAATTGTAAAACGATAGAATGTATCAGCTGTTTCAACAGGTACAAACACATTCTGTGTACCAGTTGGAATCTCGTTGTTGTCAAGATCACGAAGCTCAATCCCTGCTTCATAGAACACCTCTGCTTTTGCGAGGTGGAAGATCACGTCAAGCATCTTTGACTTATCTATAAGTTCCAACTGCTTCTGCTGGGAAGCCTTAAGCCCCTCCATGCTGTATTTGTGGCGTGCAAGTATAATATCCTGCACCTCGCCATTGATTCGAGCCTTAACTGTCCTGAACTGCGCTCCATCCGTGTTTGGGGTCGCCCCCACTGAATTGTTATTTACCATAAGATCGTTGTTAATGTTATTAACTACAACTGCATTAGCTACTCTATTGTTAGAATTAGTATTCATTTTCTTCTACGCTTAACCTGTACAGCATTAGGTTTTAAAGGTTAAATAATTGCTCTGTTTCAATCTTCAACGGGCGCCCTTGTTTCTGATTGACGATGCAAAGGTAAGTCAGTTTTGACCGTTCTGTCAGGAATGAATTTTTGCGGATTTTTATTCCCCCTTACTGTGCTTCGGAGGGAGCTTCATAGTAGCGGAAGCGATCCGTTTTCCTGTCAGTCTTTCATAGAACTCTTACCGTTTGACGATGCAAATATATGTCGCTTTTCGCCTGTCTCTCGGGAATAAAAAAATCCGCTATTCTATTCCCCTTGCGGAAAAATGAATAACGGATCTGTAAAAAATCGTTCTATTCTTAGATAGAAAACTCCGGATAAACGCTACTGGAATTGTTCGGATAGCGGTAGTCCTTGTACTGTTTCAGGAATGCCTTTAGATATTCAAATTCTATATCATTCCAATTCTCGTTTGTGGAAAGTCCTGTCAGGTAGATTAACCTACTTACCAACTCCATTTCTGTTTTGGTATGCTTGACACCCTTTTTCCTTTGGTCGCATATCTTGCTCTGTGTATCGAAGAAACGCAGGAACATATTGGCGAAGTATGCAATGATAGGGGAATCAGAGATCATATCCGCTTCCTCTTTCCTCTCCCTCTGATTCAGCAAGGTTCTTAACTTGCGGCTCATCTTTCCCTCTTGATCATCATTTAGATATTCTTGATCAAGTTGTTCGGTTAGCTCATTTATTAGCGATGCAATAACCGAAATCGCCTTTGGGGAATCAAGCTCAACTTTCTTCTTTCCACTCTTGAAAAGGAGTGTCATAGGTTCGCCTTGGCATTGTTCAATAGTGTTGGATAATTTGAAAAGCTGTTCCAATGCTGTAGCCTTGAATGATTCTCCTGAATAGAAGATGCTTTCGCAATAGTCCAAAATGAACAGTGACAAGTACCAGAACTTATCTATATCAAGTTCGAGCTTTTCAACAAGTGGCGACAATTCTTTCTTGTATGTGCTATAGATATTCTTCTGCCTTACAAGATCGTCATTATATCGTTTTGTGAAGATGCTCTTGCACATAGAAGCCCCTACAGGCATTGAATCCAGCATTTCTAATTCTTCTTCCGAAAAATCTTCATCATTTACTTCACATATCTCTATGCTGACGCTATCGCTGTATCCAAAACAATCATATTCAGGAATGTATCTGTCCTCGATATCGCCAATGTAATCTAACAGTAGCAGATCATCCCACATTACAAGTTTGCTTTTCATTCTTTACCTATTGCTTGGTTTGTAGCAAAGGTACAAAAAACTCCACCTGTGGGGAACAAGTGGAGTGGATATTTGCTTACAGCAGATTCTGCATTGCATTATCTATCTGCTCATTCTCAAAGCTGTCAAGGTAAATCTGCGTTACCTTTTCAGAACTGTGTCCGAGACTTTCAGAGATTATAGAGGTACTTACTCCAGACCGTTTCAGGACTGTGGCAAATGAGTGGCGGGCTACATAGGTGGTCAAGCTTATCGGAAGTCCGAGTTTGTTCTCGATCTTGTGCAGGGCTTTGTTGGTCGCCTTGTTAGCCTTACGTACCTTGTCCCTTATCTGTGTTTCTGTCTTGTGAACTTTCCTGTCAAGGATAGGGAAGATGTAATCTTCGGGGACAGCGTTCTGCTTGCGGTACTTCTCAATAATCTTTAATGCTGGTTCTTGCAGTTTACAGGCGATCAGTTTGTTTGTCTTTTTTCTGTGATATTCCAATCTGCCATCATAAATATCAGAATATCTTATCCTAGCCATGTCTGCGAGGTTTATTCCACATGTGAGGTAACTGAAAATGAACAGGTCTCTGCCAAGTTCAAGATATGGACTTCGATAATTGGTTATTGTCCGCACATCAAGGTCTATGATTCTCTTGATGTCCTCTCTCTTGATTGCTCTTTTCCTTGTCTGTTCACGGAACTTACTGATCTTGAAAGTCTCAAATGGATAGTAATCCCTCTTGACCACTTCATCCGCAATGGCTTTGTTGTAGAGGGCACGCAGGGAACGGAAGCGGATGCCTATCGTGTTGTTCCCTTTTCCTCCTTTTTTGAGGTGTATTTCATATCCCTTTAACCATTGATTATCTATTGCGGAAAATTTGATGTCAAGGGATTTGCAGTACAGAAGTAAGGATGATTTGAGACCCTTGAAACTTTCTGCATATCCGAGCCTGTTTTCATCTTTTAACTGTGAAATGAACAGGTCAAGATAACTGCCAACGCTCATGCTTCTCACAGGGTTTTCGGTTCGCTGTACAAGAGTTTCCAAAGTGTAGTCCTTGTTCTCCAGCCTGTACTCATTTATCCGCGCCCTGTATTCCGCGATGCGCTTGTCAATGATAGCTAGAATGAAATCCCTATCGGGGCAGTTCCGCTTAGGCGTGTTCTTCTTGAAATCCCAATGTTCTTCCTTTACAGACACTCCGAGAGAGACATATTTCCGCTTTCCGGACTTGGTTAAACGGAGCATAATAGGATAAGTGTTGTCCTTTTTCGGACGATAATTGAAGCAAATGGCTTCTACTGAGGTAGTTAACATGATAATTTTGCTAACATATCTGCTAACATAATCCATGTGAAACCTGTCCGAAATGGGGCAAAAATGTGTTCCCCACAAAGAAAAAAGCACTCACGAAACTTTCGTAAGTGCTTGATTTTCAAGTAGCGGGACGCAGGATTGAACTGCGGACCTCATGATTATGAATCATGCGCTCTAACCAGCTGAGCTATCCCGCCATATTTTGGTCGTGCGACTTGCGGCCTTGGTGGGACGCTTGTCTTTGTTGAGATAGAAGGACTCGAACCCTCACTGACAGAGCCAGAATCTGTAGTGCTACCATTACACCATATCTCAATATGAACTCCCCGTTTGAATTTGGGATTGCAAAGGTATGAATGTTTTCTGAAATTGCAAAGTTTTTTCAAGAAAATATCTTCATTTTATGTGAAAATTTCTTTTCAGTCCTTCTGGATGACGTTAATTCAATGAATTCGGGCAGAAATTTTCAATGCCCCTATTGCAGATTAAGAAAATTTGCGTATCTTTGCAGTCCTCAAATGAACATGGTGCCCATAGTTCAGTTGGTTAGAGCGTCAGATTGTGGTTCTGAATGTCGTCGGTTCGAATCCGACTGGGCACCCAGGCAAAGGAAGTCGAAAGGCTTCCTTTTGTCGTAAAATTCGACCATGGTCGAGATATAAGCTGTTTCACAAATGCGGAAGTCAAGTTAATGCGGCTCAGAAGCAGCAGGGACAAAACGAATGACAGTCTTTTCATGAAAATCGCTCATTGAATTTTCCGCAATATAGTCATTCCCCTATGAAAATACAAAGGCGGGACTCTTTCGGGTCTCGCTTTCTTTTTGTATTTTTGCGGCTTCATTTTAAACCCTGTGTCCTTATGAGCAACCAAAGGTATATGCAGCGCGGCGTGTCGGCCTCGAAGGAGGATGTGCACAACGCCATCAAGAACATCGATAAAGGAATCTTTCCGCAGGCTTTCTGCAAGATCATCCCGGACATCCTCGGGGGAGACCCTGAATACTGCAACATCATGCACGCGGACGGTGCGGGAACGAAATCGTCGCTCGCATATCTCTACTGGAAGGAGACCGGTGACCTGAGTGTCTGGAAAGGCATCGCTCAGGACGCCCTCATAATGAACATCGACGACCTGCTCTGTGTGGGAGCTGTCGACAACATCCTCGTCTCGTCCACGATCGGCCGAAACAAGATGCTGGTTCCGGGCGAGGTCATAAGCGCAATCATCAACGGCACGGACGAACTTCTGGCGGAGCTTCGCGAGATGGGCGTCGGCGTGTATGCGACAGGCGGAGAGACAGCTGATGTGGGGGATCTCGTGCGCACGATAATCGTGGATTCGACGGTGACCTGCCGCATGAGGAGAAGCGATGTGATAGACAATGCGGACATACGTCCGGGTGACGTCATCGTCGGTCTCGCATCATTCGGCCAGGCCACATACGAGAAGGAATACAACGGCGGAATGGGGAGCAACGGCCTGACGAGCGCGCGTCACGACGTGTTCTCGAAATATCTCGCCGAGAAATATCCGGAGAGCTATGACAAGGCTGTGCCTGAGGAACTTGTATACAGCGGAGGCCTTAAGCTGACGGATGCTGTGGAGGGTTCTCCTGTTGATGCCGGAAAGCTTGTGCTGTCCCCGACACGTACATATGCCCCGGTGGTGAAGAAACTGCTTGATGCGCTGAGACCGAAGATCCACGGCATGGTGCACTGCTCGGGAGGCGCTCAGACGAAGGTGCTGCATTTCGTGGGCGACAACTGCCGTGTGGTCAAGGACAACCTCTTTCCTGTGCCGCCGCTCTTCAGGACCATCAAGGAGCAGAGCGGAACGGACTGGAGCGAGATGTACAAGGTCTTCAATATGGGCCATCGTCTTGAGGTCTATATAGCTCCTGAATACGCAGATGAGGTCATCGCCATCTCGAAGAGCTTCAACATCGACGCACAGATAGTCGGAAGAATCGAGGAGAGCGACCATAAGGAGCTCATCATCAGGTCGGAATACGGAGAATTCAATTATTAGTGTAAGCCCTGATGCGTCAGGGATATAAAGTGCATAAATAGTCTATGTCAGGATTTTTTGGATGTGTGTCCCGTCTCGAATGCGTGAATGACGTGTTCTACGGTACGGATTATCATTCTCATCTGGGCACCAAGCGTGCCGGAATGGCATTTTATGACGGCAAGAAGTTCGTCCGTTCCATCCACTCCTTGGAGGACGGCTACTTCAGGAACAAGTTTGAGGACGAACTGCCGAAGTTCGGCGAATCCAGAATGGGCTTGGGAGTGATTTCCGATTGCGAATCACAGCCTATAACCATAACCTCCCACCTCGGCCGCTATGCCGTGGTGACGGTCGCCCGAATCGACAATATAGATGAACTCGTGAAGGAACTCCTTGACAAGAGGATGCATTTCGCAGAGCTGTCCGGTTCGGATATCAACGCGACTGAGCTTGTAGCCATGCTCATAGGCATGGGCAATTCCATCAAGGAAGGAATAGAATATGTCCAGACGCGCGTCAAGGGCTCATGCTCGATGCTCGTGCTTACGGATCATGCGATATATGCGGCACGTGACCGCTTCGGAAGAACGCCGATAACCATAGGAAAAAACGACAAGGGCTATGTGTGCGCGAGCGAAAGTTCGAGCTTCACGAACCTCGGATATTCATATGTCCGCGACCTCGGCCCCGGTGAAATCGTGCAGATGAGTGCGGACGGTGTGCGTGAGGTGACTCCGCCGGGCTGCCGCAAGCAGGTGTGTTCTTTCCTGTGGGTGTATTATGGATACCCTTCGGCGTGGTACGAGGGCATAAACGTGGAGGACTCGCGGTACAGGTGCGGTGCTGCGATGGCAAGGAGGGACAAGGATGTGGAGGTGGATTTTGCGGCCGGCATTCCGGATTCGGGTGTGGGCCATGCCATCGGCTATTCGAACGAGAAGGGAATACCGTACAAGCGTCCGTTCGTGAAGTATACGCCGACATGGCCGCGCAGCTTCATGCCGCAGAACCAGAAGATGCGTGACCTCGTGGCAAAGATGAAGCTTCTTCCGAACGAACAGTTCACCAGAGGTCAGAGGGTGCTTTTCATGGATGATTCAATCGTCAGGGGAACCCAGCTGAAGGACAATGTCGTTAAGCTTCTTGATTCAGGAGTGAAGGAGATTCACATGAGGATAGCGTGTCCGCCGCTCATCTTCCCATGCAGATTCCTGAACTTTTCCACTTCACGCAGCACGTACGACCTCTACACAAGGCGTGTGATAAGGGATATGGAGGGTACGGACAATCTCACAGACGAGATATGCATGCAGTATGCGGATCCGGACAGCCCGAAGCACAAGGAGATGGTGGAGATCATGCGCAAGCACCTCCAGCTCACATCGCTCAAGTTCCAGAGGCTCGACGACCTCGTGGAGGCGATAGGCCTTCCGAAATGCGACCTCTGCACCCACTGCTGGGACAACAGCAGCTATACGGAATAAGCGCAATACAATCGCCTGATTGATAGTGAGTTGTGGAAAGTTGCCTGCGGCATGTGGAGCAGGCGATAATCTGTAAGGCGCTGATGTGCAGGATGATGAGTCGCAGGCCGTCAGCGGGTGTGAATATTATCGGATTTCTTTGTATCTTTGCCGCGCCATCGGGCAAGTCATCAATTTAATGAAGTCATATATGAGAGCATTGTTCAGCGTAAGCGATAAGACCGGCGTAGTAGAATTCGCCAGTCAGCTTGTAGACCTCGGTTGGGAGATCATCGCCACCGGAGGCACAATGAAGCTCCTGCAGGAGGCGGGACTTAAAGTCATAAACATAAGCGAGGTGACAGGTTTCCCTGAGATCTGTGACGGACGCGTGAAGACATTGCACCCGAAGGTGCACGGAGGACTTCTTGGACGTCGCGATCTCGACAGCCACATCGCCCAGCTCAAGGAGAACGGCATCGAGTTCATCGACATGGTGTGCGTGAACCTGTATCCGTTCAGGCAGACCATCGCAAAGCCTGATGTGACCATGGAGGATGCCATCGAGAACATCGACATAGGAGGCCCTTCAATGCTCCGCAGCGCGGCAAAGAACTGGAGCGCAGTGACGGTCGTGTGCAATCCGGACAACTACGCAAGGATCATCGCAGAGATAAAGGAACATGGCAACACGACGAAGGAGACACGTCTCCAGCTTTCCGCTGAGGCATATACCCATACGGCAGAGTATGATATGATGATCGCGACATACATGCGCAAGGCTGCCGGCCTCAATGAGAAGCTTTTCCTCGAGTACGACCTCAAGCAGAGCCTCCGTTACGGAGAGAATCCGCACCAGAGCGCCAAGTTCTATGCGTCTGCCCAGCAGGTGCCGTATTCGCTCGCAACTGCAGAGCAGCTCAATGGCAAGGAATTGTCATACAACAATATACAGGATGCCAATGCGGCACTCAATATCGTCCGTGAGTTCGACGCGCCGTTCTGTGTGGGACTCAAGCATATGAATCCTTGCGGGGCTGCCATCGGAACTGACGTGGTGGATGCATGGAAGAAGGCATACGAGGCCGACAAGGTGAGCATCTTCGGCGGTATCGTGGCCGTAAACCGTGAGGTGAACAAGGAGGTCGCAGAGCTGATGAAGCCAATCTTCCTTGAGATCATCATGGCTCCGTCATTCACATCTGAGGCGCTTGAAGTGCTCTGCACAAAGAAGAACCTGCGTCTGCTCAAAGTGGACATGAGCAAGGAGGAAGGCGGCCATATGCAGTACGTAAGCATGAACGGCGGCATTCTCGTTCAGGAGCAGGATATCGACACGAAGACGGTGGTCGCGGATATGTGTGTGACGGAGGCCAAGCCTTCAGAGGCACAGCTTACCGACCTTGATTTTGCGTGGAGAATCGTCAAGCATGTGAAGTCCAATGCGATTGTGGTGGTGAAGGATGGCGCAACCCTCGGTGTGGGAGCCGGCCAGATGAACCGCGTCGGTTCTGCAAAGATTGCCCTCGAACAGGCAGAAGAGGCCCTGAAGGAAATCGGAAAGGACATCAGGACAGAAGGTGTTGTCCTCGGTTCAGACGGATTCTTTCCGTTCGATGACACTGTGTCCCTCGCTGCGGAATACGGCGTAAAGGCCATCGTCCAGCCAGGCGGAAGCGTCCGTGACGAAGACTCCGTGAGGAAGGCCGACGAATACGGCATCACGATGCTCTGTACCGGAATGAGACATTTCAAGCATTAGAATATAAAAGGGAGTGGCAATCCGATGCCACTCCCTTTTTAAGTATGAAGTATGGAATGTTATTCCGCTTTCTGCAGATGCAGTACAAAATTCTGCGGAGCTACATAGAAGCGTTCGAAGTCTGACCAGTCCTGTGAGTAGCCAGGTATGTTCGGTTCTGTGTAGTTGAGATTGAAATCCAGCGCGAATGTGGCGATGACCTCGTGCGACTTGCCGGAGAAGTCATGCGAACCAGGCACGAGGAAGTTCGCAGTTTCGGTCCTGTCGCCCGATATGAATGTCACTGTGCAGTCGGTCTTGTTATAGATGTACTGTGACTTTCCCTGAGCGATCTTTCCGTAGAAAGGAGAAAGATCCAGATCTCCGAGTCCGTCTTTATTGTGCTTGTCCGCCGGGTATGTCAGATCCCAATATGTCCCGCCTTCACCAGGCTGAAAATCGACTTCACCGGTTTCGTTGCCGTCTGCGTCTGTTCCTGTCGCTGTGAATACGTAGACGTCATCCTGCATGTTCCAGACTGAATCATTGAATGCCCATGACTTCTCTGTGAAACCTACGAATGCCGGATCCATTCCACCGAAGCAGTATGCGTTCGAATATGAATATGTTCCTGCAATCGATTCAGGTACTACGCTCGGATCCGGCGGGAGCGTCGGAACGAACGGGCCTTCTTCGGTTCTTGATGCCTCGGGAACGCTCTCCACCTTTATAATTTCTATATAGTAGTCGCGAGGCTTGTAGTAGACCTTGTCAATGTCGTTATAGATGGCGTTCCAGTTGTCTGTTCCGTTCAACGCGGTATGGAATGTCTGATTCTCGAAAGCGTGTCCGTTCGCTGTCTGTGGCGCGAGAAGTTCAAGCACTGTCTCCTTTCCTTCCGAATCGGTGAACGTCACCGTATTAGGCTCTACAGAGTAGTCTCTTGTCCATGTGCTTTCTCCGATCGGTATCTGCCTATAGAAATGTGTCAGGTCTGCCTGATTCCAAGGCACCTCCGACTGCTTGTACCAGCAACTCCAGTTCTTGCCGTCCTCGCCGGCCCAGTTGTAGCATTTTCCGGTGGTCTTTCTGCCTTCGTCGATGAGGTCTATGAATGTAAATTCAAGATAGTTGTCCATTTCTGCTGTAACGCCGTGGCCGCCCTCGTCGTCGAAAAGCTTTTCCTTGTTGTGCATGTCGACGAAGCCGCCTCCGCCATAATCCAGACCTGTGCCTCCGTATACCCACAGACCTGCGATGCTGTATGATCCCATGAGGCTTTCCTTAAAATCGATGTCGTCATATACGAACTCAAGTGTCCCGCTTTCTCCGGCCTTGAACTCAACCGTTTCTGAAAGGTTGACCTTCTTTTCGTATCCGTTGACGCTGATTCTGATTTCAGATGAAGGAATGGCGGTGAAAGGCTTGACGACAATGTAGAACGAGGCTGTCTCATGTTTTGCAAGCTCCTTTCCGTCGGTGACGGTGAGCCTTGCTGACTTTCCGCCCGAAACGGCTTTGTATTCTGGCTTCGAAGAAGAAAAGTCAACCACATAGGTGCCGATGATGTCCTCTGATGCCGTCAGGATGATTTCGGTGACGGTGAGGGGAGGTGTCGCTCCGTTGGAGACGTCGATTCTGACGACTGATGCAAGATGCTGCATCTGTGCCGAAGGAATATCGTCTGACGGTACTCCCATTGCATATCCGTACATCGGCAGGGCATCGCCGCCGATATGCGCCCTGCTTCCGTAGCCCGCCTGTGTCTGGGTGTTTCCGGCCGGCGCACCGATAGTGATTTCTGCCGAGTTTCCGCTGACGGACAGGCCTTCGGTATAAGGATAGAACAGGAACCAGTCATAGCTGTAGCCATCCTTGATCCCGGTAGCGAGAGTTCCCTTGAATGTGTCGTCCTTGTCGTATTCAGCGCTTCCGGTGTCCTTGAATTCTGTCGCACCTGATACCGCATACCATACGTTTACTGCGTCTGAGGCCGACCATGCAAGGTTCTCACCGTCACTGGCGGTCTTTGTCGCAGCGACATGTGCCTTCACCTCAAACGGAACGTTCTTTTCTGTACCGGGAGGCACAGTGCCGTTGTCAGAGGAAGTGCTGTCTGAAGGCTGCGGCTCCCATTCCTGATAAGCGCAGTTTGTCAGGAGGAACGCCGACGTAGCCAGCGTAAATCCCAGAAATAAGATTCTTCTCATAGTGTCTTGTATTTTAACGTGGTTATAAATTCATCTGCCTTCATGTCCGTCTTTACCATGACCTTGCGGGCAAATCCGGGTATGATATCGAAATGATTATCCTCAAAAGAGTCATGCTCATTGTCTGTATGGAGCAGGACACCTCTTGCAAGCTTGTCGGTCCAGACTGTGAGCGCAAGTCCTCCGTCTGTTTCCTCTGCCGAGAATTGCAGTTGTGCTTCTGTCCTGCTGTAGCTGTTCGGGAATCTGCTGAAGAATGTGTTTTCTGAAACCACCCCGCCTTCTTCCAGCAGCCTTACATACAGGAACCTGTCTCCTTCAAGCATTTCTGTAGGGTATTCTGAAAAGTCCGCCGCACCGTCTGCCGGTAGAACCACCTCATGCCTGTCCGACTCAACGACATTGCCGTCGAAATCCATCAGATACGTTTCCAGGACTCCACTGAACCTGTCCTTCCTGTCGGAAACGACCTTTACGGATACTTTCCCGTTCTCCCCCATGTATGGAGATGCAAGGACAGGCGTATAGGCCCTTGCCGCATAGTGATGCAGGGCTTTCCAGCGCCCGTAGTAGTCTATGCTTGACCATGATACGACCGGCCAGCAGTCATTGATCTGCCAGAAGAGCGTTCCCATACAGTATGGCTTTGCCCTCCTGTGTGCCTCCATGGCCACTTTTACGGCCTCTGCCTGAAACCATTGAGTCATATATACATAGTCCTCGAAGTCTTCCGGGACATGGGCATAGCGCTCCAGATATCGTCTGATGGTCTTGTTCGAGAATTCCGGATCACGTGTGACGTCATCATATGCCCTGTGGTGGGCCAGCATGGAAGGGGAGTCCTGCCGCATGTCCCATTCCGGTATGAACTTCCGGAGGGAATGCATGTCCGGATATGAGATGAAGCCGTATTCGCTCATGAAGCGAGCTATGTTCTGCGGCTTGAGGTATTCCTCGACCCATCCGCCTTTCCAGACGCTCCAGAAATGTGCGTCTCCCATTGAATACGGGATGCCGCTGTAGCCGGTCGACGGAGATGTCGGATGATAGTATCTGGTGCCGTCTTCCTCCATGATGGCTTCAGGAATGGCTTCATGGAAAAGCCTGCGCAGGCCTTCCTCGTACTCCTTTCGCTGATCTGCATTCAGGGTTCTGTTCCAGCCCCATTCGTAATACGAGATTTCGTTCTCGTTGTTGCCGCACCAGAGCACGAGGGACGGATGGTTGCGGAGTCTGCGCACGTTATCTCTCACTTCTGCCTGCACTGAGGCGATGTATTCCGGATATGACGGGAACATGCCGCAGGCAAAGGCCATGTCCTGCCATACCATTATGCCGAGGCTGTCACATATGTCATAGAATGCGTCGGATTCGTACAGCCCTCCTCCCCAGACACGCAGCATGTTCATGTTTGCCTTTGCGGCGTCGCCGACCAGTCTTGCATAGTCTTTCCTGTCCTTCCTGTTCGGAAAGTTGTCGGCAGGAATCCAGTTCGCTCCTTTGCAGAATACGTCATGTCCGTTGAGTCTTACGGTCATGCTTCTGCCGTATTCATCGTCCTCACGTATGACGGATACGGTTCTGACTCCGGCAGACTGCTTCAGTGATGCGGTGTCCTTCCAGGCTGTCAGTACTATCTCGAATTCATGCATTGCGGCCTTTCCCAGCCCGTTGCACCACCAGAGCTCAGGCTTCCTTAATGTGAACCGGCACGCCAAGTCATTGCGGCCTGCTTCAAGAAGGATGTCTTTGCAGAACACCTGCTTCCCGTTCTCACATATGCATATTTCTGCCTCGGTGCCGGTCTGCGCTTCAACCGTGATATCGGCCCGCATATGTGCTCTGGCGGCTTTCCCGCTGCTGATGTCCACGCCTTCGAGTTCCTCTGTCCTGATGTGGGCGGCTTCTATGGTGCAGCCGCTGCGTGCCTCTATATATACGGGCTTCCATAGTCCTGTCGTAATCAGGCGCGGGCCCCAGTCCCAGCCGTAGTTATATCCGGCCTTGCGTGCGTATACGCTCAGCCATATGTCGCTCTGGTCGTTGTTCGGCCACACCTGAAGCCTGTACGGGGCATCAAGGTATTCCGGCATATCCCTTCTGAACACAGATTCGAAACGCACCGTGATTTCATTCTCACCTTCCTGAAGCCTGCCGTCCATGTTCCATCTCCATGTGCGGAACATGTTGTCGCATTCTCCCACCGGAAGTCCGTTGACACTTACTTCAGCGTAAGTGTCAACGCCTTCCATTACTAACCAAACACTATCACCTGCTAATGGTTCTTCCAATGAAAATATCTTTCTGTATTCCCAGTCCTTTTCTCCGATCCATTGAATTTCCTTTTCGTTTCTTCCATAGAAAGGGTCTTCTATCAGTCCGCAGGACAGGAGATCCGTATGCACGCATCCCGGTACTTCTGCTGTCCTCCAGACCGTATCGCCTGCCTTGCGGAATTCCCATTCCCCGTCAAGGCAGATGCGTAGTGGACTCCCTGCATTCAGAAGTGCAGTAGAGAGCACCATCGCGAACATTGTATATATGAATCTGCGCATCATCTTATGATAATATGACTGTCGACGTTGTAACCTTCTATGCTCACCTGACCGTCTGTGCCGGCGGAGAGTTCAACAATCTTCTTCTCTCCCGGCAGCAGGTGGAAATATCCTTCACTGAAATATGCAGGAAGCACTATCTCACCGGTTTCGCGGCTTCTGAGATTCAGCTTCAGACTTAATGCGATGCCGTCCGAAGGATTTGTTATCTCGATCCTTCTGCAACCGTCTGCGCCCGGCTTGAGCTCTCTTGCCTTGAGCTGTACGCGAGGCATCTCATTGAGGGATGTGAAGTCCGCGACTCCTCTACCCTGCATCAGATAGTCGTTCTCGGACAGTAGTCTGCTTTTTCTGTCCGTCATCCTGAGCCGTACGATGTACACTCCTTCAAGACCTTCTGTGTCTGCTGTAAAGGCTTCTGTCTTCGAATTGGCATTCAGAGGCAGTCCCTTCGCCTCCTGCCTTTTCAGAATCTTTCCGTCGAGTCCGTGGCACGTAAGGCTTACGTCCACACGTCCGGACGATGCCGGTGTGGTGTTGACCAGCACGACCTTTCTGTCGTGGAGGTTCATCTGCACGTGCACCGGTTCGCACGCCTTCTTCGCGCCATAATAAGAACCGAATGTCTCGTAATCCCATGAATAAGTCTGCCATTCCACGCTCGGCCATGCAGGGTGGGACATCCAGAGAAGCACTCCCGATGTGTTGCTCCATAGGCGGCTGTTCCATGATTCGAACATCGCCCGGTAGCTGTCGTAGTTCACCAGCTGTATCTTTCTGCAGAAGTCCTCCAGACCTTCAGGCTCTCCGTAGAGTCTTCCGGCAGCATTGACGTATTCCTTCAGTCCGTTCAGCAGGTCGTGGTAGTGCCATGTGTCTGAAATCGGCCAAAGGTCTTCCTCCGGCATCATCTTCCTCATCGTTGCCGCTGTCGGAACTGATGGCGAACCGATTTCCGTATTGAAGCCGTAGGCATCGTCCCTGTAATATTTCGCCGCATCCCTGTAATAGTGCCAAGGACCGCTCGGGCGCAGGTTGCAGTGTCTTGAATTCGGATGATAGCGACGTGTGCAGTCCTCGCGGACAATCATTTCCGCAAGCCGCTTCTCAAGTGACTCGGTGGCATATCCTTCATTTCGAGGACACCAGATTGCTATTGAAGGATGATTCCTGAACCTGCGGACGACATCTGTGGCGTTGCGCATGAACAGGTCTTCGTCCAACGGGTTGAGGTTGAAGCCTTCAGTCGAAATCCAGAAGTCGTTCCATACAAGCATTCCGTATTCGTCGCAGAGGCTGTAGAAGGTCTCCGAGGTGCTTGCTCCGGTCCAGTTGCGTATCATGTTGAAGCCGGCTTCCTTATGAAGTCTGAAATATGGTTCCAGATGTTCGCGTGAAACATTCTTCATCATGTCGTCCATGCCCCAGTTCCCGCCTTTGCAGAATATGCGTATTCCGTTCACCTTTATGACCAGATACGGGCTCATGCCGTCATGCGCGATAAAGTCAAGACTGTCTGAAGGGACATCCGGACGAATTGACGGAATCTGCACTCCGGCCACTGTGTCGCGGAGCATCCTGTGGTTGAAGATTGTCCCGAGATTGTTGTCCTTCAGAGGATTATATTCCAGTCTGCGCCCTTTGCCTTCTGCCGTGTCCACAGTCAGCTCATAGCTGAATTCACGGACTCCGAAGCGGACCGGTCTGCTGTCGGAAATGCCTTCTTCCGTAGAGCATTGCAGGGTGAGGGTATAAAGATTCGGGCTGCCGTATCCGTTCGGCATCCAGAGCTCAGGCTTTTCCATACGGAGTCCTGTGATTTCCACATCGACCGTCATTCCGGCCGGCACAATGACTTCCTTAGTGAATCCAGTTCCCTCCACACTCCCGTGCAGAGTTACTTTCCTGTCTTCGTCAAGATGATTGTTCAGGGAGGTACGTACCGTCAGGTCTGCATACGAGGTGTCCGGCAGCGGCAGGTCGGTGATGACCTGTGTGTCCCCGATTGTGATGCCGTCTGAAGCGTGCAGCAGGACATCCTGCCATATGCCGATGTTACGGTCCCGCACTCCCGGCATCCAGTCCCATCCTTCCGAGCATATGAATGTCGGACCGTCAAGACAGAGCGCTCCGCCGTTGAGTCCGCCACCGGCTGAAGGTGACTGCTCATGAGGAATCCCCGGATTGGCAGGCGGAAATATATGTACGTACAGGTCGTTGCTGTCCTTGAGGTGATCCGTGATGTCGAACCGTCCTCTGGTAAAGGCTCCTGCGATGCTGCCGATTCTGCTGCCGTTGAGCCAGATGTCCGCCCTGTAGTTTATTCCGTTGAATATGAGTTCGACGGTCTTCTTGTCCTTCGCTTCTTCCGGCAATGCGAAGCTGCATCTGTACCACCAGTCCTTTCTGCACAGGTCGTCCGGAATCGCGAGATTGTTCAGGCCGTAGCGCGGATCCGGATATACTCCCTGCTTCACCAACGTCGTGAGGACGGTACCTGGTACGGTGGCATTGTACCATCCGTCAGAACATATATTGTACGCTTCGCACAGTTCCCATCCGGATGTGATGGACCATGAGCCTTCTCCAGCCGGGTGCAGCTCCGTCACAGCAGGACGCTTTTCCACCCTCTGCGGCACGTCTGCAGGCACTTTGCTTACAGGAAGGGTGTGGGCGGGCTGTGGCGATGCCAGACCGAAGTTGGTTGACGTCTTCTGCCTGTGCGGTGTCTGTGCAAGGGCTGCGGCATGGCAGCATATCAGTAATGTGGATATTATGAATGTCCTGACGTTCATATGCATATGGATTATTCCAGTACTAAGATCGCTTCTTCAAGAGGCTTCAGCTCCAGTGCTTCAAGTCTGACGGTTCCGTCTGACGATGCCTTGCCGTCCTTGACCAGTCTTGTCTTTTTCGTGTCGAGCCTGGAAATCTTCAGCCTGCCTGTTGTGCCGAGGCGTATTTCCGTGGAGTCGAGCACTTTGTCGCTTCCGTTGAAGATATATACGAATACCTTTCTTCCGCACTGTACCGCAAATGTCTCCGCCTTGCCGTTGTCTTCAGTCTCAAGGACTTCGAAGTCTCCATTACCGGCTTCAAGCATCATGTCGCTTATGAATCTGGCATTCCTTATGTACGGAATCATGTTCCTGTTCTCGAAATATTCCCACCACCAGCTCATAGGGGTGACAGGAGTGCCGCAGAACAGCCCGTACCAGAGGCCGCGGCGGAAGTCCATGTCCATTCCTTCTGCAAAATCGTCGAAATTCTTCGACCAGTCCCATTCATAGCCGAATTCTCCGATGATGTATGGCTTGCCGAACTTTTCGCTATAGCTTCTGAGGTTACTCGGGATGCTTGAGGTCGCATTGTAGATATGCTTCTGGTTGATGTCCAGATTCCTTACTGAATTCAGCCCTTCGAGGTCGCGGTGCGATATGGATGTTGTGGTGATATGTCCGTAAGGATCAATCTCCTTGAGATATGTGCTCATTTCGTCATGCCATGCGACGATTTCCCCGCTCGGTATCACACCATTTCTGTCGCGGTGCTGGATGTTGTCTATCTCATTGAAGAACTCCCACATTCCGATGGCGGGACTGTAGCCCCATCTTGCGACGATATAGCGCAGCCTGTTCCTGTAGCGGGCTTTGGCCTCTTCTGAAACGAAGAATTCCCTGTCCGCCCTTACGTCACCCTGGCCCATGCACAGCATGATCCTGATGTCGTGTCTTTCGGCCAGACGCACCACATGGTCAAGGCGTTCCACAGCGCTCTGATTGATGTATCCGTCCGTCGGCATGTAACGGTGGTTGTTGAATCCGTCCTTCCTGTCGATAGGGAAGTTCCATGAACACATCCACATCCTTGTGAAGTTTCCTCCGTTTTCAGCGAACATCGGGAGCATGACGTCATAATTGAACCTGTCGTGCTGCTCATGCAGGCCGCTGAAATATTTAGAATCGTCTCTCGTACGGGATTCCCAGCATAGATTCATGCCGATGCCCCGGAAAATGTCCCCGTTGTCGAACTGCAGGGTCCGGTTGTCGCGCAGATGTAGTATTCCCTGACGACGGCTGTCTTTTACCTCAAGCGTGCCGTCGGATGTTTCGGATACACATTCCCCATCCTCTGAATAGCGGAAACGGTAAGTGTATTCTCCGGCTTCCTGAGGGGTGAAACGTGCTTCCCATATACTTTCCGAGCCACTTTTGCCTGAAACGTGGAAACACGGCAGCACAATGGCCTTTCCCGATGGGGAAGTGAGCAGCATGTCCAAGGCCGCCTCTTCCTGCAGGTATGGGTTCTCCCAGTTCCCGGTAAGGCGGATCCCGAAGGCTGCAAGTCCGTATCTTTCAGTCTTCCCGTCAGGTGGGGTGATGCTGCCGATCTGTGCATGCAACGCAGCAGCTGTCATCACAGTGAGTATGGTCAAAAACAATCGCTTCATGGTCTTTGGCTTTAAACAGCTTTTAAAAGACCGCCGTCATCTTTTGCGACGGCGGTCGTCACAACAAGTTATTATCAGCACTAAATGCTTTTCAGAGCATCGACGTCCACAACAACTGTGGCCATTGTGCCGTTTTCGAGAGTCTAATATTGAGGATTCTGTTCCAGTGTGTTGTTTGAGTTCTCTATCTCCGAACGGAGGAACGGCAGGTAATGATTCCTTTCGTGGAACGTGCGTGCAGCCACTTCCGTCACCTCATATTCATATGTGTCTCCGCTCTTCGAGACCTTCACTCCAAGTACAGGAGTGTTCAGCACTTCCATGGCGTCCTTCCAGCGGATAAGATCCCAGTAGCGGTGGTCTTCGAATGCCAGTTCGATGCGCCTTTCATGCTTGACCGCCTTGCGGAAGGACTCCACATCAGTGGCTGTCACCTGAGGCAGCAGGCTGCTCGCGCGGTCTCTGACCATCTGAAGCGCCTGACGCGCCGACATGCTGAATCCGGCCGGAACAGCATCCGGGCCGTAAGCCTCGTTCATGGCCTCAGCGTAGTTCAGAAGCACTTCACCCCAGCGGTATGCCACCCAGTTGTGCTGTACGGTCTGGCCTTGTGTGAGATTGAGGTTGTCTGTGAGGAACTTCTTTAGATAGTAGCCTGTGCGGCTTGCATTCGCCTTGGCCATGTCGTCGCTACCTCCCGCTGACTGGTCTATGATGCGACCGTTCCATGTGCTTCCGTTTGTCACGACTGACGCCGCAAGCCTCGGGTCGCGGTTGGCATAAGGATCGGATGGATCAGGTGTGCCGATGTATTCGTATGCAGACACGAGATTATGCGTAGGTGTCGCTCCGCTGCCTCCTCCCTGTGTGGCGATAGGGTAGTTGAGAGCCTCCATCGTGTTTGAACTCCAGCTGCGTACGGCATATATCGTCTCGCTGCTCGACAGTGGATTGCCTCCTGAGAAATATGCGCCGTAGTCGGAATCAAGCGAATATGACAGTGATGTGTTGGAAACGAGTTCGTTCACAGCGGCCGCCGCCCTTTCCCATTTCTTTACGTCATTGCTTTCGTTGTGGAGGGGAGATGCCGCATAGAGGAGCACACGGGCCTTGATGGCGAGGGCTGCTCCGAGGGTGAAGCGTCCTTCGCGGTCAGTGTAATCGTTCCAGTTTACTGCGAGCGCATCCTTGTGGTCGTCTATCTCCTTGACGATATATTCCACTACCTCTTCATATGTAGAGCGCGGAATCATCTGTCCGTCATCCTGTGAAGACTCGACAATCGGCACTCCGCCATACATCTTGATGAGTTCCGAGTAATAGTAGGCACGGGCGATATGAGCCTCGGCCTTGAACCATGCGAGAGACTCCAGATCCTTCTTGTAGTTCGTTGCGTCCGTGATGAGGTTCCTGTTCTGTGCAAGAAGTTCCTCGCCTTTTCCGTCCGCCACATACTCAAGGAAGAAATTTGCGGCGCGGATGCCTTCGTAGCAGTTCTGATAAAGGTAGAACAGCGGATTCACGCTTTCGTTGAGCATACCTTTATTGAAATATATTACCTGTGAGGAAGCAGAGGTCTGCTGTGCCTCGTCGGAAGCTGTGGCGAAGATGTTGTTGTCAATCGTCGTATACCCATATCCGATAGGGGAGTAGAATGCATAGCCGAAGTACCAGATGGAGCTTCTGTCAGTGACTATGGTCTCTCCTGTCTGGTTGCGGTCGAGGCTCGTGTCGAGAAAATCGCTGCAGGCTGAAGACATCAGTGCAACCGCGAGAGCTGAAATAATGTATCTATGTTTCATAATCTTCATCTGTTTAGAATGTTATCGACACACCGACATTGCATGACCTTACGGTCGGGTAGTAACCGAATCCCTCGGGGTCGAGGTCGTAGTTGCGCAGAAGTCCGCTGAAGGTCAGCAGGTTGTGCCCGCTCAGATATATCCTGAGGTTCTCGATTCCGGCCTTCTGAAGCTTCATTGTGTTGAAGTTGTATCCGAGTTCGAGGTTACGGAGCTTGAGATAGTCCGCACTTCTGATCCAGAGCGAACTTGTCTGGTAGTTGTTCTCATTGCTCTGTGTCGAAAGACGCGGGAAGCGTGCTGAGGCGCGTGTGTCTATGCCTTCTGCAGGGTAGTATGCCCATGCGCTCTTCGCAATCTCATATGCATTGCCGTTGTCTACGAAGGCCACTGTCTGATTCCAGTTGTCGAGGAGATTCACTGATGCTCCTGCCGCTCCCTGAAAGAGGACTTCGAGGTCGAATCCCTTCCATCCGATCTTTCCGCCGAAGCTGTAGTACCATTCAGGATAAGCCGACTTTCCGATTGCGGTCACATCGTTCTGGTCAACCACATCGTTCCCGTCGAGGTCGGCGTACTTCACGTCTCCCGGCTGGACGGAGCCGAATGCCGGAACCGGAATGCCTTCCTTGAGATTTCCTGCATTGTCGAAATCGTTCACATCAAAGAATCGCTCGGCCTTCAGTCCTATGATTGTTCCGTATGGACGTCCAGTCTGTGCACTGAATTCGTTGGCAGGAGCCACTTCGGCCATATAGTCGATCGTGTTCCTTGCAAATGATACCATGCCGTTCACCCTGTACGAGAAGTCTCCGCTCTTTCCTGAGTACATTGCCGATGCCTCGAATCCTCTGTTGGTCATTTCGCCTACATTGGAGAAATGGTACTGCTTTCCGTAATATCCCATCTTCGAGTTGTCGAGCGTGAGAATGTCGCTTCTCTTGTCGAGGAAGGCATCCGCAGTGATGCTGAGGCCTCCGAAGAGCATTGCATCGATGCCGACATTATATTTCATGCTTCTTTCCGGCACGATGTCTTCATTCGGAACGAACATAGGCACGAGGGTGTTCTGCCAGCTTCCGCCGTTCTGTCCCATGTAGAACGAGCCCACATAGCTGTTCGCATAGTAGTCCTTGAATAGGAATCGTCCGTTTGAAGAGAAGTTCGAGAGCACGGATGTCGCTCCTGAATCGGATGCACCGGCAGCTCCTGCCGACAGACGCACCTTGAGGAAATCCACCCATGAGCTGTTCCTGAGGAATTCCTCGTTGGAAGCGACCCATGCGAATGATGCAGCCGGATAGAAATGCCATCTGTGTCCCGGAGCGAACGAGTCGTTTCCGAAATATGAGAACGCAAGCTGGGCCACATATCTGTCATCGAAGCTGTAGTCCACGATTCCGTTGAGGTTGAGGTAGTTGTACTTGTATGAGAAGTAGCCGTCGCCCTTGTATGCGGAGATGTTGTAGTTCACGGCTGCCGAAACCTTGTTCTTTCCGAAGTCACGGTCGTAACCTATCGTGAGCCTTCCCTGCTTCCAGTCCTGCATTCCGCCGGAACCGTATCCGCTTGCGACAAGCGATGTGCTCTCGTCTGTGGTCGTGTTCTCGCCGTTGAACCAGCGTGCGTAGTTCTTCGTCTTGCTGTATGTGCTGAGTGTGTAGCTGTAGAAGGAGAACGCCTCTTCGAGGTACAGACCCGGAGTCACGATGTCGAGCTTCTCCCTGATCACGAAGTTGCCCTGCAGGCTTCTGGCCTTCTGGGAATACCATCCGAGCTCGTTCACCGAAGCGTAAGGGTTGTTCGGATATATGGCCGTTCCGGAAAGGTGTGTCTGCTCCGCATCATCGTAGATGTTGTAGATATTCGAAGGGTAGCGTGCCAGATCGTTGAAGAGCGAGCTGATGCCGTAGTTCGGCCTGCGGCGCATTTCGAGCCTTCCGCCGAAGTCCACCCTGAACTCGAAGATCTTCATGATGTTGAAGTCGAGGTTCGCGCGGAGGTTGTACCTTTCGTATCCGAGGTTCTTTGTCGCGTCTGTATTGCTTGTGTTGAGGAGACCTCCGGCATTTACGTAGCCGAGGGTCACGTTGTAGCGTGCATTGGCATTTCCTCCGTTGAAGATGATGTCGCCGTCCATATATGAACCGGCGCTTCTCATCACCTCATCGTACCAGTCTACGTCCACACCTGTCCCGTTCCTGTAGGCTTCAAGCTGCTCGGGAGTGTATGCCGGCGACCACACCATGCCGTTGTCGTTCGATACAGCCTGGTTGTAAAGGTTGGCGAAATCATACGAGCCGAGCGGCTTGTTGAGGACTGTCGGAGTCTGTGCACCGTAGCGTACCTTTGCAGACACTGTTGCAGGCCCGGTCTTTCCTCTTTTGGTCTCGATGCGGATCACGCCGTTCGCTCCTCGGTCTCCGTAAATCGCGAGAGCTGCGCCGTCCTTGAGAACCGATACGCTTTCTATCTCCGACGGAGACAGCGAAACGAGATATTCCGAATTCACTTCGAAGCCGTCGACGAATATCTTTGCCGAATTCCAGTTGCCGACACCATAGCTTCCCACGCCACGGATGAGCCATCTGGCATTGTCGTTTCCTACTTCACCTGTTCCCTGAAGAACGGTCAGTCCCGGAATCATGCCCACCCAGGTATTGGACAGGTTAGATGTCTGGATGTGGTACAGGTCTTCTCCGGTCACTGTCGACACAGCGGATGTCGAAAGCGAATCGGATTTCTCCTGTGCCGTCAATCCTGTGCTTGTCAGTATCGATGCTCCCAATATGGTGAGGCATCTTATCATATTCTGTTTTCTCATGTCTTCTGAATTTTAATAGCCCGGATTCTGAGTGATGGTTCCCTTGTTGACCTCGGTCTGAGGGAATGGTTCGAGATACATAGCCGGAGACCAGAATGCGGTGTAGATTTCAGCTTCCCACCAGGATTCAACCCACTCTGCCGCATATGGCCATGTGGCTGCATCGTCATTCTTTATGTTGAATGTGAACGAACGCATCGAACCTCCGCAGATGGCTGTTCCGATGTCGGAACGCTTCCAGTGCTTCGCGTCGAAGTATCTGTGGTTCTCCTGGAAGAACTCGATGGCCTTCTCCCTCTGTATGATTTCACGGAGCCTTGTCTGATCCTTTTCCGTAACGGCAGGGAGTCCGGCACGCTCATGTACCTTGTTGAGGTTCTCAAGCGCCTTGGTGCTGTTGCCGTATTCGTTGTATGCTTCCGCGAGGTTGAGATATGTCTCCGCAAGACGGAAGAGAGGTGCCTCGAACCATACGCGGGAGCCTGCATTGTAGTAGAACTTGCTCCTTTCTCCACAGCCCTGGCCTGTCGCTCCTACCCTGTTCGGGAATGCACTGCCTTTATCCTTGTCGGCATCGTATCCGCCTCTTCCCCAGCCGTTGTTCTGCCATTGCGAGTCTCCGGCATTGTTCTTCGCATCAAATCCTCCGAACTTTATGTCTGCGAGAGCGCGAGGTTCCAATGAATTGATGCAGGCTATGTAATCCGCACCTGTGCGGGGAGCTGCATCTCCGACTGACGGCCAGTCGATCTCGCCTCCGTCATTCCTGTAGTAGAGCTTCACATGGTTTGAGAGCACACCTGACTCGTCCGAATCCCAGCGGTTGTAGTCCCAGTAAGGCGAGCAGTTATGATAGTAGAAGAGGGCGCTTGCAGGCCAGCTGTGCTTGTCCGAGCTGTTGCACTTGTAGGCGAGGATGATCTCGTTGTTGCCCGGCGTTGATGTCGCAGTGGCATAGTCCTCGAAAGGCTTTCCTGTGTCGATGATGGCCGTTCCGTTTGCCGCTGCCCATGACAGCACCGCCTCATTGGCATCTATGGCATCCTTCCAGCGCTCTGTATCTGCGCTTCCGAAGCATATCAGATTGTTCAGGGAACCGTTGTCGAGGTAAGGTGTCGCGCTGTTGAATAGAGGACGTGCGGCGAACATCAGTGCCCTGGCCTTGATGGCGAGAGCCGCTCCCTGCGTCATGCGGCCGGTATTGGCGGCATCCCATTTCGCAGGGAGCACCGCACAGGCCTCGTCACAGAGGTCGATGATGTACTGGAGCACTTCTTCGAGAGGGGCACGGCCTGCCGTGAGGTCGTCGTTCGCCTCGAATGACTTGGTGACGATAGGGACGCCGCCGTAGCGGTAGAACATTCCCATGTACCTGTATGCTATCAGAGCAGTCGCTTCCGCCTTTATGACATCCTTGGTCGCCTGATCCATGTCCGCCACTTTGTCTATGTTCTCCTTCACGATGAAGCACTGGCGGATGTACCTCCAGTTGTTCTGGTAGCTGTCCGCTCCGGCGTCGGATCCGTCGACTCCGTTCACGCTCAGTCCCTGCTGAGCCACGACATATGTGCCGTGCCAGTTGTATCCTCTGTTCACTTCTCCGGACATGGCTCCGAGAGTGCCGTGGCCGATTCCCATTCCGCCAGGCCATCCGTGCAGAAGAACATTCGAATAGCAGGACATCAAGGCTGCTTCGGCGTTCTTTGTGGTGCCGAACACTGCGTCAAGGTCCACGGTACCGGTCGTGTCAGGCTTCTCAAGGAAGAGGCTGCACGAAGTGACCGTCGCAAGACCGATGACTGCCAATATGTTTATAATCTTTTTCATCATGTTCATTTTTTTAGAAGCGCAGGTTTACGCCGAATGTGAATACTCGTGTGAGAGGGTAGAGGTATGTGCTGCCGTCTGTGGTCTCAGGGTCGATTCCATATGGTGTAAGTGCGTTCCTGAAGGTGTATACATTGTTCGCGTTCATGAACAGCCTGAGAGACTGGACGTTGAGCTGGCTGAGGATGCCCTTCTTCACGTTGAAGGTGTAGCCGAGCTCCACATTCTTGAGCTTGAAATGGTTAGTTGACACCATCCAGTAGTCGCTCGTCAGGTAGTTGTTGTGTGACGATGTGGCTGAATAGGTGGCGCGAGGATATGTTATCTTCTCGCCTGCCGCATACTTTTCAGCCGTCCAGCGTCCGTCATACTGCCATTTCCATGCGTTTCCGGCGTTCTTGAAGAACGGAATCGTGTATCCGCTGCTGAGGTAGTACGAACCGTTCGCCGAACCCGTGAAGAGCATCCTGAGGTCGAGACCCTTCCATGCCAGATGCAGCTTCACGTTGAAGTGGTACTCCGCATAGTTCGGGAAGCCTATCGGCGCCACGTCGTTCTGGTTTATGTATCCGTCGCCGTCAAGATCCTTGTAGCGGATGTCACCGAGGGTCGCCTGGTTTGCCGTGTAGGTGTTGTAAGGACGGTCTGCAAGTTCTTCCTCTGTGTTGAAGAGCCCGTCGTTGATAAGGCCGAAACGCTGTCCGATGGCATGTCCTGTCTCGTTCATCCAAGGATAAGGGTTCTTGGCCTCCGCCTTGTAGATGATCTTGTTGCGTGACCAGCTGAGGTCTCCGCCGATTGAGTATGTGAAGTCGCCTATGGTGTCCTCCCATCCAAGCACGATCTCGTATCCTCTGTTCTCCGTGATTCCGACATTTGCAGGAGGCACGGCTCCTGATGAAACGCCGTAAATCGCAGGGATTGTTCCGAGGGTCGTGAGGATGTTGTCTCGCTTCTCATAGAAGTAGTCGAAATCCAGAGACAGTCTGTCAGAGAAGAACTTTGTTTCCACTCCGACATCGTATTTCCTTGACCTTTCCCATGTGATGTCAGGATTTCCGAGCACACCTTCCGTGGCTCCGGCGAAATATGTGTTTGCGGATGAACCGTTACCGTTTCCGAGATAATATCCTGTCTGGTTGAGGTAGTATGTGTTAGGAAGGTAATAGTATCTTCTCGCAGCTCCGAGACGGTCGTTTCCGACCTCACCGTATGAAGCACGTATCTTCATGAATGTGAAAATGTCGTTCTGCGGGAACCATTTTTCTGCTGTAGGAACCCAACCGGCCGAAATTGCAGGGAAGAGGCCGAAGCGCTGTCCTTCCGCAAACTGCTCGGTACCGTTGTATCCTACATTGACTTCCGCCATGTAGCGGTCATCGTAATTGTAGGTCACGCGGCCGACGAATCCCATGATTCCCGAAGGCACGTTGTATGAATCGGAAGGCATGGTGTATTTCGAAGCCTTTGCAAGCAGGAGGGCGGATACGTTGTGCTTTCCATATGATTCTGCCCAGTCCAGCCCTGCATCCACATAGAACTTGTTCCAGTTGCTGTAGCCCCACGACTCGAACGAACCGCTTCCCATGGAACCTCCGAAGAATTCGAGCTGGTTAGGGTCCTCTGCACTTCTCTGGACTGTGTATGAAGGGATGGAAGGGGTGTACTTCACGTACCTGTTGTAGTTGTCCTGATACGAAACTGTTGCATATGCACGGAGGTTCGGAAGCAGGTAGTCCATCGTATGCTCCACCTTTATCGAATTGTCGAGCAGGCTGTTGAAGATTGTGCCGGAACCGCTTATGAGGAGGTTGTAGAGGGCGTTCTGTTCTCCGATCTGGCTGTTCGTCTTGGCTGCAAGCGGATTCTGCTCGGAACCTGAAATTCCAGCGAATCCTCTGATGAGGCGGCCATCCACAATTCCCGGTGAAATGAACGGGTTGGCGTCGTAAATGTACTGCATTATGATCTTGTAGCGTGACGAAAGGTCATAAGGGTCGGCGCTGTTGCCCGGACCGGTGGTCTCTCCGAACTGTCCGGCCGAATTGATAGTCACCTTGAGGTTCTTCGTGACATTGATGTCGAAGTTGCTCCTGAAGTTGTAGCGGTTGAAGACGGAACCGGTGTTCGAGCCATAATATGATACGTCGTTGGTGATGCCTTCCTGACGGAAGTATCCGAACGACACGAAATATTTCACACGATCTGTTCCTCCGCTTATGTTTACGTTGGCCTGGTATTGCGGAGCGACCTTGCTGAACTGCTCCTTGTAGAGGTTGCGCGATGCATAATAGAGGGCAGGCGTGTTCTTGAGCTGTTCCTTCTGCTCCGGGGTCAGGTTCGTCATCGCATCCACCTCCTGAGGGGTGAAGTCGCGGTTGTTCTTGAACTTCCAGAGGTCGTAGTCGTCATAGATGTATGCCGAAAGGCCTTCATTGCCGGGATATGCGTTCTGCTCGTTGCGTATCGCCTCGTTCCTGAAAAGAGCATATTCATAGGCTGTGGTTCCTTCCTGAAGATTTGTCGCCGATGTGAGACCGAAGTTGGCTGAAGCGCTTATGACAGGCTTGCCGACCTGGCCTCTCTTTGTGGTCACTATGATGACGCCGTTGGCGCCCCTGACTCCATATACAGCTGTCGAGGAAGCGTCCTTCAGCACGGATATGCTGGCGATTTCATTCGCGTCCATCGCATTGAATGCACTGAAAGCCTGCTCTGACGCCTGCTCCACGCCGTCGATGATGATCAGAGGGGTGGACTCTCCGTATGTGGAGACGCCGCGCACATAGATGTTGGCCTGGTTGCGTCCCGGCTCTCCTGATGTCTGGAGACCGCTTACGCCAGGAGTATTGCCTATCAGGGCGTTCGATATGTTGGCCACTGGTGAGGCGACGAGGTCTGTGCCGCTGACCGCCGATATGGCGCCGGTGACGTTGATCTTCTTCTGTGTCGCGAATGCGGTCACCACCACCTCTTCCATGAGGTTGGCGTCTGTTTCCAACTGCACCAACAGCAGCTGCCGGCCGGCAGTAAGCTGTATCTCCTGAGTCTTATAGCCGATAAACTGGAATTCCAGCACAGCGTCGGAAGGAACCTGGATCTCGAATTTTCCGTCAATGTCGGTCGAGACACCGTTGGTCGTGCCCTTCTCAACTACAAATGCGCCATATAACGGTTCCCCATTATCGTCCTGCACTACACCATTGACCGTCCTGCTTTGGCCATAAAGCGGACCTGCAATGGCTCCGCAAAGCAGCATGATGCCGCTCAGCAGAAATGATTTGAGTGATCTGGTCATATTGGTTATGTTTTGTCATTAAAATTCTTTATGGTCTACTTCACTTCATGCTGCTCCGGCATCGTGTACATGTCAGGGAGGTCTCTGCTGAAGAAAGTGGAAGGGTCGTCGTACATCGTACGGAAGTCATTCTCAGAAGGATGCCCCGGATATACTGAATAGAAGTGTCTGTCCGACTCGTTGCTTCCTACGTACTTGTTCCTCCACATCACGATCATGCTCACCCTGTTTCCGGCGGCACTCGCAAGGATATGTGAAGTCCAGTAGTCAGTCCAGTCGAAGCCTTCAGGGCCTGTTTCGGTCACGCCGCAAGGCTTGTTCTTCTCGATGGAAAGGGCCGATATCGCCTTGAGGTTGCTCTTGAATGCCTGCACGTTGCTGTAATGGTAGCAGTCCATGCCGATGAAGTCGACGTAGTCGTCTCCCGGCCATCTGTGCAGAAGCCTGTCCCTTGTGCCGTTGCCGTAGTCCGCGTCCATCTGCGGCGATATCGCGTAGATGAAATTATGAACGCCCTTGACGTCGCGGAGGTACGTTACGGTGAACTTCCAGAAGTCCTTGAACTCCTGCTCGGTAGTGCACTTCGAGCCCCACCATGACCATGTCTGGGTGTGCTCGTGATACGGACGGAACAGAATCGGAATGAGCTTTCCGTCTGAGCCTTTGAGATTGTTGGCGAAATCTGCGCATCTGTCAAGCCACTGGAGGTATTTCGTGCGTGTGGCATGTCCTTCGGTAAGGATGCTTTTCACGACTTCGTTGCTGGAGTTGTCCCATGAATCGCCTCCGGTGTGAGGATTGTTGAGATGGCAGCATGCCGTGATGACCTCGCCTCTGTCATATGCCTCTATTATCACGCGCCTGCGTATCTCGTTCGCTTCAGACTGATGCCTGTTGTCCATGATTTCGCCGAAGTCCACGCTGAACACTCCCGGATAGTCTCCGCAGACAGCCTTAGTGTCCGAATTGCCCGGCTCGTCATACCAGTAGCGTCCGTACCACAGGTCGTCGTGATGACCGAACATGAAACCCTTTTCCGAAAGAGCCCATAGATTTGCATACAGGGCCTTGGTCTCAGCGGTCGCATTCTTGTCCACTATGCTGAGGGACACTGCCGGAGCAGGGTTGGCGGACTGAGTGACCGTCACTATCTTATAGTAGTAGCGGTCGCCGGCATCCGACACCTTGATCTTTCCTTCCCTCGGCGATATCCTGTTGTTGTCCTCCACCGTAAACCATGCCTTGCCGTCCTCTGCCCTGTCGAACTCCATCCAGTCTGCCTGGGATTCTGCAGTGAATGTGAAGTTCGAATTCACGTCTACGGAGAACGAACCTGCATTGTGAGCGATTTCCACGCTTTCCGGCACCGTCATGAATCTTGTGTCCGCAGGGGTCGGCTCGGCTTCATTGCCTGTTCCGGAACATGACAGCAAGGCCGTCAGTGATGCGGCCATCGATATGAATGTTATGCTCATGGTTCTGGACATTGCTTATTGAGCTAAAAGGTCTGAATGGTTTGCAAGAGGTGCGTCAGTGTCCTTATGAACGAGCCAGAAGGTGTTCCGGACGTTGTCGGTGAACCAGCGTGAATCCGGCCAGTTCCAGTCGATGTTGTCGAAAGGACCTTCATGCGAGCGTCCGAAAGCAAGATCCGGCACTGTGACTGTGACGGCAGAGAATGAGTGGTCTCCTGCCTCGTAGAGGTTCACAGTCCAGAGTGGCTCGGCATATTCTTCGTCCTCGTATGCATACACGACGATGCTGCCGTCTCCCGGTTTTGCCCAGCGGCTCTTTCCTGTAGGGAAAATACGGTACTTGCCGTTCACGTCATTACTGTTCTGGAACATGTAGTTGGCATACTTCCCGTCCGGTCCCGGCGTGTTCACGAGTGTTCCGAATGTTGCTCCTGTTTCGGCATCGGCCTCTTCAAGTCTGAAGCTCAGGAGATTGTCATCCTCGTCTGTCGGCATGTATCCGTCTCCCCAATGCCACCATTTGTCCATGACGGTAGACCTGACCTCGGCGTCATCCCATCCTCCATGGATTATGAATGCGCTCATAGGCGCACTTGAGTCAAGGAGGCCGCCTATCTGAGTGAAGCTGTAAGTGCCTTCGAGCGGATCCTTGAACTGGGAGTAGCTGACAGTGTAGGTGCGCGTCTCCCCGTTATAGGCTGTGACCGTGAAATCCGCTTTGCCGTCGCTTAAATCCAGGGTGCTTCCCGGAGCGATGCTGGCCACAGGGCAGAATTCGCTGTCCGGATATTCGAAGTCCAGAGCGACCACCTTGACTGCCGAAAGGTCAAGCCCTCCGGTGATCAGACTGACCACTATCGAACCCTCCGCATCGTTACGCCAGTTGTCCGTGATGACTGCCGCACCGATCTGTGATTCCAGCCTGAGGTTGACAGGAGTACGCTCGCGAAGCCAAGGGTCGATCAGCTCTTCAGTGTTGCGCGGCTGCTCTTCGCAGGAAGAGAAGGCCAGTGACGCAGCCACTGCAAGAAACAGATGTCTTAAATTCTTCTTCATAACGTGGTTTTTTAGTTTATAATTATGGTTTGTGCTTTGTTGCAGGCCTTGATGGAATCCTGCCGTCATGGCATAATCCGTCAACAAAAATAGTTTTTATGAATTTCCTGCGGGTGTCATGTTCGGTCAAATAATTATACAATTTTGAACGTTGGAAAAATCGTATAATCATCCGGCAAAAAAGTATAATGGGTTTAGTCTGATAAATCGGTATCTTTGAAGTCGAAAACGGAATGATTATGAAGACTGCAGGATTATTGAGCCTTGTGGCCGCAGCGGCCATGGCTGTTTCATGCTCGTGCGACGGGAATAGGATGTTCCCGCTTTCGCGTCAACAGGTATATATAGGTGAGGACATCGCCGTGGCACAGACGGAATACGGGATGGTGCGCGGCTATCTCATGCATGACGTGTACTGCTTCCACGGTATTCCTTACGGAGCTCCGACTTCCGGAAGCAACCGTTTCATGCCGCCGCAGCCTCCACAGCCCTGGGAGGGTGTACGTCCGGCTGTAGCATTCGGAGAATCTGCACCGCAGGAGTACTATGACAGGAGACCGGAGTCGTATTACATGTTCACTGACCATTGGAACTATGACGCCATGGGTGAAGACTGCCTTCGCCTGAATGTGTGGACTTCCGGACTGGGAGATGGCGGAAAACGTCCTGTGCTTGTGTGGCTTCATGGAGGAGGCTTCGCCAAAGGCAACGGCATCGAGCAGGACGGTTACAGCGGGGAGAACATCGCCCGTCGTGGAGATATCGTGTTCTGCTCGGTAAACCACAGACTTAATGCATTCGGATTCAGTGACTTCTCGTCTGTCGGAGGAGAGAAGTACAGGCATTCGGCAAATGTGGGAATGCTTGATATCGTGGCGGCGCTCGAATGGGTGCGTGACAATATAGAGCATTTCGGCGGAGATCCTTCCAACGTCACGATAATGGGACAGTCGGGCGGCGGCTCGAAAGTGAGCATGTTGTGTGCGATGCCTTCTGCGGAAGGCCTGTTCCACAAGGCAGTCGCGTTGAGCGGCGATGCCACCAGAGCGAATGATGCGGCATATTCTGCCGCTCTGGGAGAGGCTGTCCTTGAGGAGGCCGGACTGAAGCCTTCCGAGGTCGATTCCCTGCAGAACATGCCTTGGGAAGAGTACCTCGCCCTTGCAATGAGGGCTCAGAAGAAGCTTAGTGCAGAATCAGGCTACCGTGCAGGCTTTGCCCCTGTGGGAAACGATGTAGACATACCTTCGGGAGAGTTCTTTGAAGGAAGAAAGTCGGATATACCTATGCTCCTGTGCAGCACATTCCATGAATGGAATCCGAACAGGGACAATCCTGAACATGAGGACATCACCTTTGAGGAAGTGGCGGAAAGGCTTTCAGGAACATACAGGGATCCGATGGCTGTCATCGAGGGCTACAGGACGGTGTTTCCGGAGGCGAGACCAATAGAAATATGGGCATTCGCGGTATCCCACAGGTACGGAATGGTGAAGCTTGCCGATGCAAGATGCAGGCAGGGCGCCCCGGTATATATGGCATGGTTCGGGTGGGAATCACCGCTTTTCGACGGACGCCACAGGGCCTTCCATTGCATAGACATATCCTTCTGGCTCATGAACACGGACAGGATGGTGACGCATAACGGAGGCGGTAACCGCCCGTACAGGCTTTCGATGAAGATGTCGGAAGCTCTTCTCAACTTCATGCGCACCGGTGTTCCATCGGCAAGAAGACTTCCGGAATGGGAACGCTACACTCCTGAAGACGGACGGATGATGATTCTGAATGACAGATGCTTCATGTCTGATGATATCGACAGGGAGGCAAGAATGATCGTTTCTGAAAACTGGTTTTGAAATATACTCATATGAAGACTCTTCGTTCTGCATTTGCGGCGATATCGCTGCTGACGGCTGTCTCTGCTTCGGGACAGAAAATATCCTCATGGATGACTTCACCGGACCGGTCTGCATTGTTTGCGGCTCAGGGTGAAGTCGCCGAATTTGACGTAAAGCGCAATGAAAGGGCGGCATACATCGTGGTCGACCCTGTACGCGGATATCAGACGATGGACGGTTTCGGATTCGCCCTCACCGGGGGAAGTGCAGAGCATCTGATGAAGATGACGCCTTCCGTACGTCATGATATCCTGCGTGAGATGTTCGATCCCAAGGAAGGGGTGGGGTTCAGTTATGTCCGCCTGACCTTGGGCGCATCCGACCTGAACAGCTTTGTGTTCTCTTATGATGACATGCCGGCCGGACAGGAGGATTTCGGTCTGAAGCATTTCTCGCTTTCTCAGGATCTTAAGGATGTGGTGCCGGTGATGTACGAGATACTTGGCATTAATCCGGACATCACCGTGATGTCATCGCCGTGGTCGGCCCCTGTATGGATGAAGGAAAGCGGTGATGTAAGGGGAGGAAAGCTGAGGAAGGAGTGCTATGGAGTCTATGCTGAGTATTTTGTGAAATATGTTCAGGCCATGAAGAAGGAAGGCATTGACATAGATGCTGTCACCATTCAGAACGAACCGCTCAACTCGCGCAATACTCCGAGCATGCCGTGGGATCCCGCCGATCAGACTGAATTTGTAAGAGACCATCTCGGACCAGCCTTTGCAAGGGCCGGGATAGATACGGAAATCGTAGTCTTCGACCACAACTGCGACCGTCCGGATTATGCTTTGGCGATATATGGCGACCCTGTGGCTGCCGGATATGTGTCAGGGGCAGCCTACCATCATTATCGTGGTGACCTGAGCGCGATGACCTATGTGTATGAGGCGCGGCCGGACAAACGGATATATTTCACCGAGCAGATGACGACGGAACGGCCCGGCTCGCCGACAATAGATATCGCACGTGCCGTCAAGAGGCTGATAGTGGGAGTCACACGCAACTGGAGCAGCAATGTCGTCCTATGGAATCTGGCGGCAGACCCGCTGAATGACCCTCATACGGATAACGGAGGCTGTTCGATGTGTCAGGGAGCCATAACTATAGATGGCGACGAGGTGACGAGGAATCTTGCCTACTATGTCATCGCGCATGCTTCCAAGCTCGTTCCTCCGGGATCGAAGCGTATCTTCTCGACTGCTCCCGGCGACAGGCTGATATCCATATGCGAGGATGAACAGCATCCTCAGATGTGGAGGACGAACGTTATAGAGAAGGCTGATGTTCCGGACAACGTGACTTTCCTGACGCCATATGGCAAGGTCGTCATGATCGTGGCGAACGATTCGTGGTCACGTCGTGACGTGAATGTCCAGTACAACGGAAAGTTCGCGCGCCTGAAACTGGAACCGGGAGCCGTGGCGACATATGTGTGGAATGCTGAGTGACGGTGCCATGGACGGATTCTCTATAGGGCTGGCTGACATCGCCGTAATTGTTCTTTACATCGTGTTCATCACATGGTGGGGGCTTCGTCATGGCCGGAGCAAGGATGCCGGCTCATATTTTCTGGCCGGAAGGACAATGCCGTGGTGGGTTGTGGGGCTTTCGCTCTTTGCCGCCAGCATATCAAGCACGACGCTCATCGGGCAGTCCGGTGATGCCTATGACACAGGCATCGCGGTATTCAACTACAACCTGACCGGAGGAGTTTTCGTCATGGTGTTCTTTGCCGTCTTCCTTCTGCCGCTGTACATAAGGTCGGGCATATTCACTATCCCTGAATTTCTGGAAAAACGTTATGACAAACGTTCAAGATACTATTTTTCTGCTGTCAGCATAATCGGGAACGTGTTCCTTGATGCCGCTGGAGCAATGTATGCCGCGGCTTTGATAATCAAGCTTATCTTCCCTTCGGCAGACTTGAGCCTGATCATCTGGATATTCGCCCTGCTGGCTGCTTCGTATACGATTCCGGGAGGCCTGTCTTCTGCAATCAGTGCGGAACTTATCCAGGCTGTCATACTCATTGCAGGCTCGGTGATTCTCACGGTCACCTGCTTCGTGTCGGGCGGAGGCGAATATATTGCGGGGCTGATGCAGGAGGGTGACACGTCCATGAAGCTGGTTCGTCCTATGGATGACACAGCTACCCCGTGGCTCGGGCTGTTCGTCGGCATGCCGATATCAGGCCTGTATTTCTGGGCGAACAACCAGACGCTCGTGCAGAGGGTGTTGAGCGCGAAAAGCGTCAATGAAGGACGCAAGGGTGTGATGTTCTGTGGTTTCCTGACACTTGTGACCCTGTTCATAATCATATTTCCGGGTGTCATGGCGCGGAATTTCTTTCCTGATATAGACAATCCGGACATGGTGTATCCGACGATGGTCATAAAGCTCCTTCCTGCCGGTCTTCTCGGCATTCTGCTTTCGGCGATGCTTGCTGCGCTCATGTCCACGCTAAGCGCCATACTGAATTCGGCCTCAACCCTCTTCACGATGGACTTCTATGCCCAGATGAACCCCAAGGCGGATTCTGCCGGACTTGTCAGGGTCGGAAAGACAGCGACAGTGGCGATCCTTGTCATCGCCGCCTTGTGGGCACCGAACATCAGCCGTTTCGATTCTCTCCTGAAATACTATCAGGAGATGATCTCATATGTCGCGCCTCCTGTTGTGGCTGCTTTCCTTGCCGGCATCTTTTCAAGAAGGACGAATGCCAATGGTGCATTTGCGGGCCTCATGGCAGGTCTCGTCCTTGCGGTGCTGCTCCTTTTCTTCAGGAAGGACATCTTCGGCGACATGCATTTCCTCTTTGTGATACCGATACTCTTCACGTTGAGCCTCGTCATCATATATGCCGTCAGTCTGATGTATCCTGCTCCGGAATCTGACCGGCTGAAGGATACGGTGTTCTCACTGTCCGATTTCAGGAAGGAAGGCATGGAACTTCGCGGAGTGCCATGGTGGAACAACTACCGGCTGTGGGGAGCGGCTCTTCTCGTGTCCGGCACGATGCTTTTGTTTATTTTCAGTTAGATTTGCTAAACTTGAGATATGAAGCTGAACAAATACGAACATAATCCGATTCTATGTCCGAATCCGGACAACCGGTGGGAGAATCTTGTGACCTGTAATCCGGGGGTGATTTACGACAAGGGGGTCTTTTACATGCTGTACCGGGCAGCTGGGGATGATCCGGAACATGTCATACGTTTCGGCCTCGCAACCAGCCGTGACGGCTTCCATTTCGAGCGCTGCTGCGACACTCCTGTGTTCGGGCCAAGTGCAGACGGGCCGGATGCTGGCTGTGTCGAGGACCCGCGCATAATCCGCCTCGGAGACACCTTCTATGTGACCTATGCGTACAGGATTCATCCGCCAGGACAGTACTGGACGTTCCCTCATGATGTCGTGATGCTTCCGGAATGCGGCTGCGAGGCACCTGAGTCCCTGAAGCAGAACATCGGGAATACAGGACTGGCCATGACGAAGGATTTCCGTACATTCCGCAGGCTCGGCAGAATCACGTCGCCTGTCCTGGACGACAGGGATGTGATCCTGTTCCCGGAGAAGATCGGGGGACGATACGTCCTCATGCACAGGCCTAAGCAGTATGTGGGGGAGAAGTACGGTGTGGAATATCCATCCATATGGCTCAAGTTTTCCGATGACCTGATGGCATGGGAAGACAAGCCGAGCCATCTGCTCATAACCGGAAGGAAGGGTACATGGGAGGAAAAGATAGGCGGAAGCACTCCTCCGCTGATGACGGACGAAGGATGGCTTGTCCTGTATCATGGAGTCGCTGATGGAGGGAAAGCCGAATATAGTGTCGGAGCCATGCTGCTGGACAGGGAGGATCCGTTGAAGGTGATAGCCCGCACCAGGGAACCGATAATGCAGCCGGAACATCCGTACGAGACGGACGGATTCTACAGCAGGTGCATTTTCCCTGGAGGCAATGTCGTGGTGGACGGAACCCTGTATGTGTATTACGGCGCGGCGGACAGATATGTCGGAGTGGCTACATGCCCGCTGCAGGAGCTGCTGGACTTCTTAAAGACTGAATGCTTATGCTGAGGAAGATGATGGGCTGCATGTTAGGTGCCGTCATGTGCTTTTCATGTACACGGGAGGTACTGGACGTGAAGGTGACGGACGAGGTCATCAGCAGTGACTATATCGGTAACGGCGCAGAATGGGATCCGTACGATGAGGCAGCCTCATGGGGCTTCGATGTCTCCGAAGAGGACTGGCGGATGCTCACGTCCAGGATCGATGTCATGGGGATGGGCTACGTCCGCTGCATGATAAACAGCCGGTTTCTCTATTGGGATGCTGCGAGGGGGGGGGAATATATACGTGATCGTAATATCGGCAGGCTGGAGAAGGTGCTCCGGTATTGTCAGGATCACGGAATTACCGTCATGTACGGAGAATTCAATCCGCCTGAGCCCCACATGAGGGATTCTCAGGAATGGGTGAAGATGTCGGTAAACTATCTTGACCATCTGGTGAACGGTCTTGGTTTCGACTGCATAAGGCATTTCGTCATCTTCAACGAGCCGGACGGTGACTGGGCCAGCACGGACGGCGATTACGGCCTTTGGATGTCCATGGCACGGCGCTTCGATGAAGAGATGGGGAGATATCCCGGTCTGAAGGAGAAAGTGTCGCTTGCAGCTCCGGATGTGGTGGTGCACTGGGTGCATCCTGAGACAGGACTGACGGCTGATGACTGGATACGCAGAACTGTCGAGGATATGGATGAACTTGTCGGTATATATGATGTGCATGCCTATCCGGGGCAGACTGAGGTGCGTGACGGTTCGTATGCACGGAGGCTCAAGGCTCTGCGTGAGGCGGTGCCGGAGGGAAAAAGGATGATTCTCGGCGAAGCCGGCTTCAAGTATGACAAGCCCGGGGACGAGCTCCTGCTTCAGGAGAATCTTGCAAGGGCAGAGGCTCACCCGTATGCAGGGGGAGCTGACAGCAATATGATGGTGTACGACCATTTCTATGGCCTTGATATGGCTCTTCTTGCCATGGATGTCATGAATTCCGGATATTCCGGTATGGCTGTGTGGATGCTTGACGATGCGGCTCATTCTGTCGGTGATGTGGGACGTCCGGACAATATAAAGGTATGGGGCTTCTGGAATACACTTGGTGAGGAGGTTTTCGGATGTCCGGAAGAAGAGGATGTGCGCCCGTGGTACTGGGCATGGACCCTGATGTGCCGGTGCTTTCCAAAGGGATGTGACATCCTGACTGTGGAACCATGCGGGGAGGAAAGCGTAAGGATGTGTGCTGCTGAAAAGGACGGCCGTCAGACCTTCGCTGTCGTCAACTGGGCCGAAAAGGACCGCAGAATCAGGCTGACCATGCCGGAGCGCTTTGAGGATGCGTCTGTATATGTGTATGAAGAGGGCAGGGCCGTGTATGACGGGAAGGGCTGGCTTGTGGCCTCTGACAGCGGACTATGCGGGGAACACCTTGTACTGGATGTACCTGCCGGTTCTCTTGTCGTAATTACAGATATGAATGTACAGGATTGACAAAAGATTATACTTTTTTGCGCACCCTATTGTTTTCGTTTGAAAATTCATTTACATTTGTTGAGTAAACAAACTTGACTATGAATGATATTCAACAGGAAATAACTCCTCTGACCAGCGAGGATTTTTTTATTATCTTGAACCATCCGAATGCGGATTTTGACTATCCTATCCATTGCCATCCGGAATATGAGATAAATGTGGTCATGAAGACGAGCGGAACAAGGGTGGTCGGGGATTCTGAAGAATATTTCGGCGATCTGGACATAGTCATGACCGGCCCGAATGTTCCTCATGTGTGGAAATCCGACCTTGTGAACAACCATGTCATAACCATCCAGTTCTCAAGCGACCTGTTGAACTATCAGATGATAAGCAAGCGGCTTTTCGCTCCGATAAGGCAGCTGCTTGTGGATTCCATGCAGGGCCTCCAGTTCTATGGTGCGGATGCAGAAAGGATAAAGGATGAGATAATCGAACTTACAAGGATGCAGGGTTTCCAGACCGCGACAAAGTTCCTGAACATATTGAATGCGCTTGCTCATGCCAGCCGTCGCAAGCTTGTTAGCAATATGTATGAATCAGAGAATCTGGTCACCAGCTCGAAGTCGCGCAGGATCAGCAAGGCCTGCCGTTATATAGAGGAAAACATATCCCGGAAGGTAAGTCTTTCGGATGTCGCGAGGCTTGTGAACATGTCGGATTCGGCATTCAGCCATTTCTTCAAGAAGAAGACGGGCATTTCATTCATCACTTATATCAACAATCTTCGTGTAGCCAAGGCCTGCGACCTGCTTGCAAGCACATCCTTGAGCGCTTCCGAAATATGCTATGACTGCGGATTCAACAACAAGTCCAATTTCATCCGCATATTCACCAAACGCAAGAACATGACCCCGATCGAGTACCGCAACCATATCTCGCAGCTCCTCATAAAATATTGAGCGCTGCTCCGGGAAAAAGCCTGATTTTCCGGAGCAGTGGTGCAAAAAACATGGGTGCTCCGGAGAAATGCCTGATTTTCCGGAGCACTCCTATAATCTGACCTTTGTGCGGGAGGTGCAGGTTAGGCGGTGGGTGCGGCCGTTGCAGGTCAGGATTACGGGCTGTGGGGTTGGGGAGCTGAGGGTGAGGTGTGTGACTTTGCCTTCGCTCCATGTGCATGAGACTGCGATGCCGCCTCTTGCCATCAGACCGCTGAACGAGCCTTCAGACCATGAGGACGGAAGGGCGGGCAGTATCTCGATGACATTCAGCTCGTTACCGGCTTCCATGCATTCCGTGCGGTGGCTTTGAAGAAGCATTTCCATTATGCCGGCGCTTCCTCCGAAATTGCCGTCGATCTGCATTGGCGGATGCGAACTGAAAAGGTTCGGGAATGTGCCCCAGCGGTGATTCTTCAGTGCTGCCCGGTCTGTGGCTTCATCTCCTGTCGGCACAGCATCCACGGCCGGCTTGAGCAGGTTGCGCAGCAGCTTGAATGCCCTGTCTCCGTCCTTCAGACGTGCCCAGAAGTTTATCTTCCATGCCATGGACCAGCCGGTGGACTGGTCGCCCCTGCGCTCCAGCGTCACCTTTGCCGCCTCCATCAGTTCCGGGGTGGCCTCCCATGTAAGCTGATTGCCTGGATACAGTCCGTAGAGCTGGGACACATGCCTGTGATGCGGCTCCGCTTCCTGATAGTCCTCATTCCATTCCACAATCTGGCCGTACTTTCCTACGACTGTCGGTGCCAGCCTTTCCCTTTGTGATGCGATTCTTTCAAGAAAATCCTGTCCGCCGACTGTCCTGCCGTCATTTTCAAGCGCTTCAGAGGCGTCGAGCACATTGGTGAACAGCTCGCGTACAAGCTGGTTGTCCATAGTCGAGCCTGCGCAGATAGCCAGCACATCCCCGTTACTGTCGATATAATGGTTCTCAGGCGAAGTCGTCGGAGCCGTGACGAGGAAGCCTGTGCGCGGATCTTCCACGAGCATGTCCGAAAAGAATTCTGCGGCTCCCTGCATGACAGGAAAATATTCCGCAAGGAAATCCGTGTCCGAGGTATACAGATAGTGCTCCCATATATGCCTGCACAGCCATGCTCCGGCAGTGTTTGTCGCTCCCCACGACGGATCCTCCGACGGAGATGTCCATCCCCAGACATTGCCGAGGATATGCGTCACCCATCCGTCGCTTCCGTAATACGTCCTTGCGGTTTTTCCGCCGTTCGGCACAAGGCTGCGCGTATAGTCGATCATCGGCATGTGCAGCTCGCTGAGATTTCCGGTCTCGGCTCCCCAGAGGTTCATCTGCAGATTGATGTTGAGGTGGTAGTCGCCGTTCCACGGTGTGCCTGTCCCTTCTGCCCACAGCCCCTGAAGATTCGGAGGCAGGCTTCCCTCGCGCGTCGAGCTTATCAGCAGATAGCGTCCGTACTGCATGTATGTGGCCACAAGGTCGAGGTCTGTCGGGTCTTCTGCAAACGCTTCTAAGCGGCGGCTGATTGAAAGCCCGGAATTACCGTTGCGTGGCAGTTCAAGGGAGGCTCTTCCGAAAAGCCCGCCGAACGCTTCAGTATGCCTTTTGCGGAGTTGCGCATAATCATATTTCTTTGCCTTCCTTATCTGCATCAGCGAGGCCTCCATAGGCTCGCAATCCTTGCCCGGCATCTCGTGATCAGTATTCATGGCTATGATGATTTCTGCCTCATCCGCTCCCGTCACGACGACAGACGTATCCGTATATACGACATTTCCTCCCTTGGTGCGTACTGACGTGGCTCCGGCAAAGGCCATTCCGCCATCTTCCGTGATGCCGTCAGAGAGCCTTCCGGATATGGTCAGGGCATCATCATGCCTTGCGAGGGTTATGTCGGATTCTCTTCTGAATGTCACCGTGAAGCTGACTCCGCCCTTTCTGTCGGATGAATACTTCGCGACGGCCACGTCTTCGGTCATCGATGTGAAATGTTCCCTTTCATATATGGTCCCGCCGGCTTCATAGGAGGTCTGCGATATGCCTTCCGCCATGTTAAGACTCCTTTTATAGCAGTCGGAAGCGGCATTGCCTGTGCCGAAGTCCACCACAAGGTCTGCAAACACCTGATAGTTGCCGTACTGCCTTCCGCCTGAGCCGGGGCCCGAGCAGGTGAACGTCCTGTACATGAGCTCCTGAGCCTCCCTGTTCCTGCCTTCGAAAAGCAGTCTGCGGATATCCCCAAGGTGCTTTCCTGCCTCAGGGTTGTCGGCATTCTGCACTGATCCGGACCACATCGTTATCTCGTTCAGCGTGATTCTTTCGCAGTCCGTTCCGCCCCACGGCATCATGCCGATGCGCCCGTTGCCCAGCGGCACGGTTTCCTCCCAGATTCTTGCAGGATGCTCGAACCAGAATCCGCATTCCTTGTCCGCATCAGAACGGCATGAAGAAAATCCTGCCAGGGCCATAAGTCCAGAAATAAAAGAAATAAGCCTTTTCATAGTCAGATGTTAAGTTTAAAATGCCATAGTATTACGCCTACGCTTACAGATACGTTCAGCGAATGCTTCGTGCCGAACTGAGGTATCTCAAGACAGAAATCCGATGCATCCACAACGTCCTGCCGTACCCCCGACACCTCGTTTCCGAATACAATGGCATATTTCCTGCCCTTTTCCGGAACGAACCTGTCGAGCATCACCGAACCGACTGTCTGCTCCGCGCTGACGACCGTATATCCCTCTTCCTTGAGCCTCCTGACCGCTTCCATAGTGTCGTCGACATGCTCCCATTCCACGCTGTCCTCCGCTCCGAGGGCAGATTTGTGGATTTCCGCTGACGGGGGCACCGCACAGATTCCGCACAGCCATACCTTGTCCGCCTTGAATGAATCCGCCGTTCTGAACGCTGAACCGACATTATGGGCGCTGCGAACGTTGTCGAGCACTATAACTATCCCTGAATCAGGGAGTTCCTTGTACTCGTCGGCTGAGACGCGTCCCAGTTCGATGTTAAGAAGTTTCCTGTTCTGCATGATGATTTTGTCCTTATTGCAAAAAGTTATCAACACAAAGATAATAAAAAACAAAAAATGTGTAATTTTGCCGGACTTTTTAAGACGTATATCATATGAAACAGGATCTCCAAATTTTCAATCTGATCAGGAAGGAAGAGGACAGACAGACCTCAGGAATCGAACTTATCGCTTCGGAAAACTATGTCAGCAACCAGGTGCTTGCAGCCCTCGGTTCGATCTGCACAAACAAATATGCGGAAGGTTATCCGGGAGCAAGGTACTACGGCGGATGCGAGGTTGTTGACCAGATTGAACAGCTTGCCATCGACAGACTCTGTGAACTTTTCGAGGCGGAATACGCAAACGTGCAGCCGCATTCGGGTGCACAGGCCAACATGGCCGTGATGATGGCATGCCTCAAGCCGGGGGAGACCTTCATGGGCCTCGATCTTGCGCATGGCGGTCACCTTACCCATGGCTCGCCTGTGAATATGTCGGGAATACTCTACAATGCAGTGGCTTACGGCCTCAGCGAGGCAACGGGCATGATTGACTACGACCAGATGGAGCAGAGGGCTCTGGAGTTCAGGCCGAAGCTCATCATCGGCGGTGCGTCTGCATATTCAAGGGAGTGGGATTACGCACGTATGCGTGAGATTGCGGACAAGGTGGGCGCAATCCTCTGGATCGACATGGCACACACGGCCGGTCTCATCGCGGCCGGTCTTCTGAGCAACCCTGTGAAATATGCCCATATAGTGACATCGACCACACACAAGACCCTCCGTGGCCCACGCGGCGGCATAATCCTTCTTGGCAAGGACTTCGACAATCCTTGGGGCCTCAAGACTCCTAAGGGCGTTGTGAAGAAGATGTCCCAGATCCTCAATTCGAGCGTGTTCCCTGGCGTACAGGGCGGCCCGCTCGAACACTGCATCGCTGCCAAGGCCGTTTCGTTCTACGAGGCGCTTCAGCCGGAGTTCAAGGATTATCAGAAGCAGGTGGTTGCAAATGCGCAGGCAATGGCAGAGGCCTTCGTAAGCAGGGGCTACAAGATTGTGTCTGGCGGCACGGACAACCATCTCATGCTCATAGACCTCCGCACCAAGTTCCCAGATCTTACCGGAAAGGTGGCTGAGAAGGAGCTCGGCAAGGCGGACATCACCGTAAACAAGAATATGGTTCCGTTCGATTCACGCACTCCGTTCCAGACTTCCGGCATCCGCGTCGGTACACCGGCCATCACATCACGCGGCTTTGTGGAGAAGGATATGGAATTCATCGTGAACCTCATCGATCAGGTGCTTGCAAATGCATCCGGGCATCTGGATCTCATCGCCGGCAAGACTGAGGAAGGCCGCGAGGCATATGAGGAGGTGCTCGACAAGGTGAAGAAGCAGGTACGCATGAAGACCAACGGAATGCCGCTGAACAGATATTGAAAAACGATATGAAGAAGATTTTTTATTCTCTTGCGGCGGCTGTCGTTCTGGCTTCGTGTGCCCGTGAAAGCGAGGTCGTGCTGCTTCCTGCAGCTGATTTTGAGACTGTCGTGGATGGAAAGGATGTGTCACTCTATACGCTGAAAGGCGGCGACCTGACGATGCAGGTGACGGATTTCGGTGCGCGCGTGGTCACTCTGTGGACTCCGGACAAGAACGGTGCCTATGAAGATATAGTGCTGGGATATAATAATATAGATACGTATCTGAACAATCCTGGGGAGCGTTTTCTCGGTGCTGTCGTCGGCCCATATGCCAACCGTATCGCAAAAGGTACATATACGATAGGGGAGGATGTGTATAATTTTCCTCTGAACAACAACGGCAATACGCTCCATGGCGGTGAGAAAGGTCTTGACATGGTCGTGTGGGACGTTACGGCACAGACGGACAGCTCGCTCGTGCTGGAGTATCTGCATAAGGACGGTCAGGAAGGCATGCCGGGTAATCTGAAGATTGTCATGACATATGCCCTGACATCTGACAATGAGTTCAGGGTGGACTATCTGGCAGAGACCGACAAGGCGACGCATGTGAACATCTCGCATCACTCGTTCTTCAATCTGAAAGGTGAGGGAAATGGTACGATTCTGGACAATATCCTCTATATCAATGCCTCCAGGACCACTCCGGTGGATTCTCTGCTGATTCCGACAGGCGAGGTCGCGGACGTGACAGGCACGCCGTTCGATTTCCGCACTCCAAAGACGATAGGTCAGGACGTGAATGCAGACAATGTGCAGATTTCGTACGGTCCGGGATACGACCATAACTGGGTGCTGGACAGGAAGTCATGCTGTGGCCTGGAGCTTGCGGCCTCTGTCTGGGAGCCTGCTTCAGGACGTTTCATGGAAGTGCTGACAGATCAGCCTGCATTGCAGTTCTACAGCGGGAACTTCTTTGATGGCTCGACAAACGGAAAATATGGCAGGCCGCTCAGCTATCGTGAGTCGCTGGCTCTTGAGACACAGCTCTTTCCGGACACTCCGAACCATGACAACTTTCCGTCAACGCTGCTGAATCCGGGTGAAAAATATGAGCATACCTGCGTCTACAGGTTCTCTGTCAAGTAGCCGGAGGTGCTGCTGATATAAAATTCTGCCAAAATGTCAGTCCGGATGGACTGGCATTTTGTTTGTCCTTATGTGTTTCCGAACGCAGAGATTGCCACGGCCGAGGGCCTCGCAATGACGTGAAATTACAATTTAAAAAAATAGACAAAATGATCAGACCATTAGCAGACAGAGTCGTCATCGAGCCGAAGGCGGCCGAGACACAGACAGCATCGGGACTTTTCATTCCTGATACAGCAAAGGAAAAACCACAGCAGGGTACAGTCGTAGCGGCGGGCCCGGGCAAGAAGGACGAGCCTATGGAAGTGAAGGTAGGCGACGTGGTGCTCTACGGAAAGTACGCAGGAACCGAGGTTTCAGTGGAAGGAAAGGACTACATCATCATGAAGCAGTCAGACATCTTGGCAATACTTTAATGAAATAGGAGAAAACAGTCATGGCAAAGGAAATGAAATTCAATATTGACGCCCGTGCTCAGATGAAGGAAGGCGCGGACGCACTGGCAGACGCAGTGAAGGTCACTCTTGGCCCGAAAGGACGTAATGTGGTCATAGATAAGAAGTTCGGTGCACCTCAGGTGACAAAGGACGGTGTGACCGTAGCAAAGGAGATCGAGCTTGAGGACAGGTTCGCGAACATGGGTGCCCAGATGGTCAAGGAAGTGGCTTCAAAGACCAATGAACAGGCCGGCGACGGTACAACGACTGCAACTGTTCTCGCACAGGCAATCATCAATGTGGGACTCAAGAATGTGACTGCGGGCGCAAATCCTATGGATCTCAAGAGAGGTATCGACAAGGCTGTTGCAGCTGTTGTGGAAAGCCTCCGTGAGCAGAGTCAGGAAGTGGGCGAGGACTATGCGAAGATCGAGCAGGTCGGCACGATTTCAGCCAACAATGACAGCTATATCGGAAAGCTTATCGCAGACGCAATGTCGAAGGTGAAGAAGGACGGCGTGATTACGGTCGAGGAAGCGAAAGGCACCGAGACTGAGGTGAAAGTCGTAGAGGGTATGCAGTTCGACAGAGGATACATCTCTGCATATTTCATGACAAACGGCGAGAAGATGGAAGCTGTTCTTGACGACCCTTACATCCTCATCACCGACAGGAAGATTTCCACGATGAAGGACATCCTGCCTACTCTTGAGAATGTCGCACGTGAAGGAAAGGCTCTTCTTATCATTGCAGAGGATGTTGATGGCGAAGCGCTTACATCGCTCGTGATGAACAAGGTGCGTGGCGTCCTGAAGGTGGCTGCCGTAAAGGCTCCTGGCTTTGGAGACCGTCGCAAGGAGATGCTTCAGGACATCGCAACGCTGACAGGCGGTGTCGTGGTGTCAGAGGAAAGAGGCTTCACTTTCGAGAACATGACTCCGGACATGCTCGGCAGGGCAGAGAAGATTGTCGTTACAAAGGACACGACCACAGTCGTTAACGGCGCAGGCAATCCTGAGGCTATTCAGGAAAGGGCAAACACAATCCGCAGGCAGATTGAGACAACGACATCGGATTATGACCGTGAGAAGCTTCAGGAGCGTCTTGGAAAGCTCGCAGGCGGTGTTGCAGTCCTCTATGTGGGAGCTGCGACAGAGGTTGAGATGAAGGAGAAGAAGGATCGCGTGGAGGATGCACTCAGCGCAACACGTGCTGCAGTGGAGGAAGGCATCGTGCCTGGCGGTGGCGTGGCATATATCCGTGCATCACAGGCTCTTGCGGAGCTTAAGGGCGGCAACGAGGACGAGACGACAGGTATCCATATCGTTGCACGTGCGATCGAGGAGCCGCTCCGTCAGATTGCTGCAAATGCAGGCGTTGAAGGCAGCGTGATCATCAACAAGATCCGTGAGGGTAAGGGCGACTTCGGTTACAATGCCCGTACCGAGGAATATGTGAACATGTTCGAGGCAGGTGTCATAGATCCTACCAAGGTGTCGCGTGTGGCACTCGAGAATGCAGCTTCAGTGGCAGGAATGTTCCTTACCACCGAGTGCGCTATCGTTGATATCCCTGAACCTGTCGCTCCGGCAGCACCTGCAGGCGGCATGGGCGGGATGATGTAATGATATTCATAAAAGCCCTGAGCATTCAATTTGCTGATGCTCAATGATATGTGATTATTAAGGTCGGTAAATTTACCGACCTTGATTGTTGTAACTCCAAGAAAGCCAATGATTTAGCTGATTGACGCGAATTGCCTTTCAGTCGGCCAGCAGGCCTTCCCTTCACCAATCTGCCGGCATGATTGTCTGCCCATCAGTCTGTCACTCCGTCACGCAGGCCCGGATTCTGATCCTGAACCGGCAGTGAGCCTCCTGTATTGTCCACGATCGCAAGATTCGTGTTCTTCTCGCCGGATGTGAATCGCATCAGCCACCATCCGTCATCGGCGGCCATATTGAAGCGGAACGCTTCGGGGAAGTTGCTTGAAGAATCATGGAAACGCACCAAAGGCTTGTTTAGGCGGCGTGTGTCTGCGTTCGAGAAGCCTTCTCCCCAGAGCTCTACGCGGCGCTGAAACCAGATTTCGTCTTCAAGGGTGCGCCCGGAAGCGTCTGCCGAATATGCCGGATCGCGATATGTCTTCACGAAATCTTCAAGCAGCGCCTTCGCCTGGCCGGCCGACCCGCTCTTGAGCAGCCCCTCGGCCTGAATCAGTATCATTTCCTCGACGCGCATGAAAGGCCAGTCCTCATCGTTGCTTGTCCCTCCGATGGTGTACATGCCGAACTTCACGTTCGTATACGGCAGAAAGGCCATCTTTACATTCTCGATTTCAAGCTTTGCAAGCTCCTGTCCGGAAACGCCGTCCCAGCTGACCGCATCCAGAAGAGGGGAGTACAGCGAAGAATCCACCCACCATCCTTTTCGCACGTCGGTCTGCGGAATCTTTTCATAGAGCAGATTGTTGCAGCAGGCGTACACCTGGCAGGCCGCTGCGTATCCGTCTGCCGAGAAAGAACGTATCCACGAACTCGATGTTGCATAAGGATTCTTCAGGGCGACGTCTGTCGTCATGTCGTATCCCCAGATCCAGTTGTGCTCGCTGATGCTGTAGAATGAAGGCGCGGAGACTTCCTGAATGGATGCCGGAGCGTATCCTGAGGCTGCTGCGGCGGCATCGGAAGCGGCGAGAGCCCATTCCTGCATGTTCAGGTAGGCTCTGGCTCTAAGACCGTATGCAACCTGTCTGTCGATACGCGACTTGTCTGTGCGGACATATCCTTCCAGCTTGTCGATTGCATATGTGAGGTCGTCGATTATGAGGGCATACACCTCGCTTACAGAAGCACGCGGATTGTCCGTGAAGTCGGTCGTGGCTTCGGTGACAATCGGAACACACGGTTTGTCGGCCCCTCCGGCAGCATGACCGAACTGGAAATACGGTGCGAGATTCAGATATGCAAAAGCACGCATCGCGCGGGCCTGAGCAATCTTGTAAAGAGATTCTGTATCTTGAGTATCAGCCGGATATGAGCTTATGATTTCATTTGCGATTGCGATTTCGTTGTACGGAGCGGCATATCGGACGTAAGGGTTCGCATAGTCTGCATTGCGCGATGTGAGAAGTCCGCAGGCAGAAAACCAGTTGTATCCGCTGTATGGGAAGACGACGTCCGCAGCCTCCAGATCGTTCGAAAGGCACATCATGAGGAAGCCCCAGTCGTCCGGACGTGTGCCTCCGAATACGCTTCCCGGTGAGCCTAACTTTGTGAACATGCCGTTGAATGTGGCATTTGTACGTGAAGGCACGAGGGCGTTGGTCTCCTGAACCTGTGTGGCGAGTATGATGCCGCCTTGAGGGTCAAGCTCGTCGATGGAAGTGCAGGCAGCGGCAAGAAGTGCGGCCGGTATGATGTATTTAAACGTTTTCATGGATTTGCATGTTTATATGATGATCTCAGAATGTCAGTGTGATGCCTCCTGTGAGCGTCCTCATGGCCGAATACGAGCCGCTGTTGAGTCCCGAGCCGGATGTGTATGAGCCAAGGCCCATGGAATAGCGCGGATCCACACCCTTTCGGGCAGAGAACACTGCCAGATTGTCGGCGGCAAAGTATATCCTTACATTGCTGACACGTACGGTGGATGTCCATCTCTCCGGTAATGTGTATCCGATGGTTATATTGTTGATGCTAAGATAATTCGAGCTTATGAGAAAGCGGTCTACGGCACTTTGCCCTACACTCGTGTCGCCGTCCAGACGAGGAATGTCCGATGTCGGATTATCCTCAGACCATGCCTTCAGAACATCCTTATGCCATGCGGTTCCTATCGCCGAGGATGTATGCATGAGGGCCTGATATGTGCCGTCGTAGTATCTGCCTCCCAACTGGAACGAGAACTGGGCTGAAATGTCCGCTCCATACAGCCTGAGCGTTGTCCCGAAGCCTCCGTAGACCTTCGGCAGCACGGTTCCGATCTCGTACTGGCCGGCCTTCGAAAAATCATCCGTAGTCACGGATTCTCCCGTCCAGCGGCCTTCGTCGTCAAGCACCTTCATGTAGTACAGACCTTTTCCCGTTTCAGGATCCACACCTGCATACCTGCGCATATATGCCTGATACAGAGAGCCTCCGACCTTGTATATGTAGTTTCCTCCCTTTATCCCTTCTGCCGGAACGCTTTTGTCAAGGGACAGGATCCGGTTTCTGTAGTGGCTGAGGTTCACGTTCCATGACCACTGCACGTCGTGCGTGTTGAAGATGTCTCCGTCAAGCGACAGTTCGAAGCCGTCATTGAGGATGGAACCCACGTTCACGGGATAGTATCCTGTCGGATTGCCTGCAGAAAGCGGAACGTCCTTGCTGTAGAGCAGGTCGGTGGTCTTGCGTGAGAAATATTCGAACGAGCCGTTGAGATACCCTCCGAAAAGACCGAAGTCGAGTCCTGCATTGAACGAATGTGAGGATTCCCAAGTCAGCTCCTTATTGCCTTTGTAAGCCAGCTCAAGCGAGTATTCGCCGGTTTCCTCATTGTATTTATGGGTGTAGTTGTCCGCATACGGATAATACTGGCGTGCGTAGTTGGCGGTAGGGTAGAGGTTGTCGTTTCCCTGTACTCCATACGAGGCCTTGAATTTGAGCATATCCACCCATTCCGCTCCGCTCATGAAATATTCGTTGCTTATGAGCCATGCTGCGCCGATGCTGCCGAAGCTGCCCCAGCGGTGGCCCGGAGCGAAGCGTGAGGATTCGTCCCGTCTGAAGGAACCGCTCACGAAATACTTTTCGGAGAAGCTGTACTGCACACGTGCCAGGATACCTTGTGTCATGTAGTCCGCTGTGTAGGAGTCTGTCTGCTTTGCGCTTGTGCCGTCCGCATTGCCGAGTTCTCCGACCGAAGGGTCGAACAGATGGTCGTTCTGCCCTTCTATCCACTGCCTCTTGAGGTGGTAGCGTTCGTATCCGGCAAGGATGTCGAGATTGTGCGGACTGCCTCCGAAGTCGGTCTTGTATTCTGCCAGAAGCTGAGTGTTCACGGCGAAATACCGGTCGTTATATACATATGCCACGCCGTCCGTCGAAGCATAGGAGCCGAACCTGCTGTATAGCGCGTTGTAGCGTGAATTTTCGTTCGTAAGACCGACGTTTCCAGTCAGTGAGAATCCCTTGAACGGAGTGAGCACGACACCCCATTTGCCGGAAATGAAGTCCGTATAGTTGCACTTGCGGTCCACTTCGTTGTCCCGTACGGCATTCCCGATGAACGAAGGGCGTACGAAGTTCGTCTGGTTCGCATCGTAGACAGGCATGCCGTTCTCGTACATGATCTTGCCGGATGCGTCACGCACATAAAGCGGATATATCGGTCCCATCATGTTGGTCACGTAGAATACGTTGGTTGAAGAACCGTATGTGGATGAATACGAGGCTGTTTCCGAATCCGAATGGGCGTAGCTCATGTTCGTGAGCACCTTCATCCATCTCTTGGCCTGATATTCTGCATTGATTCGTGCAGTGTAGCGCCTGTAATCGGAATTGTTCACGATTCCTCCGTCGTCAAGATATCCGACGCTTCCGTAATACGAGAGCTTGTCCTGCGAGCCGCTGACGGAGAAATTGTATTCCTGACGGAAGGAACTGTGGAACGTCTCGCCGTACCAGTCGTCCGGGATATAGTAATAAGTCCCGTCGGAATATCCGAGGGTGGCTGACGGGTTCAGCCTGAAGTCCGTTCCGATGAATTTTTCCCCTTCCGGGACAGTGAACACCTGATATCCGAGGCCTCCGTTGTTCTGGTTGAAAAGATTGGCGTCTGCGTATGCATATGCCTCTTCTGCTGTTTTCCCGGCGTATATCTGCGAGTTGTACATCATCCTGTAGTGCGTCTCGTAATACGTCGCAGGATCAGTGATCACGTCATACTGAGGGATGAGGCGTGAGTTAGAGCCCCACTTTGCATCGAACTTCACCACTGCATCCCCTCTGCCGGCCTTTTTCGTGGTGATGAGCACCACTCCGTTCGCACCTCTTGCACCGTAGATTGCCGACGCGGACGCATCCTTCAGCACAGACATCGACTCCACATCATTCGGATTTATGTCGGCAATCGAGCCGTCATATGGCATTCCGTCCACTATGTACAGCGGCGAGTTGCTTGCACTCATCGAGCCGATGCCTCTTATGCGTATGGTCGCGCCGCCCGAGGCCGGATCTCCGGAAGACGAGATGAACTGAACACCGGGCGTCGTGCCGGCCAGAGCACTCGTCACGCTCGTGCTCACTCTGTTCTCTATCGTCTCAGCCCCTATCATCGAAGCCGAACCGGTGAACGAGCTTTTCGTCGCGGTACCGTACGCTATGACTATGGTCTCGTCAAGCAGTTCGGTGTCCGGTTCCAGAGCTACGTCGATATGTGAGCGTGAGGCCACTGAAACGGCCTTTGTGGTGTAGCCGATGGATGAGAATATAAGGATGCCGTCTGCCGGGACCGTGATGCCGTAATGTCCGTCGGCGTCCGTGCTGACACCGGTCATTGTCCCTTCGATGTGTACGGACACGAACGGGACAGGTTCTCCGTTGGTGGCGTCGGTGACGTTGCCGGACACGGATATCTCCTGTGCAGACGCCCCGATGGCAATCAATGCCGCCAAAACCGTGGATAATGCTTTCATTTGATCAACGTTTAACTGTGATACATGTTTTGCAGTCCGGGGCTCTGCCCCTTCCCTGCGGTCAGTCAACGTTGTCATACGGTTACGGTGTCGTCAGTCCCCAAAAGCACTAATTGTGCCAGACTTGTGAATGAGAATGTGCGCATTTTTAGTTTTAATCTTGTAAAAACGGCACAATTACACCGTTTTCTACTTGGAAAAGCGGCAGAATTGCTTTATTTTTGCTTGGAAAAACGGCAGAATTGCTTTATTCTTGCTTGGAAAAACGGCAAAACATTTTTTGATGTAAGTAAATGTATTAAAATATTGAGAGTTTATGTTAAGACGAAAGATAGATGACTATATCAGGCATTATTACAAAACGACACGCAATGCTTTGCTTGTGACAGGTGCACGACAGATAGGAAAGACCTATTCGATACGGCAGTTCGGCAAGAATTTCAAGAGTTTCGTTGAAATCAATTTCATCGAGATGCCTGAAGCTGTTCAGTTGTTCAAGGGAGCGAAGAGCAGCGATGATATTCTGTTCCGTCTTTCGACAATAGCTCATACGCCTCTTGTCAAAGGTGAAACGCTTGTCTTTTTTGATGAGGTGCAGCAATGTCCGGAGATTGTTACGGCAATCAAATTTTTGGTTGAGGAAGGATCTTATCGCTATATATTGAGCGGTTCTCTTCTCGGCGTGGAACTGAAGGATTTGCGTTCTGAGCCGGTAGGGTATATGGGCATCAAGGATATGTTTCCTCTTGATTTTGAAGAATTCATTTCATGCACAGGTGTCAATGACAATGTGATAGGGGCTTTGCGCAGGGCATGGGAGACCCGTACTGCCGTCGACGCGTTCATACATGGAAAAATCATGGATCTGTTCAGACTTTATCTGATTGTAGGAGGTATGCCGGCAGCCGTCAGCAAGTATATTGAAACCAACAACCTTCAGAAGGTTATGTCCATCCAACAGGATATCATCCGTCTTTATAAACGCGATATCGCACAATATGACCCCGATAACAAGCTCTATATTGAAGAGATATTCAATCTCATACCGCCGGAACTCAACGCTAAGAACAAGCGTTTCATTCTGAAGCGTCTGAATGAGCACGCAAAGTTTGAACGAGTGGAGAGCAGTTTCCTTTGGCTGACCAATGCGGGTGTGGCTTTGCCTGTCTATAATGTGGAGGAGCCGAAAGTTCCTCTTCTGCTCGCCCGCTCACGTAATCTGTTCAAGCTTTTTCAAAGCGATATCGGGCTTCTTGCCTGCCAGTATGCCGAGGGAATTCAGATGAGAATCATCAGAGGGGACAATGACATCAACTTCGGTTCAATTTATGAAAACGCAGTTGCTCAGGAACTTGTGGCCCACGGTATTGCTCCATATTATTACAACAATAAGAAGCGGGGTGAACTTGATTTTGTCATCGAGTTTGATGGGAAAGTGCTGCCCATTGAGGTCAAGTCTGGTAAAGACTATGAAACGCACAGAGCCCTGACTAACATCATGGATTGCAATGAGTATGCTATTCCTGAAGCCGTGGTGTTCGGTAACGACAATCTGAAGATGACAGGTCGAGTCGTCTATGCTCCCGTCTATATGGCTATGTTTCTTGAAAAGAATAATGCGGCTCCACTTTATTACAAAGTGGACTTGTCCGGTTTGGCGGATATTTAGGATTATTCGAATGTCCAGAGAGAAATCGTCCTCGACGACCTGTTCTGCTGACAGCCCGCATGTCTCCACTATCCCGATATATAATAAGCGTCCGGTTCCTTCACAGGGACCGGACGCTTGTCAATATTTATGTAAAATAACCAGAAGGTTCTGATCAGTTGTCGAAAGGATATGCGATTTGTTCTGCGAAGAGAGTAATGGTATTTACCTCATTGCCGATCTCAGTCATAGTTATCATCGTCGGATTCTTGACATCATCGGCCGTAAGCTTGAATGTCCTTGGTGTACTGTATCCGAATGGGAAGAGAGCATATGCAAAGTTTGCATTGTTGTAATACCAGACACCGTCGCCGGCTGCGGCCATGCTGAACTGGAGGGTAATGGTATCCTCGCCTTCAAGTGCATACATGAAGTCAAGAGATCCGCCATATCCGCTGCTTATGAACTGGAAACCGAAATGACCCGGATAGAGCATGCTTCCGATGAAAGCAAACTGAAGTTCCTCGCCGATAGCGTCTTCACCCTGTTTTACCATGTCGAAATAACTCTGTGCATATGATCCCAGAGTGCTGTATTTGATGAACCAGTTGCCGAGTACAAACAACTCATTGAGAGGTGGAATCACCTGAATGATTGTGATTTTTCCGTCTTCTGTGGAAAGTGTGCCGTTCTCAGCATCAAATACGAGGTTTGTATATTCCGTTCCATTGATTTCTACAGGAGCGTAGAAGTCCGCACCTTCCGGCGTGTAGCAGAATGATGCAGTACCTGTTACGACTGTCGTGTCTTCCGGAGTGTATACGTTGTATTCGAATTCAAACACGTTTCCGCTGATCGAGCATACTGTGGTATCTGCATCCATGATCATTCTGTATGCAGGTGCTCCCATAGACGATTCTACAGCGTTTATCGTGTTAAGGTAGTCTACAGGGTCGCCGGAGAACTTTACCAGAGTGTAGCTGTTGTTTGTCCTTTTTCCTTTCATGTATACCTCAGTCGCTTCCGGGTTCTTGCCGACAATGCGGAATTCGTAGTCTCCGTGGAGAGCTTCATAGTTGCTGATGTCCGGAGTGGCGAAGTAATGGATGTTCTCGTTGTAAGTGTCAAAGGTGATGACAGGGCCGTCGTCCGGGGTCATCTTGTAAAGGCTGGATACCGGAGTGGCGATATCCTCGTCAAGCTGGAAATATGCTGTCACTGAGTCCTTTGAGAACTGAAGCACGTAAGTATATCCTCCATATGACTGATTTTCTTCAGGAAAGTACTGGAGAAGCCATCCTTCCTCGGCTGAGGCAAGGAGAGTCCTGTACTCGTCAAGATAAGCCTCCATTCTTTCCGCAGGGGTCTTGTCAAAGAGTTCCTTCTCTTCCATGATGCATGACGTGACAGTCATTCCCAGGACAGCAAGCAGGATTAAATATATCTTTCTCATAATAAGTGTCCTATTTTAGTTAAGCGTTTCCAAATCAAGGGTGTCGATTTCGCCCTGACGCCTCTGGATCACATCCCTGAGTTCGTTGAGATCGATGTTCCATGAGTTGAGCATGTAGTTGTATGCTATGTCGAACTTGGCGTTGATTATTGCGGCACCTTCACCGGCATTGGCAAGGATGTTTTCCCAATACTCGGCAGGATTTGTCACATATATTGAAATCAGTTCCACGAAATCCTCGTTTACTTCAGATGAGGCGTATTCGCTTATGAAGCCGTTCTTCTGTGCGTCTGCGTCGCCATCCCATGTGCTGCTCCATGCGTCAGTCACGTACTTAGAGCCGGAGATGGCATTGAAGTCGCTTGAATATGGCTTTGTCTGGTGAAGAATGTGCGCGAATTCATGGTGCATGGTCTTGAAGTAGTATTCGTTGAGATAGTCTACATCAATGATCATGTCATTCACGAAGTACATCGTGATCTTCAGACCGCCTTCAGCCGTACCAAGAACGAATGTGTTGTTGTTGCGGTATGCTCCCGAACCTACGAGATGGATCATCTTCGGATAGTAGGTTCTGATGAACTCCTTGCTTCCGGTGATCTCGTCGTAAGGCTCGAAGCAGAGGAACTTCATAAGTTTCGCCATCTTGATGGCATTCTCGTACTTTGCAGGAACAAGCCAATAGTTGAAGTCCGACTCGTTCTTTTCCATACGGTACTTGAACATTATGTTGTAAGGCTCGATATAGTTGGTTACAAGCCATCTGTCAAAATCATTTTCCTCGACCTGCGAGTCGATGACCTGACTCTCCGGATCCAGAGGCTTTTCCTCGCAGGCGATGAATGATGCTGCGACCACCGCCATTGCTATGTATTTCAAAAACTTTGTCATGATGTTTCCGATTTTATGGGTCCGTTATTACCTTGGGTTTGGAGTCATGCCTGCTGTGATGACATCCTTAGGGAGCTGAAGGGCTCGTCTTTCATCCTTCACGGTGAGTCTGTCGTAAGTCTCAAGAACCTCAAGGGTGGTTCCCAGCTTTCGTCTGGTGATCTCTATGCCGTAACGCTTGACGTCGAACCATCTCATTCCCATCATGTAGAATTCTGCACGTCTCATGTACAGGATTGCGTGTACATATGCCTCCATGTCACTTCCTTCAGCGAAATCAGCCACGAGAGGGTTAAGTTTCTTCTTCGGAGTAGGGGCAGTGTCCGTATAGTATTCCATTCCGTTCACCCAGTCCTTGATGATCTGGTCTGTGAGCACAGGATCGCAATAGTCTGGGTTGAGTGTGTTTGCTGTCCAGAGGTTCATGTCGGCAAGGGCAAGGTCGTACTGCTCCTTCATGATATATGCCTCGGCTCTGTTCAGAAGCGCTTCCTCTGCTGTAAGGGCTGCATATATGGTGCGGTAGTAACCGATACCTGCAACAGGGTCGGTATATTCGAACAGATTGTTCAGACGCGGGAGGATGGTCTTGTCAAATCCTGTCGCCACATATACGTAGTGGTCAAGCTTGTACATCTTCCTGTAGTTGTAGTTTGAAGTCGAAGGAGCAAGCCCTCCCCAAGGCGCGAGATTGAACATCTCTGTCTGCATCAGCAGGTTGCCGGAAGAAATCCTTGACTCGAAATAGTATGGTCCGAAAAGGAGACCGAGGGAAGAGTAGGCAGTCTGGAGAAGGAAATTGTTCTTTGCGCTGGTACTGTTGTACTGTGGCCCAACTACATCAAGTGCCTTAGGATAGCTCGTCAGTGTCGCATAGTCTCTGAGGAGTTCCGCAGGGGCTGAACCGAGTGCCTTGTCTGCACACTCGATACATTTGTCCCATTTACCGTAGAACAGGTAGAAACGTGAAGCGAATGTATAGGCAGCTTTCTCGTTGAAATGGAATTTCGGTACGCTGTATCCTGCATCATTGACCAAAGGAAGTCCTTCCTCAAGATCTTTCTCGATCGCGGCATATACTTCCGCAACCGTACCCCTTTCATATTTCGGATTGAGTTCTGTCTCAGGCCTGTCCATGTAAGGGATGCCTAAGTCTGTCGAAGCTGTCGCCGGGTCATAGGCCTTGCAGAAGAGGCTTGCAAGAATGAAATGGTTGTATGCTCTTGCAAGGAGTGCTTCTCCGCGGGATGCCTTCAGTGCCGGAGTGTCGGCGCCTATTTCCTCAATCGCGGCAAGTGCCTGATTGGCGTTGGTGATTGCTATGTAGAGTGCTCCCCAGACTTCTTTCGGATCTTCATTGTCTGTTTCAGTGACTTCGTTCCACTGATAGACCTGAGTGTATAATCTGTTGCTGTATGGAGAATCTTCTCCGAAGTCATCGACATTGTCGGAAGATAGCTCGGAAAGCATGATGTATGCGTTTTCCGGATATGCGCTTACAAGAAGCTTCTCCACCTTCTCTTCGGTGTCGATCTCTGCGCGGTTGTCCGGCATGACGTCCAGCCATTCATTGCAGGAGGTCAGTGCAAAGGCGAGCGACAGCGTTAAAAGGGTTATATTCTTCATTTTCATAATTTTCTGATTTAAAGTGATTACAGACCAAGTCTCAATGTTACTGTGAACTGCTTAGGGAGCGGAGTCGCCACACCACCGGTGTTGAAGAACTCAGGATCCTGTCCGTTGAGCTTCTTGTCGGCATATAGAAGTGCGAGGTTTGTTCCCTGTACCTTTACAGAAAGTGAATTCATCTTCAATGCCTTTACCCAATTCTTTGGAAAGTCGTAGCTTATGGACACTTCCTTGAGTCGTATGAAGTCTCCCTTTGCAATACGCTCGGAAGAGAAGTTGTAGGCATTGTAAGCATAAGACAGATTGCTGTCGTTGTATGTCTGCATTCTGGATGCGATGACAGGGATGGTCGTCACATTCTCGTCTCCAGGTACCACCCATCTGTTCTTGAACTCCTTAGGCATTGAAGAGAGGTCGCTGTATGAGCTTGAGAAAACAGGATCCATACGTACGACGTTGCCGAATGAGTATGTGAAGAAGATGTTGAGTTTCAGACCCTTGTACTGGAATGTGTTGCCGAACGAACCGAAGTCTGTCGGATCGGCTGTTCCTGAATACTCGAGGAAGTCAATCTTGTCGCGTTCCTGGAAGTAGATGCCGGTCGTCGTGATGTTTCCATCCTGGTCGAGGAAGGTAGGAAGCCCCTGTTCGTTCAGGCCCTTGAAAGGAATCGAGAATACGGAACGTACCGGATAGCCTTCGAGTGCAAAGCCGGTACCTGCAACGAGGTCAATCACCCTCTGCTGGTTCTCGAGGCTTGTTACCTCATTCTCGGCGTGCGAGTATATGAAGTCCGTGGTCCACTTGAAGTCCTTGGTGTCGATGTTTCTTGTTGAAATCGTGAGTTCAACACCTGAGGATTTCATCGATGCGACGTTACCGTACTTGATGACCTGACCGCCGATACCCTGAGTGGTTACAGGGCCGATGAGGTCGTAGTTGTCACGCTTGTACCAGTCCGCTTCCACGTTGATTCTGTTGTCGAAGAATCCTATCGAGCCACCGATATTCAGCTCATGCTTCTTCTCATATGTGAGTGCTGCATTTTCAAGGTCGGACACATAGAGTGCAGATTCGCCGTCACCGGCATTAGGACGCCAAGGGTTTTTCGCGTCGATCACAACTCGTGAGTTTGTCACGCTTGCAGGGCCACGGTCAGCGGTAAGCGAGTAGGAAGCCTTGAGCGAGAGGAATGACAGATAAGGCCATGCTCCCTTCATCCACTCTTCTTCGTGTACGTTCCATGCACCTGAAACGTTCCAGGTAGGAAGCCAGCGCGCAGAAGTTGTCTTGCCAAGCTTGTTTGTTCCCTCGTAACGTATGGTCCCGTTGACCGTATAACGCCCTTTATATGAGTAAGTGCCGTTTGCAAAGAATGCGACGCTTCTCATGAGGGTGTTTGTCATTGTATAATACTGGGTGTTCTCTTCTGCACCTTTCTTGAATACTTCGTAGGCATATCTTGCAATTTCTCCCATAGAATACTGCATTCCCCAGCCACGGAACCAGGTCCGCTGACGCTGAACCTGATTAAGTTCCATACCTCCGAAGAAGTTTACGATGTTTCCGCCGGCAAACTCCTTGTTGTACTGTGCGGTAGCACGGAAATCGTATGACAGCATCTTGAAGTCGGTTCTTTCATAGATACCTCCGTCAGGGAGCACTGTGACAGGCACTGCATAAGGGTTGTCAGGGTCGGTATAGAGGAACGGGTTGTTGTCGCGGATTGTGGTTGTAGGCATTGCGCGGTATGCCATTGCCTGATTCGAGTAGTCCGTGATAGTGTGCTGCTGTGCTGAAGATGAATACTTCACGGCACCGAGAACGGAAAGTTCAAGCCCTGTCACCGGCTTAAGCTTGAATTCGCCCTGGAACTTGAGGTCGACTACATCAAAGTCCATATAGTTGTTCTCAAGTTCGTGAAGGATGTTGAAGTCCGCATAGTTCCTCTTATAGTAAGCGGAAGGATCCAGCACTCTTGAGGTGTTGAGGGCGTATGAATAAGGGTTGATGTCGAAGTCACGCTTTACTTCGCCGCTGACAACGTCAACATCTGATGAAAGTGTTCCCGGAGCTCGCTGCTGACGGTACGAAGCACTTGAGATCATGTTGAACGAAAGCTTCTTGAAGATGTTGTAGTTGGCGTTGAAGTTGGCTGTATAGCGGTTCACATTGCTCTGCCTTGCCCAACCCGGATCCACCATGGCACTGATGGAAGCATAGTACTGTGACTTCTCGTTTCCGGCCGATAGGCTGACCGAGTGGTTCTGCTGCATGGCATTGCTGAAGAGCATGTCGAACCAGTCGGTATTGCGGTACTCGGCCTGACGGAGGAATGCGTTGCGTGCGGCCTCTGTGTTGGCAAGGCTTCCTGCGGTGATCATGTTGTACATCTCACCGTAGATACCGCTCTCACTTGAATTAGGGACTTCCGAATAGTTGAGCCATCCTTTCTGCTCAAGTTCACGGTAGATGCTCATCTGCTCCTGCGAGTTCATGATGTTGAAGTTTCTGTACGAAGGCTTCAGACGTGTCGTGAATTCTCCGGTGTAGCTGATTCTGCTACGTCCTGCTGCACCTTTCTTGGTGGTTACTACAATCACGCCGGCCATGGCGCGGGCACCATAGATCGAAGTGGCCGATCCGTCCTTGAGAATCTGGAAGCTCTCGATGTCGTCAGCGTTGAGACCGGCGATGGCGGAGCTGATGAGGGTTGTCGCATCTCCTGATGAGAGCTGGTCTGCATCGACTTCGACCACGTCTTCCATGATCACTCCATCAACGACCCAGAGAGGTTTCGAACTTCCGTAGATTGAAGTCGCACCGCGGACGCGGATCTTAGGGGCAGTACCGAATGAACCGGAAACATTCTGTACCGATACTCCGGAGGCCCTTCCTTCAAGGGCACGGCTGATTTCAGGCATTCCGTCCACCCTTGCCTTTTCACCGTCCACCTTCGCAGTCGAGCCTGTGAAGAGACGTTTGTCCATTTTCTGCATACCGGTAACGACTACACCTTCCAGCATTTCGGAATCCGGTCTCATGGTCACCTGGAGATAAGGTCTGACGGCCACCTCCACGGTTTCCATACCGAGGCAGGAGAATACCACGATCTTTGCATCTGATGGTACCTCAAACTCGAACTTACCGTCAAGATCGGTAATTGTGCCTCCATCTGTGGTACCTTTCACAGTGACGTATGCTCCGATGACAGGCTGGCCGTCGGCTTCGGAAGTCACGATACCGGATACTTTATTCTGAGCAAGCAGCGAACCTGCGCCCAGAACAAGAGAGGCAAAAAGCAGCATCAAGTTTTTTTTCATAGATTCTGACTTTTTATAAGTTAAACATAAATATTGATGTAATTTACACTACACTTCTTTACGGATTCATCAGCTGAACTTGCACAAATAAACGGGCGTTTTATTCAGCATGGACTTCAAAGTTAGATTATTGGAATTAAAAATCCAAACTTCCCAAAAACATGGTTTTACGGCGTTTGTTAAGTGATTTTAGGGAATTAATTTATAAATTATTGCTCATCAGGTTACGATTTGAAATAATCTTTAAGTGCTAAAACCATTTTATATTGCATTTTTTAATGCGGAGAAAAAATCATCTTTCAGTTAAATTTTAATGATTTTCAACTCAATCATGTATTTTCTGAGAGTGTTCCTGTGGATTTTCAGACATTTCGCGATGAATGTCAGCGTCTTTCCTTCCTCATAGAGACAGCGGATCTTTCCTTCTTCGGCTTCACAGAGATCCCTTTTACGTGAGCTTCCGGGCGGTCTTCCGAGCCTTACGCCTTCCTTACGTTTTGCAGCCAGAGCCTCCTTCGTACGCTGCGATATGAGGTTTCGCTCTATTTCAGCGGCCAAAGCGAAGGCAAATGCGATGATTTTCGAATTGATGTTGTCGGTAAGGTCGAAGTTGTCCTTTATGGTGTGTATGGCTACTCCCTTTGCCGCGCACGTGTTCAGTATCCCCATGATCATGAGCATGTTGCGTCCGAGCCGGGACAGTTCCGTGCATATGAGCAGATCCCCTTTGCGCATCTTCCGTATCTGCCTGCCCAGCAGTCTCTTCTCGACAGCTACGGTTCCCGACACAGATTCGGATATCCATTTGTCCACATTGATTCCGTGAGACTTGCAGTATTGCAGGATTTCATGCTCCTGACCGGCGTAGGTCTGCATTTCCGTGCTGACCCTGATGTAGGCATAGACTGACATGGCGGTTCGTTTTTATACATTATAAGACGAATATAAAAACGCCCGATATTTGAGTCAATCATATCGGACGTTCTGCATACTGCATTTAGTCAGGTGTCTCTTTTCTACCGCTCATCCGGAAAATCGCGGCTTTTTCCGGAGCACCCCCGCTTTTTCTGCATCTCATCCGGAAAATTGGCCTATTTCCCGGAGCACTTTGGCTTTCCCCACCGCCCGATTGGAAAAACGCCCGTTTATTTGTGCAAATATTATGGTCCGCAGGGCGTTGGCATGCAAGCCTGAAACTTTTGAAGTGTAGTGTAAAATTACATCAATATTTATGTTTAACTTTTAAAAAACACAACTATGAGAAAAATGAAACTATTTCTTATGGTGTTGTCGGCACTGATGACGACTGCGGCCTTTGCCCAGAACATCACGGTGTCCGGAAATGTGACAGACTCTTCAAATGGCGAGTCTGTCCCGTTCGCTTCGGTCCAGCTTAAGAACACAACGACCGGAGTCAGCACAGACGCCGAGGGACATTTCACGATTTCCGTTCCTCATGACGGCGTACTCGTATTCTCATCAATCGGTTACAAGACCAAGGAGGTAGCGGTGAATGCACACACGCAGCTCGATGTGGCTCTGGATCCGGACAGCCATTTCCTTGACGAGACAATCGTCGTTGCATATGGTACCGCGACCAAGAGCTCGTTCACAGGCTCGGCTGCCGTCGTGAATGCCGAGACAATCGAGAACCGCGTGATGACAAACGTGACAAACGCTCTTGCGGGAACAACTCCGGGCGTACAGGTGATTTCGTCTTCAGGAGACCCTGCTTCCAGCTCGGCGACAATCCGCATCCGAGGCATCGGCTCAATGAGTGCAAGCAATTCTCCGCTCTATATAGTTGACGGTATGCCTTATGACGGAACGATTTCGGACATAAACCCTAACGATGTCGAGTCGATGTCTGTCCTCAAAGATGCGGCCGCATCTGCAATCTACGGTGCGCGTGGTGCGAACGGTGTCGTGCTCATCACCACCAAGAAGGCCAAGGCCGGCGAAGCACAGGTGAAGTTCGATGCCAAGTGGGGATCGAATTCGCGTCTTATTCCGCAGTATGATGTCATCACCGATCCTGCGCAATACTATGAGACTCATTACCGCATGATGTACAACTCGCAGGTTTATGCAGGTAAATCAGTCGCTGAGGCATACGCATATGCAGACGCCAACCTCTTCAACCAGAATAACGGAGGTCTCGGATATCAGGTGTACACGATTCCTGACGGGCAGAAGTTCATCGGTACGAACTTCAAGCTCAACCCTAATGCAACTCTCGGATATTCGGACGGAGAGTACACATATATCCCTGACAACTGGTATGACGAGGCATTCCATAACTCGTTCCGTCAGGAATACAATCTTTCCATAAGCGGTTCAAAGGACAGGCTTTCCTATTATGCAAGCATCGGATTTCTTGATGACGGCGGTATCGTGGACAATTCGAACTACAAGCGTTACACGGCCCGCGTGAACGTTGACTATCAGGCAAAGAAGTGGATGAAGATAACCACCAATATGAGCTATTCTCATTCAGATTCCCAGGTGGCGTCATATTCCAGCACTTACGGTTCTTCAGGAAACATCTTCTACGTGACAAACACGATTGCGCCTATATATCCGCTCTATGTCCGTAATGCCGAAGGAAACATCATGTATGAGAACGGCATACCTGTATATGATGCCAATCAGACGAATTTCATACGTCCGAGCATCGTCGGTAACGCCGTAAGGTCAAATGCACATGACAGAAAGCAGAACTATGCCGATGTCCTCAACGGCAAGTTCGGGGTGGTGCTTAATCCTTTCAAGGGCTTCAACATCACAGGAAACGTCGGACTCATGAACGACAATACCCGTTACAATGCCCTTTACAGCCAGTTTGCAGACCAGTCTAGTACCGACGGCCTCGCATACGTCAGACATACAAGATATTTTGCCGTCAACTCCCAGCTCCTTGCCGAGTACAAGACTGATTTCGGAGGTTCCGACCATTCGTTCGACATTCTTGCGGGATATGAAGGTTACACGTTCAAGCGTCAGTACCTTGTGGCTCAGAACGACCGTCTCTTCAATCCATACATCGGCGAACTTGACAATGCTGACGGAAAATCAAATATGAATATGTCTTCTAACACCAACACATACATGACCCAGGGATTCCTTGCCAGAGCACAGTATAATTATGGTGAGAAATACTTCCTCAGTGCATCTTTCCGTCGTGACGCCTCTTCGCGCTTCCATCCTGATCATCGCTGGGGCAATTTCGGCAGCATAGGCGCCGCATGGCTCGTGAGCGGTGAGGACTTCCTGATGAACAGCAGCTGGGTTGACATGCTTAAGTTCAAGGTGAGCTACGGTGTGCAGGGAAATGACAACCTCTATCCTAATTCGACCAATTATACGGTGCGTTTCTACCCGTATGCCGACCAGTATGAGCATTCGTTTAACGAATCAACAGGCGAATATTCCCTGTCTCTCAGCTATAAGGGTAATGAGGAACTTACATGGGAGTCTTCACATTCGTTCAACGTAGGAGCTGACTTCGAACTCTTCAACGGCAGGCTCAACGGAAATGTGGAATACTTCTCACGCATAACTTCCGACATGCTCTTCTCTAAAGATGTTCCTCTCTCGGCAGGTAACCCTACTGGATTTTATCCGGTGAATGTCGGCTCGGTAAGCAATTCCGGTATAGAACTTTCTCTGGACGGAAACATCATCAATACGAAGAATATCCAGTGGAACTGGAACGCGAACATCAGCCACTATAAGAATACGATTCTTTCGCTTGATGAAAGTGTGGCGGAGGACGGCATCAAAGGAGGCTACTATATCTACAAGGTAGGAGGTTCGCTTTATGAGGCATATGTCCGCAGGTTTGCAGGAGTGGACGATGAGACAGGACAGGCTCAATGGTATAAGAAGGTATATGACAAGGACGGCAACTATACCGGTGAAGATGAGGTCACGACAGTCTTCTCTCAGGCCGACCAGTATGAGTGCGGAACCGTTCTCCCTAAACTTTACGGAGGATTCGGCACTACATTGAGGTTCTATGGCTTCGACCTTTCTGCGCAGTTCTCATATCAGTTGGGCGGAAGGTATTATGACGGTACGTATCAGGCCCTCATGCATACTTCGGCCGGCGTCGGAACGGCATGGCACAAGGATGTGCTCGATTCCTGGTCGGAAACCAACAGGACATCGGACATTCCTCGTCTTGACGGAGACACAAGCGTCGGACAGACTGCTGTGGACAACTATTTCATCAGCTCGGATTATCTGAGTGTGAACAATGTTACATTCGGATATACTTTCCCTGCCAAGGCGGTCAGGAAAATCGGCATTGCCGGACTCCGCATATATCTGGCTGGCGACAACCTCGCTGTCCTGTCTGCCCGCAAAGGTGTTGACCCTCGCTATTCAATGGGCTTAGGTTCATTCACTTCAGCATCAGGACTTAACAGTGGCTCCTACTCTTCTATGCGCACGATAACAGGAGGCATTACCCTTACATTCTAACAAATTAAAGGAGAACATTATGAAATACAATAAATTCGCATATCTGGCCCTTGCATCGCTCGCTGTCGCAGCTTGTGATATGGATGAAGCCGCTCCTGAAAGCGGAACCCTCCTTGCAACTCAGGTGCAGGAGACCTATAAGGTCGTTCCGGCACGTGCCGAGGCACCGTTCAGCGGAATGTTTACAAAACTCGGCCAGCCATGTACAGTCCTGTCGAGCAGACCTGACGACTGGGGCTTCATCATGATATGTTTCTCGAATGATGCCGAGGCGGCCGATCTCATCATTCCGGACAGCGGTTACAACTGGTTCAGTACCTGCGGTGAGCTTACGTCAAGAAATGCAGATTATGCAAACCCATATATACGTTATGCCGCTCCGTATAATGAAATTGCTGCAGCAAACGACATCATAAAATCATATCCGGCAGATACCGAAGATGCGGAGGCGATGAACAAGATTGCCCAGGCCCGTGCCATGAGGGCGTTCTCATATCTCAATCTTGCGCCATACTTTCAGTTCAGCTATGCCGCAGGTGCAAAGGATGAACCATGTGTACCGATTGTAACGGAATCCACCGTTGATTTCACACAGAACCCACGTGCGACCGTGGCTGAGGTCTATAAACTCATCCTCGACGACCTTTCATATGCCATCGAGAAGCTTGAAGGCTATACCAGACCTGACAAAAGCAAGATTGACCAGCAGGTGGCTTACGGCCTCCGTGCACGCGCATATCTCAATATGGAAATGTGGGCAGAAGCAGCTGCAGATGCAGAGAAGGCAGCGGCAGGATATTCACCTGCAACGATTGAAGAGGTCTCAACCCCTTTCCTTTACGACATTTCAGAACACAATTGGATATGGGGATATGACATGACGAATTCCATCGCATCCATCTATCCGTATGCAACTTCAAGCTCATGGATCCGTTCGTTCTCGAACAACGGCTATGCTCCTGCATGTCAGGTGTATTCAATCTGCAACAACCTTCTTTACAACAAGATTCCTGCATCTGACGTCCGCAAGGGATGGTGGGTGGACGAGAACCTTGAATCACCTCTTCTCGAAGGTCTTACATGGGCCGATCCTACAACAGGAGATTCTGCGACAGGAAACGAGATACCTGTATTCGAGACAAACGACAAGCTTGCATTCCTTCCTTATACCAACGTGAAGTTCGGCTGCAACACTGTCGGCACCGTGACCAACGATGAAGACTGGCCGTTCATGCGTGTCGAGGAGATGATCCTCATCCAGGCCGAGGCTTATGCAAAGGCAGGAAACGAGGCCAAGGGACGTGAGATTCTCGATAATTTCGTGAAGACCTACCGTGATCCTGAGTACTCTTCAGCGGTGACAGGTCGCACATTTGCTGATGAAGTCTGGTTCCAGCGCCGCGTCGAGCTCTGGGGAGAAGGATTTGCGAACAACGATACAAGGCGTCTGAACAAGCCTCTCGTACGTTTCCACGATAATAAGAGCAACTGGCCGGAGGCATTCCGCTTCAACATGACGGCTGACGACGGATGGTGGCTGATGAGGTTCACCACGAGTGAGAAAAACACCAACCTTGCAATCGTCGATAATGACGGCGGCAACCAGCCGGTACAGGACCAGAATGCCGAACTTCGTGACGGTGTGACGGACTGATCCTGAAACATGAGGTACAAATCATAAAAATTTGGCAATATGAAATCATTAAGAAATATATTGACATTCGCGGCACTGTCTCTCTTCGCTGTTTCATGCGTCGAGGAAGCCGACACCTATGTCAAGGGTGAGGCTGACGTCGAGGGCTGCTATGGAGTCTATTTCCCAGCACAGGAAGCTTCAGGCTCGCACACATTCGATCCGAGCATGCCTGCCGAGATCACATTCACCCTGGCCAGAACCAACTCGAAGGGCGAAATCACCGTACCTGTCGTTCCGACAGTCTCGCACGAAGGCATCTTCGAGATCCCAGTCGTGTCTTTCGCTGACGGTCAGGCTGAAACCCAGTTCACCGTGACATTCCCGAACTCTGAAAACGGAGTCAAGTATTCGCTTACACTCGCAGTCACAGATCCTCAGTATGCTTCGAAATACAATGACGGAGCGACGAACATCGACTTTTCCGTACTCAGAGTGCAGTGGCTTGATTTCCTCAACCCTGTGACCAATGAGCCTGCTGTGGTTACCTTCAACGAAGGATGGTGGGGGGAGGTTCACACCGCGACTTTGAAATATTATGAAGTGAACGGTGTGCGCACATGCGTGGCGACCTGCAATGAGACAGATGATGAAGGAAATCCTGTCGGAATCTGGGGAGACAATGCAGGCGTGACATTCAACTTCACATGGAATACGAATCTTGTCAACGAGAACGGTTATCAGGTGCTTGATGTTCCAAGACAATATCTTGGATTCGACTACTCTGACTGGGAGTCAAAACCGGAATCTGATGCTTCGGACCCAATCTATTTCTACGACTGGTTCTACTATCTGACCACAGATGGCGGTTATGCCGGTGCATGGGCAGACTGGGCTGGATTCCTTGCGAAGAATCCGGGTGCATATGCACAGTCTTACTATGACGGCAACGGAGGCTTCTGCTTCAACCTCAGGTACTATGTTCCTTCAGCCGGTGGCGGCTGGACACCTGATGAGTTTGATGTTCTTGCGATTGCCGACGGCTTCACCCGCGTGGACTATTCTCTTGAACTCAGCGCCGGCCTTACGTCGGAAGGTGCTGCTCCTGTAACATTCGAACTCGGAGCGGACGTTGCGAGCGTCAAGTATGCAGTCTATGAAGGCGAACTGAATGTAGCTCAGCTTGATGCCAAGATTGCTGCAATCGCCGACGGTTCCGAGACAGCCGTAAGCGAGGTGGCAGAGTCATCGACGGTTGCAGTCTCCATGGAGGCGACAGGAAAGTACACTCTCGTGGCGGTAGCGTATGATGCCGAAGGAAACGTACAGAACAATACTTCCCTTGTGTTCACATATGTTGCGGCTGATTCGCCTGCTCCTGTTGTCGTTACAGCCGGTCTCGGTTCGGCCGACAAGTATGTTCCAGCCGGAGCGTCTACAGAGACATCGCTTGAATTCTGGGTATACGGCCAGGATCTCGTGGAGGCAAAGCTCGGCATATACACATATGCGTCTCTCGTATCAGACATGGACGGATGCCTTGAGGGTCTCATGGCGTCGGAATCCGCTCCTGCGGAAGTTCTGGCACTCATGAACGAGACAGGATACGTCGACGTCGTTACAGGCCTCGTGCCGGGAACGGAGTACTATCTTCTCGTCTGGGCTTCAAACGGATATGAGACCACTGTCGTGATGAGCGACGGCTTCTATACATCGGGAGATCCTCTTCCTGTATACAAGAACTACTCTTCAGATGATTTCGTCGAAGAACTTCTCCCTACGGCATCCGAGGGATATTTCGGAACGTACAACTACTATGCGGTGGACTATTTCGGTGATTCGCCTCTCAGAAGCTACATCGGTCAGGTGACCGTCTCTGACAGTGAACTTCCTAATGCTGAAGTTGATGAATATGGCCTTGTTGCAGAGTATGTAAACGTGAAGGGAATCTTCGGACCGACAGCTCAGAAATATGCCTTCGACGACACCATGACCATGGAATATTACGGCGGCGTGCTTTACCAGCTCTCTACGTATTACGATGCCATTGCCGACGGTGCATACTATCCTGCAGTAATGTATCTGACTGCTGACGGCGGCCTTTACGGTGCTTCGAACAATTACGTGATGTTCGGTGGCTTTGTGGACGAGGGATACATAGCATTCGTGGATGCCACTGGCGGATACGGCTTCAACGGATGGCTTCTCAGGGCTTTCTCTGATGCTGAATATTCAACTACTGTCGGCAATTTCGCCTGCTATCAGGATGTCCTTCTCGTAGATCCTGAAGTCGATGACAACGGACTCGCTCAAGCACCTGAGACTTCGTCTGTTTCAAAGGCTCAGCTCGACCTGATCAATGCCAGGTTCAATGAGAAAGGCAATTGTGTCGAGACGGAAAGAGGCCGCATACACTCGATCATCGACTCTGTCAAGGGCGTGAAGAAGTATGACAACTTCATGGGCATCAAGGGTGAAAGAGAGGTTTCATCCGTATCGTTCAAGGCGGTCGAGGTTCCTTATGCAGGAAGCTTCAACACCAGAAGCTCTCAGATCAGCACAACCTCAGAGGTGCTGAACTATTAGCGCCATCCGGGTATCAAGGTCAGGAGGGAGGGATTCCTCCTGGCTTTCCAAAACCATATTATTAATGAACTTAACTTTCGCAAATGCGAAAGACCTTATATATCGACCTTGGTCGAGGTAAGTCCTCCTCCCGAGGAGGGTAACGTAGACAAAGAAAGTGTGGTGGGGAAAAGTTTCGCAAGCTTCACCAACTTTCAGATTAAAAATAACTTACACTTGCGAAACTTGAGTTAATGAAGACACACAGACATATCATCAATGGATTATGCCTCGCTGCCGTTCTGGCCGTCTCATGTGAAACGGGACCTGTCCCTGGCGGCCTCAGCGAGGATTTGCACGTGCCTGCTCCGTCAGGAAAGATAGTGCACACGAAAAGCGGTTCGGATCCTTCGACCGTCCTGTTCAAGCTTAATACAGCGGATGACGCAGCCTCTCTTGCGGAAATCGCCTCGTCAGGCCTTGTGAACGTATCCAGACTCTTCAACAGCACTCCCGGAAAGGAGGAGCTTGAGGCAAGATTCGGTCTTGACCGCTGGTATGTCGCGCAGTTCGGCGGAACGCAGGATATAGATGAGGTCGTCAACGTGCTTGCATCAATGGCCACGGTCGAACTCGTCGAATACAATGTCGTTGCGACGAAGGCATCGGACTGCATTGCATATCCGTATGAAGGCCCGGAGCCGGACACGAAGGCCTCGACAGGCGGAAGTGATTTCAACGACCCCTCATTGGGTGACCAGTGGCATTATTATAACCAAGGCAACGCCTCGATTGCGACAACTGCAAGAAAAGGGGCCGACATCAATGTCAAGGACGTATGGCGGGAGCTTACCTGCGGAGACCCTTCGATAATAATAGCTGTAGTCGACGAAGGTGTCAAGCATACCCACCCGGACCTCAAGGACAACATGTGGACAAATACAGGTGAAATTCCGGATAACGGCATCGACGACGACGGCAACGGATATGTCGACGACGTTCATGGCTATAATTTCGTCACCGGAGGTGCAATCGACTGGACGGACGACGAAGACACGGGACACGGCACGCACTGCGCCGGAACCATTGCCGCAGTCAACAACAACGGGATCGGTGTTGCCGGTGTCGCAGGCGGAAACGGGAAAGGAGACGGATGCAGGATAATGTCCTGCCAGATATTCTCTGGTTCTGTCGGAGGTTCTACATCCTTGACGTGCAAGGCTATAAAATACGCTGCCGACAATGGAGCCTCCATCATATCCTGTTCATTCGGTTATACGTCCGCATACTCTTCTGACAATGATTATCTCGCGCAGGTGGGCTCTGCAGAAATAGATGCCATCCACTATTTCGAGGCCTCATGCAATAACGATGTCCTTGACGGCAATATAGCCGTATTTGCCTCCGGAAACGATGCGCATGACTATTCCCATTATCCGGGTGCATACAACGACATCATAAGCGTGACCGCGTTCGGCCCGGACTACCTTCCGACGTATTATACGAATTACGGCCCCGGATGCAACATATCCGCCCCCGGCGGTGAAGCCTATCTTGCTCCATGGAAGACGTTCAAGGCTATGGTGCTTTCCACGCTTCCGTCCGAAGTCACAGCCCACGGAGCGACGTCTTCCGGCAAGGGATTCGACTATGGATACATGCAGGGCACCTCGATGGCCTGTCCGCATGTGTCGGGCGTCGTAGCACTGGGCCTCTCGTATGCCCGCAAGCTCGGAAAGAAGTTCGACCGTGAGCGGTTCAAGGATATGGTCGTATCGTCTGCCAACGGCATGGACCAGTATCTCAAGGGAACAAAGAGCTATGTCGGCAGGCCGGACCTGAATCTTGCCCAGTTCTACCATAAGCTTGGAACGGGCGCAATCGATGCATGGCAGCTCATGATGCAGATCGAGGGCATTCCGTGCCTGACGGCCGAGCTCGGAAGAAACCAGTGGCTAGATCTTTCAGACCATTTCGGTTCGGCTTCGACAAGCCTTACATACCTCGGTGTGGAGATTTCTGAAGATGATAGGGCGGCTCTGGGACTCGCACAGGATCCGTATATCGAATACGGAAGGCTGTACATCCATCCGACAAAGACCGGTGCCGCAAAGTTCAAGGTGACGGCTGTCGGAGGCGGAGATGTGGTCGGCGGGGGAGATAACGTCGGAGGAATGGAAATATCACAGGAAATATCGGTAATAGTACGTTCATTCAGTTCTTCAAACGGAGGCTGGCTCTAATCGGTGAAGTTTATGAAAAGATATTTGATCATAATCATGGCTGTCCTGGGCCTCGTCTTTACAGGATGCAAGAAGGATAAGGGAAGCAGCCTTCCTGCTATAACCGGCAGATGGGAGCTTGCCGACATGATAACGAAGGCTGTTCAGATAGGTGATCAGAAAGTGGAGGTCTACCTCACTTTCAATGCAGACGGAACATTCCTGATCGAGCAGATGCTTGGCCAGGGCAGGTTCTGCACTTACGACGGCACATGGAACCTCTCGGGCAGCACTCTTTCCGGCAAGTATTCTGACGGGAACGCATGGGGAGCCGTCTATGAGGTGGGCGTGGAGGATGACACCCTCCGTATGACGGCACAGAACGACAATGGGGAGACATTTGTCTACACCAAAGTCAGATGACGAACCTTCTGGTTATTTACATAAATATTGACAAGCGTCCGGCCCCTGTGAAGGAACCGGACGCTTAACTTTTGCTTTGGTCGAGATGACGTGACTCGAACACGCGACCCCTACGTCCCGAACGTAGTGCGCTACCAACTGCGCTACATCTCGATTTTAATGAAAAAGTGGCAGACCTGTTGGAACTGCCACTTTCCAGCTATAAGAAAACCCTTAAAAGGGAAGCTTCCTTTATGAAAGTTTATTGATGTAGACTGCGATACCGCTCTTGAGGTTTGCAGCCTTGTTCTTGTGGATCACACCGATTTTTGCGAGCTTGTCGATCATCGAGTAGACCTTAGGTGCGTTTGCCTCTGCTGCTGCCTTGTCGGTTGTGTTTCTCAACGCACGTATTGCGTTCCTTGTCGTCTTTGCATAATACTTATTATGCAATCTGCGCCTCTCGCTCTGGCGATAGCGCTTGTCTGCTGAAGCGTGGTTTGCCATTGTTCTTATTTTTTATATTTTTCGTAGTCGGTAGGGGAATCGAACCCCTCTTGCAAGAATGAAAATCTTGAGTCCTAACCGATAGACGAACCGACCGAACAAACCATTTTTATCAAATGGGAGTGCAAAGGTAGCAAATGTTTTTTATTTGACCAAATATTTTTGCTCTTTTACCCTATTTTATTGCAGCCTCCTCTTCCTTCTCCTTCGGTTTTGCCCATTCGAACGAGTAGAGGATCGATTCCACCTGACGCAGATAGTGCCTCTTGTCATATTTCGGTGCATAGACGAATCCTTCGAGGACTATCATTTCCTTTCCGTCAGGGCTGTAGAAGGCGTGTGCGACGAAAGGACCGCCCATGAAGTCGTTGTGGACTTCCCAAAGGCCCCTTATCTCGGCAAAATCGCGCCCCTTGTACTTTATGTACTCGATGCCCGGCTTTATGATCGGGCTTGTCACCATCCATGTGTTCTCGAACATTCCCGGAACGTTTTCCTTGAGCACTTCGGCATTCACTTCGAGGATGTTGTCGAGGTCCATCATGTTCTCGCCCTCCACGACCGGATATTTGTATATGAGGATGTTCTGGGTCACGTACTGGATGTCGTAGCTTATCCAGATGAAGTCGGAGGTCTTCTTCTTGAGCTGATAACCGGAAGGAAACCGTGGCGAGCCTCCGACCATCTCTGACACAATCGGAGCGAGCTTGTGCTCTTCGTATCTTTTGGCGTTGCGGATGACGCGGTCGCGCTCTGCGGTCTCAAGCATCTTGATGATCTTCCCGCTGTTCTCCTTGAAGAGCTCCACAGCGGTCTCGCTGTCCGGGGCATTGATGCGGATCACGCACTGAGGTGCCGCCCATGCATCCTGGCTGAAGATGACGCCGGGCTCCGTGACATCCTTGCTGATGTTCACGATGATGATGTTCCTGTGCACCTGGAACATGTTGCCGAAGCCGCTCGGAGCGACATTGACAAGCGTGTACATGGCCTCTTTCTGCGGAAGGTAAGGGCAGTCGGCCGCGAGCGTGTCCCTTATCGTCGTTCCGACGCTGCCTTCCCAGTAGCCCTTGTCTATGACCACGAGCACTTCGCCGGCCTTGCCGCTGATGTTCGGCAGGAGGGCCTTCCTCGTCTTGTTTGAGTTGCATGAAATCATGGCGAGGGCTGCAAGAGCTACGGCCATGAGTCTGATTAACCGTTTCATATCAATTTGTTTTTGTTTATTTTCTCAATAGCTGTCCTATGGAGGCAAAGTCGTTGCCGCAGGCAAGCACAAGCAGTCCCATCACGAGCAGCATTCCTATCATCTGGGCTGCCATCAGGAACTTTTCGCTCGGCTTCCTGCCTGTGAGCATCTCGTATATGGTGAACGTGATGTGTCCTCCGTCAAGGGCGGGAATCGGCATGAGGTTCATCACACCTAACATGAGTGACAGGAGCGCCAGCATGTTAAGGAAATAGTGCCAGTCCCAGACTGCCGGGAACATCCTTCCGATGGTGATGAAGCTTCCCACCTGCTTGTAGGCCTCCGTGCTTGGTGTGGCGACGAGCTTGAGATCCTGCAGATAGCCGCCCACGCTGCTGAACATCTTCCTGCAGCCTGCCGGTATCGCTTCGATTATGCCGTATTCCTTCTGCACTATGAGGCCCGGATCCAGCGGCATGATGCCCACTCCGAGCATACCGGCTGTGTCCACCTTCATCTCGAGAGCGATGGTGTCATTGCCTCTGAGCAGCTCCACGGGGATTTCCGTTCCCTTGTGCTCCGCCAGCACAGGGCGTCCGTCCTGCAGGTATTCCACCTTTTCTCCGGCAAGTGCAAGCACCTTGTCTCCGGCCTGCACGTCGGAACCGTAGTTTATCGAATTCTCGGGAATCCCGCTTATGACGAACGGCCTCGCAATGTCGAACATGTTCGGGCTGTTGAGCACCTCGCCTATCATGTTGTGGTCTATGTATATGTCGAGGGTGTCGCTTCCTCTCAGAACGGTCGCCTTGCTTACGTCCCTTCTCGCAAGGTCTGCCTGAAGCATGTGGAAGTTCTCCGGCACATAGTCGTCGAAGCTGAGGATGCGGTCGCCCGTGCGGAAGCCCATTTCATATGCAAGTTCGTTCACATATATACTTGTGCCTTCATTCTTTACGTATGATTCTCCCCATTGGGCGAGGATCGTCGTGTACATGATGATTGCAAAGATGAAGTTGAAGAGCACGCCTCCTGCCATGACCAGAAGCCTCTGCCATGCCGGATGCGTCCTGAACTCCCACGGCTGCGGCTCGTTCTTCAGGGCTTCCGTGTCCATGGATTCGTCCACCATGCCGGCGATCTTGCAGTAGCCTCCGAACGGAAGCCAGCCTATGCCGTATTCGGTATCCCATTGCGCGGCCTTCGGGAAAAGCTTCACGAACCACTTCTGCTTCGTGCTGAACAGCTTCACGCCGCCGGCATCGAAGAAGAGGAAGAACTTGTCCACACGTATGCCGAACATCTTTGCAAATATGAAATGGCCGGACTCATGCACGAGGATGAGCACGGCGAGAGCTATGATAAGCTGAAGAGCCTTTATCAGTATAATCGTCATCTGTCTTTGTTTAGAATGATTTTCTTCCGGCGATTCTGTCTATGATGCCGGCAGCCTTTGCATATGATGCCTCATTCGTCCGGAAGATTGTGTCCAGATCCGGTTCTGCTGCAAAATCCGCACCAGCCATGCACTCTGCCACGACGTCCGTGATGTCATAGAAGCCGATGCGCTCCTGCAGGAACGCCGCCACAGCCGCTTCGTTCGCCGCATTCATGATGCAGGCCATGTTTCCGCCCTTCGAGAGGGAATCGTAGGCGAGTCTGAGTGCAGGGAACTTCTCCGGATCCGGAGCGAAGAAGGACATGCCTCCCAGCTCCGCGAAATTCAGCTTGCGGTTGTCCAGCGGCAGTCTGAAAGGATAGCTGAACGCGAACTGGATGGCCTCGCGCATGTCCGGATGGCCCATCTGCGCGATGACCGAGCCGTCTGCATATTCCACCATCGAATGGATTACCGATTCCGGATGCACGACGACGTTTATCTTCTCGCCCGGCGTGCCGAAGAGCCATCGGGCCTCGATGATCTCGAGTCCCTTGTTCATCATGGTCGCCGAATCTATCGTGATCTTGCTGCCCATGCTCCAGTTCGGATGGTTGAGCGCCTGCGCTCTTGTCGCCCCGGCGATCTGCTCCCGTGTCCACGTGCGGAAAGGGCCTCCAGAAGCCGTCAGGTGTATCTTTTCTATGTCGGCACCTGCTGAACCCATGAGGCACTGGAATATCGCTGAGTGCTCCGAATCCACGGGGAGGATGCGTGCATGGCACTTTGCGGCAAGGTCCATGACGATCTGTCCTGCCGCCACGAGCGTCTCCTTGTTGGCCAGCGCGATCGTCTTGCCGGCCTTTACAGCAGCCACAGTGGACGAAAGCCCGCTGAATCCCACCATCGAAGTAAGCACGATGTCTATGTTGTCGCCCGTCACGAGGTCGCATACCGACTTCATTCCCGCGAATACCTTTATATAATGGGGCTTCAAGGCCTTCGAGACCTCCTCATATTTCGCTTCGTTGCAGATCACCACTGCGTTGGCGTCGAACTCGATGGCCTGACGTATCAGCAGGTCGGAGCTGTTGTTGGCTGTCAGCAGCTCCACCTCGAAGAGGTCCCGGTGCTGTCTGATTACATCGAGGGCCTGCCTGCCGATAGAGCCCGTCGAACCTAATATTGCAATTCTTCTCTTGTCCATTTCGCTGCCTTTGCGGCCGTTAGAAGTTGATGTATCTTGTCGGATCCACGGTCTCGCCCTTGTGCCACAGTTCGAAGTGCAGGTGGTCTCCGGTCGTGAGTGCTCCCGTATTCCCCACCAAGGCTATAGGCGATCCGGCAGCGACCTTGTCGCCGGTGCCTTTGAGCAGCTTTTCGTTGTGCTTGTATATCGAGACTATGTCGCCGTCATGCTGTATCTGTATCGTATATCCTGCCTCCTCGCTCCACCCGGCGAAGATCACCGTGCCGTCCAGGGTCGCCTTCACGACAGAGCCGGCCGGTGCCGTGATGTCCACATACGGGTGCAGTGCCGGGTCGTACCCCTGCGAGACGACTCCCTTGAGCGGGGTGAAGAACAGCCTGCCCTCGATCGGGAGATCCCTCCTGTCGCGGTCCGAGATGCCGAACTGCTCCTCCTCCCGGACATGCTGCCTGAGCAGAGAGTCCTGCTGCCTCATCGCCGGCCTTTCTGTCGCGCTCTCCGCCTGCTGCCTGTTGGCGTTTATCATGCTGTCGAGCTGGAGAGGGTCGGTGCCCTCCATCACTCTCTTCAGGCTTTCCGAATACAGTTCCCACTTGTAGATGACCCTTTCCAGCGAGTCGATGCGTATCGCGTTCTGGATGGCGGCCCTCTTCGAACGTGCGTCGGGGTAGCCCGGGATGAACGTCCTCACCGGTGTGTACGCAACAATCGCGTATATGGCCACGCAGAGGATGACCAGTATGCTTATGAGGGTCACGGCGAGGCTCGTCTTCGTGAAATGGAAGGTCAGCAGCTGCTGATGGGTCATGTCGTCAATCAGCGCAAGGCGGAAATTGCTGCTTCGCGGCTCCCTGTTCCTATGTGACTTCTTAAGTGTCATTGCCATTCTGAATTGTTTATTTAACTTTGCACCTTGAATGGAGAGGATAATAGGCATAGATTACGGACGAAAACGGGTCGGCGTCGCAGTGAGCGACCCGCTCGGCATCTTTGCGTCTGCCCTCGAAACGGTACAATCTGCAAAGATAATAGAATATCTTAAAAAATACGCTGAAAATGAGAATGTGGTGCGTTTTGTCGTGGGTTGTCCCGTGAATATGGACGGTGCTCCTTCGGAGGCGGCGAAGGATGTGGAAGTGTTTCTCAAACAGCTTGCGAAGGCTTTCCCGGATGTACCGGTGAGCCTTGAGGATGAACGCTTTACGTCGGTTCTGGCGCATAGGGCCATGATTGACGGAGGCATGAAGGCAAAGGACAGACGCGACAAGGAGTCCGTCGACAAGATAAGTGCAGCCATCATACTCCAGAGCTATATGGACAGGACGGCAGGAGGCCCGAAATTTGCAGTGGATCCGTCTCTTGTGCCGGACTCGTTGTCCTCAAAAGTGACAAAAAGAAAAAGGAGATAATATAATGATTTTACCTATTTATTTATACGGAGCTGACGTGCTCAGGAACGAGAATGCCGAGGCGGACCTCAATGACAGGGAAGGCCTCACGAAGCTGATTTCGGACATGAAGGAGACGTTGAAGGTGGCTGACGGCTGCGGACTTGCTGCTCCTCAGGTGGGCGTGAACCTCCGCGTCGTGATTGTGGACGGTTCCGATCTTACGGAAACGTACGACTATCTCAAGGACTTCCGCAGGACGATGATAAATCCTGTCGTCCTGGAGGAAAGCGAGGATACGTGCGAGTATTCGGAAGGCTGTCTCAGCGTGCCGGGCATCTATGCCGAGGTGCGTCGCCCTTCAAGAATCAAGGTCGAGTATTACAACGAGAATTTCGAGAAGGTCGTGGAGGAATTCGACCGCTTCGGCTGCCGTATGGTGCAGCATGAACTTTCGCACCTGGACGGCGGCCTTTTCGTGGACGAGATCTCGCCGATACGCCGCAAGATGATTGCCCGTAAGCTTCAGGCCATCACGAAAGGGGCGGTGCAGACAAGATACAAAAGCAAACGTTAATATATCATGGGTGCATTCCACGCATATGACATAAGGGGAGTCTACAATGTGGACTTCGACAAGGACGTGGCCTACAAGGTCGGCTACTTCCTTCCGGAGCTGCTTTCCGCCGACAAGGTTCTTGTGGGAAGGGACTGCAGGACGTCTTCGGACGAGATACACGACTATCTGCTCAAAGGCATCACGGATGCAGGTGCGGATGTATATGATATAGGCCTCAGCACCACTCCGATGGTGTATTTCGGCACTGCGGATTTCGGATTCAAGGCTTCCGTCCAGATCACGGCATCGCACAATCCGGCGGAGTACAACGGCATGAAGGTTTCACGCGAGAATGCCCTTCCTGTGGGCCTGGACAATGGTCTCGGCCAGATAAAGGAGTGGATCGAGGCAGGACGCCCGTGTCCTCCGGCCGATGTGAAAGGCTCTGTGCATCAGATGGATATACGTAAGGAGTATCTGGATTTCCTTCTCAGATACAAAGGCGACTGGTCGGGACTGAACATTGCCATGGACGTATCCAACGGTATGGCTTCGCTTTTCGTACGTGACATCTTCGGAGACCAGCCTTCATATATATATGAGGAATTGGACGGAACATTCCCTAATCATGAGCCTAACCCTCTGGTGCAGAAGAACGTCGAGGCCCTGAAGGCCCTCGTGGCGCAGACGAAGGCAGATGTGGGAGTGATTTACGACGGAGATGCAGACCGTGTGATGTTCGTGGACGAGAACAGCCGCTTCATATCTCCGGACCTGATGATAGCTGTGCTCGGCCATTATTTCCTCGAGGAAAGGGGAGTGAAGGGCATCGTGATACAGGACATACGCAGCTCCAAGGCTGTCGGGGAATATCTTGCGCCGATGGGCGGAGTGATGCAGACATGGAAGGTGGGACGCGCCTTTGCAGCCCGCAAGCTTCGTGAAATCGACGGTGTGTATGGCGGAGAGCTTGCCGGACATTATTATTTCCGTGACTTCTTCTACTCGGACAGCGGACTGCTTGCTTCCATCCTGATACTCAATGTGGTCGCTAAGATGAAGGCTCAGGGCGTTTCGCTCAGCCAGCTCATCGCACGCATAGAGAAGTACCGGAATTCAGGTGAGATCAACTTCCGCCTCGAGGACAAGAAGGGCGCTATGGATGCTGTCCGTGACCATTTCATGGCTGAGGAAAAGGCAACGGCATACATGGACTTCGACGGCTACCGTGTGGAGTTCTCCGACTGGTGGTTCAACATCAGGCCTTCGAATACGGAACCGTATCTCAGATTCCTCTGCGAGGCGACATCGCAGGAATTGCTGGATGAAAAGGTCGCAAAGGTCCGTGAAATCCTCACAAAGCAGTTCGGAGCGGTATGATGATGGAGCACGGCCCTATGAAGAGACTTTTCGGCTGCGTTATCGCACTGCTTTTCGGAACCATGTGCCCGGCTATGGCGGGAGTCATAAATCCGGCACGCATAGATACACTCAAGACTCAGCTTGTAATACGCCGTCCGGCGCTTGAAAGCGTGAAGTCGCTGATTGATTCGGAGTCCGATCCGATTGATACGCTTGACACGGCTCATGAGCATGTGAAGGTGATAATATACGGGGACAATACGTGGCAGTACTACAAGACTCCGGAATTCATGCAGGCTTCGGGTGTGTATGATGTCGCGTGGGATGAAAACGGTGCCACGAATCCGTACGGGACGAAGCTGGAGGAACTGCCGGCCACGTGGTCTATATGGCTGGTGGACAGTCTGGACCAGTATCATTGTCCGTTCCAGGGCGAGGTGCATCCCCGCGGCAAGTTCGGCCCGCGCAGGGGCAGGAGGCATCAGGGCGTGGATCTGCCGCTTCATGTCGGAGACCCTGTCCATGCGGCGTTCTCAGGAAGAGTGCGCATATCGAAATACTGGGGAGCCTTCGGAAACCTGATAGTGATACGTCACGAAAACGGGCTTGAGACATATTATGCCCATCTTTCCAAACGCAATTTCGAGGCCGGGGATTGGGTGAATGCCGGTGACGTGATCGGACTTGGCGGCTCGACAGGCCGTTCGACCGGCCCTCATCTGCATTTCGAGACCCGTTATCAGGGTTTCGCCTTCGACCCGCAGTGGCTCATCGACTTCAAGACAGGAGAGCTCCGCCACCGTCTGTTCGTGCTGAAGAAGAAGTATTTCAACATCTACAGCAATTACGAGCAGGATTTCGAGGACGAGATCAGGAATGAGGAGGAAGACAAGGCCGAGGATGCGGAGAGAGCTGCTATGAAATGGCATACGATCCGCTCCGGCGACACGCTCAGCAAGATTGCCCGCAACAACGGCACGACGGTCAACGCCCTCTGCCGTCTGAACGGAATCTCTCCGAACACAACCCTCCGGATCGGCAGAAAGATCCGCGTACGATAACAAAAAATCCGGCTCGCTTTGAGTCGGATTTTTATTAATATGTTGACAGCCAGATTATTCCCATTCAATCGTAGCGGATGGCTTAGGGGAAAGATCGTAGCATACGCGGTTCACGTTCGGAACCTCAGCGAGGATGCGGTCCGTGATCTTCATGAGGATCGGCCACTCGAGCTGCTCGATTGTCGCTGTCATCGCGTCCACAGTATTGACTGCACGGATGATTACAGGCCAGTCGTATGAACGTGCGTTGTTGCGTACTCCCACAGACTTGAAGTCCGGAACCACAGTGAAATACTGCCATACCTTCTTGTCGAGTCCTGCCTTTGCGAATTCCTCGCGAAGGATTGCATCGGCCTCACGAAGAGAGTGCAGACGGTCGCGTGTGATGGCTCCGAGGCAGCGTACTCCGAGGCCCGGGCCAGGGAACGGCTGGCGGTATACCATCTCGTATGGAAGGCCGAGCTCCACTCCGCATGCGCGTACCTCATCCTTGAAGAGCTGCTTCAGAGGCTCCACGAGTTCGAACTGGAGATCCTCAGGAAGGCCGCCTACGTTGTGGTGTGACTTCACCATCTTGGCTGTCTTCGTGCCGCTTTCCACGATGTCCGGGTAGATTGTGCCCTGGCCGAGGAAGTCGATTCCGTCAAGCTTGCGTGCCTCTTCCTCGAATACGCGGATGAATTCGCCGCCGATGATCTTCCTCTTCTGCTCAGGGTCTGCGACTGAGGCAAGCTTGTCGAGGAAACGGTCTGTCGCGTCTACATATATAAGGTTTGCGTTGAGCTGGTTCTTGAATACTTCGATTACGTTCTCGGACTCTCCCTTGCGCATGAGGCCGTGGTTCACGTGCACGCATACGAGGTTGTCACCTATCGCCTTCAGGAGAAGGGCTGCCACCACCGAGCTGTCCACGCCGCCTGAAAGGGCGAGAAGCACCTTGCGGTCGCCTACCTGTCTGCGTACGAGCTCGATCTGGTCTGCGACAAAATTCTTCATGTTCCAGTTTGCCTCTGCCTTGCAGGTGTCGGACACGAAGCCCTTCACTGCCTCCTTGATTGCTTCCTCGTCGTTTGCGAACTGCGGAAGCTTCACTGCGCAGAGGGCCTTGTCGTGGCCTGCAGCCATCACAGGATAGCCTGCTTCGTAGATCTCAGGGAGAACGTCGATTGCAACTCCGTCAATGACATTGTTCGGACCTCCGTTGATGATTACGCCTTTAACGTTCGGCAGCGCCTTGAGCTCTGCTGCTGTGATGTCGTGCGGGTAGATCTCGCTGTAGACTCCCAATGCACGGATGGCCCTTGCCACTACTGTGTTTTCGTGGCTTCCCAGGTCGAGGATCACAATCATGTCCTGTTTCATAAAAGTAAATCTTTACGTTGTTAAATTCGGGCGCAAAAATATAAAAAGTGTTTCAATTATTTTCCAAAAATATCTAATTTTGCAAATCTTTTTCGACCGAGGGATTCGGTCGTATGGCTTTATGCTGTCAAATGATTAATTATTAGGCGATTATGCAGGATATCAGAAACATCGCGATCATCGCGCACGTCGACCACGGCAAGACAACCCTTGTCGACAGGATGATCTATCAGGCTCGTCAGGCACGCGAGCAGGAGAAGCTGGGAGAGCTGATCCTTGACAATAACGACCTTGAAAGGGAAAGAGGTATCACAATTCTTGCGAAGAACGTATCGGTAACATATAAAGGAGTGAAAATCAATGTCATCGACACCCCGGGCCATAGCGATTTCGGTGGTGAGGTGGAGCGTGTGCTCAACATGGCGGATGGCGTGATCCTTCTCGTGGACGCATTCGAGGGCTGTATGCCGCAGACGCGTTTCGTGCTTCAGAAGGCCATCGAGATGGGCAAGAAGCCGGTACTTGTAATTAATAAGGTGGACAAGCTGAACTGCCGTCCGGACGAGGTTCAGGAAGAGGTGTTCGACCTCATGTTCACCCTCGGCGCAACGGAGGAGCAGCTCGATTTCAGGACTGTCTACGGAAGTGCAAAGCAGGGCTGGATGTCCCTCGACTGGAGGAAGCCGGCCACGGATATCACTGCTCTTCTTGATGTGATTCTTGAAGAGATTCCGGCTCCGGAAATGGCGGAGGGAACCCCTCAGATGTTGATTTCGTCTTTGGAGTATTCTCCTTATGTGGGCCGTATCGCTGTGGGAAGAGTGACTCGCGGCTCGCTCAAGGCAGGCATGAACATAACCCTCTGCAAGAGGTACGACATAATGCAGAAGCAGAAGATCAAGGAACTCATGGTGTTCGACGGTCTCGGAAAGGCAAAGGTGGAAGAGGTGCAGTGCGGAGACATATGTGCGGTTGTGGGCCTCGAGGGCTTTGAAATCGGAGATACGGTTGCGGACTTCGAGAATCCTGAGGCTCTGCCTCCTATCGAAGTGGACGAGCCGACGATGAGCATGCTTTTCTGCATCAACAATTCGCCTTTCTTCGGACGTGAGGGCAAGTTCGTGACTTCAAGGCACCTCAAGGACCGTCTTGAGAAGGAGCTTGAGAAGAACCTTGCGCTTCGTGTGAAGCCTGGCCCTAATGCGGATTCGTTCATCGTGTACGGTCGTGGTGTGCTGCATCTTTCCGTGCTCATCGAAACGATGCGCCGTGAAGGCTTCGAGCTTCAGGTGGGACAGCCTAAGGTGCTGGACAAGACCATTAACGGACAGCGTTGCGAGCCGATAGAGAATCTTACGATTGATGTTCCTGAAGAATTTGTCGGCAAGGCAATCGAGATTTCGACGCGCAGGAAGGGAGCGCTCATCCATATGGAGACGCGCGGAGACAGGACGCATCTCGAGTTCGACATCCCGTCACGCGGACTCATGGGCCTCAGGAGCAACCTTCTGACAGCCAGCCAGGGCGAGGCCGTCGTGGCGCACAGATATAAGGGATATGAGCCTTACAAGGGTGATATAGAACGTCGTACGAACGGTTCTCTCGTGTCGCTCGAGACGGGACTTTCCGTGGCTTATTCGATGGACAAGCTGCAGGACAGGGGACGTTTCTTCATCGAGCCGGGCGTGGAGATATATGCAGGCCAGGTGGTGGGAGAGCACACCCGTGAGCGTGACCTGAACATCAACATCTGCAAGACGAAGAAGCTTACCAACATGCGTGCGTCGGGAAGCGACGACAAGGTGATGCTGCCGCCGCCGGTGGTATTCTCGCTTGAGGAAGCGCTTGAATATATTCAGGAGGACGAACTTGTGGAAGTTACGCCTAAGTCTATGAGAATCAGAAAGATAATTCTCGATGAAATTGAGCGTAAGAGAAAAAGTTCCGATTTTGATTGTTAATCATAAAAGTTTTTGTTACCTTTGCGGGCTCAAATCTATTTATGGGTCGAGATGAACGATAATTTTACCATACCTTTAAATGGATTGGCATCCGGGGAAAGCCATTTTTCCTCGCATGTCGGCAAGGAGTTCTTCGAAGGTTTTGAGAATGACGAAATCCTTTATGCAGACCTTGATGCAGAGGTGACGGTGGAGAAGTCGGGACGATATATCGGAATCGATTGCGATGTGAGGGGAAGCGTGACCGTGGAGTGCGACAGATGTCTGGACATGCTTGACATGCCGATTGATACGCATGTCGCATTGAGTGTCAAGTATGGAGAGGCTGAAAGCCAGGAAGAGCATCAGGAAGGGGAGAGGGAAGTGATTTTCGTTCCGGAGGATAATGCGGAGCTGGATCTGAGTCAGATCATATATGATTATGTCTGCCTGTCGCTTCCGATGCAGAGAATGCATGAGCCGGGAGGATGCAATCCCGATGCGATGAAGTATTTCAGCGCTCCGAAAGGGCATGACTATTTCGACGAGGAAGGTCAGCTGAATCCGTTCGCCGCCTTGAAGGACATGTTTAAATGATTATTAATAATTAAAAATATAGAACAATGGCACATCCGAAACACAAGGTCTCGAAGCAGAGACGTGACAAAAGAAGAACACATGACGTGGCTGTAGTTCCTACACTCGCTACATGTTCAAACTGCGGTGCTACAATCATGTACCACAGAGTTTGCCCAGAGTGCGGCTACTACAGAGGCCGTCAGATCATCGAGAAGAAGGCTGAGTAATCGCCTCTTCCTAATGGCCCTGTAGTTCAACGGATAGAATGGAAGTTTCCTAAACTTTAGATAGCAGTTCGATTCTGCTCGGGGCTACAAAGTGGAATTCTGAATATTTTCAGGATTCCACTTTTGTGTTATCCCCCCACCGCTCCGTAAAATCGCTCTTTTTTCCGGAGCACCCATGCAAAAAGCTCCTCTGCTCCGTAAAATCGCCCCTTTTCCCGGATCACCCATGCGTCATTCCGAGCGAAGCGTGGGAATCTCCTCGCTCCATCTGTAAAATACCTCCTTTTTCCGAATTATCAGAATATTTTGCCTATATTTGTACGTTTATGCGTTAAAATGAAAATATTTATGAAAAGGGTAATTGCAACTCCAGATGCACCGAAGGCGGTGGGCCCATATTCACAGGCCATTGAAGTGAACGGAACTCTCTATATTTCAGGCCAGATTCCTGTGAATCCTGCAGACGGAAAGGTGCAGGAGGATATTGTGGCAGCCGCTCATCAGTCGCTCAAGAATATCGGAGCCATCCTCAAGGAGGCAGGAATGACATACGACAATGTCGTGAAGACGACTGTGCTTCTTGCCGACATCGCAGACTTCAAGGCTGTAAACGAAGTGTATGCCGAGTATTTCACCGGTGACAAGCCGGCCCGTGCATGCTATCAGGCAGCTGCTCTTCCGCTCGGCGTGAAGGTGGAGATCGAGGCCATCGCAGTGAAGTGATGAGCAGAAAGTCGCTCATACTTTGCCTTGCGGTTCTGGCCGTGATGGCGCTCGGAACAGGAGTGGCGGTCGCTTTCCTGTATTCCGGAATCGGTGGAGGAAAGAAGGGTAAGACGGAGCAGGTGGTGTCTCAGGACCGCTACCTGCTTCTTCCGGCTGTGCCGTCAGACGCCATTCTTGCAGGCTGCTTTTCAGAAGCCGGGGAAGCCTGCCGGAACTATCTTTCCGGCTTCCCCTTCATAAAGGGACTGTCGGATAAGATGGAAGAAGGTCAGCTTGCAGGTCTGGCCGGATCCCATATGGCAGTGTCGCTTCACTATTCAGGTGCTCTGCTCCCGCTCTATGTCTTTGAGACGGGCAGACCGGACAGAGAGACCGGGGCCATGCCGGAAACTGCCGCGGCCCTCCTCGACTATCTGTCAGCAGAAGGATATGTTGCGGAGTACGTCGACTGTACCTCTCTTGAAGGCGCTTCAGGCCTCTTATCCAAGACCACAGCCGTCGTCGCCTCCAAGTCTGACGCCCTTGTGAAATCTTCTCTCAGACATCTCAGGCAGGGAATTTCCCTCATGGATGCAAACGGATTCGTCAGCACATCCTCCCGGGTCGCAGGCAACGATGTCATCTTCTTCTCTAATGCATACAGTTCTAAGCTTCTCCCGTCTTTCCTCGAAAAAGCATATTCACGAAAGCATGCATTTGTGGCGGATTTCGCAGACTGGACAGCTGCAGGCATAGGCCGTACGTCCGGCGGTCCGCTCATGCTTACCGGGGCGGTCTTATGTGAAGACGGAGCTGAGAACTTCATGGCGGTTCTTGAGAATACTGTCCCGTCGAAGCCATCGGCTGCGGAGGCGCTTCCGTCATACACCATTGCCGCGACGACTTTCCCGATAAAGGAAATTCAATCGTATGTGTCTGCGTATAAGGAATACAAGGACTCGAAACAGTCGCTTCAGATGTATCTGAACCGTCAGAAGGAACTGCAGAAGAAGACAGGTGTCAGTCCTTCCGAATTCATGCGGAGGCTTGATATTCAGGAGGTCGCAACAGCTTCATTTCTGGTCGCAGGCAAGATTGAGAAGGTCAATCTGCTCAAGCCCGGAAGTGTGGACATCGGCCTTGTCTTCAAAGGTACTGACATCACGTCCATGAAGGGATACAGCCCTGACGTGCACGCATGGCCTTATGCATCGTTCGCAGCCTCGGTATTCGGCGCCCTCTTCGAGCTTCCGGACGAATCCTGCTTTACGTACATCAACGGATGGCTCGTCACGGGAAGCCTTGCGGGTGTTCAGGAATATGTGGATGACAAGGCTCTTGAATACAGCCTGCAGGATTACATGACCGACTCAGGTCAGCCCGGACTGCTTTCACGCGAACCGGTCGCAGTGCTCTCGTACATATCGCTGACCGAGGCATCCAGACCATCAGTCAGCATGTTCCGACCGGAATTTATCGCTGCGATGAGCCCTTTTACAGAAGGATGTGACAATGCCTCTCTCCTTTTCTCGGTTTCCACCGGCAAGAAGGGAACGTCCGTGAATGCTGGAATTTACCGGCTCGAACCTCAAAGGACCAAGGCGCCTGCATTTGAGCGTGACACGACAGTCGTTGTTCCCGAGGGCCCGTTCTCGGTACGCAATTCCGGAACAGGAAAGGACAATCTTTTCTACCAGAACAGCCACCTGAGCCTCTGCCTTCAGGAAGACGGCAAAGACCTTTGGGGAATACCGTTCAAGAAGCCTCTCTGCGGCAAGGCGACGACTGTGGACTATTTCGCAAACGGCAAGCTGCAGATCATCTTCGGCGCCGGCAGCCAGGTGTACCTCATCGACAGGCTGGGACGCTATGTGAACGGCTTCCCGATAGAGCTCGGCAAGGAGATACTCGTCGGCCCTGACGTATATGATTTCAGCGGCTCGAGAAAATACAACATCATGGTCCTTCATAAGGACAACACTATAGAGATGTACAACCTCAAGGGGCAGAAGCCTGCCTCATGGAAGACGATAACAGCCAAGGAGACCATCAAGGCCCTGCCGGAGCGTATCGAAGTGGGAGGAAGCTCGTTCTGGGTGGTCAGGACATCGATTCAGACGCTTATCTTCCCGTTCTACGGCGGACAACCGCTCACGACATTCGAGGGAGACAGCATGATAAGACCGGACAGCGATGTCACAGCCGTTGACGCCGCGAGCGTGGAGGTCGCATGTTATGACGGCAAGCGCAGAAGCGTAAAGCTCAGGTAGCATCTGCGGAAACAGGAAATTACTTTAACTTAGATATATTATGGAATTCACATCAGTAAACAAGATTTTCGAGGAATCTTTCAGGAAGAACTGGGATCGCCCGGCGATTTCCAATTATCAGGGTTCGACACTTCATTTCAGGGAAGTGGCAGAGCGTATGGAAAAGCTGCACATCATGTTCGAGGAGTGCGGCCTTTCTAAGGGCGACAAGGTGGCCATCTGTTCGAGGAATCAGGCCAACTGGGCGGTATCCTTCCTTGCCACAATGACTTACGGAGCTGTTCCGGTTCCGCTTCTTCACGAATTCAAGTCTGCTAACATACACCATCTCGTGAACCATTCGGAGGCAAAGATCCTCTTCGTGGACGACGTGATCTGGGAAGGACTTTCAGAAACGGAGATGCCGGATCTTCAGGCCATCATACAGGTGAATACATTCAAACTGCTCTATGCGGCAGATGAGAAGATCGTAGAGGCAAGAGGCCATCTCAATGAACTTTTCGGAAAGAAGTATCCGGAGTCGTTCAATGCATCAGACCTGAACTATTATAGGGACACTGCCGACGAGCTTGCTGTAATCAATTATACGTCCGGTACTTCGGGCTTCTCCAAGGGTGTTATGATTCCTTATCGTGCAATCTGGTCCAACATTGAGTTCGGAAAGGCCGTGCTTCCTCAGCTCAATGAGACCTCCAAGGTGGTTTCAATGCTTCCGTGCGCCCATATGTACGGTCTCATGTTCGAGGTGCTCTATGAGTTGAGTGTCGGCTGCCACGTGCATTTCCTTTCGCGTCTCCCGAGCCCTAAGATCATCATGCAGGCCCTCGCGGAGGTGAAGCCGACCATCGTCATCGCAGTTCCGCTCGTGATCGAGAAGATATACAAGAGCAAGGTGAAACCGGTGCTGGAGAAGTCGGGAATCAAGTTCGCCATGAAGATTCCGGGACTGGATCAGGTGGTGCTGAACAAGGTGAAGACGGAGCTTGTGAACGCTTTCGGAGGCGAATTCATCGAGGTTATCATCGGCGGAGCGGCATTCAACAGGGAGGTGGAGGCCTTCTTCAAGAAGATGGGCTTCCCTTTCACCGTGGGTTACGGCATGACGGAATGCGCCCCTATCATTGCATATGACGACTGGAAGGTTGAGAAGCTCTATTCATGTGGAAAGACCGTTCCGAACATGGAGATAAGGATCGATTCGAATGATCCGGCAAACAAGCCTGGAGAGATACAGGTGAAAGGTGCAAACGTATTCCTTGGATACTACAAGAATGAGGAGGCAACGGCTGAAGTATTTACGGAGGACGGCTGGTTCCGTACCGGAGACATGGGTGTCATGGACGCAGACGGCTCGCTCTTCATCAAGGGACGTACGAAGTGCATGATTCTCGGCCCGAGCGGTCAGAACATATATCCGGAAGAAATCGAGACCACAATCAACAGTCAGCCTTATGTGGTAGAGTCGCTGGTGATTGAGGACAACGGAGGACTTACTGCCCTCATCTATCCGGACTTCGCGGCTGGTGCAAAGGACGGAATGTCGCAGGAGGCGTTCGTCAAGTATATGGAGGGAACACTTCCGGAACTTAATAAGGAACTGCCTAATTACGCGAAACTCAAGAAGATAGAGGTGATGTCCGAGGACTTCGAGAGGACTCCTAAGAAGAGCGTCAAGCGTTATCTCTACCAGCGCAGCTGATAAGGAATCTTATGGAAAAATTTGACCAAAGCTACATTGAAATGGCAGGAGTATGGGCCCGCAACTCATACTGCAAGCGCCGACAGGTGGGCGCCCTGCTTGTTAAGGACAGAATGATAATCTCGGACGGCTACAACGGTACGCCGTCCGGGTTTGAAAACATCTGCGAGGATGAGAGCGGCGCCACAAAGCCCTATGTCCTGCATGCCGAGGCCAATGCCATAACCAAAGTGGCGCAGTCCGGCAACAGCAGCAAGGGAGCCACACTTTACGTGACTGCCTCGCCGTGCATGGAATGCGCGAAACTCATCATCCAGTCCGGAATCAGGCGCGTCGTCTACCGTGACGAATATCGCCTCACGGACGGAATCGACCTGCTCCGTAAAGCCGGAATAGAAGTGGAGAAAGTGGACTGAAATGAAACAAAACAACATCCTCACCGCACTCCTGGGCATAGTCGTAGGAGTGCTCGTCACCTTGGTAGTGTCCAAGGCCCTTGAACCGAAACGCAAATTCGACGGCGATTACAACCGCTGGCGCAAGCTGAACCTTATCCTGCAGGAAGTGCAGAAGAACTATGTCGATACCATCGACATGGAAAGCATGACCGATGCAGCGGTGACGGCAGCTCTGGCGGAACTGGATCCGCATTCTGTGTATCTTCCCCCAGTGGAACTCACCGAATCCGAGACAGAGCTTGCCGGCAATTTCGAGGGCATAGGCATCACTTTCAATGTGCCGGAGGATACCGCGATAGTCCTGAGCACGATTCCCGGCGGCCCGTCCGAGAAGGCAGGCCTGATGCAGGGCGACAGAATCGTCCGTGTGGGCGAGAGGACGATAGCCGGCACAAAGACGCCGCAGGACAGCATGATAAGGCTTATGAAGGGCCCTGCAGGCACAAAGGTGAAGATCACGGTCAACAGGGGCGGTACGCTGATACCTTTCGACATAGTCCGCGACAAGATACCCGTACACTGCATCGATGCAGCCTTCATGATAGACGGAACGACAGGCTACATAAAGCTCACAAAGTTCACAAGGACCACATACAAGGAGTTCCGTGAAGCTTCAGAAAAGCTCATGGAGCAGGGCATGACAAGGCTGGTGTTCGACCTCAGAAACAATACCGGAGGCTATTTCGACCAATCCCTCATGCTCTCGAACGAGTTCCTCGCCAAAGGTGACGACATCGTGTACATGGAAGGCCTTCACAGAGACCGTCAGGAATATGATGCCGACGGAAGAGGCTCGCTCAAGGATATCGAACTGTCCGTACTCATAGACGACGGTACGGCATCGTCGAGCGAAATCTTCGCCGGAGCCATCCAGGACAACGACAGGGGAGTGATCGTAGGCCGCCGCTCGTTCGGAAAGGGCCTTGTGCAGGAGCCTGTGAATTTTACGGACGGTTCGGGAATACGCCTGACCGTGGCCCGTTTCTACACCCCTTCCGGCCGCTGCATCCAGAAGCCGTACGACAAGGATTACGCATACGACATCTATGAGCGCTATGCCCACGGTGAAATGACGTCTGCGGACAGCATCAAGGTGGACACAAACGCCGTATATTATACCGTGAAGGGCCGTCGCGTATATGGCGGTGGAGGAATCATTCCGGACATATTCGTCCCTATGGACACCACAAAGGCGACGAAGTTCTACATCAATGCCAACAAGAAGGCGACAGCGATGCGCTTTGCTTCGACGATGTCCGACAAGTATCGCGGCACGCTTTCGCAGATTTCGGATTTCGGCAGCCTGTCTGCATATCTTGATGACATAGACCTTGAGGCACAGTTCCTCGACTATGCATCCCGCGTGGACGGACTCAAACCGAAAGAAGGCGAATGGGAAGAGACGAAGCCATATATGATGCCGCAGATCAAGGGCCTTGTCGGCCGATTCTCGCAAGTGGGCGAGGAAGCCTTCTACCGCTTCTACCTGCCGATTGACGACACAATCCAGGCCGCCCTTTCCAATCCCGGCCGAGTGGAATGATGTGAATTGATTACTGCGCTATGAATCTGTAGACGATTTCGCCTTTCTGGTTCGGTGGGGCTGTCTGTGAGGCGGAGAAACGGGACAGGCGGGCTGCACGTTTTGCAAAGTCGCGGAGGCATTTGTCGGCAGACGAAATGTCGTCCATGATGCGGGCATCGACCACCTGACCGGCATTGTTCACGGTTATTATCACCGTCACGTCACCTGCTCCGTAGCATCGGTATGCAGGAATCTTCAGATGGCTTGCCTTGCGGCCGTCCAGTGAATACGACACCACAGACGGGCCGCTGTATTCCTTCTGCTCCTCCTTGGTCGGTCTGCGCTGATGCTGCATTTCCACCGTCTCTTCGCGCGCATCCTCTTCGATGGCGTCCTTCTGACCGTTCTTCAGGTCTGCTGCGAGTTTTGCGGCATCCCTGTAAAGCTGTTCCGCATCAGTTCCCCTGTCGTCCTTCAGCTGGCTTGAACCGGCATCCACAGCGATGTTCCTGATGGGTTTACCGGAGTTTTGAGCTGCTGCAATGAGGTCGTCAAGCCGTCTGCTGACTTCCTCCCTGAACTCCCTTTCCTCTTCCTGCTTCTCAATTTCCTCCTGCTTCGAGAAGTCCAGCACAAAGCTCTCTTCTCGTCTTATTGTGGAGTCCACCTGATAGAGCAGCAAGACAATAATCACCGTGAGATGAAATATCACGGTGATATACAATCCGGCCTTATTTTCCCTGCCTTTGCTCAAATCATCTGTTCTTTCTGCAGCCGGCCAGCGACTTCTCTATCGTAGCTGAAATGACGTCGATGGCCACCTTGTTATGTCCGCCCTGAGGAATGATTATGTCTGCATATCTCTTGCTCGGCTCGATGAACTGGAGATACATAGGCTTCACTGTGTTAGAGTATCGTTCTATTACCCATTCCACTGTCTTGCCTCTTTCGACGATGTCACGTGCCATCACGCGCATGAGCCTGTCGTCATCGTCCGCATCCACGAAGATCTTGATGTCCAGAAGCTTGCGGAGCTTCGGATCCGTGAATATGAGTATGCCTTCAACGATGATGACGTCTGCCGGCCTCACTGTCACGGTCTCGTTCTTCGAGCGTCCGCATGTGATGTAGGAATATACCGGCTGCTCCACGACCTTGCCGTCGCGCAGTTCCTTGAGCTGCGTTCTGAGCAGCTCGAAGTCGATGGAATCGGGATGGTCGAAGTTGTGGACCCTCTTCTGTTCCTCGGTGTAATGGCTCAGGTCCTTGTAGTATGAATCCTGCGGAATCACGACCACATTCTCCTTGAGCTGTTCTGTTATCGCCTTTACGACTGTTGTCTTTCCGGAACCTGATCCTCCGGCAATTCCTATTATCAGCATATTAATATTCGGCGTTTTTAGGGGTACGAGGGAACGGAATCACGTCGCGGATGTTCGTCATTCCCGTCACGAACAGGAGAAGACGCTCGAAACCGAGGCCGAATCCGCTGTGAGGCGCAGAACCGAAGCGGCGTGTGTCGAGATACCACTCGAGGCCCTTGCGGCTCATGCCTGTCTCCGTGATGCGTGCCTCCAGCTTCTCAAGCGAAGCCTCGCGCTCCGAACCTCCGATAATCTCTCCGATCTTAGGGAAGAGCACATCCATGGCGCGTACGGTCTTTCCGTCCTCGTTCTGCTTCATATAGAATGCCTTGATGTCCTTAGGATAGTCCGTAAGGATCACAGGCCTCTTGAAATGCTTCTCCACGAGATAGCGCTCGTGCTCGCTCTGAAGGTCTGTACCCCAGCTTACAGGATACTCCCACTCCACATCGGCAGCCTCAAGAATCTTCACTCCCTCAGTATATGTGAGACGTACAAACTCTGTGTCCGCTACGCTCTCAAGGCGCTCGATAAGCTCGTTGTCGTATCTGTCGTTGAGGAACTGGATATCCTCACGGCAGTTGTCAAGCGCATATTTCACGAGATACTTGATGAACTCTTCGGCAAGGTCCATATTGTCCTTGATGTCGTAGAATGCCATTTCCGGCTCGATCATCCAGAATTCCGCAAGGTGGCGCGGTGTGTTTGAATTCTCTGCGCGGAATGTCGGTCCGAAGGTGTAGATCTCGCCGAGAGCCGTCGCTCCAAGCTCTCCTTCGAGCTGTCCGCTCACCGTAAGGCTTGTCTCCCTTCCGAAGAAGTCCTTTGAATAGTCGATTCCACCCTTCTTGTTCTTTGGCAGATTGTCCATATCGAGAGTGGTCACACGGAACATCTGGCCCGCACCCTCACAGTCCGAAGCCGTGATGAGCGGCGTATGCATGTACACGAAGCCCTTCTCGTTGAAGAACTGGTGGATTGCGTAAGCCATCTTGCTCCTTAGCCTGTAGATTGCTCCGAAAGTGTTTGTCCTTGGGCGGAGATGTGCCACTGTCCTGAGGAATTCGAAAGATGTGTCCTTCTTCTGGAGCGGATAGCGCATCGGGTCGCACTCACCGTAGATTTCAATCGCGCTTGCCTGAATCTCTGTGCTCTGGCCGCCGCCGACCGACTCTACAAGCATTCCTGTCACGCCGATGCAGGCTCCTGTTGTCACCTTTGCAAGAACTGCTTCGTTCTCAGGTGTCTTGTCCACGACGATCTGTATATTATTGATTGTAGAACCGTCATTGAGGGCGATGAACGCCACATTCTTGTTTCCTCTCTTGGTCCTTACCCATCCTTTGGCAAGAACCTCTCTGCCCGGCTCGCTCTTGAGCAGGTCCTTCACTTTGGTTCTGATAACTGTTTCCATTCTGTATGATGATTTTTCAAACTTTGCAAAGATAAGCCTTTTGCAGCTATTCGCCTAAAATTTTGCCCTTAATCTCGGCATTGTCGATTCTTCCGCTGAACTTCTCTGCACCCTTTCCGATTGCATATACCGGGACAGGGCCTCCGGTATGGTGGCTTGACGTCCAGCCTATGAGGGCCTTCCTGTTCATTTCCATGTTTTCCTCGTAGCTGAGCACATTCTTCTCGCCTGAAGCGATCCAATGGTCTTCCAGCAGCTTCCAGTCAACTAATTCTGTCCTCCACTCCTTGCCTTCTCCTATTGAAACGCCTCCGGTCTCATGGTCTGCCGTCACGATGATGAGCGTCTCGTCCGGATGCGCGTTGTAGAATCCGACAGCCTTTGCTATTGCTTCGTCGAATTCCAGAATGTCATCTATCACAGCCATTGTCTTGTTTGCATGTGCTGACCAGTCGATGTTTCCTCCTTCGCACATTATGAAGAATGGTTCTGCGTCTCCAAGGAAGTCAAGGCTCATACCGAGCATTTCGGCCAGACGCACGTCTTCGGTCTCCATTCCGTTGCTGACATAGTATTCCGGATCCGTCTCTCTTCCGCTCTCCTGGATGAACACGACATGCTCCGCCGTGTCTGCGGCCGCCTTGAATTCCTCAGGGCCGTAGCATACCTCATATCCTTTGCTCTCGATATAGGCATCCACAGGCTCCTTGTCCCCCTCGCTGCCTCTATAATTGTAGAATCCGGAGCCTCCGAAGAACTCGAAGCCTGTTTCCGGTATCGTGCAGCTGATGTCGTAATATCCGTATCTGCTGTTGTTATGCGCATAGAATCCTGCCGGAGTCGCATGGTTGATCGGCACTGTCGTCATGATGCCGACTTTGTAGCCCATTTCATGCAGTTCTTCAGCTATATTGCTGACAGGATTTCCTTCTGCATCCACACCGATATTCTCGTTATTGGTCTTGATTCCGCATGCAATCGCCGTTGCTGCCGCCGAAGAGCATGTTATCATACGGTTTGCGGAATGTGTCGTGCAGTTTCCGTAGTACGGAAATTTCGTGAATGAGAGCTGCTCGCCTCCGAGTTTTCCTGCCTTGTATGACAGGTATGATTCGGTAACCGCCACATGAGATGCACCCATTCCGTCTCCGATGAAGAGGAAAATATATTTTGCCTTTCCGTCATCTTTTTTCGTTTCCGTACATCCTGTGAAGGCGGTCAGAACGGTCGCGGCCATGGCAATCATGCAGAATATCTTTTTCATGTCAGTCGTGTTTAAAAAACTTACAAATTTACCTAAAATTATCCAATGACAATCAAATAATTGCATAAAAAAAGCAGTCTCCGATAAGGAAACTGCTCTTTTCTATTGTTTGGCTGAGATTATTGGTCTCCGCCTTTTCTTGCTGTGTACATGATCTTGAGGGCCGAACATTTACGGAGCTCCTGCTTCACGTCTGTGATGATACCCATACGGGTGTTCTCATCTGCCTTGATCACGACGTTCATGTAAGACCTGTCTGCCTCCGACATGGCATCACGCTCTGCGGCGATGAAGTCACGGATTTCGTCTACGGTCTTGAACGAGTCGTTCAGCTGGATACGTGAGTCGGTACCGTACTGTGCCTGCAGACTTCTCATAGGAGTACCTATGTTGATGTAGGCAGCGAGGTCCTTTCTCTCAAGCTTAGCAACTTCTGATGCCTCCGGAAGCCTTACCTGTACCTTGCTATCCGATTCACGCATTGTGGTTGTCACCATGAAGAAGAACAACAGCATGAACACGATGTCGGAAAGTGAGCCAGAAGGTGGCTGTGGCACTGTCCTTTTCTCTTTCTGTTTGAATCTTGACATATTGTTATTCTCCTTTTATTTTTTAGAAATGTCCTTAGGCTCAGCCTCTGAAATGTTCTGAGGCACTGCCTTTCTCACAACCGCCATCTCATCCTCTTTGAGTTTGAAATACGGCTTACCGAAGTTTGCTACCGAAAACTCATCTCGCAACTCATTCACAGCCTTTACAAGCTCGTTCTGGACTGCGATATAAGCCTGATAGCTGGTACCACGGTCATTCTGGAGAGAGATGACTCCCTTTGATACCATGCAAGGGCCGTATCCTTCGATTTCGATTTCCTCCTTTTCAGGAAGATTCGGGTCGTTGTATGGGTTTGTGAGGAACTCTTTGATCTTATCCTTAAGTTGGCTGACATGCATAGGCTCGGAACCAGCAAGAAGTCTGTCCGCAGAGTTAATCTTCACAATGATGATGTTACGACGATTAACCTTCTGGTCCTCTGCCTTCTGGTTAGGGTCCGGCATAGGAGGCAGACGGCGCTGAAGACCCTTGTCCTGATCCATGGTGGTGGTCATCATGAAGAAGCAGAGCAGGAGGAACGCCATATCCGCCGTTGAACTTGAATTGATTTCTGGTGTTTTTTTACCCATGGTGTCAGTTTATTTACGTGTTGCAGAGATGATCCATCCGGCTACGAGAGCAAGAATTGAAGCTCCACACATGAGATAAGTAAGAATAAGGGTCGCGTCTGTCAGCTTAAGCATGAAGTCTGATTTCGGTTCTCCCGTGTATCCGATAGCAGGAGTACCTGGAGCAAGCATCCATGCGCCTCCGACGAGGACGACGATAGCCACAAGTCCGATAAGGAGCTTGATAAGGCTCTTAGGATTGTTGATTCCACCTATGACAACCACTCCGAATGCCACTGCGAGGATTGTGACGACTGTGAAAATATATGCACCCCACAGAATCACGTCAACCGGAACACAGTTCTGTTCAGAGAGAGGTGGCATTCCGTTGCCATTTTTAGGCCATCCTACGATAAAGCCGTATACTGAGAGTATTACTCCCACTACGAACAATATAGCAAGAAGCCATTTGATTATTTTATCGTATTTCATTTTTAAGAAAAGTCAATTATTTGTTTTCCTGATACTTTACCAAAATATCCATGAGGGAGATTGAAGCATCCTCCATGTCGATAGTGAGGGACTCAACCTGTGAAAGGATATAGTTGTAGAAAATCTGAAGGATAACGGCAACGATCAAACCGCCGACAGTCGTGATCAAAGCGACCTTCATACCACCTGCAACGACTGCCGGAGACATGTCACCTGCAACCATGATGGCGTCGAATGCCTGGATCATACCAACGACTGTTCCCAAGAATCCGAGTGAAGGACCGATGGCGATGAAGAGTGAGATCCAAGAGAGGTTCTGCTCCATCTTGCTTGCCTCTACTCCGCCGTATGAAACTACTGACTTCTCGACTTCCTCAAGTGACTGGCCGTCAGCGAGGCGGATGAGCGCCTGAGTGAAGATTGATGCGATAGGGCCACGAGTGTTGCGGCATACATCAGTTGCTGCTGCTACACCACCGTTTGCGAGAGCTTCCTCAATCTTTGCAAGAAGGCTCTTTGTGTTGGTCTTTGAGAGAGAGAGGTAAAGGATACGCTCGATACAGAGAGCGAGACCGAGGATAAGACAGGCGATAACGAGGGCCATGAAGCCAGGACCACCTTCGATGAACTTTGTCTTGAGGGCCTGATGAGCAGGAGTTTCCTGCGGTCCGTCAAGTGCTTCGTCAGCAGCTGGAGCTGCAGCCTCTGTTGCTGTAGGTTCAGCAGCCTGCTCGTCCTGAGCTACCGCATTCTGTGCAGAAAAGGCCATAACGCCCATTACTGCCAAAAACATGAAAATTTTTTTCATAATTGTTTTTGTGTGTTTAATAATTTAAAAGTTATTGAATTGTTATTAGTTAAATATCCCTTTTCATTGAGGAAAATATACACCCTCCCCAAAAATGCGGTGCAATTTAGCAATTAATTTCCAAACGGCAATAATTATTTTGATATTTCGCCTCTTAAATCCATTTCCAGACCATTGGCTACAGCGGCATTCCCACCTTCTCTGCCAAGAAGGTAGAACAGCTTGGCGAGCGCGCTCTCGGTCGTGCTGTCATAGCCGTTCAGAACTCCGGCCTCCTTCAGGCTCTTGCCGGTGGCATAGATGTCCATGTTGACGCTTCCTGCACGGCATTGGGTGACATTCAGCAGTATCTTCCCCTTTACCGAAGCCTCCTTGACTGCCGAAAGGAACCATTCCTTCGACGGGGCGTTCCCGGCTCCGTATGTTTCGATTATGACAGCCCTGGTGTCCGGGCCGCATAGGATGTCCCTTACGGTCTGGAGTGTGATGCCCGGATGCAGCTTGAGTATGGATACTCTGGTATCCAATGCCTTATGGAACTTTGGTCTTGCGCTCCAAGAGGATGGAAGGCGTATGATGTCCCTGTTGTACCGGATGTTTATTCCGGCTTCAGCAAGCGGAGGCAGGTTTTCGCTCCTGAACGCTCTGAAATTGTCTGAATTCACCTTCGTGGCGCGGTTCCCCCTGATGAGCACGTTGTCGAAGCATATGCACACTTCCGGGACTATGGCGTGGCCTTCCGCGTCCTTGGCGGCGGCGATTTCCACGGCTGATATGAGGTTCTCCTTTCCGTCTGTCCTCGGCGCTCCGATCGGAAGCTGGCTTCCGGTGAATATGACCGGCTTGGTCAGTCCTTCCGTCATGAAGCTCAGGGCTGATGCGGAATATGCCATGGTGTCCGTCCCGTGCAGGATCACGAAGCCGTCGTATGCGTCGTACTGCTCCTCTATCAGGCTGACTAAACGCACCCAGTGCGAAGGTTCCACGTCCGATGAGTCTATGAGCGGGTTGAATGTGTATGAGTCTATCCTGTATGCGAACTTCTTCAGTTCGGGCACCTCCTCAAGAATCTGGCTGAAGTCGAAGGGCCTGAGCGCCTGGACTTCCGGATCCTCCTTCATGCCGATCGTGCCTCCTGTGTATATCAGAAGGATGGACGACTTGTCGTTTCTGACGTTTTCAGCTGTCATATCTTAAACAGTTTTTTCGCGTTATCCGTTGTTGTGGCAGCCACTTCGACAATGTCCTTTCCTGTCAGTTCCGCCAGCTTGGCGGCGGTGTGCGGAACGTAGCTGCTTTCGTTTCTCTTTCCTCGGAACGGAACAGGAGTGAGGTAGGGTGAATCGGTCTCCAGCAGAATCCGTTCGAGAGGAATCTGCTTCACGGTTTCCGCTATAGATGCTTTTTTGTACGTGAGCACGCCGCCTATGCCTATGTACCAGTCGCCGAGCTTCTGCAGCTCCCTGTATGTCTCGACGCTTCCGCTGTAGGCATGGAACACTCCGTGCAGATCCAGATGTCTGCACTCTTTCAGTACGTTGATTATCAATTCGGTGGATTCCCGTGAATGGATGATGACCGGGAGCGACATCCTGTGCGCCAGCTCCAGCTGCAGACGGAGGGCCTCCTGCTGTTCCTTCACGAATTCGCGCGACCAGTAGCAGTCCATGCCGATTTCTCCGATCGCCCATATCCTGCGGTGCCTGTAGTCTTCCAGTCTTTCGAGTTCCTTCTCCCATCCGGCATCTATCGACGTCGGATGCAGGCCGAGGCACGGGAAAACGGTCCCTTCGTGGCGGTCTGCAAGGGCGAACATCGCATCTCTGCTCTGCGAGTCGATGTCAGGGAACACAATCTTCGTCACGCCGGCCTGCACCGCCCTTTCTATAGCTTTGTCTTCCTCCTGTGCGAAGGCCTCGTCGTAAAGATGTGCATGGGTGTCTGTAAATTCCATATATATTGCATGAATCCTGCAAATTTACGCATTTTCCTGAATTTTCCTCATGGTTTCTTCTTCATGAAGTTCACATGGCATCTTTGCAGCAGGTCTATTGTGATTTCACCGTCGCTTTCAAGTATTCCTGCGAGTTCCGCTGTCCTGGCATATCCGAGACCGGTCACGGCGGCGAGGTCTTCCAGCGTGATGCCTCTCTCCTTCCTTATTGCGGACAGCAGGCGCGTCATCCTGCCGACCGTCTCTGCAGGAAATCCCCTCCCGTACTTCTGCATCAGGCGCTCGCCGTCCGGAAGGGCCTTCTTCTGCCTGACGACTGGCAGGCCGAGGCTGTCCAAAAGATCTTCCGTAGATATGATGGGCTCGGCTATCTTGCTCTTCAACAGATAGTTGCATCCTGCGGAACGGATGTCGTCCGCCCGTCCGGGAAGTGCGTAGACGTCTCTGCAGTAGGAGTTTGCGAGTCTCGCCGTCATCATGCCTCCGCCCTTGATCTTGGACTCGACCAGTATGGTAGCCTCGCAGAGTCCTGCAATTATCCTGTTCCGACGCAGAAAGTGGATGGGCAGTGGAGCGGTTCCGGGCGGATAATCCGTCACGAGGGCGCATCCGTCTGTGGAAGCCATGCGGTCTGCCGCGGCCTGATGCCTGTACGGATACACGCTTTCTGGGCCTGTCGCCATCACGCCGACTGTCGGTAGGCCGCATTCCAGAGCGGTCGTATGGGCACATATGTCTGTTCCGAGGGCCAGTCCGCTCACTATCACCGGCTGTTCCGGACATGATGCGAGGGCGAGCACGATCTTCCTGCACCATTCCCTTCCGTATGGCGAGATGTCGCGCGTCCCAACGACCGCAATCCTCCTGCGCGGTTTCCATAGTTCCTGCAATGATGTTCCGCTCCTTATATACAGACCCACAGGAGGGTCTTCGCATTCCTTCAGCAGGGCAGGGTAGTCCTCAAGCGTCCATCCGGTGAACTGAATGCCCTGAAAGGCCAGTCCCTCCAGCTCGCGGGCCGCCTCATCGACAGCCTGCCTGCAGATTTTTCCCCTGTGTCTCGAATACGGGCCGAGCAGGAGGTCTGCCTCCTTTCCGTCCAGTCTGAACACCTCGGCCGCACTTCCGAGGTCGTTGATAAGTGCTGCGGCAAGTCTCGGCTCGAATCCGAATGTGCGGTTCAGTGCGCAGAGGCATGCCTTTTCTTCAAAAATATCCATGCCTCAAAGTAAAATGAAAATCGGCCTCCCGGAGCACCCGGAAAGCCGATTTTTCTCTTTTTTATCGAAAATTTTTCTTTTTCTTTAAGAAATGTCGTTTTTTTTATCATCCGGACGGTCGGAAATTCAGACAATAATCAGACGATCAGAAGCGCGTCGCCGTAAGGGCCGAACTTATAGTCCTGCTCGAGAGCCGTCTTGTATGCCTTCATCACCTTCTCGTATCCTCCGAACGCAGCGACCGACATGAGCATTGTCGAGCCCGGACGATGGAAATTCGATACGATCGCATTCGGGATGGCGAACCTGTACGGCGGGAAGATGAACTTGTTGGTCCATCCGTCGTATGCGTTCACCTCGTCATTTGTTGTCACATATGTCTCAAGGCCTCTGATGGTCGTTATTCCGACAGCGAGCACCTTGTGGCCTTCCCTCTTTGTCTTGTTGATGATCTGTGCGGCCTCCTCTGTGATGATGAGCCTCTCCGAATCCATCTTGTGCTTCGAAAGGTCTTCGACATCCACTTCCCTGAAATGGCCGATACCCATGTGCAGGGTGATGAACGCCTTGTTTATGTCCTTGAGAATCATCCTGTTGAAGAGCTCACGGCTGAAGTGGAGGCCCGCTGCTGGTGCTGAAACGGCTCCCTCGTGCTGAGCGAAGATGGTCTGGAAATTCTCGGCGTCTTCAGGTGTCACCTCCTTCTTCACCCATGCCGGAACAGGAGTCTGTCCGAGGCCGAAGAGTGTAGATTTGAAGTCTTCATAGCTGCCGTCATAGAGGAAGCGGAGGGTTCTTCCTCTGGATGTCGTGTTGTCAATCACCTCTGCCACAAGGCTTTCGTCTTCTCCGAAGTAGAGCTTGTTGCCGATACGGATCTTTCTCGCCGGATCCACTATCACGTCCCAAAGCCTCTGCTCACGGTTGAGCTCCCTCAGAAGGAATACTTCGATGTCGGCTCCTGTCTTCTCCTTGTTTCCGTAGAGTCTTGCAGGGAATACCTTGGTGTCGTTGAGGACGAACGTGTCGCCTTTGCCGAAATAGTTGATTATGTCCTTGAAAAGCTTGTGCTCGATTTCTCCGGTATCCTTGTGGAGAACCATGAGCTTGCATTCGTCACGCCATCTCGGCGGCTCTGTGGCAATCTTGTCCGCAGGAAGATTGAACTGGAATTGTGAAAGTTTCATACGCTGGTTTCGCAAGTTCTATGTTTATGCTTATTTGAAAGTTGGTGGTGCTTGCGAAACTTCCCCACCGCACTTTCTCTATCTACGTTACTTTGCGTGTGCAGTATACGTTCCTTTATACGATTTTTTGCGACTTTTGTTTCAGTAATGCGTGAAAAAAGTTGAAGATTTATGCTTTTGCCTCTCTAAAGACCTCTACGATAGACGGATATGTGTTCAGCAGATATGGCGGAAGACTCGATTTCGCCACCCATGCCGCCTTTGCGATGTCTTCCTCGCGTTGAGGCGTAAGGTCGCTCGGGTCCGTGTACAGCATGTCGTACCACCATGTGTGCTTGAGGTGCCACATCCCGTTGCGGCGGTAGCAGTGGTCAGTGATGCATATGAGATCCCGCAGCTCAAGATCGTCGATGCCGGTTTCCTCCTGGACTTCGCGCAAAGCCGTCACGCTGATGTCCTCTCCCGGCTCCTGATGCCCCTTAGGGAGGTCCCAGAGGCCGTTTCTGCATATGAGCAGATAATCGCCGCGACGGTTCGAGACGAGTCCGCCGCCTGCATTCACCTCCACGAATTCAGCGCATATCTTCCTGTACATTCCCTCCACGTCGGACGTCGGAATGCAGATCCTGTGCAGCGATTCCGATGTCTCCACCATGCCCACAAGAGTGTGTATGTCTATGCTGTCTCCCGGCCTGAAAAGTATTGTGTTGGGATCGGAAAGCGACTGTTCGTCGGGCGGACAGATGACTATGCATCTCTTTTCAAAGTATATTTTGTACATTTAACCTTTAATTTTATTAACTTTGCACGATGTCTGCTTGCGCAAGCAAAGTCTTTGCGCCTGCAAATTTAGCTAATAGGATGAAAAAACAATCAAATATATAACGACAATGGAATCAGTAGAGAAAGCAGTTGCCAAGTCCCTTATGGACATCAAGGCAGTCATGTTGAGACCTGACAAGCCTTTCACATGGGCTTCAGGCTGGTTGTCACCAATCTATTGCGACAACAGAAGGGTACTTTCATACCCGGAAATCAGAGAGAACATCTGCAACTGGATGGCGGATATAATAAGGAAGCAGTATCCTGATGTGGAGGTGATTGCAGGCGTGGCCACAGGAGCGATTGCGCACGGATATCTCGTTGCACACATCCTCGGAAAGCCGTTCTGCTACGTAAGGCCGAAGCCGAAGGACCACGGCACAGGTTCGCAGATCGAGGGAATCCTTGAGCCGGGCGCAAAGGTGGTGATTGTCGAGGACCTCATCTCGACAGGAATGAGCAGCCTTGCTGCAAAGAACGCCCTTGTGAATGCCGGTGCGGATGTGATGGGCATGGTGGCCATCTTCTCGTACAACTTCCCTCAGTCACGCAAGGCGTTCGAGGATGCCAATGTGGAACTTACGACACTTTCGAACTACGACACCCTCATCGAGGTGGCCGGAGAGACAGGATACGTGAAGGATTCGGACATAGAGGTGCTCAAGGAGTGGCGCTTCTCTCCGTCTACATGGGGTAAACGCGAGTAGCCATGGCAGTGGAGATAAAGAGCAAGAGGGGAGTGGTGTCGAAGGCTCCGTATGAGCTTTACATGGCCTTTGTGGACATGCGTAACTTCGTGCAGTTCCTTCCTGAGGACAAGAAGGCGGATGTGACGGCGGATTTCGATTCGCTTCATGCGATGGTCCAGGGCTTCAATGTCGGGGTGAAGGTCGTGGACAGGACACCGTATTCGAAGATCGAGTTTGCAGATGACGGAGCGCCGTTCCAGTTCCGTGTGAAGATGCATTTCGATGCCGCACAGGATCCGTACAAGACGGATTTCCATGTGGAGCTGGATGCGGAACTGAACTTCATGATGAAGACTCTTCTCGGAGGCAAGATAAAGGATGCTCTCGACAAGGTGGTGGACGGGCTTGTGGCGATGTCTGAGGGCCGTGTGCCGGAGGGAATCGATCCGTCGATGTATCCGGAAGGCTTCGATCCGTCCAAATTGAAATCATGATAAAGGAATCATTCAGGAAATATCTGGAAGAGGCGATAGGGAGCGGCAATGCCCTTGTCGCTTTTTCTGCTTTTGAAGCGCCAGCATCGGTCGCCGTAAGACGCAATCCGTTCAAGCCCGGATGTTCCCTTGAGGGCCGTCCGGTGGCATGGAGCAGTCACGGCATACTGCTCGCCGAACGCCCTGTGTTCACGCTCGATCCGGCCTTTCACGGTGGTGCATATTACGTCCAGGACTCGTCATCGATGTTTGTCGGCCACGTCTTCAGGAATATGCTGGATCTGGTGCAGATGCCTTCGTCACGGCCTTTGCGTGTGCTGGATCTGTGTGCGGCTCCGGGAGGAAAGACGACGGATCTGGCTGCGTCGCTCAGAGAGAGGCTCGGTGACGGATTCCTGCTCGTTGCCAACGAAGTGATGAAGCAGAGGGCCGGGATACTGGCGGAGAATGTGGCTCTGTGGGGAGATCCGAATGTGGTCGTCACCTCCGACGATCCGCGTGCTTTTGCAGCCCTGCCCGGATTCTTTGACATCATAGTGGCAGACGTGCCGTGCTCGGGGGAAGGAATGTTCCGCAAGGACGAGGAAGCCTGCATGCAGTGGTCGGAGGACAACGTGGCGTTGTGCGAGGCAAGGCAGAGGCGCATAGTGGCGGATGTATGGCCTGCATTGGCGCAGGACGGCATGTTCATATACTCGACATGCACGTTCAACAGATATGAGAATGACGGGAATGTGGAATGGATAGCGAAGGAGCTTGGAGCTGAATGCCTGCTGCGTGAGGATGTGCTGCAGGGCTGTCCCGGAGTGCTGAAGACGGGATGCGGATACAGCCTCGTGCCCGGATTCGTGGAAGGGGAGGGCCAGTACTGCAGCGCGTTGAGGAAGACTTCGGCAGTACGTTGGGAAGATGTTCCGTCGGGCAGACGCAGGGAAGTGAAGCCGCAGCAGAAGGCTGCATTGCCGGAGGATGTGAAAGGCTTGTTTACCGTGGATATGTCCATGCGGCAGAAAGGGACGACCGTTGTGGCTGTGCCTGAGCGGATAGTTTCAGACGTGGCGTCGCTGGAGCAGAAGCTTCATGTCCTCGCAGCGGGATGTGCGGTGGGTGAGTTCAAGGGACAGACGCTTGTTCCGGATGCCGACCTCGCCCTTTCGATTGCCCTTGCTCCGTACGCTTATCAGACGGTCGATATGGACAGGAATACGGCTCTGGCATATCTGCATCGCGACAATGTAGTTTTTCCTGATGCGCCGAAAGGCTATCTGCTCGTCCGTTATGAAGGTCTTCCGCTCGGCTTCGTGAAGAATCTCGGAAACCGCTGCAACAGCCTGCATCCGCAAAGCAGAAGAATACGTATGAATATTTAAACGTTATGAAGAAGACAATATCAGTAATTCTTACCATCATCCTGTCCGCGCCCCTCTGGGCGCAGCAGTCCGACCGTTACGAGCAGCGCTACGACCTGCTTGTGGCAAAGTTGGGCCCTGCCGGTGTGGGCATAGAGACGCTTCTCGACAATTGGGAGAAGGAGGATTCCACAAACGCAAAGATGCTCTTTGGACGTTTCATCTACTATTTCACTAAGGCTCAGACGGCTTCCGTCGTGTCGAAGCCCACGAAGAAGTATCTCGGAATGGAACCTGTTCTCACCCTCAAGGACAGCACAGGAAACGACGTGTATTATTATCAGGAGAATGTCTTCGACGATGATATCTACGGACAGGCTGTGAAGGCTGCGGACAAGGCCATAGAGGCATGGCCGCAAAGGCTGGACTTCCGTTTTGCAAAGGCAAACGCCTACATCGCATACGAGAAGGAAAGTCCGGATATGGCCCTTGCGTATCTTATGGAGCTGGTGAAGGAAAACGCCTCACGCAAGCCTGTATGGCAGTATGACGGGGAGAATACGGATGAAGGATTCTTCGAAGACGCAATGCAGGAATACTGCTACAGCTTCTGGACGATCGGCTCTCCTGCATCGTATGAAGCTTTCCGCGAACTTTCAGAATGCATGCTGACGTATTTCCCTGAGAACATCGGCTGCATGAACAACATCGGTTCGTATTATCTCATCGCCAAAAAGGACTACAAGAATGCCCTCAAATGGTACAACAAGGTGCTGAAGAAGCAGCCCGACGAGTATACGGCCATAAAGAACTGCATCACTCTGGCAAGGAAGCAGGGCAATGTGAAGCTTGAGAAGAAGTATCTCCAGATGATGGAGAAATACGGCCCTGAAAAGGACGCAATGCTTGCGAAGGGACGTCTGACGGCTCTTTCAAAATAGGACATGGATGCATCGCTCTTCATAGCACGCCGCCTCAGGTTCAAGGGGAATGTCGCGGTCACGTCGATTGCGATAAGCTTTCTTGTGATGATTGTCGCGGTGGCTGTCTCGGGAGGCTTTCGTCATGAGATACGTTCGGCCCTGTCGCGGATGAGCGGTGACGTATGCCTCATGCCTCCCGGAATGAACGTGCTGGAGGATGCTGCGCCGATAGAGGCGGATGCATCCTATATGCCTTATGTCCGGAAACTTGAGGCTGTGGATGAAGTCGTCCCTGCCGTCTATCGTGCAGGCATAGTGAAGGCTTCTGACAATATCCACGGCGTGCTTTTCAAAGGTACGGAAGGGGGAGTGCAGGCTCCCGATTCGGTGTCGCTCGCAGTCTCGATACCTCGCCGTCTTTCCCGTGTGACCGGCCTGAAGGAAGGCGACAGGATGACGGCATATTTCGTTTCCGACAGGGTGAAGGCTCGCCGCTTCAACATAGTTTCAGTCCACGATGCGATGGTGGAGACGGACGACAGGCTGGTGGTGTATGCAGATATGGCTGACCTTCAGAGGATTGAAGGCTGGCAGGAAAATCAGGTGTCGGCCGTCGAAATTGTTCTCGGTAAGGAGCATAAGGACGAAGCCCGGATAAATGATGCGGCTCAGGAGATAGGCACGCTTGTGAATGCATATTCGGATGATGACGAGGCGTCTGTCATTGCTGTTTCCTCCGTGTCCAGATATCCGCAGCTTTTCGACTGGCTCTCCCTCATAGATTTCAATGTCCTCTTCATCCTGCTGCTCATGACAGTTGTGGCGGGTTTCAACATGATATCCGGCCTTCTGATAATGCTTTTTGAAAACATTTCCACGATAGGGCTTCTCAAATCCCTCGGCATGACGGACCGCTCCATCGCAAAGGTCTTCCTTTCCAGCGCGGCCGGTCTTGTGCTGAAGGGAATGCTCATAGGAAATGCTGTGGCAGGCCTTTTCTGCCTGATACAGGGTACGACACATCTTCTCAAGCTCAATCCTGAGAATTACTTTGTTTCATTCGTGCCTGTTCATCTGGATCTGGGATACGTGCTTATTGCGGATGCCGCTGCCTTTGCAGTCATCATGATTCTTCTTCTGATCCCGTGCCTCTTCATCGCGAAGGTGGATCCTGCGGATACGGTCAGGGTCAGATAGCAGGGCAGATGGTGCAGAATGCATCGTAGTGCGCCAACACGCTGTCCACATATGCGATTGTCTCGTGTCCCTGGAACTTTCCTAACCTTACGGACTCGTCTTCAAGAATCGAATCCTCACGCATGAGCGGAATGATTTCAACGATAGAATCCCATTTAGTGCTGTCCGCCTGCTGTGCCGCCGCGAAGTTGCGGCAGTCCATGATGCGGCCTTCACCTGCGTTGTATGCTGCCAGTGTGAACTTTATAAGTTCTTCATGCTCAAGGTTGTACTTGCGGAATATGTTCTGCAGCCTCTTCAGGTGGCTTGTGCCGGCCTTTATGTTCTCTTCGGGGTCGAGAAGATTGTCCACGCCATAGTGACGGCCTGTCTGCGGCATCACCTGCATCAGTCCGACGGCTCCGCGGAAAGAGCGTGAGCTTATCGAGAACTTGGATTCCTGATATACGACGGCGGCAAGCATCCTCCAGTCCCAGCCGAGCTCTGCGGCATAGTCCTTTATAAGCTCGTCATAAGGGCTTATTGTCCTGCTTGTTACGCCTTTTTCCGCGCGCTTCTGCGGATTGTACACATTGTGGAAGCGCTTCTGCATTCCGGCATATTCCGGTGATGATGTGACATAGCTGAGCCAGCTGTTGAGCTGTCTTACCTCGTTTTCATCAGAGCTGTTCACAGCCCATACAGAACAGTCGTGAACCTGTCTGAGAACGTCTATGCCGTGGCCTTCGAGAGAGTCCTTGTCATGAGTGATGACGATGTCAACCGTTCCCATGCGGAGGGAGTCGATGTAGTTGTCTTCCTTGCCTGCTGCAACAATGCTTATGTTGCAGTGGTTGTCCTCAGCGAAAGTGCTGAGAAGCTCGTAGTTGAGGCCTGTCTCCAGACCATGTCCGCCATACATGTCGTCTCCGAGGTCTATGGCGCATACGATGTCCTTTCCTGCAAAGGCATCGGTCGAACGTGCTCCACTTAGCATTCTTCCTTTTTCCGCGAGTGGTGTGATGCATATCACAGCCAATGAGATGAGCACGTTTCTCAGTCTTCTTTGTGTCTTGATCTTCATTATCTTCTGTTTACAGCGCCTGAACGTCCGCTTCCGGATCTGCCGGCTGACATTCCTGCTCCGCCCCTGCCACTTCCCGTGGCTCCGGCGGCTGCCGCGCTTGTTCCACTTCTACCCGGCAATACGTAGAAAGGCCATGAAATTCCGAACTTCAACGCCCTTTGGCTTGCGATGTATCCGTTCGCCGTAAAGTAATCCGCATGTCTGGTCGGCCAACCCATGTTCATGTTGACGACCTTCACGAATATGCTTGCCCTCTTCCACTGTATGTTTACAAAAACGTCTATGAGAGGACTGTTGCCGAATTTCTCGTCTTTCTGATTGTAGAACACTCCCAATACCGGGTTGTATGACTGTGCATACCATTTTGTTGTGAATGTTCCGTTCGCACCCACCTGCATCTGCATGACGTTCTTCACGACGTCGAACTGGAAGTAGTACCTGAAGTTCAGGGCCAGTGTCGGCAGCGGCAGCACGTCCTGATTCGACGAGAACTGCAGCAGAGCCTGATGGTCCAGATGGAACTTCCAGAGCGTGAAGTCCTTCCTGAGCGAAGCCGTCAGGACGCTCATAGGTTTGGTGTTCTGTCTTACGATTCCAAGCGTATCGTAATAGATGTTGTTGCTCAGCAGGGCATATCCGACCTTCGCCTCAAGCTTCCACTTGGGGATTGAGAGCGAGCCTTCAAGCTTGGTCGTGGATATCTTGCCGAAGCTGTTGTCCCATTTGAAATGGTTTGTGCACAGGAACTGCTCATAGTAGTCCGGCTCCCTGAGGCTTGTCTCGAAGTGGGCTTTGAGCGTGAGCGGGCTGTTCCTGTCTCTGCGGAACGGATATGCGCTGAACGACATGTTCGCATTGATGTTGAAGTCGTTGACTTCGCTTCCTGCGAAAGTGTATCGTCCGAAGGCGTCCCATTTGAAGTACTTCCTGTACTGTCCGTTCGCGCCTGCGTAGAGGTAGAGGGAGTTCTGCACTACGTTTGTGCTTCCCTCGAGGTAGTCTGTCGGCCTGAAGCTGTAGTGGCTCAGGAGCTTGTCGCCCAGTCCGACGTCAAGTTTGGATACGATGCCGTCGCTCTTCCACGGCTGCAGTCGTATGAACACGCGGTTCTCCAGCTTCATCACCCTGAGCGAGTCGTGGCTCGTCGTCGGGTTCAGATAGAACCTGTCGTGGTAGAAATCCCTGCCGGCATCGTCTGAAATGACATCCTCGTAGGTCTTGCGCACAACGCTGTACTCGCTGCTGTGGCCTATGAATGCCGTCGTGATGTCTGTATTTATGCCTGCAGTGTCCGGAGTCTCCGCCGCGAGCGACTTTGCTGCCGCTTCCTCTGCCTGAAGCGCCGCTATCGCTATCGAGTCTCCGCTTGCCATGATGCTGTCTCTGCGTGCCGCCTTCAGCTTCTCTGCCTTCTTCTGCATCCTCACGTCCTTGTCGAGGAATGTGAACGGTATCCTCAGCGTCTGGTCGAGGTATATCGTGTTCTTTTTCAGAAGGTTGCTGGCATCTCTCAGATGTACGTCTATTTCACGTGCGTCCACGGTCGTGTCCCTGATCATCTTGTAGTCGATGATTCCGCCGTTTTCGCTGCGCTCCACCTTGTTGTAGATGTAACCTGCGTGCATCATGTATTTCTTGCCGAGGTAGTTCGTCGAGATCAGGGCCGTCCTGTTGTCGGTGTCCTCCCTCTTGAGCATACCGTTTCCTCCATACTGCTCGTATTCGAGGGTGAGGTTAAGAGCCGGGGTTATGTTCTGTGTGGTGAGCACCCTTACGCATGATTCCTCCTTTTCCTGATTCGCGAAGAGTGTTCCCCAGTATGCCAGCTCCGTGTATGGGGTCTTCGTGTTGTACTGCGGAAGCGTTTCAGGCGTGAAGCTGTAGATTTCGTAAGGTGTGTAGAATATCATGTTCTCCGCTTCCCTGCGCTTGAAGAAGTCATAGAGCTGCACAGGTGAACCGCTCACTCCGAGCCATGTGGCGTTGAGGTCTTCCTTGAAGAGCGGGTTGTCGTTGAAATGATAGTTGTATGTCGTGTCCTGCTTCTCCAGGGCGATGTTCTGGAAATATCTGTCGTGCTTCCACATTATCAGCCTCTTGTAGTGCATTGAATCAGGTACGGCGAATGTCTCGAGGATACGCGGAGTGGCCTGAAGGACGCTGTCCTTGTATGCCTTTATGCTGTCCTTTATCTCAAGCTTGCGGTTTGCGGCTGCGATAAGTCCCGGAAGGGCCTGCTCTGCGTCGTACTTCTTGCGCTCCCTCCTTGTCAGAGATGCATACCATGCGTCAAATTTCGCCTTTGCCACTTCCGTCGAGTCCTTTATATATAAGGAGTCGAGCTTGAACAGTTCCGTCGTGTCGCCTGCAAGAATAAGCGAATCGCGCACCTGAACCCTTGTGGCAGAATCCTTTACGGCTATGTAATATTTGTAGAAGAACGGATCCGTATCCTTGAGTGAATCTGGAATCTTTATCGTGTCGCGTGCCGAGAGGAAGAGCTGCTCCACTTCGATGGAGTCCTCCGGGGCGAGGCTGTCTATGGCTGCGAGAGTGTCTGCGACTGCCGTGCTGTCCGGAAGAACTGCAGCCGAGCTGTCCTGCAGAATAATGTCGGAAGAATCGTCCAAGCGGTTGAGTATGAGCGAATCAGCCAGCCTTGCAAGACCGGCTGCCCTGCCTGCATCGATGCCGGACGACTGCGCAGCAGCCACGAGCACGAGCAGGGCGGGAATCCATATTTTACCCCAAAAATTCTTCATAACAAGACGGCAAAGGTACGAATAATTATTGATTATTCAATACTTACGCCCTCCGCTGCCATTTCTTCGAGGGCCTTGAGGTGGCCTTCATGGTCTACATATGCGATGCAGTCCTTGAGAAGATGCACCTTGAAACCTGCCTTCAACAGGTCCTCACATGTGTTTCTGACACAATATTCAGTGGCTATTCCGCAGACGTATACGTCTGTCGTGTCTAAAAGCTCGAGAATCTCGCCGAGCGACTGGCCTGCGTTGTTCACCCCTTCGAATCCGGAATACTGCTCCACCGCCTTGTCGCAACCCTTGTCGAATGTCAGTTCCTCCACTGCATACGGCTGCAGGCTCTTGTGGATTTCTCCGCCTCTTGTGCCTGCGACGCAGTGTGACGGCCAGATGCCTCCCTGCTCCTTGAATGAAGAGTGGTCTGCAGGATGATGGTCTCGGATGAAGAGGATAGGGAACGTGTCAATGATTTCGTGTTCCTCTCCTTTACGGCCTTCGGTCTGCGAATCTATGAATTTCAATGTCTGCGCGACTGCTTCGTCGGCATTCTGGCATGCAAGGCTTCCGTCGATGAAGTCGTAGAGCATGTCCACCACTACTAATGCGCTGTTTGTCATAATTTAAAATCATTAATCTCTTTCACCAGCCTGTTGATGATTCCCATCTTGAGGTTGTACAGGTCGTCAGAGATGTCCACCTTATAATAATGCGGATTGATGAGGCGCCTCTCGCTTGGGCTGAAGTGCGCCAGCGTATCGTTGTAATATGCCTTCTTCTCCACGAGCGAATGCATCGGAACGCATCTCTTTCCGTTCTCTATCACCTTGTGCTGCAGGATTGTAGCCTTGTAGCTTCCGGCCTCGAACGTCTTGTATCTGTAACGGTCGTACTCGTCGCATACGGTGAATTCCTTGCCGGCCTCGATGAGCTTGCTGAGTCCGTCTCCGCGCAGGCATGTCACGTCCACCTTGAAGATTTCCCCCTTCGACGGGTCGTTGACCATGATTCTGTATGTGATCTGGAATCCCGGATTTATGAGCTTCACCTTGTCTTCGGAACGCTTGAGCACTGCCTCGCCGTCGATCTGCACGAGCTTGTATACGTTGCCGAAGCACGGATTGGCCTTGCTCGTCGCGATGGCGTCACCCACTCCGTATGAGTCGATGCAGGCTCCCTGACGCTCGAGGTCTGTGATGAGATACTCGTCCAATGAGTTGGTGGCGAATATCTTGCAGCCCTTGAAGCCGTTCTCGTCGAGGATGCATCGGCATTCTGCGGAAAGATATGCGAGGTCTCCGCTGTCCAGACGCACTCCGTATCCCTTCTTGTATTCGTCGTCGATTCCGTTCTCGCGGAAGGCCCTCATCGCGTTGAGGATACCGCAGCGGAGGGTGTCGTATGTGTCTATGAGCAGGATTATGGACTCGTCCCTGTGCGTCTTTATGTATGTGTCGAAGGCCTTGTGCTCACCTTCGACGGTACATCCGAACGAGGTCACATAGCTGTGGGCCATCGTTCCTGTGGAGCCGTAGTCGTTCATCACTCCCGTCATTATGTTCGATGTGTTGCTGCATCCGGCGATTATTGCGGCCTTGGCTCCGTAAATGGCAGCCCACGGGCCGTGCGCCCTTCTGGAACCGAATTCGCTGACGGGACGGTTCGTGGCCCTGCACACCCTTGATGCCTTAGTGGCCACAGCCATCTGGTGGTTCATTATGCAGAGCATCGGGGTCTCGAGCACCTGTGCCTCGATGAGGGGGCCTTCGACGATGATGACAGGCTGGTTCGGGAATACGATTTCGCCTTCACGCATCGCGTAGACGGTTCCTGTGAACTTCATCGCGGACAGGTAGCCGCGGAATTCCTTGTATTCGTCGCCCGGAAGGAACTTCTCGAAGAATTCAGGCTCCATGTTTCCGAGATTCTGGATCATCTCGATGACTTCGTCCGTGCCGCTGACAACAGCCCAGTTGTTGTTCTCCGGAGCCTTTCTGTAGAACATGTTGAAGACGGCGGTCTGGTCTTTCATTCCGCTGTCGTAGAAGGACTTTCCCATGGTGTACTGGTACTTGTCCGAGCAGTAAGCGTAATTCAACATTGGTTGCGTTTTCATTTAAACTTACAAATGTAATATTTTTGTCAGAATTATTTTGTATTTTCGCAATATTTATGGATACAATACATCAGAAGGCATTATATCAATTATATACGGGCATATATGGCCATGCCCCTTCCGACGCCTCGCCTCTTTACGGCTCCGGAAGCAACCGCCGCTACGTCCGCCTCGCATCGTCGGCAGGGGAGTCCTGCATGGGCGTGACGGGCACGGATGTGAATGAGAACAAGGCATTTCTGACTATTGCAGGGCATTTCAGAAGCAAGGGGATACCGGTTCCGGAAATATATGCGGTCAGCGCGGACGGCCTTTCCTATCTGCAGGAGGATCTGGGGGATACGCTGCTGTACGATATGGTGGAGAAGGCGCGCAAGGACAACTCGTGGGATGCCGTTTCAGGCCTTCTGTGCAGGACGATGGCGCTGCTTCCGAAGATTCAGTTTGAAGGAGCGGACGGTCTGGACTTTTCGGTCTGCTATCCGCAGCCCTCTTTCGACAGGCGCATGGCTCTGTTCGATCTTAATTATTTCAAATACTGTTTTCTGAAGCCTTCCGGGCTGGAATTCAATGAAGTCCGCCTGCAGGATGATCTGGAAAGGCTGGCTGACGACCTGCTGGATGGGGGCGAAGGATGCGTAGGTTCTCATAGACCAGGGCAGCCTGTGCCTCCGACCTTTCTGTATAGGGATTTCAACGCACGCAATGTGATGATTCGGGACGGGCAGCCGTACTTCATTGATTTCCAAGGAGGACGGCGTGGGCCGATATACTATGACGTGGCCTCGTTCGTGTGGCAGGCCCGCGCGAAGTATCCTCAGGAACTGAAGAATATGATGGTGGAGAGCTATGTTGAAGCGCTTTCGGAATATGTGTCGGTGGAGTCTTCCGTATTTAATGGCAGACTGCGGATCTTCTTGCTGTTCAGGCTGCTGCAGGTACTTGGCGCCTATGGATTCCGCGGACTGGTCGAGCATAAGGCCCAGTTCGTGACGAGCATACCTCCTGCGCTGGCGAGCCTTGCTGAGCTTCTGGACAAGCCGTTCAGAGGGTTGGATGCCGCTGAACTTGAGGCACGTTATCCGTATCTCGTACAGACACTCAGGCGTCTGACGACCTTGCCTCGCTTTGCCGCTGAGGTCGAGGACGGAAGACTGGAGGTGAAGGTGTATAGTTTTTCATTCAAGAAGGGAATACCGGAGGACTTGTCGGGAAACGGCGGAGGATATGTCTTCGACTGCCGCTCGCTGCACAATCCGGGCAGATACGAACCATATAGGAAACTGACGGGCAGAGACGAGCCGGTGATACGTTTTCTTGAAGATGACGGTGAGGTACTCGGCTTCATGGAGCATGTCTATGGAGTGGTGGATCAGCATGTGGAGACATACGCCGGACGAGGCTTCACGCATCTTTCGGTCAGCTTCGGCTGCACGGGAGGCCAGCACCGTTCGGTCTACTGCGCCGAACATCTCGCCGCCCACCTCACCGAAAAATACCCGTCCATCCATGTACGTCTTATCCATAGAGAACATCCATGAAGACCTTGATATTTGCAGCCGGTCTGGGCACCCGTCTCAAACCCATCACCGACACCCTTCCCAAGGCCCTTGTACCGGTCTGCGGAAGGCCTCTCATCGAGCATGTAGCCATGAAGCTGAAGGCTGCCGGCGTGAATGAAGCCGTGGTGAATGTGCACCATTTTGCCGACAAGGTAGAGGACTGGATTGCAGGTCAGGACATCATGCAGATGAACGTGTCTGACGAGCGGGCGATGCTTCTGGAGACAGGCGGCGGCATTCTCCATGCCCGGCCTTATCTCGAAGGATGCGGCAGTTTTCTTGTGCACAATGTGGATATACTGTCGGATCTGGATATCAGATGGTTTGAGTCACAGGTACGTCCGGACGCACTCGCGACGCTGCTTGTCAGCGAGCGCAAGTCTTCACGCTATCTGCTCTTCGATCCGCAGACCATGCGTCTGGCCGGATGGACGAATGTGAGCACGGGCGAAGTCCGCTCACCATATCTTGAGGCGGAGCATGTTCCCGAAACGCTTGCCGGCAGTGACGGGGCCTTCGAACCGTCCCGCTGCCTGCGACTGGCCTTTTCCGGAATACACATTCTGTCGGACAAGGTGTTCGATGTGATGCAGGAGTATGTGCACATGGCTGGAATCCGGCCTGAGTTTCCGGAAGGAAAAGGCACGGATTCCGCCCCGCGCTTTCCGATAATGGACTTTTACCTTTCGGTCTGCGGCACCTGTAACATATACGGAGTGGCGGTAAAGGAATTGAAGCTGATAGATGTCGGCAAACTTGATACGTTGGAACAGGCAGAGAAGATTGCCACGTCACTTCGTTCCTCGCAATGACGTATCATCATTATCCGGAATGACGTACCCGCACGTCATCCTGAGGAGCGGAGCGATGTGAGGATCTGAAAACATTAAAACTTGTAGATATGAGATTTTTAGGAAATTTATTATGGCTTATTCTGGGCGGCCTTCTGGTCAGCCTCTACTACTTCATCGTAGGCCTTGTATTCTGCATCACGATTGTTGGCATCCCTTTCGGCATCCAGCTCATGAAGATGGCACAGTTTGCCCTGTGGCCGTTTGGAAGAGACATCCAGCCGGGCGATAACGACGGCGGCTGCCTCTCCATACTGATGAATGTGATCTGGATACTGGTCGGCGGAATAGAAATCGCCTCGATTCATATGACGTTCGGCCTTTTCTGCTGCATCACGATTGTGGGAATCCCGTTCGGCATCCAGCACTTCAAGATGGCCCTCCTTGCCCTGATTCCGTTCGGCAAGAAGGTCGGACAGTAATAGATGTATAAAATGTATCCCGTTGTCTATCAGTGTTTTACAGAAACTGCGTGCCGCCAAAGGGGAGCACGCAGTTTCCGTAAAGTGGTGATTTGCAAGTGTTTGTGTTTTACATGATAGGCGGGATTTTGTCGCAGTTGCCCATGTCTGGTCGTCTAAGGACATCGGTTGAAGCTTCTGCGGCTTCTGAAGCGGGCATCGGCACAGCCTTCAGCGTGAAGAGGGCGGCTGCAAGGAATAACATGCATGAAGCGAACAGGCACGCATATGCCCACGGACTCATGACATCCATGAAAGTGTCTGCCTCTTCAAGCGCAGGAATACGGCTCATGAGTATCGAGAACGTGTTGTTGACACAGTGCATCAGCATCGTGAGCTTGAGCGAACCTGTCTTGTAATATACATATCCGAAGAGCATTCCGAGCAGGAAAGCCGGAATCGCCTGCCATGGATTCATGTGCAGGACGGCAAAGAATGCGGCTGAAACTGCGATGGCGGCTGCCGGCTTCATGTGTGCGAGCAGGCCGCGCAGCACCAGACCGCGGCAGAGCCATTCCTCAAAGAGCGGTGCAAATACGGACACGCACAGCAGCGACACCCAAAGCTTGCCGTCCAGCATCTGCTCCATCACCTGTTCAAACCATTCCGGCATGTCCGGAAGCAGAAGGCCTATAGGCTCGACCACAAAGGCGGTCGCAATGGTTGCAACGGAAACGGCCAGTGCCATGCTGAAGCCGCCGAAACTTCCGAAGTGATTGCTGTCCAGTGCATATCCCGTTCTGGAATACTCATTGCTGCGGCTCATGACGGAAGCATAGAGCAGCGGCGGGATGAACATGACAGGATATGTGATGATTGTTCCATACGTGGCCAAATCTTCTGGGGTATACATGAATCCGAGGAAATATATAATCAGACTGCCTAGCATAGAACCAATCATGAACATCAGCAGAAGCATCATCATGCCGCCGAACCCCGGCAGGTAGTGGCTGTAATTAGAGAAGAGGTCGTATGAACCTCTTCCCGTGTGTCTCTTGAAAAATGCCATATTGGTATTATGTGAGATTCTCTCGCTTTAGCTCAGAATGACGTACTTACGTCATTCCGAACGAAGTGTGGGAATCTATTTTTTATACAATGGTGTAGGGTAGACGCCCTGATCCGCGAACTCCTGGAACTTCGCCACGACACCCGGTCTGTCCTCCTTGAATGTCACACCGAACCAACGGGACGGAGTGGAGAGCAGCTCGCATTTTCCCGCGCCTTCCTTGATGATGCAGTCGATTGCATACGGGATGTAGAACTCGGCCTTCAGCTCGTTCGCATTCTGCTCGAGGAACTTCGTGAAGATTTCTTCGCTCTTCTCGAAATAGTCAGGTGTGAAGCCCCACATGTTCATAGAGCAGAGAGCCTTAGGTGCAAGCTCCACAGTCTCGCCGGTGACATTGTTCTCACCATATATCTTGCCGTCTTCGTTCATCGCAATCTTGTGATGCTCGACCACATCTGTGAGGAATCCCGTCTCGTCGGCAGTTCCGATTCCGCGTGATACTCCGCCGCTCTCTGAAAGCGTGTTGTCGAGCTCGAAGCCTACGAGGGCATATTCTCCCTTGCTGTTCTCATGTGCCCTGAGCCAGTCTCCGAGGATTCTGAAAGACTCCTTCCCATAGTAGTCGTCGCCGTTGATCACAGCGAAAGGCTCCTTCACGACGCCCTTTCCCATGAGTACCGCATGAGCCGTACCCCAAGGCTTCTGACGCTCCGGGTTCAGGCTGAACTGTGACGGAATCTTATCGAGCTCCTGAGTCACGAACTGGAATTCAAGCGGCTCGCCGTCAACGCATTTCACGTTGCTGTACTTCTCCTTCACCACCTGCTCCATCTGCTCCTTGAAATATTCGCGTACGATGTATACGACTTTGCCGAAGCCGGCCTGCACGGCGTCATAGATTGAATAGTCGATGATTGTTTCTCCGTTGGGGCCGAGGCCGTCCATCTGCTTGAGTCCGCCATAACGGCTGCCCATGCCGGCAGCAAGTACCAAAAGTGTAGGTTTCATGATTAAAAGATTTATGATTGGTCAATAATTGTCGGTGTTGTTGTTAAAAATCTTCCAAAAATAGTTATTTTTGTCGACACTTGCTATAAAGACGGTCAGAACTTTTCATTCACTTAAATAAACTTTACGGTTTTGGGACGCATTAAAGACATATTCAAGGGCGAACATCGCAAGTTCGCGTGGTTTGTGGCAGGAAGCACTGCCCTCTTTCTGATACTTTGGCTTGTGGGCCCGGGCAATACGTTCATACATTGGATAAAGGCCGGACGTGAGATTGCGCGTCAGGAAAAGCTTATGGAGGACTATGAGAGGCAGAATGCCGAGATGGACAGGCGCATAGAACTCCTGAAGCATGACAAGGATACGCTTGAAAAATTCGCCAGGGAGCAGTTCAATTTTGCTGAGCCTGGCGATGATGTCTATATAATAGAGGAATGAGTTTGCCACGTCGCTTCGCTCCTCGCAATGACGTGGAGCGAAGCGACGTGAGAATCTGTCTTTAGAAACCGGTATAGGTCCACGGGGTGATGGCTCTGAGTTCCTCCTTTACGGATTCTCCCACTTCCAGCGTCTCTATGAAGTCTGCAATCACTTCATGGTTGATTCCCGCTCCCGTGCGTGTCAGCGCCTTGAGTGTCTCGTACGGATTAGGATAGTTCTCGCGGCGCAGGATTGTCTGTATCGCTTCTGCCACCACGGCCCAGTTCCTTTCAAGATCCGCCCGTATGGCCTCCTCGTTCAGAATCAGCTTTCCAAGGCCCTTCTTCAGGGAATTGAGTGAAATCATCGAGTGCGCAAGCGGCATGCCGATGTTCCTGAGTACGGTCGAATCCGTCAGGTCACGCTGCAGACGTGAAATCGGAAGCTTCATGGAAAGATGCGTGTACAGGGCATCCGCAATACCGAAATTGCCTTCGGCATTCTCGAAGTCGATAGGGTTCACCTTATGCGGCATCGCCGAAGAACCCACCTCGCCGGCCTTCACCTTCTGACGGAAATATTCCATTGAAATATACGTCCATATGTCGCGCGAGAAGTCTATGAGTATGGTATTGATGCGGCGAAGGCAGTCGAAGAGCGAAGCGAGATTGTCGTAATGCTCGATCTGCGTGGTCGGGAAAGACCTCTTGAGACCGAGCGAAGCCACGAAATCGTTGCCGAAGGCAATCCAGTCGATGCCGGGATATGCCACCTTGTGCGCATTCATGTTTCCTGTCGCACCGCCGAACTTCGCAGGATATGTCAGCTGCGAGAACTGCCTGATCTGCTCCTCAAGACGGACGGCGAACACGTAGAACTCCTTGCCCACACGAGTCGGAGACGCCGGCTGGCCGTGAGTTTTTGCAAGCATAGGGATGTCCTTCCATTCCGAAGCCATGCCTTTGATTATGGAAAGCACCTCCTGAAGGAGCGGCATATAGCACTCCTCGACGGCCTCCTTGAATGAAAGCGGCACCGATGTGTTGTTGATGTCCTGCGACGTGAGGCCGAAATGCACGAACTCGCCCCACTTCATTATGTCCATCTCCTTGAAGCGGTCCTTGATGAAGTACTCCACGGCCTTCACGTCGTGGTTGGTCACCTTCTCGATGCCCTTCACCTTCGCGGCATCCTCCGGAGTCATGTTCCTGTAGATGTCCCTGAGAGCCTCGAATTTCGAACTGTCGAAATCCGCAAGCTGAGGCAGAGGGATCCTGCAGAGTGCGATGAAATACTCGATTTCCACGCGTACACGGTATCTGATGAGTGCATATTCGCTGAAATACTCCCTAAGAGGTTCTGTCTGACGTGAATAACGTCCGTCAACAGGCGAAACCGCCAAAAGTGAATTGTTTTCCATTATCCTGAAGTTGATTAATGAGGTGCAAAGATAGCAAAAAAGAGGGAAAGGGCAATCTTCATGTAACGTTTGATTGTAAACTTGCAAAAAAAGTTTATCTTTGCGCCCGACTATGCTTTGGAGTCAGCGTTTGACAATATTTATAACTATTAATACAAGAACAATTAAATGAAAAACATGTTTAACAGAATCTTCCTCTGCCTCTCTGTTGCCGTCATGGCGCTTTCGGGATGTGTGAAGGAAGGTCACGGCGATTTCGCCCTTTCCGTCAAGAAGATAGGTGCGGATTACGTCGACATTTTCGTGACTGCGCCGTCAAATCTGGAGGTTGCATATGTTGTTTCCTCAGAGCGTCAGCTTGTTACTCCTGCAGTTCTTTTCGCGACAGGTACAGTGGTCAACCTAAGCCCTGCACAAGTGCTCAGAATCGACACAGGCATCGAGCAGGACACGCATTATTATCTTTATGCCGTCGCTAAGCTTGACGAATCCAACTTCTCTGAGAAGATTACCCTTGAGTTCACGTCGGAGAAGTATGGCTTCACTGACCTCGTGACCCTTGTGGATACATATCCTTCAGGCTACAAGGTACATATCACTGTACCTGAGTCCACCAAGAAGAATGGCAACGTCATCAGATACGGTTCCACAAGCCTTGCATGGTACAACCTGCTCAAGAGCTCGAAGGGTGATGAGTTCGGTGTGGACCTCAATGCTGTGGTGGCAAACGGAAATCCGTACGGAAACTATGTGAAGAACGACTCTACCATCGTTGTAGACGACAGAAATGTCATTGAGCTCGATGAGAACGGAACGCCGGTTCTTGATTCAGACGGCCAGCAGATCGATATCCACGATCCGATTGCGCCGGGCGAGCCTACTATTTTCCTCGCGGGAGAATGCCGCTGGGGCACACCGGAAGAATACGCTGCCATCATGGGCTTCCATGCTCCTGAGCGGAATTCATATTCGATTCCTCTCTTCAACTGGGATGACGGCTGGACTGGAGCGTTCCAGAAGATAACCTTCTTTTCCGAGGAACCTGTACTTTGCGATGCTACGGTTGAAGTGGAAATACCGGAGGATGAAATCACGGTGACTGACGCAATGGTATATTTCAAGGTCGGTGAGGGCGTTTCAAGATATTTCTACATTGTCCTCGACAATAACACATACAATCAGGTTCTTTCGACCTATCTTGATGGCCATGAGGAATGGTGGCAGTGGTTCCTGACGTCTTATATCGCATTCTATGAATGGGGCGTATATCCGGATACGGAAGATGTAACCATCAATGCTGCGGCAAGCTTCAATGACGGAGCCCTTATCGGAGGAGATACATATCATGTCCTCTGCACGGTGATGGGAGACGATGCCGGCACGACGCAGAACTTCATCCACAAGACATTCCAGGCGAAGCCGAGGACGAAGGTGGCACCTGTAATCGAGGTGACCGCGCTTCCTGAGACAAATCCGTATGAGGCTTCGTTCAACATCAAGGCGGGTGTCGATTCAGACGGCAACATACAGCCGATTGCCGGCGCATACTGGGCCTGCAACTACGCAAGGGAGTTCGAACTCATGTTCAATGCGAAATACACATATGAGGACATCCTCAAAGGCAACTATACCTTTACATCGGACGAACTCAATGCAATCAATTCGGAGGAAGGCCTTACCGTTTCCTTCCCTACACTTGATGGTGAGGTGACCCGTTTCGCCGCTTACGGATGCAACGATGAATTCAACTTCAATGTCGTGGATCCGGACCCTACCGTCTCAAAGCTGGCGAAGGGCTGGGCGGATTATCATGCACCTCTTGCAGACCCTGTCGCACAGGTAAGTTCGCCTCTCTTCGAGGAGCTTGAAGGTGACTGGACTCTTTCTGCGACAGTAGTTGCAAAGGAGAAGCTTGAGGATGACAGCGTAGTCGAATACAACCTTCCTTACAAGTCGAAGGTGACGATTTCGCAGAGTGCTCCGGCACTTCCTGATGCTCTTGATCCTTCTGTGTACAGCCTCTATCCTAATAAGACAAGGGCAGACGTCGACGGTATGTTTGAAGAGCTTGGAGAACTTACCGAACTGTTCACCGAATACCGTCTCAAGGGTCGCAATATGCTGCTCTGCAACGGATTCGTTGATTTCGACTATTACTCGAATCCGGGACGTATGACATACAGGACTCCTTACGAGCTCTTCACTGCCCAAGACTACAGTTCTGTCGATGTGCCTCAGCTCATCTACGATTTCGGACCGAAGTGGTTCCTTGAGATCCGTGAGGACGGCAGCGTGATTGTGCCTTTCGATTCGATGTATCTCCCTCCTATGCACAACTGGCCGGGCTATACCTATTATATAGGAGCTGTGGGCGAAGGAACTGCTTTCGTGGATTCGAATGAAGACTACCCTGGATTCCCTGTAGAGATTTCATCAGACCGCAATACAATTACAGTCAAGCCGATTGTCCTTACAGATGGCACAAACAGCTATTCATATTATATGAACGGTGTGTCGGTGAGCTCGACGGGAGAGTATGAGATCGTGGCTACCGTGATTTCGGAGCTCGTGCTTACAAGAGGATGGACCGAGGTTGAGGAGGAGCAGCCGGAAGTGATGCCGGAGACTGCGAGCGTACGCCTTATGAATATCGACGGTTCTGCCGTTACGGAGCTCCCTAAGGCGCGCATCTACAAGTCCATGACCAAGCTTGAGCCGCAGCCGGCGCACAGCTATGTGGAGGATGAGACTCCTAACGTGGTCACAAAGGAGATGGTAGATAGGACATCTGCTAAGATTCTTAAATATTTTAACGTAGAATAATGAAAGGATTTATCAAATATGCATCACTGCTCATGGCAGCGGTGATGCTTGCATCATGCCAAGGACAGGGCGGTGAGGAAGGCGGATCGACAGGCAGCAGGACGCTTACGGTCACCAGCGACAAGAACCTGATACAGACTTTCGGTGGGGATTATGCAAATATTACGGTAAAGCTTGATGATGAGGTCGTTACCGAAGGCGTGACCTTCTTTGACGGAAAGAACAAGGTCATCAGCATTCCGGATTTCAAGTTTGCGGCAGATGAGGTGGGAGAATATCAGATATGGGCAAATTATGGCACCTATAATTCTGAGACGATCACTATCAAGGCCATATCTACTGAGATCCCTGAGACGCCGGCCGACCCTAAGCCGTCAAGCACAGACTTCAAGGTGAGGGTGCTGCTTTCAGAGTTTACGACTGTCGGATGTACGGCATGTCCGAACATGAAGCTGGTGCTTCACGACGCGATGGAATCCATTTCAGATAAGGTCGTGGCTGTTGAGTGCCACTCAGGACTTGTCAATAATGTGGCGGATCCATGCTATATTCAGACCGGTTTTGATGAGTTCTGTGCCATCACAGGTTATCCGACAGTAAATCTGGATATGTACAGCACATTCTCGAACTATACTTTGGGAGCTTCTTCATTCAATTCGCTTGTAGGACAGCTCTATGATGCCAAGGAAGATGCTGCGGCAGGCATAGCCGTGAATTCGTGCTATGAGAACGGACAGCTTGTTGCTAAGGTCACTGTGAAGGCGGCTCAGGAAGGTGCCTACCGTGTAGGTGCTTTCCTTCTCGAAGATGGAATATATGGCAAACAGCTCGGAGGACTGGCCGAGGAATGGATGGATACTCATGACGGTGTCGTACGTTATATCGACTCTCAGTATTATTCTAACGGCGACAAGTATTACGGACATTCTCTCGGAAACCTCAAGTCCGGTGATACAGCTGACTATATGTTCGTGTGGATGATGGACGAAATCTGGGCTGAGGGCTCGAGGAATGGAGAAGTGAGCGGAGGTGTCGCTTGGAGCCCATTCAACGAGGACAATCTCCACCTTGCAGTCTTTGTGAGCACAGTCGGTGAGGATAAGAAGGGTAATCAGTATTATTACGTGAACAACGTGATCGACTGCCCGGTCAACGGTCAGACGCCTTACGAATACAGGTAGAGATTGACATTGTCACAGCTCTTGCAATGACGTCAAAGCAAAAGCATGACAGCGAATACGTACAGAAGGAAGCCTTGGAAGCCAAGGCTTCCTTCTGTGCTGTTTTCTATCATGCTCTCCGTATCGTCCCCGTTGTACAGCTCCGCCAGCTCACGCACGTTCGGCCTCGTCTTTGAAGACCATTTGCGGATGAGATAGCCGTCGCTGAAATAGGTGACGCCGCCGTTCGAACGGTTCATCGTGATGAGTGTCTTGTAGTCAGCGAAATATATATGGCGCTCCAACTGCTTTCTGATTGGCTCGTCGAGCCTGTCCAGACGTGCCTGCAGCTCATTTTCCGAGCCGGCCACGAGCACAAGAGGCCTGAAGCCGGCCTTGCTGGCTCTTGTGATGAATGCCGATATGCCCACCCATCTCTGGTTCCTAATATCGGGATCAAATACAGATATGACCATCACTTTTCCGTCGGCGGCAAGCCTGTCGTAATAGTCTCCGTTGCTGTCGTAGAAGGACAGGCCGATGATCGAACCGCTGTATTCCTTGCGTAATCTGGTCTCGGTGCTCAGGTATGTCCATGTGGAATCAGGAAGACAGTCGAGCGTGAACTGCTCCTTCCTGCCGTCCTTTTCATATGTGAACACAGCTTCGTAGAGGTCTTCCTCCGAGGTCGGAAATATGTCGCTGGCCTGAAGTGCTGTGGCAGGCTTGTAGCCTGTGAAATCCACCATCGGGATGAACATCCATGAATATGCGGTGAACACCATGACGGATATCGTCACGATTCCGAACGATACGAACTTCTTGCGCTTAGGGCCTCCCAGAGCTTTCACAGGGAAGGTATAGCATATGAGCAGCAGGCAGAGGACGATGTTCTTGAGGAAGGTCTGCATGTGCGTCAGATGTATCACTTCGCCGAAGCAGCCGCAGTCCATGCTTGGGTTGAAGATGACCAGCAGGATGCTCAGGAAGGTGAAGAAGCCCTGCATGGCGAGTCCTGCGAAAGCGGTCATCCTGCGCCATATTCCGGTGATGAGCGCTGTTCCGATGACGGTCTCAAGAAAGGCGGTCCCTCCGGCGAGAGGCTTGGCCGCGAAGTCCAGAAACGATATGTGCAGGAACGCGAAATACTCTTTCATCACAAGTCCTGCTCCGACAGGATCCAGCAACTTGAATATGCCTGAAAGGAAGAATACGAATCCCGTGATGAATCCGCAGAAGCGCTTCAGGCGCAGAAGTATGTATTTGAATGTCATAATGCCTTTTCGATTGCTTTGTCCGTGACCTCCTTTACCTTGGCAAATATCGCTCCCGGAGGCAGCATTTCTCCGTATTCGTCCGAGCAGTCGATCCTTATGAACTTGGAATCTGCTTCGCACTGCTCCCTGTAAATGGCCCTCACGCGCTTCTGAAACTCGATGTCGGCCTCGTGGATGTCCTGTGCTCCGTCGAGATACTCCCTGTCTGCTCCGCCTCTGCTTTCCTTCAGCTTCGACTCCACAAATGCGATCGGCACGTCCAGAAATATGTTCAGATCCGGCTTAGGCAGACCGAACGGGCCATATTCCGTATTGAAAATCCATTCCCTCAGAGCCTTCTCCTCCGTCTCGTCCGAAAGCTTGGCGCACTGATAGGCGATGTTTGAATATACGTATCTGTCCAGCAGGATATGTCCCCCTTCCTTCAGCACCTTCTTCATTTCCGGTGCCGCTCCGTGCCTGTCCTCGGCAAAGAGCAGGGCCACAAGCTGCGGATGCACAGCCTCGTTCGAGCCGAAGTCTCCACGAAGGAAACGGCTGATCAGGTCTCCGTACACCGGCGCATCGTAACGCGGGAAATGGATGTATTCAAGGCATCCGAGCCTTTCTTCAAGATATGTTCTGAGTTTGCGGACCTGTGTGGATTTTCCTGCTCCGTCAAGGCCTTCAAGGACTATAAGCATATTGTCGTGGTTTTAGCCGACAAATATAATAAATCTTTTCCTATCTTTGCCCCCGGAATGAACAGCAAAAGACACATAGACATAATGGGCATCGTCAACCTCACCGACGATTCCTATTTCGCGCAGAGCCGCTGCCTCCCCTCGGCGTCCGACTGCGATCAAGCTGCGCGGAATGCTCTGGAGCGGGCCCGTACCCTTGTTTCCGAAGGCGCAGACATCATTGACATAGGAGCATGCTCCACACGTCCCGGCTCTGAACCGGTCGGAGAAGCGGAGGAATGGAAACGTCTGCAGCCGGCACTCAGCCTGATCCGCAGGGAGCTTCCTCAGACCCGGATTTCCATAGACACATACTGGGCTTCCGTCGTGCGGCAGGCTTTCGACCTCATCGGCAGCTTCATCGTGAACGACATCTCGGCAGGCGCTGCCGACACGCAGATGCTCCCGACCGTCGGCCGTCTCGGCCTCCCGTACGTCGCCATGCACATGCGCGGAACTCCGAAGAACATGCAGTCGCTTACAGATTATAACCAAGTGACCGCAGAAGTGTATGAATTCTTTACAGAATTTGCCCAAAAAGCGTCATTTTACGGCATTTCGGATTGGATTTTGGATCCAGGTTTCGGATTCGCAAAGACAATCGGCCAGAATTATCAGCTTCTTCGCGGACTGTCCGAATTCCGCAAGCTGCGGGATGCATCCGGAAACCCTCGGAAAATTCTAATAGGCGTCTCGCGCAAAAGCATGATTTACAAGTTGTTCGATATCACTCCTGAAGAATCCCTTCCGGCTACTCAGGTGCTCCATCTCGCCGCTCTGCAGAATGGTGCGGACATTCTGCGTGTACATGACATTTCGGAAGCTGCACGCACCGTGGAGCTGTACCGAAGGCTCTTTTAGAGGGCTCTTTCTGCCTGGCTTACTGCAATTTTCGTAAAAAATCATTGATGTAAAAAATATTATTAGTACCTTTGTAAATTATATACCCTTTCGCGGGTAAGGATATTTATGTAAATAACAGAAGAAATTTATGAGAACATTCCTTTTGACTCTTGCACTTTTCGTGTCGGCTCTTGCCTATGCACAGGTGCCGTCAGTAACTGTAGAGAATGCCAAAGGAGAGGCTGTGAACACAAAGACGCTTCTTGACGAAGGTACGCCGATGATCGTTTCGTTCTGGTCGACGTCATGCAAGCCTTGCATCCGTGAGCTCGATGCCGTATACGAAGCTCTTCCGGACTGGCTTGAAGAGGCGGATTTCCGTGTCGTGGCCGTTTCTACCGACGACAGCCGTCTTCTCGCAAAGGCGAAGTCGTTCACTCAGGGCCGTGGCTGGGGCGAGGATTTCGTCCTTCTCTTCGACAAGAACCAGGATTTCATGAGGGCGATGAACGTATCTGTCGTGCCGCATGTGTTCGTGATTGACGGAAAGGGAAAGATCGTGTACTCGCACACGTCGTATGTGCCGGGCAACGAACTCGAACTTTTCGAGGCCGTGAAGAAATGCTCTAAGTAACCCCGGACGACTAAACTGACCTTGCAGATGAAAAGAATCATATCCATATTGTGCCTTGTAGTGTGCTCTGTGGCGCTTTTTGCGCAGGAGAACGGGTATCTCACAGGAAGCTTCGAGTCGAATGACCATTTCTATGTGGCCGATGAGGTGAACAGATTCACTCCGGATGCCGACAGGTTCGGTTCGAACAACTATCTCAAGCTGGACTACTACAACGGAAACTTCTCCGCCGGTCTCCAGATGGAGGCTTACGTCCCTGCTCTGATCGGCTATCCTGATGATCTCACGAAATATGCCCTCAGCAACATATATGTGAACTGGAAGGATGAGGATTTCCAGGTTACGGCGGGAACGTTCTACGACCAGTTCGGAAGCGGTCTGCTTTTCCGCAGCTGGGAGGACAGGGTCCTCGGACTGAACAACGCCATAATGGGAGCACGTTTCGCATACAACTTCGAGGACAAGATTGCTTTCAAGGCCCTTTGGGGAATGCCTCGTCTTGGAATGGATTTCTCTGATACACAGGTGCGTGGGGCCGACCTGAGCATTTCGCTCGCTGACATCATCGGTCTTGACGACATCGTTCTTTCGCTTGAAGGCTCGGTTCTCAACAAGTATTCAAGGATAAGCATCGACGCTGAAGAGGCAGGCGGAAAGCCGAACACGTACGGCTGGTCCGGAAGGCTCAATTTCGACTGGAACGGCTTCTTCGTGAAAGGGGAATATGTCGACCTCGGCAAGAAGCTTGTCGCTTTCACACCGAAGAGGGGCAACGCCCAGCTGGTGGAGTTCGGGTACAACGGCAGGGGACTCGGTGTCACCCTGACAGGCCGCCGTCTCGAGTGGATGGGCCAGAACATCACCTCAAGTTCCATCTCGTCCGCAAACCTCATCTCCTATGTCCCGGCCATGAGTACCCAGTACACATACATGCTTACTACCCTGCATCCGTATAATCCGCAGGTGGGAGATGAAAGCACATTCACATTCAACAGCGGAGAGATCGGGGGACAGATCGATGCATTCTACAACTTCCGCCGCGGAACTGCCATCGGAGGAAAGAGGGGAATGAAAGTCCATGCGAACTTCTCCACATATTACACCCTCGCACAGGAAGGCACGGCTCAGGCCGGAAATCTTCTTTTCAGGGACTTCAGCGTGGATGTCGAGAAGCAGTGGACAAAGCAGTTCAAGATGCTCCTTATGTACTCTCTTCAGGAATACAATCCCGGATACGGCCAGAACAAGACGACATGGCTTTCAAACATCGTCGTAGCGGATCTTCTCTACAAGTGGACACCGCAGTTCTCGACACGTCTCGAACTCCAGTACCTCACGACCCACGAGGACAAGAAGGACTGGATGGCTGCTCTCCTTGAAGTGAACTTCGCTCCGCACTGGAGCATCTTCGGAAGCGACATGTACAACCACGGCTCCACAAAGATGCATTACTACAATGCCGGCGTAAGCTACACCAAGGGCCGCACACGTCTCGCCCTCGGATACGGACGCTACAAGGACGGTTACATATGCTCAGGAGGCGTATGTCGTCAGATTCCGCAGTACACAGGAGCAAACTTCACCCTCACGACATCATTCTAATGAAACGAACGTTATACATATCCGCCGCCCTCGCCGCCCTCTGTGCCTGTTCCGGCACAGTAGACCCTGAAGCAGGCAATCCCGGAGAAGATATTCCGGAGGAATTCACAGCGCCGTACACCCTTTCAGCCGACAAGGAAGAAGTGGAGGCCAGCGGCACAGACCTCGTGACATTCTCCCTCAAGGATGCCTACGGCCGTGAAATGCTTACGGACAAGAAGACGCTCCAGAGTGTGAACATCGTCTCGGAGGAAGGTGTGCGCGTGCCTCGTATGTCCATGACTGCGACCTTCATTGAAAACGGCACGTACAATTTCTCTGCGACTTTCAAGGGCGAGAAAACTGAAAACACGATTCAGATAAAGGCCGTAAACAGAGGAAAATATGAGAAGTTCCATAGGAATATCGGCCTCTTCAAGTGCACCAGCGTATGGTGCGTCGCATGTCCGGGTCTGGATAAGGCGCTTCATGGACTTGCGGAAAATACTCAGAATCACATAGTTGTACTCGCCTGTCATGGCAATTTCAACTATACTGATCCGTTCTCACTCTATGTCGGTGATTATGACCTCGGTACATACATGATGGCTGCATTCGGCGGAAACGGATGGCCGACGCTTATCTATGACCTTGAAACGGCAGAAGTCGGTGCTGCAGGCACATCAGATCTGGAAAACAACATAATGAAACGCAGGGTGTCCGAGCCGTCTACATGTGGAATCAAGGTCTCTTCGGTTTCAGTCGAAGGCTCTTCTCTGAAAGTCAGGGCGGCAGTCAAGTCAAGTACCGGCGGAAGCTATGATCTGGCTTGTGCTGTGCTCCGTGACGGACTTGTTTACAATGCCAACGGCGTGTATTCGGCCAATGATGACGGTGTGTACGACAATGTGGTATTGAATGTAACTTCTAATTTCATACGTTACAGTGCTGACAGCGGAAAGGAACTCAATGCTGACGAAGAATTTGAAAGAGAATTTTCTTTCGATTTCGGTGAAGGAAACGTACCGTCGGAAGACGTTCTCAAGGGATATTATGTAGCCGTATACGCCCACCGCAAGACTGAGGATTCTTCGGTAATGGATAATATAGTGACATGCGCATACGGTGAAAGCGTTGATTACGTGTACAATGAATAAAAGGATATACACATATTTCGCTGCTGCTCTGGCCGCTATCGGACTCTGTGCCTGCGAGGGTACGGCGGATGGCGGAGATACCGGAAGCGACGGTGTGAATGATGTGCCGGAAGGAGTGCTCAGAATCTTTGCCGACAAGACCGAAATCGTCGCAGACGGCAACGACAAAGTGACCTTCACCGTCATGTACGGAAGTCAGGATGTCAGTACAGAGAAGACACTCCAGCTGAAAAGGGAGTTCGACGGTTCTTCCAGGTACATGGCATACGGAGCTAACGGATTCACCACTACGACAGCCGGTACGTACACTTTCACGGCAGAATATTATTATGCCGGAAAGAAGTATTCCGACAATTCTGTGGAAATCGTGGCTGCACCGTATTTCAGCGGCGAAGCAAGGAATTATGAGCAGAGAGTGCTGGGAGTGTACTTCACATCGACAGGCTGTACAAGCTGTCCGAGTGCCTCAAACGGCATAAGGATGCTGCAGGAGGCTGATCCGGGCAAGATTTCCGTTGTGGCTTTCCATTCGGACCTCGGCTCGATTGCAGATCCGATGACGATTCCCGAAACTGCCCTATTCAACAGCGCCCTCGGTGGTTTTGACGGCCTTCCGCGTCTGTTCTGGAACATGCGCAAGGGAACTACGCTCATCGGTCCGACGTTTACCGAAAGCTATCAGGAAGAGCTTGCGGCATATGAACCGAACTGCGGAGTGGCTGTGGAAACGTCAATTGATGAGGCCGGCCGGACTTTGGATGTAAATGTGATGATTACGTCAAATCTCCCGTCTGTGTACAGATATATCGTATTCCTTGTGGAGGACGGAATTGTGGCGGATCAGACCGGTGATGCCGATTATGTGCATGACAACGTCGTGCGCTCGGTTCTGACAAAGCCGACCGGAGATAAGATAAACGACAACCTGCCGCTTAATGTCGGCGTTGAAGCGGAGGCATCGGAGACCGTGACGATTCCCGATGGTTGGAACGTTCAGAACATGCGTGTGGTCGCAGCAGCCCTTACGTCTGAAGACGGAGGCTACAACTGGACGGTAAACAACGTGAACGAATGCCGTGCGGGTGACAGTGTGTCATACATTTATTCAGAATGAAGATGACGTTTTCAAGATATATGATTGCGGCCCTTGCGGCCGTGGCACTGCTTTCATGCCGTGGACAGGAGGACGATGCCGCTCTTCCTGTTCTGTCGGTCAATGACAATGAGATAGACCTCGCAGTCGAGACACAGGCCGTCTTCACGGTCACGCTGAACGGCAGGGATGTGACAGAAGCGTCTTCAGTCTACAGCACGACGTCCTCTCTGGAGCTTCAGGGCAATGTGTTTACGCCCGACAAGACGGGAATACATACTTTTGTGGCTGAATACGATGGAGCACAGTCGAACAGCGTACAGGTGAATGTCATCGACAGCACTCCGGCGGATGTGGAGTCGAAGTACGACCGTCATGTATGTGTGATCGAGTTCACGGGAGGCTGGTGCAGCAACTGCCCGGAGGGATACGACAATATGAAGGCCATCCTTGCTCATCCGCAGCTCGCGGACTACAAGGACAATATCCATGTCTGCGCCTTCCATTCTGATGCTGAGGGCAGGGACGATCTTGCGGTTGCAGTGACGCAGGATGTGTTCAGATTATGCAGCTCCCTTTGTCCCGGCCTTGCATATCCGGCTTTTGCGACGGATCTTCGTGTGGCAGGCGTCCTTACCGATGCAGGAGCATCAGATTTCCGCCCAAGCATTGAAGCTGCGTTCACAGAGCATCTTCCGCATTGCGGAGTCGCCGTGACTTCAGTCACTGATGCAGACAAGACATCGGCGGAAGTGACGGTAAAGGTGGCATCGGAACTGACATCCGGGTATAGAGTGGTCGTTCTTGTGGTTCAGGACAAGATAAAAGGCTGGCAGAAGACGACTACATCTCCGGACGGCATAGACGACTACAGCCATCGCCACGTCGTACGCAATGTCGTGACCACATATGCCGACACATTCACAGGTGAGAAACTCACAACGGACGGAAGGATAGCCGCCGGTGAAGAGGCCTCGAAGACATGGACAGTGGATGTGGCTCAGGAATGGGTTCTTGAAAACACCTATATATATGCCCTTGTGCTTGATTCAGAAGGGTTTGTGAATAATATGAATGTCTGTGCGCTCGACGGCGGAGATTCAGGATATGATATAAAATGATTTAAGGTATATGAAACGTTACTTAAGACTTTTATGTGCGGTTCTCATTTCTTCAGGCCTCGCATTGGGCATCTCGTCTTGCGGACAGCCTGATGAGGTCGGCGGAAAGAGACCTTCTGCCGGACAGCCGGCCGACAAGGATGACGACAACGACGACAATGGCGACAATGACGGGAATACAGGAACTCCTGACGGTAATATCGTCGAGTTCCCTTATGTGGCTGCTTTTCCTCTTGAACCGGGCAATATGTTTGCAGAAGGTTCTGATGTGGGGGTTACCATCGAGGTGACAAAGGTCGAGCACCAGAATTTCGTGTTCGAACTCCGTCCGGGTGCGAAAGTGCAGTCTTTCAAGTTCGACGTGTATCCGCTCGCTCAGCTGTATAACAATCTCCTGAACGACAAGGCTTCAGGTGTGCTTACGGGCGGCGATGCGATCGACATGGCTGAGCACATCCGTACGTATCTCTTCAACACTTCCGGAAGCGGCGGATACGAGATTACCATCAACGACTTCGACAATCCGGACGACTTCCTTCAGATCGAGTACGACTGGATGAGCACACCGTACTCATCAGCTTCCGCAATTGCCATTCCGGACTGCGGCTATATAATCGCGGTAGTGGCAAGCACGGAGCCTACAGCAAGCTCGGCGACTCAGGAGGACATCACCCTCTGCTATGTCCATACGACCAGTGCGGAGCTCATCGGCGACCCTCAGGTGGACATCGAGGTGAACGCCGGTTACCGTATGTTCGGTGTGCAGCACTATCCTAATCCGGATGCAGCCGGAATATATTTCTTCGGCTGGCTCACAGAAGAGATCGACGCATACATCGATACATTCGGAGATACGCTCTTCCGTGACTTCATCCGTACACGTGTGACCGCCCCATCGGTATACGATCCGAATGAAGAAGGCTCATGCTACTATTCTGTCAACTACGGACAGGAGGCGGACCACAATATCCTCAGCACGACATGCGCAGTTGCCGTGGACGCCAACCTCACCCCGCAGGAAGGCTATGCACGCAGCGACTTCCACCTTCTTGAGATTCCTGAGGAACAGGAAATAGTAGAATGCAAGGTGGACATCATCGAGGACAGGGTGGCTGCGGCATATTTCGAGTTCACCGCTGAGATGCCGAAGGACTGCAACACCATCTTCTACCGCGTGTACACTGCAGCCGAGAAAGAGGTTTGGGAGAATGAATCTTCGCTCAATAAGAAGAAGGAGGCCATAAATCTTGTGCAGGAGGGCTACGGCTGCCACAACCCTAATTTCGCATGGGACAAGAGTGCGGGAGAAGGCAATGAGGCTGTAGGCTCTGCCGGAAAGGTTACGCTTGAATATTGTGGCGGACTTCAGCCCGGCGAAACATATCATATAGGCTTTACCGGACGTAACGGCTACGGCACGCCTGGTCCGCTCACATTCTCGGAGCCGTTTACTCTTGACGAGAGAAACCTTACGTCGCCGGACAACTGCAAGGTGAAGGATCTCAAGCTATGGCTCAGCAATCCGGGCCGTACACAGTTCAAGGCAAACATTACATACGATCCGTCCACAGTGTCTATGGTATACGTGCAGTATATGACTGCGGATGCCAACCCCGGCCTCTGGACAGACAGCCCTTGGGAGGATTGGGTACAGTATATCTTCACACCGACTGAAGACGGTACCGGAGTGGTTGAATATGCAAATATCAATGTGAACGCATGGCCTACCCTTTCAAGCGGAAGCGATCCGTTCACATGGACAGGCATGACTCCGGGCACGGAGTACACCATATTCCTCTGCGCCGAGGATTTCGACGGAAACATCAGTCCGATGCTCTTCGACTCCATAAAGACTAATGAAATCCAGGTGGGACCGGATCCTACGATGCTGCTTTCACTTGCTCCGTCGTCGATGTCCCCTAACGACTGGTGCGTGAATTTCTCCATCAGCCATGACGTCGAGTACTTCCTGTATTGCACGACATCGAATCCAGCTGACCTGTTTACCATAAGCGGACTCAATCAGGGCCATCTGAACAATATCGCGGAATCCGGAATAAGCTACGAAACATGGCGTGACGGAATCTACAATTGGGTCTATGCCGGATTCGAGAACACTGGCGGCGGCATGCGTGCCGACAGCGACACCTCGCTGCATTGGAAAGGAGACGACACTGTCGTTGCAGCCTGCATCGCGGTGGGCCGTGACGCAGATGGCGAACCTGTATACAGAATGTATCACCTCATATGTCAGGGCGGAAAGGCTCAGACTCTTGAGGAGATCTTCGGGATCACGGAATAAATTATTCACAATACTTTTTATTAACTAAATCCTTTTTTATTATGAAAAGACATTTCATGAAGAGCCTCAAGGCTCTGTGCACAGGAGTGATGACTTTCTGTGTAGCGTCTTTCTGCTTCACGTCGTGCTACGATGACAGCGCGCTGAATGCAAGGCTGGATGAGGTTGAGGACGAGCTTTCAAGCCTCGATGAGCGCGTGAAGGCTATCGAAGCACTCAAGGGTCAGCTCACTGATCTGACTGCAAGAGTTGACGCTCTCTACACTCTCGAGTTCCAGGTGTCAGATTCGAACGAACTTCAGTATTCATTCGATGGGGGAACAACCTGGGTTAGTACAGGTGTCGTTCTCGCTGAGGAGTGCACTTGCGAGGTTCCTGAGCCATGTACCTGCAAGGAGGTTTCTCTCGTTGACAACGGTGACAGCGTGACTATCACTGTAGGTGATCAGTCGTTCACTATTGAGAAACCTGAGGAAATCGTATTCGATATCCGCGCCGGAAAGGTTTACTTTGCTTCTGAGGGCACACAGAAGATCGCTATCAAGACTTCAGGTGTTACGGATCTTACCGTCATGGCTGCTCCTAAGGGCTGGTATGCAGAGATCGCTTCAGACGGTATGCTTGAGGTGACTGCTCCTGATTTCCAGGCAACCGTTGAGGATGGTTATTGGAATGATGACTGGACAGAGTACATTGAAGTTCCTGCTACTGCTGCCGCAGAGGGTTATGTAAAGGTTCACGCTTGCGGCGTTGACGGTAAATGCATGGTAGGTAAAGTTCCTGTTGTGGTAAGCGCACAGCCAGTAAGCGTAAAGGCTTATAATGATACAGCATACTTCAATGCTGCCGGAGACTGGCCTGCATTGTTCTACTATGGAGCTTCTCCTAAGGAATCATTCGAAACTGAGGTTGCTTCACTCATTGAGCAGATGAATGCACGCGGCTATGCTGATTGGAACGCAAACGGTGACGGTTATGACAACTATCCGACTGTTGAGGCTTCTATCGAGGAGCTTCTCGGAGCAAAGATCGAGGAAGGCAAGGAGTATGTCGTTTACGCTCTCGTGGAGGACTACACTAAGACTTCATATTCAATCGAGGACTTCATCGTAAATTATTATTCTCGTGTCAATGTGACCGCCGTAGAGAATGAAGCTGAAAGGACTGCTTACAACGTTACCGCTACAGTAGAGGTGACTGGTGCTAATTCATATTATGCAGTAGCTATTCCTGGTAACTATGTAGAGACAGCTGAAGATCTCCTTATGTATAAGGAGAACATGGTCGGCTCTCTCGATCCTGACAACTGGTCTGGCCCGATGGGTAAGCTTTACACAGATTCATACACAGGCTCAGTTCTCGACATCGCCGAAGGCACACAGTCTTCAATGTCAGGCAACTATGCTCCTGCAAGGGAAATTTATCTCCTTGTTCTTCCGCTGGACGGCCGTGCATGGTTTGACTATGCACCGACCGATGTATGGCAGTTCGATTTCAAGACGGCTGACCTTACAGCAGGTGGTTCTGTTGATGCAACTGCAGAACTTGTGGACAAGTATACTGCAGAGGAATTCGACAGGACTACATATGAGACTGTGACTGTAGAAAAGGAAGTTGACCCATATTCACAGCTTGCTGTCAAGGTGAACCCTTCATCTGATGCATGGTATTCATTCTATTATCAGTGGCTTGATGATGAAACTTGGGCAATGTATGGTTCAGATGACGAACTCCTTGTCGACTATCTCCTTAAGGGATATGGCAACACTCCTGACGAGACCGAATTCCCTTATTATGCAGTTGAAAGCACAACTCCTGAGACAACCCTCCACTTCGTGGCAATGTTTGTCGATGAAAGCGGAAAGTATGGCAAGCTTGCAAAGGTTGACGGTACAACCAAGGCTGTTTCGTGGAGCGACATCGCTTGGGATGAGGCTAACCTCAAGACCAACCTTGTAAACGGTGTCCTCAAAAATACCAATACATTCGAGATTACGCCAGCAACAGATGTCAAGGCATCCAAGTACAAGTATGTATGGATTGAGACCGGATATTACAATACGTTCGATGGCATGGATGATGCGGCAATGGCAACAGCCATCCACCTCAACCAGACATCATCCTATACTCCTGTGACCGTTTCTGCAGAGGAACTCGTTGACGGAAAGATTACCGTTGCCGGCCACTACTATGGCAGCAGCTACTACCTTGCTGTCCTCCCTTACGACGAGGCAGGAAACCCAGGTAAGTCTGCTCAGATCTTCGACTACTCATGCGCATTCGTTATTGATGACCTTGTCACTGACTCCGCTTCATTCGTTGCTGAGCCTACAATTGTGGTGAATGTTCCAACAGAGAACGATATCTATGCTGGTGATGCTTATGGTGACGGCGTAGTCTGCAGCTACACTTACCACGAGTCTATGGGAAGTTATACATATTACTATGAAGTGAATTGTACTATCACTCCTGTCGAGGGAACAGAAGTCGCTGCAGTATTCGTAGACGCCAACAACTACAGCGCATTTGCAAATGGCGATGCCAAGACAAGAGCTGCTGGAGTTTGGCAGAAGTCATACGGCTCATGGCATACTTACATCACAACAGAGCCTTATGAGTCTTCAAACCGTGGCTTCAATCAGTATTCCGGCAACTCAGTTCCTGATGTTTACCTCGCAGTAAGCTGGAAGGATGCAGATGGAAACTACTACTATAAGGAGTACGCACTTGGATCTGAATTCCGTAAACTGTATGATCTGATGCATGAAAAGATATATGGATATGTTCCAGTTGACTGGAAGCAGTTCACATTCGTATGGACTGATATGGGAGATGCTCCTTCATGTATTGATCTTGGAGTTACTACTCCTGGTCAGCTCGCAGTATGCTACGATGCAGCGGCTGTATATGGCGAGGATGCCCTTCCTGCAGAAATGGTTGGCAAATACATGCAGTACATGGCTTGGGAGTATGAAGTTGAAGCTACTGATGCAACTTCAGGTGTAATCACCCTTAAGTCTTACGATATGTACGGTGACCTTCAGACAACTGAGGCTACATATACAGACTGGAATGGTACAACATGCGTTGTCAACTGCGATATGCTTTATCTCACAGACGTGACAATGACAGTGGCGACTGAAACTATTCCTCTTTACATCGAGTCAGCAGCAGGCGGCGCCCTTTAATGTCCCTGCCCCTATAATCAGGCGGCAACAAACCGTCTGATCAGACCAGAAAGCCCGGCAGATTCCGCCGGGCTTTCTTTCGTTCATCGATACCGTAAAATACAACCTCCTGTCCCTCACTGCTTTACAAAAACTGCGTGCTCCCCAAAGTAAGCACGCACTTGTTGCAAGGCGTTGGAACTCAATGAGTTGTGTTTTGCGCTATTTGTGGCATCGTGTTTAGAATGTTGTCTTTGGAAGGCTGGCGGTGATTGCGAGGGATCCTTTCGCTTTGCTGACTCCGGGCCCTCCAACTGGCATCTGCGTCATTGCGAAGCAATAATGCCGTGGCAATCTCATGCTGTTATGGGATATCACCGAAAAGATGTTAACTTTGCATCAGAACTTGAATGTATGAAGAGATTATTGATGTTTATTCTTGTCGCTCTGGTTTCTGCGTCTATGGCGTGGGGGCAGGAGGAAGTCGCTGTACTGAAGGGAAAGGTCATCGACTCGGCCGACGGTTATCCGCTCATCGGTGTGTCGGTCGTGGTGGAAGGCACGAAGTATGGTGCGGTGACTGATGTGGACGGAAATTACGAACTTCGCATCCCTCAGCGGAAGTGTGAAGTGACGTTTTCATATGTCGGCTACGACGATGAGGTGAAGCTCTACACCATGAAGAATCAGTCGGCCTTTGCAAAGGTGGTGATGTACATGAATGCAGAGCAGCTGGCCGATGTGGTCGTTACGGGTGTATATGAAAGGAAGAAGGAAAGCTTTACGGGAGCTTCGGCGACTTTCAGGACCGACGAACTCAAGTCCGTAGGTACATCCAATGTGCTTCAGAGCCTCAAGACGCTTGACCCTTCATTCAAGATGATGGAGAGTACCCAGTTCGGTTCGAACCCCAACATGATGCCTGACATCGAGATACGAGGCAAGACCAGTGTGGCCGGTCTGAAGGAGGAATACGGTACTGATCCGAATCAGCCGCTCTTCATCCTTGACGGCTTCGAGACCACCCTTGAGACAATCATGAACCTTAACATGAACCGTGTCGCTTCCGTAACTGTGCTCAAGGATGCTGCATCGACTGCTATATATGGCTCAAAGGCCTCGAACGGCGTTGTGGTGATAGAGACCAAGGCACCTGCGCGCGGACGTCTCCAGTTGTCATACAAAGGCGATTTCGGTCTTTCAATGGCAGATCTGAGCGACTATAACCTGATGAATGCAAGAGAGAAACTTGAATTCGAGACTCTGGCCGGCGTCTATAAGGACAATATTGGCGACCCGTTCGCACAGATCCGTCTTGACAATCTGCGCAACGAGAGACTGAAGGAAATAGAAAGGGGAGTGGACACATACTGGCTCAGCGAGCCTATACGCCCCGGCTTCACCCATAAGCACAACATCTACGCTGAAGGCGGCGAAGACAAGATCCGCTACGGCATCGGCCTCAGTTACGGGAATGTGGCCGGTGTGATGAAGGATTCTGACAGACGCACTCTTGAAGGGAATGTGGACCTGATATATCGTACCGGCAAGTTCCAGTTCAGCAACAAATTGTCGATAAACTGGCTGGATGTGACAAATCCTACGGTGTCTTTTGCTGAATACGCGTATGCGAACCCATATTATAGAAAGTACAACGAGGACGGAGGCATAGACCGGTATCTCTATTATCCTGAGGAAGGAGTTGATGACTATCCTGTGGCTAACCCGCTCTGGAACGCTCATCTGAACAATTGGGATACGGCTTCCGGATTCGGATTCACCAACAACTTCATATTCGAGTGGTTCATTACCGAAGAGCTGCGCCTTCGTGCAAAGTTCGGAATCACAAAGCAGGACGATGACGAGCAGACGCGCATTTCGCCCCTCCATACCCAGTTCGATGATATGGGTGAGACAGAGAAGGGCCTCTATACACACACACAGATCAAGGAACTTGTCTATGAAGGAGATGCAGCCGTGACATTCGGAAAGGTGTTCGCCAGAAAGCATACGGTCAATGCCGTGGGTGGATTCAACTTCAGCAGCACCAGCCGCAGGATCTACGGTTATTCGGCCAACGGCTTCACCGACGACCGTTTCGATGCGCCGTCCTTCGCCAACGGCTATCCTTCGGGGGATTCTCCGGACTACAGCGAAAGCCTCAAGCGTGCTGCCAGTTTCTATATCAACGGCGGATATGTCTATGACGAACGTTATCTGCTCGATTTCAACTATCGACTTGACGGAGCGTCCATGTTCGGAACCGGAAACCGCTTCAGAAATACATGGTCGGTAGGAACCGGCTGGAACATCCATAAGGAGCCGTTCATGCGCGACGGAAAGTTCTTCTCGCTCCTGAAACTCAGAGGCTCTGTCGGAAACCCCGGAAATCAGAACTTCTCCGCTTATCAGGCTTTCTCTACATACAAGTTCAACGGATGGATGACAAATGTCTTCGGTACAGGTGTAATACTCAATGCATTGGGTAATACGGAACTTGCATGGCAGGAGACCGTCAATTACGACGTCGGTGCAGACATGACTTTCTGGGGAGAACGGATAAACATGACCTTGGACTACTACTGGAAATATACCGATCCTCTTCTGGCGGTGATAACGACTCCGGGCTCGATGGGTGTGACAAGCATTGCCATGAATGCAGGAAGCCAGAAGACACGAGGTTGGGAGGCCACTTTCAAGATATCTCCGGTATACCGCCCTTCTGAAGGCATCAACTGGAACATCAGCTTCAATGCGACAAGCTCGCAGTCTGAATATGCCGGCATCGGCAACTCGTTCAGCGCTCTGAATGAAAACGGCAGGGCATCCCTTGTGGGAACGACGAGATATTATGACGGAGGCAGTCCGACGGCAATATGGGCGGTACGTTCGGCAGGAATAGACCCGGCCACCGGAAAGGAACTCTTCATAAAGAAGGACGGTACCTGTTCATTCACGTACGATGTCAATGACGAGGTCGTCGTAGGCGATACCCAGCCTAAGGTGGAAGGCGTGTTCGGAACTATGCTGTACTTCAAGGGCCTTTCTGTCGGCTGCTACTTCCGTTACAGGTGGGGCGGCCAGGTGTTCAATTCTTCCCTTTTTCAGAAGGTCGAGAATATAGGTACGCAGGAGGTCTACAACAATCAGGACAGGCGTGCGCTGTATGACAGGTGGTCGGAGAACAACCGTGAGGCATACTTCAAGGGAATATCGCTGGTGCAGAAGACGGAGAAGTCCTCGCGTTTCGTAATGGATGACAACGCCCTCACAGGCGAGTCCTTCAATATAGGTTACGAATTTCCCGACAGGATTGTGCGCAGGATGAGGCTCGGAGCAATGAATCTCCAGCTCACGATGACGGATGTCTTCCGTGCCACTTCCGTGAGGGTGGAGCGTGGCATCGACTATCCGTTTGCAAGGACGGTCACAATGTCGCTCGGCATAACATTCTAAAGGACAGGTTTATGAGAAGGTTTACCATATATATTCTGGCTCTGGCCATGCTTGCCTCAGTGTCATGCGACAGGTGGCTGGACGTGAAGCCGTACGACAAGATATCGCAGGATGAACTGCTCTCCACGGAGGACGGTTTCATCAAGCTCCTGAACGGCATATACATAGAACTGAACAGCGATATGCTCTACGGTGGTGCTCTCTCAGTGGAGATGATAGAGATAATGGGTGGCGCATACGTCATAGGCACGGACAATTCCGTGTGGGGAAACTACAGCGACCTTGCCGGATATGAATATGGCACAGAGTATTGGCGTGCCAGGATGAACGAGACATGGAACAAGGCATATTCCCTCATTCTGAACTGCAATCTGCTGCTGGAGAATCTTGAGACGACAGGCGTGGAATTCAGCGGTGATAACTACAAGATCATCAAGGGAGAGGCTCTGGCTCTGCGGGCCATGCTGCATTTCGACATGCTGCGCCTCTTCGGCCCGGTGTACTCACGCTATCCGGATCAGCTGAGCATCCCGTATTACAAGCAGTATTCTGTCACTCCGAACGAACTGCTTCCGGCTTTCGAAGTGGCTTCAGCGATAACTCACGACCTTCTGGAGGCGCGTATCCTCCTTGCCGGCGATCCTGTGCGCACGTCCGGAACCATGATGGACGCCCCTTCAGACGGCTCGTCGACATTCATGTACTACAGGAATATGCGTCTGAACTATTATGCAGTGACGTCCCTTCTGGCACGCTCAGCCCTGTATTTCGGTGACAGAGAGAAGGCTTATGATTATTCCGTCGAAGTGATAAGGGATGCGGAGAAGGTGTTCCCGTTCGTTGACAAGACTCTCGTGACCGGTTCTCCGGAGGATCCGGACCGCATCTTCTCTTCCGAAGTGATATTCGCCCTCACCCACTCCCAGAGGAGCAGCATCTTCAAGGACTATTTCGACCCGAGCAGGATTCCGAACTATGTGTTCAGGATGGATAACGACCTCATGAGCGGCATTGTCTTCGGCGGAGGAGCTATGACGGGCGGAAATCAGGACGACTACCGTTATCGTGTAAACTGGGTGGCTACGGGAGCCAACAGGTACTTCTACAAGTATTCGGACATGAATGATACCGGAAACATCAGGAATACGATGATTCCGATGATAAGGCTTGGCGAGATGTATCTGATTGCTGCTGAAAGCCGTTCTGAGGACATCGGGGCAGGACTCGCATATGTGAACCGCCTGCGCTCTGCCAGAGGAGTCGGCAATCTCCAGACACTCACGGAGGAACTGCTTCAGTATGAGTATATAAGGGAACTTTACGGCGAAGGGCAGCTGTTCTTCATGTACAAGCGCATGTTCGCCCCTGTGCTCTTCAGCACTGTGGACAGCCGGAATCCGCAGCCGAGCGACGCCATATTTACAGTACCGCTTCCGGATTCGGAAACAGAGAATTAGCGAAGATGAAGAAATTTATGTATATATCAGCCGTACTGATGACGGCCCTTGTGACAGCCTGTCAGGAGCGCAATCCTGCTCCTTTCATTGATATGTCCGGAGTGTATTTCAACAATACGTCAGGCACGATGACGGTCACGGACAGTCTGGACCTGACGTTCGTATACGAGAGCGGCGATGTCCTTGAAGTGCCTGTAAGGGTGCAGCTCGTCGGACGCCCTTCGGATGAAGAAAGGCCTATAGACATTACGGTGGATTCGGAAAATGCCGTAGAGGGGGAGGATTATGTGCTCCCGTCCAGTGCCGTCATTCCGCCAGGAGCCGCTTTTGCGGATTATGTCGTAACCCTCAGGCGTACGGCTGCCCTGAAGCAGCAGAAGAAGATGATCCGCCTTACGATACATCCGAATGCTCATTTCGATATCCCGGTCACACACATGGTGCAGCTTTCGGATACAGTATCCACAGTGGATTTCAGGATATATTTCTCGGACATGTTCACCAAGGCTCCTGCCGCATGGGAAGAGAATCTCGTGGGAGAATTCACTCAGCAGAAGTTCGAACTCATATGCCGTGTGCTGGACATAGAGCCGGATGATTTCAACGACCCGAACGTGATAACCCTCGCTAAGCTCCTGTACATCAGCGCGGAAATGACGGCATATGTGCAGGGTGAGACAGAAAGGAAGGCCGCAGGCGAACCGTATGATGAAGACGCATTCGATAAGCGGACCGGCGAACCATTGACATTCAGATGATGAAAAGATATTTGCAGATATTCATGATGCTTGTCCTCGCAGCAGCATGCAGCCAGGACAAGGGAAACTACGATTATGCCGAGCTGAAGGAACCCGTCATTTCCGGAATTGAGGACATGAGTGTGCTGACGCTTTCGCGGCTTGTCCTGTCTCCTGAGCTCGGGGACGAGGATTTTCCGGAGGATGAATATGCCTTCGAATGGAAGGTACTGGACAATAACGGGAATATGGAGCCGGCAGTCATAGGCACAGACAGGAATCTTGATTATGAGGTTACCCTTGCTCCGGGCTCGTATACCTTGTATTTTACTGTGACTGAACTTGCAACGGGGCTTTACTGGCGGCATGAGGCTGTACTTTCGGTGAGTTCTTCCATGTCCGAGGGCTGGATGGTGCTATGCTCCGACGGGGGACGCGCAAGACTGGACGTGGTTTCGGCAGTGACCGGCGAAACGATGACGGACGTCCTGAAGGGAAACGGCATGTCTCAGCTCAACGGACCGCGCAGAATCCAGTGGCTTTCCGACAAGACCGATGCCTCTTCGCCCTACTATCTGCTTACGGATGATGGTGCCACAAGATTAGGAAAGGATGCCTTCGAATGGAAGCCGGAATACGATTTCGCCTATGAAGTGGCGGTGCAGGACAGGATTGTGCCTCATTCCATTGTTTCTGCCGGATTCGGGAAGGTGGTGGTGAGCGGCACTGATGCCCATTACTGTGAAATCATGGGTATTGACGGCCTGTACGGAAGTGCTGTGAACAAAGGATTTTCAGTTGCGCCTTATGTCGGAGCGAATGTGCTGGCGACTCAGATATATGCTGCTGTGTATATGCTGTATGATATTGACAATAAGCGTCTTGTGGCCTATTGTCCGCTTCTTTCAACCAATGACCTCGGTAGTCTTGATCCTGTGGCCGATATGGATGCGATGGGGCTTGTCGCGGAGGGCTTGGCTCCAGGAGCCGGCGTTCTCGGTACGGCGTTCGACGAGTGGCCGCAGGGGATGGACTGCGTGTATATGGAAAATACCCGCTATGATCCCGGCAATGCAAAGATGGGCATCACGTATGTGCTCCTGACCGACGGCTCTGCCTGTCATCTGTATGGAGTGCAGCTCGGTGACATGCTCCGCTATGCGGACTGCACATACGTGATAGGCAAGGGATATTACGGCGACCTGTCGCACTGCAGGGACATCCTTCGTGTGGGAAATCTGTACGCATTCAGTTCGCTGAAGAACTATATGTACTATGCTGTGGGAAGTACTGTCTATCGTGCGGATCTCTCCGCTTCTCCGATTACGGCGGAAGTGCAGTTCACACTGCCTGGCGAGACCATAACGTGCCTGAAGTTCAACCTCTACCAGAAGAGCGAGAACATGCAGAAGAGCTACGACCTCGTGGTCGGAAGCGTTAAGGACAGGGCCGGAAAGCTGCGCATATACGAAGGACGTGAGTCCGGAGGAGATTTCAAGGAGGTGGAGCCTCACGTCTACGAAGGCTTCGCCGAGATTGTGGATGCAACATATAAGGAAAGTCTGTATTAATGAAGAAAAGTATGAAAAGTGTGATTTGTCTTTTGGCTGCCATGCTGCTTTCGGCCGGCTGCGGCTCTGTGTCCGATAATATTATCCTGACCGTGAATGTGCAGGAACCCTCTGCAAATGAGGTGGTGATCGTGTGTCATAATGATGTGAAGACTTTTCCGCTGGATGCGGACGGAAAGGCAGAAGTTGTTCTTGATGGCATGGAGGCGGCATACGCAAGGTTGTTCTACGGCAGAGAGTTCCGCTGGATATATGCGGAGGCCGGTGACAGGGCGTCTGTGAACTTCAACGGCCGCGATTTCGTGAATACGTTCGTCTTTGAAGGAGAGAAGGGGCCTGCCGTGAAGTATCTCAACAACGTGCGGCTGACGGCACTCCCAGACGAGGATTATGCACTGCCGTTCACCGAGTATCGTGAAAGGCTGTCGGCACGTGAAAATGATGCCCTTAAGCTGATGAAGGCTGCGGGACTCGGAAAGGCCGGGGATTTCGAGCATATGGAGGAAGGCAGGATAAGGTATGCCTACGCGGCACCGCTTCTGATGCATCCGGTCGGTCATAGGATGATGACCGGAAACATGTCTTACGTCCCCGACGAGGCATATTATGATGTGATAGGGTCGTATATGGTTGAGGACAGGGACTGGGTGAATCTGGATGAATACCGCAATTTCGTCGTTGAGGCGGCTCATGTGCTTGATGCGGAGAACAGAGAAGTGACGGCGCCATATCCCAGGACCGTGGCCCAGATGAGGTTCATAGCTGACCGCTTCAAGTCACCGGAGGTCAGGGATGTCCTTCTGCACCACCTCGCTGCATCGTATGTGTTTCAGTATGGGATAGACGATATACAGGAAATGGAGAACATTTATCTGACCTATGTGCAGGATACCGTGCTTCTGGCAGACTACGATAGAAAGCACGAGAAGTGGGAGCTGTCGAAACCGGGAAAGGTCTCGCCGGATTTCAGGGCTGTGGACATCGATGGAAAGGAATGGACTTTGGCAGATTTCAGAGGCAGGTATGTATATATAGACATGTGGGCGACATGGTGCAGTCCGTGCAAGAGGGAGATGCCTTATCTCAAGGAACTGGAGAAGGATTTCCACGATGCCGAAATCGTGTTCCTCGGCCTTTCCACAGACAGGGACAAGACTAAATGGGAAGAAATGGTGAAGAGCGGCGCCCTTACGGGAGTACAGCTGTACCTCGGCCCTCGCAGCACCTTCCAGAAGGCCTACAACATCGATGGAATACCTCGCTTCATCCTTCTCGACAAGGAGGGCAGGATCATCAGCAACGACATGTCCCGTCCATCGTCCGATGAAACAGCAAAGACATTGAACAGCCTTGAGGGCATAAGGTAAGCATTATGAAGAGGTTATTTCTTTTGGCCGCCATGTGCGCAATGTTTGTGGCCTCATGTAGCGATGAAGGAGGCTTGTCCGGTTCCGGAGCTCTGAATCCGTTGTCGGAGTGCGTGCTTCAGGAATCAGTCGTTGCAGGAGGCGAAGCTGTTGTCCAGTGGAACGGGTTCACGGAAGAGCCCGACATACTTCTCGTAGGGACGGATGGTAAGGAGCATGCGGCTGCTGTTCAGGTCGTTACGGCGTCAGGACTTGTGTTTGATGTGCCTAAGGATCTTCCGGCCGGGACATATGCTGTGGTGCTTGTGAGCCCGGGAGAGCGTCTGGAGCTTGGCACGATGGAGGTCCTTGAGGCTCAGATGCCTGTTTCCGGTCTCAAGATGCCGTCTGCATCGAAGCCGGGAGAAATGGTCGTCATCGAGGGAATCGGCTTCGAAGAAGGCTGCAAGGTACGTCTCATCGGAGCTGACGGACAGGAATACGTCATCGATGCAGACCTTGCATATGCCGGAATATCAGTCCTGCTCCCGGATGAAATCGTGGAAGGAGACTATGAGGCATATCTCGTGCAGGATGGCTTCACATGGCTTCTGAGTTCCTCTCTGACCATATATGCGGAAATAAAGGAAAAGCTGTTGCAGCGCATAGATTATTACAGCCCGTACATAGGCTCTGCCCTCATAAGGCTTTCATGGGAAATTTCGCATGAAGAGCCTGTGACCCTGACCGTCTCGGAATACCTTGTGGACGGTGAGACCGAATCACTTGAGGCTTATGATACATACGTGTGCACAAAGGAAGGATATTTTGAACTGACTTACGACGGATTCGAGGCTTCGAATGATATGGCTATGCAATATATCCTTGATTCTGAGGATGCTGTGACTCAATCTGACGTCCTTATATACGGTGATGACGTTCCTACGTCCTTTGTCTGGTCTTATGACACCGACGGCTATCTGACCGACATTTCGTCGCCGAAGCGCTCATTCCGTTCCCTCGCATACGAAGACGGAAACCTTACGCTGTTCAGGAATACGTCGTTTGAATATTCCGATTCAGGACTTGCAGCCAGCCCTGTCGCTCCCGATGTGGTCTGGGCTTACATGTCACTCATGGAAAAGAACGATCCGTTCGTATATTTCCCATACCTGCTCGGCTGGTATAAAAAGGCATCCGCCCTGCTTCCGACCAGAATGATGAAACCGTCCCCGACGGGAACAGGCACGACCGAATGCGCACTCTCCTACGATTTCGACGAAGACAGCTATGTCACCCGCATGTTCTGGACCGAGGGCACCTCATCCTGCCGGGTGGAATTCATTTACAGTGACTGAACAATTCGACATGAAGATAGTTTTTCTTGATGCGGCGACGATGGGGGATGTCTCTTTTGCGCCGGTTTCGGCTCTTGGTGAGCTGGTTGCATACGATAGCTCCACTGCTGAAGAAGCCCTTGAAAGGGTGGGGGACTGCGAGGTGCTGATCGTCAACAAGGTGAAGGTGAATCCTGCGCTCATAGATGCGGCTCCTTGCCTCAGACTTATATGCGAGGCGGCTACAGGTGTGAACAACATTGACCTGGAGTATGCCGCTTCGAAAGACATTCCGGTGCGCAATGCAGTGGGCTATTCGACCGATTCCGTGGTGCAGGCCACATTCATGCATATCCTGTCTCTTGCCGGCAATGCTCCTTATCTGGATTCATGCGTGAAGTCCGGACGCTATTCTGCAAGCGGCATGTTCACGGATGTGAGCCGCAGCTGGAATGAACTGAAAGGCAAGGTTCTGGGCATCATCGGCATGGGAAACATCGGAAGCCGTGTGGCAAAGGTCGCTGAGGCATTCGGCATGAGGATCTGCTATTATTCCACATCCGGCACAGGCCACTGCAAGGAATACCCATGCCTGCCGCTCGAACAGCTTATGAGCGAAGCGGATTTCGTGTCGGTTCATGCTCCTCTGAACGAAAGGACGGACGGCCTGATAGGAAAGCGCGAACTGGCGCTGATGAAGCCTTCTGCATTCATCATAAACATGGGGCGTGGAGGCATAATAGATGAGGCTGCTCTGGCCGAGGCAGTGGATGCAGGATGCATGGCAGGTGCCGCTTTGGACGTATTCTCTACGGAGCCTCTGCCTGCGGACAGCCCGTTGCTCCATACGAGCCATCCGGAGCGCTTCCGTTTTGCCCCTCATGCCGCTTGGGCGAGCGTGGAGGCACGTGAAAGGCTCGTCGCCATGATTGCCGAAAACATAGCGTCATTCATACACTCCTGACTTTTTTCAATTGCTGTTCAGGTCACTTCAGCATACGGCCGCAGGCGGTTTCGAGGGCTGTAGGGCTGCCTGAGGCGTGGAGTTCGAGGCTGTAGCCGGCAGATCCGTCCGGAAGCAGGCCTTTATCATTCATCACTTCCATGAGATGTCGTGCGACGGCAGGTGCCGGATCGATGATTGTGATGCTGCGTCCCGGAGTCAGTTCTGCAGCGACTTTACTTATTGCCGGGGAAAGGAACGGATAGTGGGTGCAGCCGAGGACTATAGTGTCTGCTCCTGCGGTGAGAAGGGGGGCGATGCTTTCGCGCACAGTGGCCTCCGCTTCCGGCCCATCGGTCTCGCCGCGTTCGACCAGCTCCACGAATCCCTGACCGACATGCTCGACGATCTGCACACCTTCGCCGTACTTCCCGCGCGTGTCCCTGTATTTCTCTGCCTTCAGCGTCCCTGCTGTGGCCAGCACTCCGACGACTCCTGTTCTTGTGGCGGCAACAGCAGGCTTCACAGCCGGTTCCATTCCGATGAACGGCACGTCGTATTCTTTACGCAAAGTCGCAATGGCTGCCGCTGTAGCGGTATTGCATGCCACGACGATGATGTCCGCTCCGCGCTCCATCAGGAATTCCGTGATCCGTCTTGCGCGTCCGATGATGTATTCCCGGCTCTTCTCCCCGTAAGGGCAGTGAGCATTGTCCGAGAAATAGACGTACTTCTCCCCGGGGAGCACCTTGCGTATCTCCCTGAAGACGGACAGCCCGCCAACTCCCGAATCAAATATCCCGATCATACCTTTAGCGATAAAGCGATGCAAAGATAATGAATCTTTGCTATATTTGCACTTTGTCATAAAACGAATGTCATGCCGCTTCAGATCCCCAAGGGCTACCGCAATATCCTCGGCAGCGCCGAAGACACGGAGAGGGCCATCAAGGCCGTAAAGGATATGTTTCAGGATAATCTTTCCGCCCAGCTTGCCCTGCTCAGGGTGACGGCTCCGATGGTCGTCCTCAGCGGAACCGGTCTGAATGACGACCTCAATGGTGTGGAACGTCCCGTCGCATTCCCGATAAGGGATATGGACGATAGCCGTGCGGAGGTGGTGCATTCGCTTGCCAAATGGAAGCGTGTGAAGCTTGCTCAGATGGGCGTGAAGCCGGGCAGGGGCATATACACGGACATGAACGCCCTGAGGCCGGACGAGGAGCTGGACAATATCCATTCGATATATGTGGATCAGTGGGACTGGGAGAAGGTCATCGCCAGGGAGCAGCGCAACGAGGATTTCCTGAAGAAGACGGTGCGCCGGATCTATGAGGCCATAAAGGTGACGGAGAACAAGCTGTATGTGGAGTTCCCGCAGATAGAGCCGGTTCTTCCGGAGGAAATCTTCTTTGTCCATGCGGAGGAACTGCTGAAGATGTATCCCGGGATGACCGCGAAGGAGAGGGAAAATGCCGTGGCAAAGGAGCATAAGGCCGTGTTTGTCATGGGAATAGGCGGGCCGCTGTCGGACGGAAAGCCTCACGACGGGAGAGCGGCGGACTATGACGACTGGAGCACGGTGACGGCGGAAGGGTATGCCGGTCTGAACGGTGATCTGCTGCTGTGGAATCCTGTTATAGAGAGCGCTTTCGAGGTGTCGAGCATGGGCATACGTGTGGATGCGGAGGCTCTGCGCCGGCAGCTTGAGCTGCGTGGAGAACAGTGGAAGGAAGGACTGATGTACCACAGGATGCTTCTCGCCGGGGAACTTCCGTACACGATCGGCGGAGGAATCGGCCAGTCCCGTCTGTGCATGTTCCTGCTGAGGAAGGCCCATATCGGCGAAATCCAGAGCAGCGTGTGGCCGGAGGATATGAGGCGCCTGTGCAGGGAGCACGATATGGAACTGATGTAAAAAATGCGTATATTTGCATGATTTAATTTAGACTACATGATAACGACAGAGCAGATCAAGGTTTTGCAGCAGCGTGTGGACACTTTGGGACGTTGCATAGATATAGACGGAAAACGTGCGGAGGTGGAGAGCAGGCAGGAAAGGACTGTGGCTCCGGATTTCTGGGACGACCCTAAGGAGGCGGAGAAGTTCCTGAAGGAACTCGCGGGAGTGAAGTTCTGGGTGAACGGGTATGACAAGGCTGCTGCTGGTGTGGAGGATCTGAATGTGCTGTATGATTTTGCAAAGGAAAGCCTTTCCGGTGCCGGGGACGAGGAGGTGACGGATGAGGTGGCCGAGCTTGACGAGGCATACAGGTCGGTGCTGGCGGATGTGGAGGCGCTGGAGCTAAGGAATATGCTCGGAGAGGAAGGCGACAGCCTCGGTGCCGTGCTTACGATAAATTCGGGAGCCGGTGGTACTGAGGCTAACGACTGGTCTGCAATGCTTATGCGTATGTACATGCGCTGGGGAGAGCGCAACGGCTATAAGGTCACTGTGACGGACGAGCTGGAGGGCGAGGATGCCGGCATAAAGTCCGTGACAATGCAGTTCGAGGGAGATTATGCATTCGGCTATCTCAAGGCTGAAAGCGGTGTGCACCGCCTTGTGCGCATATCTCCGTTCAATGCTCAGGGAAAGCGTCAGACGACGTTCTCGTCGGTGTTTGTATATCCTCTTGTGGACGATACGATAGAAATCGAAATAAATCCTGCTGATCTTGAGTGGGATACGTACCGTTCGAGCGGAGCCGGCGGACAGAATGTGAACAAGGTGGAGACCGGTGTGCGTGTGAGGCATATTCCGAGCGGTATCGTGGTGGAGAATACGGAGACGCGTTCGCAGCTGGACAACAGGCAGAATGCCCTGCGTATCCTAAAGTCGCGGCTCTATGATATCGAATTGAAGAAACGTCAGGAAAAGCAGGCGGAGCTTGAAGGGCAGAAGAAGAAGATTGAGTGGGGCTCGCAGATCCGTAGCTATGTCCTGCATCCCTACAAGATGGTGAAGGACCTGCGTACGGGCCACGAAACGTCGGATACACAGGGTGTCCTGGACGGCGACCTGAACGACTTCATGAAGGTCTTCCTGATGGAGAACAGCAAGTAGTCCGTGGCAATCTGAGATTTTGCCCGATGCAACGTTTGCCCATGACTTTGCATCTATAGTGGCGGAATTTTAAGAGACAGGACAATTGAAGAGAAGAATCTTTATCTTTCTGCTGCTGATGACGGCAGCATTCTGCACACAAAGCCTTTCGGCAGAGAACAGCAGCACACAAAAATCGGGTAATGACAGGTTTTCCATTAAGGCTCAGGCATATATGGGAGGCTATGTCAGCGCCAGCAGCAATATCAGGGATATAGATCCGAGCGCTCCGACGGGACTCAATATAGGAATCGAATTCCCTTCATCAAGGCAGCGTCCATGGCAGCAGTATCTGAACGACCCCACAGTCGGTCTGGGTGTCTCCTACCTCGATTTCGGTGACGGGATAATGGGGAAAGGCATCGCGATGTATCCGTACATCATGCTCAACGGCTTCCGATCCGAGCATTTCCATCTGAAGGTGAAGCTGGCTGCAGGTCTGGCGGCAGTCAACGAAACGTATTATACCACAGCTGACGAAATATACAGAAACAAGACGTTCGGCAGCCATGTGAATGCATATCTCAGCGGCGGACTGAACCTTGAGTTCCCGATAACGCGCAACCTCTGCATCAACGGAGAATTCGGCTTCTACCACATCAGCAATGGCCGTACGGTAGAGCCGAACAAGGGTGCGAACGTGCTGTATGGCGGTATAGGTCTGGTGGCGACACTCAATCCTGAGGAAGATGGCGAAAGACAGCCGGTGCAGTTCCCGGACATGCCGTACAGATGGAGCATTAACGTCACTGCATCGGGAGGGGCACATGCGGCCGATCAGAGCGACGGACGAAAGTTCCTCATATCGACGCTCCATGTCGGAGGAATATTCAGCACATGCAACTGGCACGGAATAGGTGTCGGAGTTGATGCGTTCTATAACGATGCCATAGGAAATCCTGAAACGAACAGAGGCATGTACCGCAAGACGGAAAACCCGGCAGACAGACTGCGTGTCGGCCTTGCATTGAACAATGAATTCAAGTTCGGTGATGTCACTGCGTTGGTGGACTGGGGCATATATGTCATAAATCCTGTCCGCAACCTATATGCCAACGATAATCCGATATACGGTTACGGCCCGCGCCCGCTGTTCTACAGGTCTGACGGTGCTGGTACTGAAGAGGCCTTCCACTATATCCGCTTCGGCCTCAGATACCGTATCTATGACAATCTGTACGTGCAGGCCCTTGCCAAAACGCATATGCACATCTGCGAGTTCATCGAATTCGGTGTCGGCTACCAGATCCCGTTCCTGAAGAAGGGGGGACGCACCGAAGGCCGCAGGATTTTCCGTCATAGCCGCGACTGGTGGCAGAATTAAATCATTATCATTGGTTTTTATGTGACTTCTTATTATATTTGCCTGATTTTGATGAGAATGATTGTAAATAATATAATAAGATGGAATTCAAATATGCACCTATGTTTCAGCTTGGCGAGGACAAGACTGAATACTACAAGATTCCGGGTTCGGAACAGTATGTGAGCACAGGCGACTTCGAGGGACATGAGATCCTGAAGATTGCAAAGGAAGGTCTTACCGTAATGGCCAATACGGCTTTCCGTGATGTCTCGTTCATGCTTCGTCCGGAGCACAACGAGATGGTGGCGAAGATTCTCCAGGATCCGGAGGCTTCAGAGAATGACAAGTATGTGGCTCTGACGTTCCTGCGCAATGCAGAGGTGGCATGCAAGGGCAAGCTTCCGTTCTGCCAGGATACAGGTACTGCCATCATCCACGGCGAGAAAGGACAGCAGGTGTGGACAGGCTGCTGCGACGAAGAGGCTCTTTCACTCGGAGTATATAAGACTTATACTGAGGAGAACCTCCGTTATTCGCAGAATGCGCCTCTTACTATGTACGAGGAGGTGAATACAAAGTGCAACCTTCCGGCACAGATCGACATCGAGGCTGCTCACGGTGCCGAGTATCACTTCCTTTGCGTGACTAAGGGCGGCGGATCAGCCAACAAGACTTATCTCTACCAGGAGACAAAGGCCATCCTGAATCCTCAGACCCTCGTTCCGTTCCTCGTTGCAAAGATGAAGACCCTCGGAACGGCAGCATGTCCACCATATCACATCGCATTCGTGATCGGCGGTACTTCAGCTGAGAAGAACCTCCTTACAGTTAAGCTCGCTTCAACCAAGTTCTACGACAACCTTCCAACGACAGGTGACGAGACAGGACGCGCATTCCGCGATGTCGAGCTCGAAAAGCTCGTTCTCGAAGAAGCACACAAGATCGGCCTCGGAGCGCAGTTCGGCGGCAAGTATTTCGCACATGACGTACGCATCATCCGTCTCCCGCGCCACGGAGCAAGCTGCCCTGTCGGTCTGGGCGTGAGCTGCTCGGCAGACCGCAACATCAAGGCGAAGATCAACAAGGACGGTATCTGGATCGAGAAGCTCGACGACAATCCTGCACGCCTCATCCCTGAGGAACTCCGTCAGGCTGGCGAGGGCGAGGCTGTGAAGATAAACCTCGACCAGCCGATGAAGGACATCCTTGCTGAGCTCACCAAATATCCTGTATCGACTCGTCTGAGCCTCAACGGTACCATCATCGTCGGCCGTGATATCGCTCACGCAAAGATCAAGGAGCGTCTCGACAGGGGAGAGGAGATGCCTCAGTATCTCAAGGATCATCCTATTTATTATGCCGGCCCGGCAAAGACTCCTGCCGGAATGCCTTGCGGCTCCATGGGCCCTACTACTGCAGGCCGTATGGACTCGTATGTGGATCTCTTCCAGAGCCATGGCGGCAGCATGATCATGCTTGCAAAGGGCAACAGAAGCCAGCAGGTGACTGATGCCTGCCGGAAGTATGGCGGATTCTACCTCGGCTCGATCGGAGGTCCTGCGGCAATCCTCGCCCAGAACAACATCAAGAGCATCGAGTGCGTCGAGTATCCTGAACTCGGAATGGAGGCGATCTGGAAGATCCATGTGGAGGACTTCCCTGCATTCATCCTCGTGGACGACAAGGGCAACGACTTCTTCAAGAAGCTCGGCCTGTAAACATCCTGTTGAAGAAGATGAAGCGGCATATATTCAAAGGACTTCTTATGATGACCGTTGCGATCGCAACGGTCGTCTCCTGTTCTGAGAAGGAGCCTGACAGAGGCGGTGAAGAACCGTCAGCAGGCATTGAAAACGTGACAAGCCAGTATCTTGAGAAGGCGGTTTCGTACAGGGGAGCCACAGTGTCCGTGAAGTTCGATGCTTCCGCTCCGTGGACGGCTTCACTTGTGAAGAATACTCAAGAGGACGAGGACTGGGTGTCTCTGATTGCTTCGACGGCTTCGGGAGAAGCGAAGAAGAACGCGACCGTAAGGATGGACTTCGAGAAGAACGACACTGCGGAAGAAAGGTTTGTGGAGCTTTGGATCACGGTCGAAGGATATGATGCCCGGTGCGTAGCAACGCTGGCTCAGGCCGCTTCGGGTACAAGTGCGGATGCGGAACTGAACACTGCCTTGAATACGTACATGCATGAAATCCTCAAGAAGGACTATCTCTTTGCAGAAGCGTACAATGCCCGGGAACCAGACCTGACCGTCAGCTATACAGAGTTTCTGGACCGCCATCTTCTCAGTCTCGGCGATGTGAATGTGGAGGACGGAGGCTATTTCCGTTCTTCGCAGTCAAATGCCGGAGAAAGGTTCATATATACAAATATCGTTGAAATACAGATAGGTACGAAGGCTTCCGAGGTGAACAGTCTCGGCTTTGGCCCGTTCATCTCGACGGCTCTTGCGGAAGGCTCCACAGACATGGGACTCGCGCCGGGATTCGTGCGCAGAGGCTCTCCTGCTGAAGCAGCCGGCATACGTAGAGGAGACATAATATATGCCGTGAACGGTACGCGTCTTACGACAGCGAACTACAGGAGCTACATGACGAGCCTGTATGCGAATCCGTCCGGCTCATACCGGTTCTCGTTCCTCCGCTATGAAGAAAACGGGCAAGGCGGCTATGCACTCAATCCGTATGATTCCGACATTGCTGTCACTGCTTCCCATGTGTATGATCCTGTTCTTCACGCTTCGGTTCTGTCCGATGCGGACAATGAGGCAGTGAGGATAGGCTATCTCGTGTACGAATCCTTCGACCTCAATTCCCAGGACATACTCAAGACAACGATAGATGAGTTCGTCGCTGCCGACATCACTGACCTTATTCTGGATCTCCGCTTCAACGCGGGAGGTGCTGTGGCTCAGAGCCGCTGGCTTTCAGGTTGCATTGCCGGCGAGGCTAACGGTGACAAGACCTTCACGAAGGTGGTGTATAATGATGGCAGAACGGAGAACTGGACGTTCAGCTATGGCTACAACAACGACACTGATCCGCTCGGAAAACCGACCGATCTCGGTCTGGACCGCCTGTATGTAATCTGCTCATACAATACCGCTTCTGCTGCGGAACTTGTAATCAATTCGCTCAAGGGCATCGACTTCCCTGTGAAGATGATAGGATGCAATACCGAAGGCAAGAACGTGGGCATGGTCGTGAGCGAAAAGGACTGCAACGGCCGCCGCTTCCAGTTCTCTCCGGTGACGTTCTATGTGAGGAACGCCAAGGATTACGGTGACTATGGCTTCGGTATGCAGCCTGACGAGTATGTCAATAACGATAACACCTATACAGATGATGACGCGGACAACGTATTCCCTTATTCGTTCTCGGACTGGGGCAATATGGACTTCAATATCGCCCTCCAGTGGGCATATTGCGATATCACCGGCAAGACAAGGTGGAAGGAGACACCGACAAAGGCCACGGCCGGAGCATCTGTGCCTGAACCCGTAGACTTCTATCCTCCTGTTGCAGAACCCGGCAGGACGGGAAACCTTATTTTCTGAACAAACAACTAACAGATAAAGATATGAAATTATTGAAAAACATCGTGGGACGCCTTTCCAAGGGGATTCTTCTTATGTCGGTAGCTGGTCTGGCTGCAGTTTCCTGCAAGTATGACGACTCAGAACTTCGTGAACAGATAGATATCCTCGTCGACAAGGTGTATGAGCTTGAGAAGAATTTGAATGCTGAAATGCAGGCCCTGAAGGAAATGCTCCGAGGCAAGCTTCTCATCTCTGATTTTTCGACAGATGCCTCGACAGGCATATCGACCGTGACAATGGTCAATCAGGCCGGCTATGAGTATTCTTTCCAGCTTCTTCCGGAGCGGGACATGCGGTCTTTCGTTACATGCATAACGCTCAGTGACGGAGTGGCTTACTGGGGCTATATCGCTGAAGATGGCTCGAAGCAGCTGTTCCATGACGAGGACGGTAATCCTATACCGGTCGATGCCGATACTCCCGAAGTGATTGAAAAGGACGGTGATACGTATATAGTCATCGGAGGAGTCGAGTATCCGATGTCGGGCAATTCCGTATTTTCGGACTATGAGCTTCACAAAGATCCGCTCACGGGAGAACTTTATGCGGTTACATTCACTTTCGGTGATGACATGACCTTCACTGTGACCGTTGACGGTGCATGTGGATTCCATTTCGTGATTTCCGGCGTCGGATTCGGCGGTTCTGAAATCATCAGCGACTATTTTGTCGCAAACGGGCTTACCGAGAGGGTGCAGATCGATGCACGTGGCGTAGTGGACTATGTGCTTCAGATTCCGGACGGATGGCGGGTGAAGGAATATGAGGATATCTATATGGGTGCCAAGTATTTCGATATAACCGCTCCTTCTGCCGAACTCGTGGCGGGCGGAGTTGCTGCCGCTGAAGGCGAACTTAAGGTCGTTGCTGTGCTTGAAGGCGGAAAGGCTACTGTGGCAAAGCTCTTCGTTTCGACGTGTCCTTTCAGGTCATTCTCTGTGGTATTCGGCAATGCTTCCGTTGAGATGTACAATGGCCTGCAGAAATTTGTCTATGGCGTATGCCCTGCTGCAGATTATGACGAAGACGCGATATTTGCCGTAGCGGAAGGCCTGCTTATGGAATACGACTATCCGGCAGGTTACGGAGTGGCAGATCACGACCTGTCAGACGTTTCACTTGAGGAAATTGCCGGACAGGAGCTCGTGCCTGGAGAAAAATATGTGTTCTGGGCTATACCGGCTCTCTATTATTACAATTCGACAGATGCCGGATACTACCTTGAAAAAGGAACGTTCGTGAAGACGGAATTCGCATATTCTTCAGTATCGTTCGAGGTCGGCAACGAAAGTTTCCGTGATGCGCAGCTTACTATGGACCTTCAGGGTGTGGATTCATACTTTGTCGGTCTCATCCCTGCGGCTGAATATATGTTGGAGGATATCGTCTATAATCTTAATAACCCGGGATATTATACTGCAAAGACATCCCCTATGTCGTATGATGGCTCGGTGTTCTCCTTTGCAGGAGTTACGGCAGAACAGGCAACATCATATGTAGCATGGCTTGCAGTGGCTGAGGAAGGACGTACGTATACGCAGGACGATGTGGTCGTGCGCGAGTTTTCGACGCTGAATCTTACAGCCGGCGGATCCGTGAAGGTCGAGGCAGGGGATGTCAATGCAACTGCTTTGGACGTGGAAATTCCTCTTACTGCTGCGGGAGCCGAGACAATATATTATGCATATCTGACTTCATCGGCAGCTTCGAAGTATGCTGACAACGAGAGCAGAGCCATGTATCTTTTCGAGAACGGACTTTCTGTGAAGGCAGAATCGGTAAATGCAAAAGCTTCGGAAACAATCTCCAAGACGAAGCCTTCTACGGATTATGTGCTCTTTGCTGTGGCGTCTGATTCAGACGGAAAGTATGGAGATGTCCTGACTCTGGACTGCAGGACGACCGAAATCGCTTATAACAACCTGTCTGTTGAGGTGTCTCTTGCCAAGAATGATCCGAACAATGTGGTTCTGAATATATCCGCAAAGGATGCAGTCGGATTTGTCTACTGGATCGGAAGGACATCGGACAACACCTGGAAGAGCAGCAATTACATGGGAGGCAGTGTGGAGACTGCCCAGCAGTACATCTATCTGAACAGAGACCTGTACAGAATCACGTCGGTGATGGAGGATTATCCGATTGTTGACGGCCAGATCACTATGAAGGATCTTGAGATGGATGTCGAGCATGTGATCGTGGCTATGGCTAAGGATGCGGATGGCGGCCTTTCGAAGGCAAAAGAATTCCGTTTTGTGCCAAGGGCGGTTGCAATCGGAGAAGTTGTCTTCTCCTCTGCGGCAGATTGGGCTGCGGCAAAGCCTGTCGTTGAATTCATGCCGGAGAAGTTCTATGCAGCAGTCGGTCAGATGTCTGGCCAGTACGGATTCAATATCACTGTGCCGTCAGGCTTTACTGCATATGTGCTTTGCGGAACAGATTCATATCTGAACGAAGGTGATGCCACGAAGGTTCTTACAGTCGAGGAAAAGATAGTGAAGATAATCCAGTATGTGGATCTCCCGAGGGATTCTGACAAGCTTGTGGATGAGCAAGCATGGATTACTCTGGGATATCCGCACGGATATGAACTCTACCACCATGAGCACGGAAATCCACTCTTCGGAAACGTTGTGATCTGGGCAAGTGAGGAATTCCATGACAAGATGTGTGACTGCAAGGAAAATCTCAAGAACGAAAGGACTTTCGGCTCAGGAGAAAATGCATATACGGTCACGATAAATCAGGTCAGAAACATCAATGACGGCAAGCCAGTGGACGTGAGACAGCCGCAGGCTATCGGAAGCACGTCTGAAGTCATCGACCGCGTTTATGTCGTATGTCAGGATCTCGAAGGCAACTGCTACGAGCCGTTCGTCTTTGACGTGGATCCGCAGCTCTTCGCCAACGCCGGAGCACGTGACGAATAATCGTCAATACATATAATCAGAAAGAGGGTGACTAAAAAGTCTTATTGACTGATTAGTCACCCTCTTCTTCTTTAAATCAGTATGTAATCCGATGACATTATAAGTTTGAGTGTGCCGACTGCCTCAGCCCGGCACACGTTCTTATAATGTTCGCTTGATCTCTTCGATGTTGTATGCCTCCACGACGTCTCCGACCTTTATGTCGTTGTAGCCCTGGATGTTCAGACCGCAGTCCATTCCGGACACGACTTCCTTCACATCGTCCTTGAATCTCTTCAATGATCCGAGTTCGCCGGTGTAGATCACGATGCCGTCACGGATCACGCGCACCTTCGCATTCCTCTGCAGCTTGCCTTCGCGCACGATACATCCCGCAATCGTACCCACCTTCGATATCTTGAACGTCTCCTGAACCTCGGCGGTTGCTGTGACAACTTCCTTCTGCTCAGGCTCGAGCATACCTTCGATACCGCTCTTGAGCTCGTTGATACAGTCGTAGATGACGGAGTACAGACGGATTTCTATCTCCTCCTTCTCGGCCAGCTTGCGCGCACTCGTCATAGGACGCACCTGGAAACCGATGATGATGGCATCCGAAGCAGCTGCAAGCAGGATGTCCGACTCCGAAATCGCACCCACAGCCTTGTGGATCACATTCACGCGTACTTCCTCCGTAGAGAGCTTGATGATTGAGTCCGAGAGTGCCTCCACAGAACCGTCCACGTCTCCCTTGACGATGACGTTGAGCTCCTTGAAGTTTCCGATGGCGATACGGCGTCCGATTTCCTCCAGGGTCATATGCTTCTGCGTCTTGATGCCCTGGATACGGATCAGCTGCTCACGCTTGTTGGCGATGTCCTTAGCCTCCTTCTCGTCCGCCATGATGTTGAATGTCTCACCTGCGGCCGGAGCACCGTTCAGACCGAGAACCGATACAGGTGTCGAAGGACCTGCCTCCTCAACCTTCTGGCCACGCTCGTTGAACATTGCCTTCACGCGGCCTGTATAGCATCCTGAAAGCATTATGTCTCCTACCTTCATCGTACCGTTCTGCACGAGGATTGTGGCGAGATATCCACGGCCCTTGTCGAGCGAAGACTCGATGACCGCACCGGAAGCACGGCGGTTAGGGTTTGCCTTCAGATCCAGCATTTCGGCCTCGAGAAGCACCTTCTCAAGAAGAAGGTCTACGTTTATACCCTTCTTGGCCGAAATCTCCTGGCACTGGTACTTTCCGCCCCAGTCCTCCACGAGGATGTTCATGTTCGAGAGCTGCTCGCGGATCTTGTCCGGATTCGCGCCCGGCTTGTCTATCTTGTTGATTGCAAAGACCATAGGGACTCCGGCTGCCTGTGCGTGGTTGATGGCCTCGACGGTCTGCGGCATTATCGCGTCGTCCGCTGCGATGATGATAATCGCAAGGTCGGTCATCTGTGCACCACGGGCACGCATTGCCGTAAAGGCCTCATGACCAGGAGTGTCCAGGAACGTGATGTGCTGTCCGTCAGGAAGCTTCACATTGTATGCTCCGATGTGCTGGGTGATTCCGCCGGCCTCACCTGCAATCACATTCGCCTTGCGGATGTAGTCCAGAAGGGAAGTCTTACCATGGTCTACGTGACCCATGACCGTAATCACAGGCGGCCTTGACACGAGGTCTTCCTCCTTGTCCTCCATCTCACCCTGAGCGATTGCGTCGGTGAGGTTTGCAGTCACGAACTCTACCTCATAACCGAACTCCTCTGCCACGAGCACGAGCGTCTCCGCATCGAGACGCTGGTTGATGGACACCATCATTCCGAGGCTCATACATGCACCGATGACCTTTGTCACAGGAGTGTTGTTCATGAGTGTCGCAAGGTCGTTCACGGTCACGAACTCTGTCACCTTCAGCACTTTCTGCTCGAGCTGCTGCATCTCCATCTCTTCCTGCATCCTCTGTGAGGCAGCCTCCCTCTTCTCCTTTCTGTGCTTTGCTCCGAAGTTGGACTTCTTGCCCTCGTTCATTCGTGCATATGTCTCCTTGATCTGCTTCTGGATCTCCTTCTGCATCTCTTCCTGCTCGGCCTCCGTCATCGGCTTGAACTTGTCGCCTCCGCGGTCGCGACGGCTCTTCTTGTTCTTGCCGCCCTGCTGAGCGTTCGGATTCTGGCCGTTCTTCTGGCCGGAGTTCTGCCCGCCCTTGTTCTTGTCCTTCTTTCCGCCGTTTGTGGCCTCGACTTTGGTTACGTCCACCTTCTGGCTGCCGTCCTTGCCGATTCTCTCCCTCTTCTTCTTTTTCTTCTTCTTGTCGAACTGCGAAAGGTCAATCTTGTCCACGACCTTAGGCCCGGTCAGTTTCTCCACTTCGAGCGGTGTGTGGCGGATCTCCTTCCTGACCTCGGCCGCTTCCTCCTGCTTCCGGGCAGGCATATCCGCAGGCTTTTCGCCCGGTCTGGCATCTTCTGCCGGCTTTGCAGGAACCTCAGGCTGCGCAGGGACTTCCGCTGGGGTTGGGGCGGACTCTTTCTCTGCAGCAGGCTCCGGTGCAGGCTTTTCCTCCTTTGCAGGAGCGCTCTTCTTGTCGAACTGCGAAAGGTCAATCTTGTCGATGATCTTAGGGCCGCTCTGTGCTGGCTGCTCTTCAGGCTGTACCTTTATCGGCTCAACCTCTTTCACAGGTTCCGGTGCAGGCTTCTCCACTACAGCCTTTACCGGCTCAGGCTGTGCCTTCGGAAGCTCGGTATTGAGCACATTGCTCTTGATCACTACCTCCCTTTCCGGCACATCCTCCTCTTCCTGGCTCGGCTTCTTCTTCGCACCGAGCTCGATTATCTCCTTGAGCTTGATGGTGACCTTCTCCGAGTCCTTCTTCAGTTTCAGGTCTTCTCCGAACTTCGCCTCGATGGCCGGGAGATACTCGTCCGAAACCTTGGCGTTCGGATTCATCTCCACATTGGCCCCCTTCTCGTTGAGGAAGTCAACGAGTCTTGCGAGTCCGATGCTGAATTGCTTGGTAAGTTTACTTAATCTGATTTCTGCCATATGTTACCCCTTTATTTATATTCTTATTCTTCGTCTTCTTCAAATTCCGCACGGAGGATGTCAAGCACTTCCTCTACGGTCTCGTCCTCGAGGTCCGCCCTCTTGGCGATATCTGCTGCCGAAAGCGCGAGCACGCTCTTGGCTGTGTCGCATCCGATGCTCTGGAGCTTCTCGATGATCCATCCGTCGATCACGTCGTCGAACTCGCTGAGGAGCACGTCTTCCTCGTCGTCGGTCTCATCTTCCTTAGGAAGCTCTCTCCACACCTCGATCTCCTTTCCTACGAGCATACCTGCAAGCCTGATGTTGCATCCGCCCTTACCGATGCCCTTCTTCACTTCGTCCGGAAGCATGTATACCTTGATCTTGTCTTCTTCACCGCCGAGTACGATAGATGAAATCTTCGCCGGGTTGAGGGCTCTCTGGATGAGGAGCTGGGTGTTGCTTGTCCACTGGAGCACGTCGATGTTCTCGTTGCGGAGCTCGCGTACGATGCCGATGATACGTGCACCCTTCACACCGATACATGCTCCGATCGGGTCGATGCGCTCGTCGTAAGACTCGACAGCCACCTTCGCACGTTCGCCCGGGATACGTACCACCTTCTTGATGGTGATGAGGCCGTCGTAGATTTCAGGAACCTCCTGCTCGAAGAGCTTCTCGAGGAATTCCGGAGTCGTACGTGAAAGGACGATGTACGGAGTGGTGTTGTTCTTCATCTCCACGCTCTTGATGATGGCGCGTACGGTGTCGTTCTTCTTGAAGTGCTCGCCCGGAATCTGCTCTGACTTAGGCAGACGGAGCTCGTTTCCGTCCTCGTCAAGGATGAGGACTTCCTTTGCCCATGTCTGGTATACCTCGCCGGTGAAGATCTCGCCGATCTTGTTCACGTACTTGTTGTAGAGGTTCGCCTTCTCGATGTCCATGATGCGGCCCTGGAGGTTCTGACGGATGTTCAGGATTCCGCGGCGGCCGAAGTCCTTCAGCTCGATCCTCTTCGCATATGTCTCACCGATCTCGTAGTCGTCATCCTCGAGGTCTTCGAGGGCGATCTGTGTGTTCGGGTCTTCAACCTCTTCAACGACCTCCCTGTTCCAGTAGATCTCGCAGTCTCCCTTGTCGATGTTGATGATTATGTCGAAATTGTCTGCCGAACCGTAGGTCTTGGCAATCTGAGTCCTGAACACGTCCTCAAGCACGCCCATCATCGTAGGCCTGTCGATGTTCTTCTGGTTCTTGAACTCTGCAAAAGCGTCTTTAAGCTCAATCTTTTCCATTTTTATTATATTGTTTATTTTAAAATTCAATATACGGCCTCACCCCGTTCACCTGATCCATAGTGAAACGGTCCGTATGCTCCACCAGCTCCTTCTTCTTCTTTCCCTCTACGGCTTCCCTTACCGAATACTTCAGCGTTATGCCTTCCTCATCCGCAGCCTCAAGCGTCGCCACCATCTTCCTGCCTCCCTTGAGCTGCACTTCCACCTTCGTGCCCACTGCCTTCAGATACTGCTTCAGCACCTTGAAAGGCTGGTCAAGCCCTGCAGAAGACACCGTAAGCGAATAATCCTCCACCTCTCTGTCGAACTTCGTCTCGAAGAAGCGGCTCAGCGAAACACAGTCCTCAAGCTCTATTTTTCCGTCTTCCGACTCGATGGTCAGAATAATATCATTATCTTTGCTGACGGAAATGTCAACAATGAAGCAATTTCGTGCAACGATTTCGCTTCCGATTGCATCTATAATATCTGATACGTTCATTCCGCTTGATGTTTATGCATAAAATAAGGGGGCTTCCTTGCCCCCTGAAATCATTCTCACGGCGCAAATGTACGAATAAAATCAGAATAAACAAAATATTGGACCTGAACCTGCAAAATCATGGAATTCAAAGCAAAGGAAATAGCTGAGATCCTTGGTGGCGTCGTCGAGGGAAATCCCGAGGCGACAGTCACCACGTTCGCCCGCATCGAAAGCGGGAAAAGCGGAGCGATATGCTTCTTCGCAAATCCGAAATACGAACAATACGTCTATACAAGCAAGGCGGACATCATAATAGTGAACAAGTCATTCGAGCCCAAGCAGCCTGTCGGTGCGACGTTGGTGAAGGTGGACGATGCATATGCTGCCGTGGCCACCCTTCTTGAATATGTCAACAGACGCAAGTGCAGAAGATACCGCGGATGCCGCAGCAGGGTGCGCTGGAGCGCGAAAGTGGGCCGCAAGGTATACATAGGGGACTTCGCTTACGTGGGAAAGAATGCCGTGATAGGGGACTGCACGAAGATATATGAGCATGTGTTTGTGGGCGACGGAGTGAAGATCGGCTCGAACTGCATCATCTATCCGGGCGTGAGGATATACCCGGGAATGGAAATCGGAAACAACGTGATAATCCATGCGAATGCGGTCATCGGTTCAGACGGCTTCGGCTTTGCACCGCTTGAGGACGGCACATGGAAGAAGATCGAGCATATGGGCCACGTCATCATAGAGGACGATGTTGAGATCGGTGCGAACACCACTGTGGACAAGTCGCAGATGGGCTGTACGGTGATCCGCAAGGGTACGAAGCTTGACAACCTCATCCAGATTGCGCATAATGTGGAAGTAGGCCCGAATACGGTGATTGCTGCACAGACAGGCATCGCAGGTTCGTCCAAGATAGGGGAGCACTGCATCATCGGAGGCCAGGTTGGAATCGCCGGGCATATCTCGATTGCAGACAATACGTCGCTTGGTGCTCAGGCCGGTGTCCTCGGCACGATCAAGGAGTCCGGAAAGGCCTTCATGGGTACGCCGGCGATTCCGTACAAGGACTATCTCAGGAGTTATGCTGTGTTCAAAAAGGCTGGTAAATAGGAATATATAAAAAAATGACTATCTTTGCAGGCTGATTTGAACCGGGCATCCGGGAGGAAGGCCGGGCATGTTAATTTTAGGAATGGGAAAAGTGATGCAATTGCAACAGACAGTTAGGAAAAGCTATTCGTTTGAGGGAAAGGGTCTGCATACAGGCAGAATCGCGAAGATGACGATCAACCCTGCTCCGGCAGACACAGGAATACGTTTCAGAAGGACAGATATAGGTGAAGAAGCCATCGTGGAGGCTCTTGCGGAGAATGTTTCGAACACGGCCCGCAGCACGACGATTTCGAAGGGGGAGGCTTCGGTCTCGACCATCGAGCATGTCATGTCCGCACTGACGGGAATGGGCGTGGACAATGCCCTTATCGATATTGACAACATCGAGGTGCCGATTCTCGACGGAAGCGCAAAGCCGTACATCGATGCAATCTGGGCTGACGGATTCGAGGAACAGGAGGCTCCGAGAAGGTATGTGGAGCTCAAGGAGGCTGTGGAGGTGTACAATGAGGAGAAGGGTTCGCTCGTGCGCATAGAACCGGCTGACGATTTTTCATACGACATCAAGATAGATTTCAATTCGAGGGTTCTCGGTGTGCAGCATGCAAGCTGGAATCCTTCTGTCGTGTATGCGGAGGAGATAGGCACATGCAGGACTTTCGTATTCTTCCATGAAATAGAGTTCCTTTATAAGAACAACCTCGTGAAGGGCGGTGATGTGGACAATGCGATCGTGATCGTGGAGCATCCTGTGACTGATGAGCAGGTGGAGCATATGAGCAGCCTTTTCAATGTCCCTGCCCTCAAGGTGCGTGAGGACGGCTATCTGAGCAATCTCGTCCTTCGTTTCCATAACGAATGTGCAAGGCACAAGCTTCTCGACCTTATCGGCGACCTCAGGCTTGCAGGAGGCTTCCTCAAGGCAAAGGTGACGGCAGAGAAGTCAGGACACGGAATCAACACGGCCGCAGCCCTGAAAGTACGTAACATATTGAAATAAACAATTATATTATGGCAAACATACATCCACTCGCAACCGTACATCCGAACGCAAAGCTCGCCGAAAATGTAGAAGTAGGACCATACGCTTACATCGAAGAGTTCGTGGAGATCGGTGACGGAAGCAAGATTCTCCCTCATGCGACCATCTTCAACTATGTCAAGATGGGTAAGAACTGCACAGTGTTCCCAGGAGCCGTAATCGGCGCAATCCCGCAGGACCTCAAGTTCGACGGTGAGGTTACATACGTCGAAATCGGTGACAACGTCAACATACGTGAATGTGCAACGATCAACCGCGGTACGAAGGCCAGCGGCAAGGGTGTGACGAAGATCGGCAACAACGTACTCCTCATGTCATATACGCATGTGGCTCACGACTGTACCGTCGGCAACAACTGTATCCTCGTAAGCTATGTGGGCATCGCAGGCGAGACAGAGGTGGACGACTGGGCGACCCTCGGAGGAAGCACGGTGGCACACCAGTTCTCGAAGATCGGAAAACATGCCTTCGTGGGCGGCGGTTCGAAGATCAACAAGGACGTTCCGCCTTACGTGCTATGCGGCCGTGATCCGCTTTCATACGCAGGTGTGAACATCGTGGGACTCCGCAGAAGAGGATTCACTTCAGACCAGATCCGCGGCATCAAGGACATGTACGACATCATCTACAACAATGGCGCGAACGTGTCGGACGCTCTCGCAAAGATAGAACTGGGATTCCCTCAGTCGGAGGAAAGAGACACTATCCTTGAGTTCATCAGGAACTCCAAGCGAGGCATCATCAAGGGCATGGGTTCTGACTCGAAAGGTAACATAGACTAGTGCCCAAGCTACTTTCAACAGCATATTTCCCGCCCGTCTCCTATTTTGCGGCCATTGCCCAGGAGATGGAAGGGCTGACAGACAGACGCGACGGAGGCGGTTCACTTGAACTGTCCCCGTCCGTCGTTTACATAGAGGCCTGCGAGAACTATCAGAAGCAGTCCTACAGGAACCGCTGCCGTTTCTATGCGGCGGATGGGGTGCAGACCCTCTCGTTCCCCATTGTACATGAAGGAGGGACGCACAAGATTCCGGTATCGGAGGTGAAGGTGGATTATTCCAAGCCGTGGATTCTCCAGCATGAAAGGGCCATCGTGTCTGCCTACGGCACTTCTGCGTATTTCGAATACTATCAGGACGAACTTTTTGCCATTCTGGAAAGCAGGCCGGAAAGACTCATTGATCTGAATACTGAACTTCTGCGCTTCTTCATTGAAAAGACGGGGCTGTGTGTGGATCTGCGCATGACTGAGGATTATGTGCCGTCTGACGGGACTGGCGGCGTGGTGTGTGAGGACGGTGTGATGTGCGAGGATCTGCGTGAATGCATACATCCCAAGAGGCCGGACGACATTCTGGCACGCATGGAACTGGAAAAGCCGTATTTCCAGGTCTTCGCCCCGAAATACGGCTTCAAGTCAAATCTGTCCGTGATGGATCTTCTGTTCAATGAAGGGCCGGACAGTATCCTTTATCTTAAAAGAATCTAAAAGCGCCAGCCGAAAGTGATCATCACCTTCCAGAGGCTTCTCCTGTTGAGGATTTCCGGCGAATATTCCGTGATGTTCCCCTGATTGTCGTAGATATAGTCGTCATACGGCATGAAGTATTCGTCATTAAGGAAGCTCCTCTTCACCGCAAGGTCTGCGAAGAATGAACCCGGCGAACTGTAGCCGAGGCCGAGGGATGCATTCTGTGCGAGCAGTGTTCCCCATGAGTCGAATTTCTCCGGCGATGTGGTGAGGCCATAGCCTGCACGTACGGCAAGACAGCTCAACGGCTTCACTTCGAGACCGGCCCTGAGCATGTGTGACGTGCCGTACCTTTCCCTGATGTCCGCATTCACACTTTCGAAATAATCCCTGTCCGATGTCGTGGTGCTGAACCTCATCTGGCTGTAGTCGCAGATTTCGTAGTCGGCGCTTATGACGCCGTACTGCCCGAACGTGTAGGCGAGGCCGAAGTTTGCGCGGAACGGAGCCGTGAACGTATAACTGCCTATCCCTTCGGGGCTTGTGGCGTATGCGTCATATTGCGCTGACGTATATGACGTGCTTCCGCTGTGCTGCCATGTCTCTTCGATTGTGTTCACGACAGGAGTCGTGACAGCAGCTCCGATGCGCAGGCCTGCTCCGGGCGTCACGATTACTCCCAGCTTTGCGAAATATCCTGTACCTGATGCGTTGTAGCTGTAGTTGTACTTCATCGACTGCCAGTAGATGTCCTGGGCGTTCTCGAAATTCGCCGGATCCAGGGCTTCCTCCTTGAAATATTCGGTGGAGCTGTAGTCGATCGACGTGATGCCGAGGTTTGCTCCGATATACACGAAATCGGAGATGTTTGCACCGGCATTGAATATGTATTCGTACTTGCTTCCCGTCGTCCTGCGGCCGTATGTCTGCTCTATGGCGCCTCCGAGGGCGATGTCCCCGTTGTTGAATATGAGTTCGCTTGCTCCGACGAATTCGTCAGGATATCCTCCGAAGGTGTCGATCATGTAGCTGTTGTAGCCGACGACCGTCTTCCATGGGAAATAGTCGTAGGCGTATTCTCCTCCGAGCTCGCTCCCGAGATAGCCGTTTGCCGTGGCGTCAGCAGCCATCGCTCCCATGAACGATGTGGTTTCATTATGACCGTTGGCATAGACGTCCTCGTTCCAGCTGTTGGTCATGTTGACCACGAAGCCGAAAGACATGTTCTTCAGACCGGCCTTTCTGCCTGTATCCCAATTGATTGAAAGACCGAAGTCCGGGATGTTGAAGCGCGTCATGTTGCTCTTCATCTGTCGTTCGAAATACGGAAGGGAGCCGTCCGCATAAGGTGAAACTCCCTGGGTTGTGCTTGACGAGAGGGAGAGCGAAGGCGTTATCGAGAACTGCGAGTAGTCCGCGACCGCGCTACCTGCCGGATTTATGCTGATGCCGCCGAGGTCTCCTCCCAATGCCGTGAACGCATTGCCCATTGCGACAGACCTTGCCGTCCCTTCGTAGTTGTTCTCGCTGAACAGAAATGCATCATATGCAGTCTGGGCATGGCTGCTGAATACTCCTGCTGCCAGTGCGAAAATTATGATTGCTGTCTTTCTCATGCTGTCTTTCCTTTATTTGCACATGTCTTTCCGGGACTATCTTCTCGAACCGCCTCCGCTTCTGCTTCCTCCGTAAGTGCCGCCTGACGAACCTCCGCTTCTGCTTCCGCCTCCGCCGTATGACGAGCCTGAACTGTAGCTCGACCTGCTTGACGTACTGCTGTTATAGCCCGACCTGTTCTGGCTTGAAGAAGAGCTGCGGCTGTAGGTCGACGGACTTCTCTGTGTGTCGGACGAACTGCTTCTGTATGCATTGTCCCTGCTGCCTCCGTATGAAGTGCCGCTCCTGTAGCTTTGGCCTTGCGCCGTTCCTGGGGTGACCGTCACTGTCGGTCTGCGGAAGTTCGTCGTCCTGCCAGCGCTCACCGTCTTGGACGAGAGGCTGTTTCCGCTGGTGACTGAGGTCGAACGTCTTCCGGAGCTCCCCGCTGCCATTGTGCTCCCCTTGGCGCCCTGCTGCCTGTCACGGAATGTCGTTGTCGTGCTGCGGACTGCAGAGGTTCTTCCGGCCGATGAGCTCCTGACGGCTGACGGTGCGGTGCTTGTCCTTCCTGATGTCCTTGTGCCTGAAACAGTCGCACGTCTCTGACTTGACGATGAGGATGCCGCCATAGTGGTGTTCCTGCCGGTGCTGCTGCTTCTGCCGAATCCTCCCCGGAGAGACGTCCCTCCGCTTGTGAATATCCTGTCGGATCCTGTCTGATGCCTCTGGCCGTACCAGCGGTCCTTGTGGTCGTCGGGAGGCGGCATGTGTCCCGGGCCTCCGTGGTGGTGATGGTGTCCCCAGTAAGGGTCCCATCCTCCGTACCAGCCTGCATAGTGGTGGTGCCAGTGCGGGCCGTACCATCCCCAATAGCTTCCGTAGTACCAAGGATCGTAATATCCGTACCATCCTCCGTAGTACCAAGGGTCATACCATCCGCTGTAATACCACGGATCATACCACCTGCTGTATCCCCACGGCCTGTAGGCCCATGAGTTCCAGTAAAGCGAGCGGTTCCAGACGCTGTACGGGCTGTAGCTGTACCATACGTCGATGTTGTTGCGCCAGTCGTATGGATTCTCTTCGAGAGTGATGACTGTTGTCCCGAGCTTCTGATCCAGCCTTATGTCGGCCTTCATGTTCTCAGGGATGACGATGCTGTCCTTCTTGTCTCCGAAAAGATATACCATTGACTCCTTGGTCTGTGCAACGAGCTGGTCGGTCTCGGCCTGTGAAGCCTCCTTCTCCGATCTTGACCTTAACGACGGAGTGCTGCTGTAGATTCCGTCCTGAAACTTCTGCTGGCCTGCTGATGATGCATATTGAGCTGCCGTTCCGCATGAAGTGAGGAGCACGGCGGCCGCAAACAGTAGTGTCAAACTCTTTTTCATGGTCATTGTCTCCTATTATTTATAATAATTTCGTATCTTCGCAACCTGTTTTGTAATGCAAGAACTGTACCGCTGTTTATGCGGTGTCCTGCAGGCTGCATTCAAGGACAAATATACATAGAAAAACGATAAAAAACTAAAATACTATGGCAAAAGAAGTAACCAAGAGGTCAGATGACTATTCTAAATGGTATGACAACCTCGTCGTGAAGGCGGATCTTGCAGAGCGTTCTGCGGTCAGGGGATGTATGGTGATCAAGCCGTACGGCTATGCAATCTGGGAGAAGATGCAGCAGATTCTTGACAAGAAATTCAAGGAGACAGGCGTGCAGAATGCATATTTCCCTCTCTTCATCCCTAAGTCCTTCCTCAGCCGTGAGGCCGAGCATGTGGAGGGATTCGCAAAGGAGTGCGCTGTCGTGACACACCACAGGCTCATGGCTGATCCGAACGGAAACGGCGTTGTCGTGGACCCGTCCGCAAAGCTTGAGGAAGAGCTCATCGTGCGTCCGACGTCCGAGACCATAATCTGGAACACATACAAGAACTGGGTGACATCATGGAGAGACCTTCCTATCCTCTGCAACCAGTGGGCGAATGTCGTGCGTTGGGAGATGCGTACGCGTCTTTTCCTCCGTACGGCGGAATTCCTCTGGCAGGAGGGCCACACCGCTCATGCGACGCAGCAGGAGGCTATGGAAGAGACCGAGAAGATGGTGAACGTATATGCGGACTTCGCGCGTAACTATATGGCGATGCCGGTCGTTGTGGGACACAAGAGCCCTAACGAGCGTTTCGCAGGTGCGCTTGACACGATGACCATCGAGGCCCTGATGCAGGATGGAAAGGCTCTGCAGGCAGGTACGTCACATTTTCTCGGACAGAACTTCGCAAAGGCCTTCGATGTGCAGTTCACCAACAAGGAAGGCAAGCAGGAATATGTCTGGGCAACGTCATGGGGTGTGTCTACACGCCTTATGGGTGCGCTCATCATGGCTCACGGAGACGACAACGGCCTCGTGCTTCCTCCTGCGCTTGCCCCTATCCAGGTGGTGATGGTGCCTATCGTGGGCAAGGACGAGGCTGCCAACAAGGCGATTCTCGACAAGCTTGCGGAGATAAAGAAGGAGCTTGAGGCTCACGGCCATTCGGTGAAGATCGACGACCGCGACACCCTCCGTCCGGGATTCAAGTTCGCCGAGTGGGAGCTCAAGGGTGTGCCTGTACGTCTTGCCGTGGGTGCGCGTGACCTTGAAAACGGCACCGTGGAGGTGGCACGTCGTGATACGGGCGAGAAGATATCGGCTCCTGTCGAGGGACTTGCTCCGATGATCGAAAAGCTGCTTGACGATATTCAGGAAAGCATCTACAACCGTGCTCTTCAGTTCCGTGATTCAAGCATCCGCAAGGTGGACACATGGGAGGAATTCAAGGAGGAGATAACGAAGGGAGGCTTCCTGCTCTGCCATTGGGACGGTACGCCTGAGACCGAGGAGAAGATCAAGGAGGAGACAAAGGCGACGATACGGTGCATCCCTGTGGACAGTGCAGTGTGTGTCGAGGAAGGAAAGTGCGTATATTCAGGAAAGCCGTCGCGTCAGCGTGTGCTTTTCGCAATATCATATTGACGGACATGAAGAAATATATTGTAGCCATAGCGATGCTGGCCGCTGCAGCCGGGGTTTCCGCACAGGAACTTACGGATGCGCAGAAGGCTGCCGCTGAAGCCGCGAGGGCCATCAGCGATGCCCCTAAGGCCGAGAAGGAGGTCGTCAAGCCTAAATACTGGTCGGAGTCGCTGACCACGAACATAAAGTTCGGACAGACGTCGCTGACCAACTGGGCGGCCGGTGGAGACAACACGGTGACGATGCAGGCCTTCATCGACGGAAACGCCAAGTATTCGAAGGGAGACCTCTTCTGGAACAACCGTCTCCAGCTGGATTATGGCTTCGTCTATGCGTCGTCGAAGCCTATCCTTCAGAAGAGCGACGACCGAATCTACCTTGAAAGCAAGTTCGGATACAAGAACGCGAACATGAAGAACTTCTCGCTTTCCATCAACTACGACTTCAAGTCGCAGTTCAGCACAGGATACGATTACCTCACCCCAGGTACTCCCGAGGGCTTCGAAAAGCTTGAGGATGTGCCTAAGAACGACCTTATACAGCTTTGGAAGGATGCCCGCAACGTGAAGTCCGGTTTCCTTGCTCCTGCATATACGAACCTTGCAGTCGGTATCGATGTGAAGCCGGCCAGCTGGCTCTCGCTCAACATCGCGCCTGTGACGGGAGGTATCGTCATCGTAAGGGACGAGTCGCTGAGGGCCAACTACAGCATGGGGCTCAAGAAGGAATGGGAGAATGTGACTGAAGGCCTGCCGACTGACGGTTCGCAGTACAAGAGCGCAAGATTCGAATTCGGTGCGCAGGTCAAGGCCGATGTCGCCGTGAAAGTGAACGACAACTTCAAGTACACCTCTCAGCTCGTCCTCTTCTCGAACTATTTGGATCATCCGCTGAACATGCGTGTGAACTGGGACAACCGCTTCGACTGGAAGCTCGCGAAGTATTTCTCGCTCACCTTGACGACCAATATGATATATGATGACAAGGTGCTGATATTCAGCGAGAAAGATGGTGAGACGAAGCAGAGGGTGCAGTTCAAGGAGTCGCTCCTGTTCGGATTTACTTACACGATTGCCAGCAGAAAGTGATGCAGAGACAATTTGCCGAGATAATAAACGGTATGAAGGGGCTGATCAATTCATGGTCGGCCCTTTCTGAATCTCCTCTTCTTTTAGCCGTAAGCGGCGGAATCGATTCCATGTGCATGGCTGATCTTTTTCTGCATGCAGATCCGTCTGTTCCTTTTGCCGTCGCCCATTGTAATTTCCGGTTGCGCGGTGAGGAAAGCGACGGTGATGAGGCGCTCGTGCGTGGCTGGGCCGAGGAAAACGGTGTGCGGTTCTTCTCCACGGCTTTCGATACGGAAGCATATGCGGATGAGCATGGAATCAGCATCGAGATGGCTGCACGTGACCTGCGTTACGGCTGGTTCGCCGAACTGTGCCGCGCGCACGGCTTTGCAGGCGTTGCCGTGGCCCATAATGCAAACGACAATGCGGAGACTCTGATGCTCAATCTGTTACGTGGCTCCGGCATGAAAGGCCTCACCGGAATGTCCTTGGTGGCAGCCTTCAGCGACGTGGCAATCTTCCGTCCCCTTCTGACCTTCACCAGAAAGCAGATCGAAGGATACGCCCTCGCCCATAAGGTCGCATACCGCGAAGACAGGACGAACGCCCTTTCGGACTATAAACGCAACCGCATCCGAAACGAGGCCTTCTCGATTTTCGAAAAGATAAATCCATCCTTCATCCGCACGCTGAACCGTGATATGGCTTATTTCTCTGAAGCCGCAGACATAGTGGAAGACTGGTGCAGAAGCGCTTCCGCTTCTGTCCTGCTGCCGTCCCGCCCGGGTGATGACGAAGGAAAAATATCCTGCCGCATCAGCCTTCAGCATCTTCTCCGGCAGTCCCACTGGCGCTATCTGCTTTACCATCTGCTCGAGCCGTACGGCTTCAACTCCGCCGCGCTCGCTTCCGTCGAGAATCTTCTCGACTCAGACCGTACGGTTTCCGGCAAGCGCTTCGAATCCGAAACCCATGTCCTGCTCACAGGACGCTCCGAGCTGACTGTCGCAGTCAGGGAACCATTGGCATCCGAGCCGCAGGCCGGAGAACGGTTCATGCCGGTACGCTGTCCGGGCACATATCATGTGAACGGCCGGACAATCAAGGTGGAGCGGCTGGAACGTAAGGCAGATATGCCTCTCAAACAGCCCGAAGGCGTCCTGGTTTTCGATGCAGCCAGGCTTTCCTTCCCGTTCGTCCTCCGCGCATGGCGCTCCGGCGACTGGCTCGTCCCTCTGGGAATGAGAGGACGGAAGAAGGTCAGCGACCTGTTCACGGACCTGAAGTTCGACACCCTGCAGAAGAATGCGTCGGTCATGGTCGTTGATACATGCACCGAAGGACTTGCAACATGCCAGCATATTGCCGCAGTGGCAGGCGTGCGTATCGATGAAAGATATAAAGTGAGGCCGGAAACCTCATCTGTCATAAGAATATCCGTATTTTGATTTAGAAACTGTTACCATATTACGATTTCGTATGGAAGACGGGCGTAGGTCTTTCCATTTTCTGATGCGCATCCTTTGAAGGCATCCTCAACGCTTTCGAGAGGCGTGCCGGCAAAGACTTTCGATGTGCTGCCGCCGAAGGATTCGAGCAGCATCTCCATGGTCGTCTGCGGCTTCGGATATTCCACTATCTGCACGTCATCCGCACCTGAAGCTCCCTCGATCGTGAGAGCGGCGTATGTTATGGCGTCTTCGATTGTCCCTATCTGGTCCACAAGACCGATTCCGAGTGCTTCCGAACCTGTCCAGACGCGTCCCTGCGCGATGTCGTCCACCTGCGCCACGGTCATGTCGCGACCTTCTGCGACAATGCCGGTGAACTGCTCGTACACCCTCTCCACTGTCGCCTGCATGTAGGCCGTCTCCTTCGCGTCAAGCGGCCTCAGACCGTTGTACATGTCCGCGTGGTCGTTGGAATTGACCGGAGTCACGTTCACATGAAGCTTGTCCTTCATCATTCCGCTCAAGTCCGGTATGAGGCTGAACACACCGATGGAGCCTGTTAGAGTGGCGGCATTCGAGAATATCTTGTCACATCCTGCCGAGATCCAGTATCCTCCCGATGCGGCATAATCTCCGTATGAAGCGATCACCGGCTTGCTCTCCTTGAGAAGGTCGAGTTCCGCCTTGATCTTCTCCGAAGCAAGCACGCTTCCGCCCGGTGAGTTCACGCGCAGCACGACAGCCTTCACCGTCGAGTCACTGCGTACTCCCGAGATTATCTTCGCAAAGCGGTCTCCGGCAACCTGCTGCTTCTCGTTGCCGTCCACGATGTTGCCCTCGGCATATATCACGGCCACCTTGTCCTTGGCCTTGAAGTTCACCTTGTTCTTCAGCTTGGCATAGTCCTGAAGCGAGATGGCCTTCACATCTGCAATCTTGTCGGCGACATAGATGTCGCAGAGCCTCTGCTCCAGCTCTTCATGCGTGACGAGCTCGTCCACTAGCCCCTTCTCCAGAAAGTCCTCAGGAAGCACCAGCTCAAGGTTGTCGAGCATCGAGTTGAGGCTTTCGACTGAAATGCCTCTGGAGGCAGCGATCTTCTCCGCCCAGCCGTCCCAGAGGGATTCCACCATGGCTACGTTCTGATCCATGTTGTCCCTGCTTGCCGCGTTCCTCACATACATCTCGCCGGCCGACTTGTATTTGCCGTGGCGGATGAGCTGCATGTTGATTCCCAGCCTGTCGAGGATGTCCTTCAGGAAAATGAGCTGGGTGGAAATTCCGTTGAACATGTTCATGCCGCCGTCATGTGAAGTCATGAATATCTTGTCTGAAACGGATGCAAGGTAGTAGCTTCCGTTGCTCGGATTCTCCGTGTATGATACGACCGCCTTGCCGCCTGCACGGAAATTCTCCAGGGCCTTGCGGAACTCCTCGATCTGTGCGAATCCGCCGGTGACACCGTCCGGTTTCAGATATATGAACTTCACCGCAGGGTCGTATGCGGCTGCATTGACGGCCTTTATGGCACTGTATATTCCGAGAGGTGTCACAGTCTGTGCTCCGCCTCCGGCAAGCGTCTCGAACGGGTCGGCCTCCTTCGTCTGCTCCGAGAGCACGATCGTCGACATGTCGATCTTGAGCACCCCTTCGGCCGGCATCACCGGATCCTTCTCTCCCATCGAGGCAACCGCCCCTACCATCGCAATCATCATGAACAAGGCCACAAAGCCGAAGACAAGCAGACCGGTCATGGTCGCAAGAGTCATTTTTACAAAATCCTTCATAATATGTCCGCTTATATAATAATTGTCTGCAAAAGACGCAGAATCCACAAATATACTACAAATCATGAAACTTTTTGATTTTTTCTTCGAAAATCGGTATGATTTTGTATATTTGCAGATTGTATGAAGAAGATAGTCACAAAGACATGCGCTCTGCTGCTTATGGTATGGTACTGCATCAGTATCATAGGCTTTGACGTGCATACGTGCAGCGAGAGCGGACGCAGCTTCGTGGCCACATTCCTCAAGGGGATGACATGCGAGGACATTCATCCGGAGCATATCCACGATTCCGCCTGCTGCCATGAGACGCATGAGCACATATGCTGCGGACATCATCATCATGGAAGCGATGCCTGCCTTTCTGTAAATACGAAATCCTGCTGTTCGGACGATTATCAGGTGCTGTTCCTGACCGGTGAGCGCCCGGACGACGACCACAGGCATCATGATGAATGCGGATGCGGCCATTGCCCTTGCATTGAGGGTGCCGCTATGGCGCAGCTTCCTGCCGTTCCTGACATCGGACTTTTAAAATATCATGGAGGCGTTCCCGGCCTCATTGTATATAAGGACTTCCAGTCCTCCCTTTCCATCTGGCGTATCTGATTGCAGACCTTCGGACCATCAGGCTTCTACGTTCTTCCGACTGAACGTGGAACAGCATCGTCGTGATGCGTATTCAAGTGTAATCAGATAATGTAAAACCATGAAAAAGATATATTTACTTATGTTTTGCGCCCTCTGTGCAATGGCTCAGGGAGTATCAGCACAGACTCTGGACGGAATCGACACCACAGGAATATATGGCGAGAGGGCGGACAGCCTTGAGGCGGCGGTATTCGTTTCACGTCAGGCAGGAAACTATCTTTCAAAAGGAAAGGAGATCAGGACAGAGGTCATTTCCGCTGCCGGACTCTGCAAGATGGCCTGCTGCAACCTCGCCGAAAGCTTTGAGAATTCGGCCAGCGTGACGGTCGGCTATTCGGATGCGGTCACAGGAGCCCGTCAGATCCGCCTGCTCGGACTTTCGGGCGTATATACCCAGATGCTCGACGAGAACCGCCCGGTGATGCGTGGTCTTGCTGCTCCGTTCGGACTTTCATATGTGCCGGGACAGTGGCTGGAAAGCATCCAGATTGCAAAGGGTGCATCTTCCGTAATCAACGGAGTTGAGTCGATGACGGGCCAGATCAACATGGAGCACCGCAAACCGACCGACGAGAAGCCTCTCTTCATCAACGGAGCTGTCATGAGTGACACGAAGATGGACCTCAATGTGGCCTCGTCCCTTCAGATGGGATACAAGTGGAGCACTGTGATCCTTGCCCATGTATCTGGAAACATCGCCAGTCATGACATGAACTCGGACGGTTTCCTCGATGAGCCGGAGCAGCTCCAGTTCAATTTCGCGAACCGCTGGCTCTATCAGGCCGACAACGGCGTGCAGCTGCGTTTCGGCGTGCGTGCGCTGCAGGACAACAGGCTCGGAGGACAGGTGCCTGAATTGACCGATCCGTGGCGTTCGGACATCACGAACCGTTCGCTCAACGGCTACATGAAGATCGGCATTCCTCTGAGCGAGGATAATTCGCAGAACATTGCCCTTGTCGGAGACTACAGCTATTACGACATGGATTCGTTCTTCGGTTCCACTAAATATCTCGCAGACCAGCACTCGCTTTTCGGTAACCTCCTGTATCAGAACGAGATAAATGAATCGCACAAGTTTACGCTCGGAATGAGTGCGACATACGACCGCTATATGGAGGACTTCCTCCGTCAGATCTGGTTCGATGCGAAGGAGAACGTAGCGCAGAAGGACGGACTTACGCAGATGGCCGAGGGCGGCGTGTTCGGTGAATATACATATCATGCAGGCGACAAGTTCTCTGCCATTGTAGGCCTGCGCGGAGACTGGTACAAGAAGTCCGGTACGAAGATCGTCGGAAAATTCTCGCCTCGCGTGACGCTCAAGTATTCGCCTGTGGAGGAAATCGTAATCAGGGCGAACGGAGGCCGTGGCGTAAGGTATTCGACGCCTCTGATAGACAACATCGGAGTGTTCTCGACAGGAAAGCTCTTCAAGGGACTGTACAATGACCATATCCTTGAAGACGCATGGACATTCGGCGGAAACATCACTTATTATATGCCGTTCGGAGCATCGTCAAACACATATCTCAGCTTCGACTACTTCAGAACACAGTTTGCCCAGCAGATGGTTGTGGACTATGAGCATTTCGCCAATACGATAGATTTCTACGCTCTCGACGGAAACCGTTCTTATACAGATAATTATCAGCTGGACTTCTCAATCGATCCGGTCGAGCGCTTCAATATCACGGCGACTTTCCGTTATACGAACGCAAAGATAGAACTCGCCGGTCAGGGCCTTGTCGAGAAGCCTATGACGAGCCGTTTCAAGGGCGTACTGAATCTTCAGTATGCGACGAACCTGAACAAGTGGATCTTCGACTTCACGGCTTCGCTCAACGGCTCATGCCGCGTGTACGACTTCATGGAGGATCTCAAGGACGCGGACGGAAATCTTCTCTATGAAAACGGTCGCACACCTGTGTATCCTCTGCTTTATGCGCAGGTTACACGCCGCTTCAAGGGCTGGGATGTGTACATCGGGGCCGAGAATCTGACGAACTTCACGCAGAAGAATGTGGTGCTCGGAAGCAAGGGAACTGACGGATATGTGAATCCGCGTGTGCCTTCTTTTGACGCGAGCTGCATCTGGGGCCCTCTCATGGGCATCAAGGCCCACATAGGTTTCCGTTTCACACTTTGGAAAAAAGCATAAAAACACAATACAATGAAAAAGACAATCATCCTGACAATCGCAGCAGTCATGACATTCGGTGTCACCACCGCTGCCGCAATCAACATTGAAGAGAATCCTTCAACCGTAACAGAAAACAGGCCGGAAAAGAAGAAGAAGGCCAAAGGAGAGGTGAAGGAAGTGGTTTTCCATGTACACCTCCATTGCAACAACTGTGTGAAGAAGGTGCAGGAAAACATCGCCTTCGAAAAGGGCGTCAAGGACCTGAAGGTGTCTCTTGACGAACAGACGGTCGCAGTGAAATACGACGCCTCAAAGACTTCCGAGGAAGCCCTCAAGGCAGCAATCGAAAAGCTCGGCTACGAAGTGGGAGAACATGATCACGACCATAGGTAGCGGCAAATGTTCCGCAAAGCGGAATCAGATGATAGAAGAGGCGGTTGACAATGACGTCACCCGCCTCTTTTCTGTTGATTGTCCGATTCAGAATTCCGATGCCGTGGATGCTTCCGACTTTGAAGCTTCGCCTGCTTTCGCTGCAAGAGAAACTGATTCCTTGTCTACGTTAAGTTCCGGTGCTTCGACCGCCTCTTCAGGTTTACATGCTGCAACTGCTGCAATTGCGAACAGTCCGCAGATAATAGCTCTGATTTTCATATCTTTATTGGTTAGGGGTTAATATGCGTATCTCCTGGACTATTATTCTGCAGATATATACTGTTTTCTGTGAACGCCGTATAATAGGCGGTGTTTTTCTATTTTTAAAATGCAAATAATGGTTACCTTTGTATTCGTTTTCTAAAGAAAAAACAACCATGTATGAAATTCTGACCAAAGAAATGCTCACGCCGACAATCTGCCGCATGAGGGTGCATGCTCCGCGTCTTGCGGCTGCGGCCCTTCCGGGGCAGTTCCTGATTGTGCGTGCGACTGAAAACGGAGAACGTATTCCGTTGACCATCAGTGATTATGATAAAGATACCGGCTCGGTGACGATAGTGACGCAGCAGATCGGTGCGTCTTCTTCAGAAATAATATCCTTCGAAGAGGGGGAGGCGTTCAAGGATGTCGTCGGCCCGCTCGGGGTGCCTTCGGACTTCACTGAAATGTCGGATGAGGAACTCAGGTCTCAGAGATACATATTCATCGCAGGAGGCGTAGGAACGGCTCCTGTGTATCCGCAGGTGAAGTGGCTTCACGAAAGGGGAGTGGCCGTGGATGTGATTGTGGGAGCCAAGACTGCCGACCTTGTGATCTACAAGGAGGAGATGGAGGCAGTCTGCGACAATCTGTACCTCTGCACCGACGACGGTTCCGCAGGCTTCAAGGGATTGGTCACCGCCATGCTTGAGAAGCTTGTGAATGAGGACGGAAAGAAATATACGCAGGCGGTGGCGATAGGCCCGATGATCATGATGAAGTTCGCGACCATGACAGCCCGCAAGCTGGAACTTCCGATAATCGTCAGCCTGAACACCCTGATGGTGGACGGAACGGGAATGTGCGGTGCATGCCGCGTGACGGTGGCAGGAAAGACACGTTTCGCGTGCGTGGAAGGGCCTGAATTCAACGGGTATGACGTGGACTTTGACGAGGCGATGCGCCGTCAGACCATGTACAAGGCCGAAGAGGCTGCTGAAAATGAAAATCATAAATGCAGAATAGGGAGGGGAAAGTAATGGCAAACAGAATTCCAAGAGTGCCTGTCAGGGAACAGAATCCCAAGGTGCGCGCCACCAATTTTGAGGAAGTGTGCTATGGCTATAATGCCGAGGAGGCGCAGCTTGAGGCGACGCGTTGTCTCAGCTGCAAAAATCCCCGATGCGTGTCTGCATGTCCTGTGAACATTCAGATTCCTTCATTCATTTCAAAGGTTGTGGAAGGTGATTTCGCCGGTGCTGCTTCTGTGATTGCACAGGATTCGTCGCTTCCGGCAATCTGTGGCCGTGTGTGCCCGCAGGAGACACAGTGCGAAGGAAGCTGCATCCTGGGAGTCAAGGGAGAGCCGGTGGCAATCGGCAAACTGGAGCGCTTTGTGGCGGACTGGAGCAGGGAGAATGGTGGTGTAAAGACCGAAGTGGCGGAGCCGAACGGTCACAAGGTGGCAGTTATCGGCAGCGGTCCTGCAGGACTTGCCTGCGCGTCCGATCTTGCAAAGCTCGGCTATGATGTGACCATATTCGAGGCTCTGCACCGTCCTGGCGGAGTGCTTGTATACGGCATTCCGGAGTTCCGTCTTCCAAAGGATGAAGTCGTTGAGGCTGAGATAAATGAAGTGCGTGCCCTCGGTGTGAAGATTGAGACGGATGTGATTGCAGGAAGGACTGTCACGATAGATTCGCTTCTTGATGATGAGGGATTTGATGCCGTGTTCATCGGTTCGGGAGCAGGACTGCCTAAGTTCATGAACATTCCGGGCGAGAACCTGAACGGAGTGTTTTCTGCAAACGAATTCCTTACGAGAAACAATCTCATGAAGGCATACAGGGACGATTACATGACTCCGATACATGCAGGGAAGAAGGTGGTTGTCGTCGGCGGAGGAAATGTCGCCATGGATGCGGCAAGGACTGCATTGAGGCTTGGAGCCGAGACGACGATTGTTTACAGGCGTACGGAGAACGAGCTTCCGGCCCGTCGTGAGGAAGTGCATCATGCGAAGGAGGAAGGCATACAGTTCGCCATGCTGACGAATCCTGTGGAGATTCTCGGCGATGAGAAAGGCTGGGTGCGTGCCGTGAAATGCATACGGATGGAGCTTGGCGAACCGGATGAGAGCGGACGCCGCAGCCCGGTGGCAGTGCCTGGTTCGGAATTCGAAATCGAGACCGAAACTGTAATCATGTCGCTCGGTACTTCGCCCAATCCTCTGATTGCCAAGACGACAGGCGGACTGGAGACGAACAGGCGCGGATGCCTCGTCGCAGACGAGAACGGAGCTACGACACGCGCCGGAGTGTTTGCCGGTGGAGATGCCGTGACCGGAGCCGCAACCGTAATCCTCGCAATGGGAGCCGGCCGCAAAGCCGCCGCCGCAATCCACGAGTATGTGAAGGGTCTGTAGCCTGCTGCCGCTCTTTCCTTTTGTGGATTGCAACCGGGAGGAGGGCGATGAGGTAGCCTATTGTGGCGACGCCGGCTATGGTCAGAAGGATGTCGGACCAGGATACGATTATAGGATATGCCTGGACAACGAAATGTCCGGGCATCTTTATGAATCCGAAGTGCTGCTGCAGAAGCGAGAAGCCTATGCCGACTACAAGGCCTGCCGCAAGGCCTGCAAGCGAAATCATCCAGCCCTCCAGCACGAAAATGTTCTTTATGAGCTTTTCCTGTGCTCCCATGCTGCGGAGCGTCTGAATGTCCTCCTGCTTCTCGATTATGAGCATGGAGAGGCTTCCGAAGATGTTGAAGGCTATGATGATGATGACGAAAATTAGGATCATGTATATGGCTGCCTTCTCGTATTTCATCATCTTGTACAGCGATTCGTTCTGCATGAAGCGGTCCTTCACCACGAAGTCCGGACCGAGTCTTTCCCCTGTTTCCTTCTGCAGCCTCTTCAGCTCGTCGCTGCCGTATCCGTCCATCAGGCATATCTCCACTCCTGACACTTCGTCATCGTATTCCAGCAGTTCCCTCATGGTTTCGATGGGGACTATCATAAGTTCGGCATCCACATCGTTGTTTATACTGAATACGCTTGATGGCCAGACCTTTACGAATCTTATGCCTGATGTCGGATCCGAAAGTGATATGTTTCCTGTACGCGTGGGGAAGAACATCTCGACAGGGGCTGTGAAGTGCGGACGTATGCCCATGCCGTATGCCAGACCGGAGCCGACGGAAGCCAGAGGAACGTCCCCCTTGTGCAGGCTGAACGTGCCTTCGCGCATATGTTCCTGTATGGGAGATTCCTCTTCGTACACCCAGTCCACACCCTTCGCCTTGGCTATACCCTGTTTCCCGCCATAGTTTATGAACACCTGCTCCTGAAGAATGCCACACATGTTCTTTACGGAAGGCTGGTCGTAGAGCCAGTCGAACGCTTCATCGTCGGGGACGAATGTCTTTCCCGATGCAGGAGTTACAAGAAGATCGGGTTCGACACTGCCCATCATAGACTTGACGAGCGAGTCGAACCCGTTGTATACGGAAAGTATGATTATGAGGGCTGCCGTTCCTATAGCCATGCCGATGGCACTTATCGCCGAGATGATGTTTATCACATTGTGTGACTTTTTGGCGAAAAGGTACCTCTTTGCTATGAATGGTGCCAGCCTCATTTTCAGGAATCTACTTTTTCAGCAGTTCCTCTATATGTTCCACATAATCCAGCGAACTGTCCAGGAAGAACGCTATCTCCGGCACAATACGCAGCTGCTTCGCCACCTTGCTTCCAAGCTCGCCCCTCAGCGCCCTGCCGTTCTCCTGCAGCACTCCCATCACGGCCTCAGCCTTATCCGACGGGAATATGCTGACATAGACCTTAGCAACGGAAAGGTCCGGGCTTATCTTCACTCCGCTTACCGACACCAGCGCTCCTCCGAACGCCGCCATGCCTTTGCTGCGGATGATTTCCGCCATGTGCTTCTGTATCTCCTTGGCAACCTTGAGCTGCCTTGTGCTTTCGATATTCTTTTCCATTAAACCAGTTTGATTATGAAATAGTTCTTCTTACCCTTCTGTGCCAGCACGTACTTGCCGTCGATGAACGATTCCTCACCGATCTGAGCATTGATGTCGGTCACCTTCTCCTTGTCGATGCTCACGCCGTTCGCCTGGATCATCTTGCGGCATTCTCCCTTAGACGGGAACACCTGCGTCTCGCCTGCAAGCAGATCTATGATTCCGATAGGGAACTTGTCTGCAGCAACCTCGAATGTCGGCACACCGTCGAACACTGCAAGGAATGTCTTCTCGTCGAGATTCTTGAGCGCCTCCTTTGTGGCGTTTCCGAAAAGCATCTGCGATGCAGCCACCGCATTCTCATATTCAGCGGCACCGTGAACCATAGTCGTAACCTCCTTGGCGAGAAGCTTCTGAAGCTCCCTGCGCTCCGGTGCCTCGGCGTGCTGCGCTATCGCTGTCTCGATTTCCTCCTTTCCGAGCATTGTGAATATCTTTATGTACTTTTCCGCATCAGAATCGGAAACGTTGAGCCAGAACTGGTAGAACTGGTATGGTGAAGTGCGTTCCGCATCAAGCCAGATGTTGCCCTTCTCCGTCTTTCCGAACTTTCCTCCGTCGGCCTTTGTGATGAGCGGGCATGTGAGGGCGAATGCCTCCTTGCCGAGGATACGGCGGATGAGCTCCGAACCTGTGGTGATGTTGCCCCACTGGTCTGCACCGCCCATCTGGAGCGTACATCCCTTGTGCTCATAGAGATAGAGGAAGTCGTATCCCTGAAGAAGCTGGTAGGTGAACTCTGTGAACGACATTCCCTCGCGTGACTCGCTTGAAAGCCTCTTCTTTACGGAATCCTTCGCCATCATGTAGTTTACGGTGATGTGCTTTCCGATGTCGCGCGTGAACTCAAGGAAGGAATATCCCTTCATCCAGTCGTAGTTGTTCACAAGCTCAGCCTTGTTCGAAGCATCCGAATCGAAATCAAGGAATCTGCTGAGCTGCGACTTGATGCATGCCACATTGTGGCTGAGCGTCTTCTCGTCGAGAAGGTTGCGCTCCTGCGACTTCATCGAAGGGTCTCCGATCATTCCCGTCGCACCACCCACAAGAGCGATCGGCTTGTGACCGCAGTTCTGGAAATGCTTGAGTATCATTATGCTGACCATATGGCCGATGTGGAGCGAATCTGCAGTCGGGTCTATTCCCACATATGCCGCAGTCGGTCCTTCCATAAGTTTTTCCTCTGTTCCCGGCATGATGTCCTGAATCATGCCTCTCCACCTGAGTTCCTCTACAAAATTCTTCATATTGTGTTTCTTTTATATATTCATGCTTGCAACCCACAAAGATACATGAAAAAAAGCGTCCGGCCAAAAGACCGGACGCTTTTCTTGGTTTTTAAATGATTACTGCCATTTGAAGCTGAAGACGATGTCGCGTGGGATACCGGCTTCGTTCACTTTGGCTATGTCGGCCGCAAGGGCGTCGGTGATGTCGGCATGTTCGGCGGCATATTTCTGAGCGAACTCGAAGTTGCCTGTCGCCTGCGTCTCGAGGATGAGGTTCGCCCATGCGTCGATGACTGCCGGTGCCTTCTCGAAATCGATGTGGTAGGTGCCGTCTGCGTTACGGGCGAACGCTCCGTTTTCCTCCATGAAGTTGTAGCACATCATGTTGGCCTTGCCGTGCGATGACGCGAATCCGAAGCGCACCGAACGTACGATGCCGGCGATGAACGTGGTCACTGATTCCTCTTTTGTGATATCCGTGATTTCGCCCATGTCGATGAGCCTGCTGACCATGAACAGACCGAGGATGTCTGCCTTGGCTTCTTCCCATGTGGTCTTTTCAGATCCCATGGCGGCATCCACAGTGCCCTTTCCGTTCACGGTCTGCTTCACTCCGAGTCCGTGGGCCACTTCGTGGAATGTGACGTTCCAGAAGAAGGCGTCCGCGCTGAGGTACTGCTGCTGTGAAGGCTCGATGAGGAGCTTTCCGATAGGGAGCATTATCTTGTCGAACTTGGCCATCATGCTGTTGTAGAGCTGGAGACGGCGTGCGCCCTTTGCCGCATGTACCCTCTCGTCGTTCGGAAGATTGATCGCGATGGTCTTGCCTCCGGCGTTGCAGTCGCCTGCGTAATAGATTGCGTCGTATACGTTGAGGTCTGATGATGTGCCCGGCACGAAGGTCTTGTATTCAGGAGCGCATGGAAGCATTGTCTGGAGGGCAGGGAGCAGGGCGACGTACTTTGCAAGGTTCGCGCTGCGCTTCTCGTCCTTGAGAAGGATGAACGCCTCGTATGATGCCTTGGCTTCGTTGAGCATATCGTCATAATTCTCGATAGGGCCTATCACGAGGTCCATGTTGCAGTCCTTCATGTCCATCCAAGCCATGTCGCTGGCAAGGTAATCGTCTGTACGGAAAGCCTTTACACGCTCGGTAAGATATGTACGCAGTCCTTCGTTCGTAGTCAGTGCAGCCGCTTCGGTGAGAAGCCCGCACACCTTGTCAAGCTCTTCCTTGTACTCGTCGCGGTACCAGACGCATTTGAGGGAACCGTCCTCGTTGCGTCGTATCACCGTATAAAGACTGTTCTTGTCCGGATCGTCGAACGCTGCAAATTCTTCCGCCGTGATGTCCTCCGGGTAGTAGCGGCATCCGAGCGGCTTTGCTCCGTAGCCTTCCACGAAAGGATTGTTGTCGTCGAGACGGTCCCACGGGCCGTAGTTGATCATGGCATATGCCTTGGCATACTCGTCTGTGAGCGCTTCCATTTCGGCTTTGTCGCCGTATGTCTGCTTCCAGAAAAGGTCGTCCATGATTTCGGCTGCCTGACGGAACAGGCTCACGATCTTCCTGTCGTTCTCGTCGAGTGCGTCATAGAGCGGTGAAGTGACTTCCACCACTGCATAGCTCTCCACCTTCTCCTTCAGTGCCGAGTCCTCGCTCTGCACGCAAGCAGCCACTGCGAGTGCAGTGGCTGCGATGATGTATGACTTCTTCATATTCAATCAGAATGATACGGCGATGCCGATGAAGTCCTCTGCCTTGAGGGCTGCACCTCCGATGAGGCCGCCGTCGATGTCCGGACATGCGAAGAGCTCCTTTGCGTTTGAAGGCTTGCATGAACCGCCGTAGAGGATAGAGATTTCCTCAGCGAGTGCGCCGAACTTCTCAGCGAGCACCTTGCGGATCTCAGCGTGGATCTCCTGTGCCTGCTCAGCGGTTGCGGTCTTGCCTGTTCCGATTGCCCAGACCGGCTCGTATGCTACGATGACCTTTGCCATTTCCTCAGGTGTAAGTGTGTAGAGGACATTCTTCACCTGCTCGGTAACCACTTCGAAGTGGCGTCCTGCCTCACGCTCCTCGAGCTTCTCGCCGATGCAGAAGATCGGTGAAAGGCCCTGTGCGAGAGCAAGCTTCACCTTCTCCACGAGCTTTGCGTCAGTCTCTCCGTAGTACTCCCTGCGCTCTGAGTGACCGAGGATCACATACTCACAGCCTACGCCGGAGATCATGTTCACTGCAACTTCGCCTGTGTATGCACCCTTCTCATGGTCTGCGCAGTTCTGTGCTGAAAGACCTACTGCTGTTCCCTTTACAACCTCTGCAACAGGGTAGAGATGTGTGAATGGCGGAGCGATGATAAGCTTCACGTCTGCCGGAACCTCAACCGACTTTGCAACAACTGCCTTTGCGAGCTCAACGCCCTCTGCAACTGTAGTGTTCATCTTCCAGTTGCCTGCTACGATTTTCTTTCTCATTTTTACCTTATTTTTAACGTTATAAACATATTTCCGTTTGCGGGCACAAAGATAAGATTTTTTTACATTAATCCAGCTCTTTCACGACCACTCCTATCTTGTCGGAATCGCACCACATCCAGATGTGGCCGTCGGCCCCTTTCCTCTGCACCTTGAAATCAAGGCCTTTCGCCGTCTTCGTGTCGGTGCTTGTCGTCCATGTGAGGTCGGCCTTCAGCGTCTGCCCTTCGGTGTCCGGCCTGGCATTGCACCTGACAATGAAGAAGTTGCCGAGCTCGTCGTCATATACGCGGAACTCGTTCCTGTCGCTGCTGTATCCCAGCTGGCATGTCGCGGCGTCATGGCTGAAGAGCAGCCTGCCTTTCTGAGTGAGCGAAATATCCTCCCTTGAGAGCAGTATTTCCTCGATGTCGTATCCCTTGCATCCTGCCAGAATCATGGCCATGAAGACCAGTATTGCCGTCCTTTTCATCATTCTCCGATAACTATCTGTTTCACAATCGTGTCCGTGCCGCCATCTTCCCGTATGACCTTGGCCTTCAACTCACCTCCTTCCTTTATGGTGTAGTATCCGTCGCCTTCCGTCGTGATTCTTCTTCCGTTGAAGAACCATTCCACTTCGGCTGCATCTGTGGCGTTGTACACTCTCATAGGAAGCCTGCTTCCGGCAGGGAATGTGCCGTCGCTGTTCCTTTCTGCGTTTCCTATGTGGATGAACGGCCAGCTTACGGACGGCTTGCGGCGTGTCATGAAGCTGACGGACGAACTTTCGCCGACGGCTCCTTCTATTTCGAAGCATATGGTCACGGTGTAGGTCTTGTTGCCGCTTTCGAGGCCTTCGAGCGTGACGGAGTATTTCCCGGTTTCATATGGCGCCACCTGTACGCTCTGCATTTCCTTTCCGGTCAGTCCCCAGCTCACTGTGGCCTCTCCTTCAAAGTCGTGGCTGCTGCCGAAGGTGATTATGGCTGCGTCCATGAATGCTTCGTATCTGATGTCTACGGGGGAAGGAGGTGTGGTGGCTTCAGAGCCTCCGATGATGCTGAACTTTATGCCATCGCCATCGCGTGTGATGCCGGTGAGGACAAGCTTCCCTTTTTCTCCGCTCCACCATGAAAGACCCGGAGCAGTGTCGTAGGTGAGGGATGTCGTGCTGCCGTAGGGGAAGAATATTCCGCTGATGTTTGACGTCAGGCTGTGGTAGTGCATGTCGTCCGTGAAGGCATCCGTACGTCCGTCGGCTTCGATGAGGTCTGCGCACTGGTGGGCCTGATCGGAGTTTACCGTGTTTTCATATGTCCATCTGCGCTGTCTGGAGGCTGTCTTGTCGATGTGGTAGACGAGCATTCCGCTGCCTCCGATGTATTGGTCCCAGCCTTCTTCGGAGCGGCATTCGAACAGATAGTACTCCCCGGTCCTGTCCGTGGTCATCTTGAAATATTGTCCGTTCCTGTGTATCGGTTCGAGTGTATAGGAACCGTCCGAATTTATTGTGACAGGCTCTGAAATGCCGAGCAGCTCCCGTTCTATGGCGTTGAGGTATGGAGGTGTGTTGCCGTTGTTGTTCTGGTTTCCTCCGTCCATCAGGGCTGTCGACGTCCACAGACCCGCCGCCCAGCCTCCGGATTCGTCATAATCCGTGTCATAGAAATCAGGGAGACCGAAAGTATGGCTGTATTCATGGCAGAATGTTCCGATTCCGGCCATGCAGACCTCGTATGTGCTGCCCGTGTATCTTCTGGCCAGCTCTGATGTGCAGGCATATCGGTCGATGACCTTGCCGTCAAGCGAAAGCTTTATTCCTGCACCGCTGTATATGTACCATGCGTGCGACCATATGCAGTCCTCGCTTGCGCCTTCGGCTTCGTCCTCTCCGGCGAAGAACAGGAACACGTTGTCCACCTCGCTGTCGCCGTCGTCGTCATAAAGCGAGAAGTCCACGTCCGCATCCGCTTTCCTGCATGCCTCTTCGATAAGTTCCGCAGGAGCCTTGTCGTTTCCGTCACTGTCGTTTCCTCCATAGTATGCAGCTGTCTTTGAGACCGTTACGATCGGACTGACGTCGAATGAAAAATCGAACATCCCATGGAACTGGGCATCGAAATACTCCTTTGCGCTTCCTGTCGCCCCGTTCACGCTGTAGCCTTCCTTCGTGAGCATATCGATGAAATCCTCCCGGGTGTATTGGAATTTCCTGTCGCTGAACTGCGCAAGAATCACGATTCCGTGCTTTGCCTGGGCTTCCTCCGCCTTTGTCTGAAGGCCGGAGCTGTTCTGAAGACTTGCCCTGCCGCTTCTCATCCTTGCGAGCAGAGGCGTCCTTCCGTCTTCAGCTGGAGTGCTCCATCTCTGCGCTGCACGTTCCGCGACCTGCCTCAGCGGCACATTCAGACTCTGCGAAATCACCGCCTGAGGCGTCTTCTGTCCGATCCTGTAGCCGCTGCTGTGCCTGCTTCCGTCTCCGTCAAAGACCGCATAACACCACCAGCCGTCCGTATCCTGCACTACGGCATGTCCTTGAAGCGTTGTCTTTATGCGCACCCTTTCGTCACCCTTGATCAGAGCTGTGAATGTGCTTCCGTCCGGCTGCACCAGAATGACAGGCCCGTTTTTTGCCGGTCGTGCCGCTGCCCTCGGAGAAAGAAGGAGGGCAAAAAGCGTAAAGAGAATAAATGGCAATATATTATATGTCAAGTTCAGCTTCATATGCGTTTTTTCCAAAAACGTGAGTATCTTTGCAAACGAATTGCATATTTAACCATTTTTTATGAGACGAACAAGATTATTTGGCCTTTCTTTGCTTCTGGCCCTTTCTTCGGCGGCTGGAGCCGGTGCACAGGAGGATGTCGTGAAGAAGATAAATGATTACGGAACCTTCGACAGATGGTGTGTGCGTGAGATCAAGGAATCGGGTATCATCGGGGGTGCGACAAAGTATCTTTACGAATTCTATGGAAATCCGTCTGACACTCTTGTTACGGGAAAGACGCCGTTCAAGGCTCCTGAGGGCTATATCTGGAGGACAAACAATGTGCTTGCCGTCGTTGCCGGTGTGGTGAAGACGAACAATACAGTATATCCTGAGAAGAGGGGAGAGGGATGTTGTGCGAGAATCGAAACGCATATCGAGGAGGTGAAGGCCCTTGGAATCGTGAATATGGATGTTGTGTGTCAGGGTGCGCTGCTTGTGGGAGCCCTTCCCGAGCCGATCCGCGACACGAAGTCACCGATGGCGAAGGTTCTGTATGGAGTGCCTTTCAACGGTCGTCCGAAAGCTCTGAAGCTGGACTACAAGGCAGATGTAGGCAATGAGGTCATAAGGGGTACGGGCTTTTCAAAGCTCAAGCCGATGGGCTTTCCTGATTGGGCTGAGATTACGGTGATACTGCAGAAGCGCTGGGAGGATGCGGAAGGCAATGTGCATGCTCTGAGGGTAGGTACCGGCATCGAACGCATAATGGAGGACATGCCTCAATGGAAGAACAATCATAAGGTGAAGGTTCATTACGGGGACATAACCGGAGAGGATTTCTATGAGGAATATATGGGGCTGAAGACAGATCCGGAAACGGCCTACCATACGCTGAACAGCAGGGGAGAGAATGTCGTGGTGCAGGAGGATGGCTGGGCGGAAGAAGGGACTGAGCCGAACTTCATGATGATTCATTTCATAACCAGCTGCGGCAAGGCCTTCTACGGAGGCGTAGGCAACACCCTCTGGGTAGACAACGTAGAACTTGAAATGTGATGGGGAGGATTCATATCAGGAGGCAATGGAAGTCGCATGGAAATAAAGGAGGCCGAGACAATATCCCGAACCCCCTTTAAACGTGTACTAAAACCTAAACCTGATACATAGATGCAGATCAGATGCAGAACGTTGCACGGAGACTGATTTTTTTTCAAAAAAAATGAAGCTGTCGGAAAACCGGCAGCTTCTGTCTTTCAATCAGAGTGACGTTGATTACTTCGCAGCCTCTACAGACTCCTTTCTGAAATCCTTCATCATCTTCATGAGGTTCAACGCTGCCTTGCGAGCGCGTGCTCCGGCTGCCTTGTTGCCCTTCTCTACCTGAGCCTCAGCGTTCTTTGCGAAAACCTCGTACTCTGCCTTGATCTGATCTACAAGCTCTTTCATTTTGTTTTTGGATTTTAAATTGTTAAACGTTTAACATTAAAACTTTCGGCAAGTTATGGATTAATTGTCTAATATCCAAATTTTTGATAAAAAATCCTATTGTTTCGGACGAGTGTTCACGACATTCATTGCGCGGTCGGCACCGATTGTTGCCCATGCCTTTATGCCCTCGATTACCCTTGTGCATATTTCCGGCATCTGTTCCTTCTCTTCCTTGCTTATATCGCCGAGCACATAGTCAATCTGCTGGCCTCGTCCGAATTCGTTGCCGATGCCCACCCTGATGCGTGCGTAGTCCTGCGTACCTATCATCTCATTGATGTTCGTCAGACCGTTGTGACCGCCGGCGCTTCCGTTCTTGCGGAGACGGAGGGTGCCGAACGGGATGTTGAGGTCGTCCGAAATCACAAGCAGATTCTCCACCGGAATCTTCAGCTCGTTCATCCAGTAGCGCACGGCCTTGCCGCTGAGGTTCATGTATGTTGAAGGCTTCAGAAGCGTGAACTTCCTTCCCTTGAATGACACCGTCGTCCTGTCGCCATACCTTCCCGACTCAAAAACAACATTGGATGCCTGAGCCCAGGCATCCAATACCATAAATCCCATGTTGTGTCTGGTGTTGGCATATTCGACGCCGATGTTTCCTAAACCGACGATCAAATAGTTCATACCAAGTCAGATTACTTCTTGCCTTCCATCTTAGCCTGCTGTGTCGCACGTGTAGGACGTACTGAGCAGATGATAGTAGCCTTTGGTGAAACGATTGTCACGCCTTCGAAGTTGAGGTCGCCTGCAACAATCTGCTTGCCGATCATAAGGTGGGTAGAGTCAACCTCAAGGAGGTCAGGCAGCTTGTCCATCATGGCGCTCACGCGAAGCTTGCGGCTTGATACGAGAAGCTTTCCACCGAGCTTTACACCCTCTGAGTGTCCCACAACCTTTACAGGTACGTCGATAGTCACCGGCTTTGCCTCTGATACTGCGAGGAAATCCACGTGGAGAGCCTCGTCGGTCACCGGATGATACTGGATCTCGTGGAGAACGGCGAACATCTTTGTGCCGTTGCTGAGCTCGAGGTCTACGATGTATGAGTTAGGAGTGTGAGTGATGGCCTTGAGGTCCTGTGCGTCAATTGTGAAAAGGACGTTCTCGATGCCGAGACCATAGATGTTGCAAGGAACCTGTCCTGCTCTGCGGACTGCCTTCACTGCAGCCTTGTTGCCAGCCTCACGGATCTGGCCTTTGAGTTCAATGTGCTTCATTGTCTGTTTTGTTTAAAATGTGTTACTCAGTCTTGGGGCATTCCTGCACCCGAGACCCCATTGCACCAAAAAGCGCAGCCGCTTTTTATGGGGCTGCAAAGATAGTCATTTTATTTGAATGTCAAAATATTATTCGACAAGTCCCGTGGCTTTGTTCCATTCGAGCTCCTTGTAGAAGCTGTTGAGATAGTCCCTGCCCCTATACGGAAGATACATGCTCAGGCCGCAGTGGGTCTTGATGGCGAAAGAGTTCATGAAATTCTCGGTCGCAGCTTTGTAGAGTATGCACCGGTCGAGCGCCTCGGCGAGTGCCGCCATCTGGGACGCATCCGCCCCGGAGTTGCTGATGATGCTTTCCAGGTCGAAGAACCATCGGAAGTTCTGGTATTCGCTCCTGTAGTATCTCTGGACGGCTGACGTGTTGTCCTGAAGGGCTGTCATCCCGTCGCGGCAGCTGTCGAAAAGCGAATTGCAGAGCTCTGCAAGGGGAGTCAGCGCGGTGCAGTCCACGAGAGATACGGTGGCGGACCGGTATGCCCCTTCGAGATTGTTGTAGTACTCGAAATAGTTGCGGGAGAAGCCTTCGAGATCCGGCTCATCGTTGAGCAGATAGGTCGTCATGGTCTTGTAGTCCATCCCGTCTGCAAGGATCTCTGCCTGCGAGAAGACCATTTTGTCGCAGACGTCGCGGAACTCGTATGCCACCTCGATTCCGCCCATGAAGCATGCATCGAATATCATGTAGTCCAGCTTCATCGGGATGGCGTCCGCCATGTCGTTTATGTCCATCTCGTACGTGGCGCTTGAAGATATGTTCTGGCATCCGAAGCTCTTCACCATCGGCTTGCCGTCAGCCTGTTCCTTTTCCTGATACGGCACCGGAGCCATCGTGGCCGACCGCCTGTAGGCCATGCTGCGGCTCTCGAACGACGACGGACTGTTGGCGTATCCGGCCGGTAACCAGCCTGTGCCGTGCGAACTCAGCAGCATTCCGTAATGCTTCGCGGGATATTCCTCCTTTATATATGTGAGAACCTTGTTCATGGTGGCGGTCGATGCGGACAATGTCCCCTTCGGCAAGACGAGCACGGTGTCACGTACGACATCCCCCTGTCTGTCCTTGTATATTCTTGTAAGGACAGGGCTTGTGTTCACTGTGTACGAACCGTTGGTGTTGTGGCTGAACACGAGCAGAAGGTCGTCGCTCTTGAAGTGTGACGGCAGTTCGCCGGACGCGATGTCGTTGATGTCCTCCTTGAGGTAGCCGGAGAGGTTGTTGAAGCCCAATGAATATATGATGAAGGCGTTTCGTGCCCCTGAGCTGGCCGTGCGCTCTATGTCCGTGCCCTGCCTCTGGCCCTGCGGATATATGATGAAATCAGGGTCATAGGTGCTGCAGGCTGTCCCTGCGAGTGCCAGTGCCATGATGACGAGTGCTCTGACCGCTTCTGCGTATATGCTGTGTGTCTTCATTCCGTTCCAAATCTTAACCTGCAAATATACATATTTTTCACATAATTCGTATATTTGTACGTTTCCCTGATGAACGGGAATACGATATGTATATAAATTATAAAGGTATATGAAGAATATAGTGAAGATGATTTCATGTGCAGGCATGGCCGCTGCCTTGGTCTCATGTGCAGACAAAGCGGCTCAGAAGGATGATTTCAAATATCTCGTGGATGAATTCGCGGACCTCAGGATAATGAGGTATCAGGTGCCGGGCTGGGACGGACTGTCGCTGCAGCAGAAGGAGTATGTGTACCATCTCTCCGAGGCCGCAAAATACGGCCGTGACATCATCTGGATGCAGAACTGCCGCTACAATCTCCCGATAAGGAAGACATTGGAGAACATTCTCGGGAATTATGACGGTGACCGTAAATGCACGGAATACGCTCAGTTCGAGACATATGCGAAGAGGGTGTTCTTCAGCAACGGAATACACCACCACTATGCGGAGGACAAGTTCTTCCCGGAGTGCCCTAAGGAGTATTTCGCCGGCCTTATGGCGGCTGTAGGCGCAGAGAATCAGGAACTTCTGGATGTCATTTACAATCCCGACGTCCTTCCTCAGCGCAAGTCGACGGACAAGAGCGGAGACATCGTGGCAGAATCGGCCGTGAACTTCTATGAGGGAGTTACAAAGGCCGAGGTTGAGAAGTTCTATTCTGAAATGGCGGATCCTTCGGATGCGACTCCGGTTTCTTACGGCCTGAACAGCAAGGTGGTGAAGGGCGCTGACGGAGTGATTTACGAGGATGTCTATAAGGTCGGAGGCCTTTATGGAGCCGCTCTGGAGAAGATATGTGCGGAACTGGAGAAGGCTGCTGCCGTTGCGGAGAACGATACGCAGAAGGCATACATCGCAGACCTCGTGGAATACTACAGGACGGGCGACCTGAAGCTGTGGGACACCTATAATATAAAATGGGTGAACGACACTCTCGGTACAGTCGATTTCGTGAACGGATTTGTGGAGGACTACAACGATCCTCTCGGACGAAAGGCCACGTGGGAAGGACTCGTGAACTTCAAGGATACTGAGGCTTCACGCAGGGCGGAGCTCATAAGCGACAACGCACAGTGGTTCGAGGACCATTCGCCTGTGGATCCGCGTTTCAGGAAAAAGGAAGTGAAAGGCGTGACTGCAAAGGTGATAAATGTGGCGACGCTTGCCGGAGACTGCTATCCTGCCGCTCCTATCGGAATCAATCTGCCTAACGCGGACTGGATCCGCCGCGAGCACGGCTCGAAGTCTGTGACGATAGCAAACCTCACGTCTGCATATTCAAAGGCTGCCCAGGAATCCCCGAAGAACATGCTCGGAGAATTCGCATGGTCGGAAGAGGATATAGCTTTCGAAAAGAAGTACGGAGACCTGACAAACGACATACACACGGATCTTCACGAGTGCCTCGGACACGGTTCCGGACAGCTTCTCCCGACGACATCGCCTAATGCTCTCGGAGAATACAGCTCCACTCTCGAGGAAGCGCGTGCAGACCTTTTCGGCCTTTATTATATGGCAGATCCGAAGCTCGTGGAGCTTGGTATCCTGCCGGATATGGAGGCATACAAGGCACAGTATTCAAGCTACATCCGCAACGGTCTCTTCACCCAGTTCAACCGTATCGAATTCGGCAAGAAGAACACCGAGGCCCATATGCAGAACCGCAAGCTGATTGCCGACTGGTGCTACGAGAAAGGCTTGGCGGACAACGTGATAGAGAAGAAGGTCCGCGATGGAAAGACATATTTCGTGGTGAACGACCATGAGGCTCTCCGAGGCCTGTTCGGCGAACTTCTCGCAGAGGTGCAGCGCATTAAATCCGAGGGCGATTTCGAGGCGGGAAAGGCTCTTGTGGAAAAGTATGCCGTGAATATCGATCCTGAGCTTCACAAGGAGGTGCTCGAACGTTATGCCTCGCTTGGCCTGAAGCCTTACGGCGGTTTCCTCAATCCTGAAATCGTGCCTGTGGAGAAGGGCGGAAAGGTCGTGGATTATGAAATCGTCTACGCAGACAGCTACCTCGGCCAGATGCTTGAGTACGGCAGGAAATATTCTACGCTGTAAGCTATGGCTGAGAGGCAGGAAAGCAGGATACTGGAGGATTATGCCTATCATCTCCGCATGGAGCGTGCGATGTCCGGTAATACGGTGGCGTCGTACCGCTCCGACGTGGAGAAGTTCCTCGCACATTGCCCTGCCGCTCCTGCCGATGTGACTTCGGAAGACATAATTGACTATCTGCAGGTGCGTGACGATGTGACGAAGCGTTCGCAGGCCCGTATCCTCAGTTCGCTCCGCTCGTTCTTCGGATGGCTGGTTCTCGAGGGCGTGGTACAGGACAATCCGTGCGACAGGATGGATTCCCCGAAGCTCGGACGCTATCTGCCGGACGTGCTTTCGGTTGAGGAAGTCAGTGCTCTCATCTCTGCTGTGGACACGTCCGGATGGCAGGGCCTGAGGGACAGGGCTATTCTGGAGGTGCTTTACGGCTGCGGCCTGCGTGTTTCGGAGGCTGTCGGGCTCAGGATTTCGGGGCTGTATTTCGAGGACGGCTTCGTACGTATAATCGGAAAAGGGGACAAGGAAAGGCTTGTGCCGATGGGGGATATGGCAGCCGAGGCCCTGAAGGAGTATCTCGAAGTCCGTCCGGATGCGGATCCGTCTGCGGACGATATCGTGTTCCTGAACCGTTTCGGGAAGTCTCAGAGCCGTCAGTCGATGTTCCTGATGATAAAGAAATATGCCCTGCAGGTGGGTATACGGAAGGAAATATCCCCTCACACGTTCCGTCACTCATTTGCGACGCATCTGATAGAGAACGGGGCGGACCTGCGCATGGTGCAGGAGATGTTGGGACATGAAAGCGTGGCGACGACGGAAATATATACCCACGTGGACAGCAGCACATGGCAACGTGAAGTCCTCACCCATCATCCCCGACGTTAGGATCCTTACATCATTCCATACCCTCACGTCATTCCGAACGAAGCGTGGGAATCTCCCAAAAATGACTACCTTTGCAAATTCATAATAAAGACGATAACTTTCGCAAATGCGAAAGCCCTTATATTTCGACCTTGGTCGAGGCAAGTCCTCCTCCCGAGGAGGATTTAGGAGGAGGGTGACGTAGATAAAGAAAGTGCGGTGGGGAAAAGTTTCGCAAGCTTCACCAACTTTCATATTAAGACTAACTTACACTTGCGAAACTTGAGTATAGACAATATAATGGACAAAAACAGTTACGCTCTGGGCATGAGCATTGCCCACAATATGATGTCATCTGGCATCAAGTCAATTGAATTCGACGATTTTGTTGCCGGAGTAAAGGCCGTTCTGACAGGCTCCGAGCCGGCGGTTTCCTTCCAGGAGGCAGGCCAGCTTCTCGACAAGTATTTCGGTGAGCTTGAGGCCGAGCAGAAGGCGGAGGCAGCTGCAATGAGTGCTGCAATGCGCGAGGAAGGCGAGGCTTTCCTGAAGATTAACGCAGAGAAGGAAGGCGTTGTCGTGCTTCCGAGCGGCCTCCAGTACAAGGTGGTCAAGGAAGGAAGCGGCAGAAAGCCTAAGGCTACGGACAAGGTGAAGTGCCACTACGAGGGAACATTCCTCAACGGCGCCAAGTTCGACAGCTCGTACGACCGCAATGAGCCGGCTGTATTCGGTCTCAATCAGGTGATAGCAGGCTGGACAGAAGGTGTGCAGCTCATGGCAGAAGGCGCAAAATATGAGTTCTACATCCCGTACAACCTCGCATACGGCGAGCACGGCGCACCGGGAGCCATTCCTCCATATGCGACACTGAAGTTCGTCGTAGAACTTATAGAGGTTCTCTAATGTTCTGATTCTCAGCTATCTGCCGTATGGATTGGATGCAGGTGTTCACCCTCGTTACGGGGGTGATATATATCATCCTTGAGATCCGTCAGAAGAACTTCATGTGGGTTGTGGGCATCGTGACGAGCCTTGCGGCCATGTGGGTGTTCTTCCGTCAGGGACTGTATGCGTCATTCGGTCTGAACGCGTATTATCTGATAACTGCGTTCATCGGCCTGTGGCAGTGGGGGAAGGACAGGAACAAGGTGCAGAAGTCGGATTCCGAGGGAGATGCCGTACATCTTAACCGTCTGACGCCCAAAGTGATACTGTGGAGTGCAGCGGTGTCGGTCGCCGGAATCTTTGCCCTGGCCTGGCTGATGAGGCTTGTCGAGAATCCGATGTCGTATCTGGATTCTTCGGTGGCAGTCCTGAGCGCTGTGGCGACATGGTGGCTTGTCCGGTCCTATCGTGAGCAGTGGTGGCTGTGGATTGTGGCCAACGCATTGAGTACGGCTCTCTGTGCGACTCAGGGCATGTGGTGGATGTCTGCCCTGTACGCGGCTTATGTCGCATCGGCAGTCTACGGCCTGCATTACTGGAAACGTCACGGAAGGTATGTGGAATGAAAATTATTCTTGAAAGCGGAGCGACCAAGACCGCATGGAGGGCGCTTTATGAGGACGGGACTGTGCTTCGGGCACAGACTGCCGGCCTCAGTCCGACGTGTCTGGATGTCGAGCAGACGCGCAGGATAGTCGCGGAGGCTGTCCCGCAGCTGAATCCGGACGGAAGACTCGTATCTGAAGTGTATCTTTACGGTGCCGGCCTTGTCGGAGATGCTTCTGCCGCGCCTCTTCTGGATGTGATAGGCACATGGTGTCCGTTTGCCCGGGTTCAGTTCCATTCGGACATCCTCGCAGCTGCAAGGGCATTGTTCGGTGACGGAAGCGGCGTCGTGGCCATAATGGGCACCGGATCGAACAGCTGTCTGTATGAAAGCGGCGTGATGGTCAGAAATATACGTCCGGGAGGATATGTGCTTGGAGATGAGGGCAGCGGTGTGGCTTTGGGGCGCGCTTTTCTTTCAGATTTTGTGAAAGGCATGCTTCCGCAGCAGATTGAAGCCGAATTCATTTCGGAATACGGACTGGATTATGCGCAGATAGTAAGGAAGGTGTATAAGGAACAGGCAGCATCGGCCTTCATGGCCTCGCTTGCTCCTTTCGTGCTTTCCAAGGCTTCGGATGAATATATACATGAAATGGTGAAGGACTGTCTCGAGTCCTTTGTCAAACGTGCACTTGCAAGGTATGGTATGCCGGAGGTCGGAGTCGTAGGCTCTTTCGGATGCGCCTGCAGGAACATGCTGACGGAGATAGGGGAGCGGTACGGACTGAGGTTCGTCAAGTTCCTGCCTTCGCCGATTGATGAACTGGTCAGATATCATGGCATATAAGGAAAACTACCCTTCACGGCTGCTCGAAGATGCAGTCGATGCAATAAGCTCTCTTCCCGGAATCGGCCGCAGAAGTGCGCTGCGCCTTGCACTCCACCTGCTGAAGCAGCCTCAGGAGAATGTGCACCATTTCACGTCCGCGATAGATCATCTGCGTGATGATGTGAAGTATTGCCGCTCATGCATGATGATATGCGACGACGAGGTGTGCTCCATCTGCGCCGACCGTTCGCGTGACCACAGGACGATCTGTGTCGTGGAAAGCGTCCGCGATGTCATGAGCATCGAAAATACAGGCCAGTATCATGGTGTGTATCACGTACTTGGCGGCATCATATCTCCGATAGACGGGATAGGACCTTCGGATCTGATGATACGTGAGCTTGTGACTCGTGCCGCTGATGCCGACGAGGTGATTCTCGCGCTGAGCGGAGATGTGGAAGGCGAGACGACGGCTTTCTACATATACAGGCAGATTGCCGCTTCCGGCGTGAAGGTCTCATCCCTTGCCCGTGGCCTCGGCTTCGGCGACGACCTCGAGTATGCCGATGAACTCACCCTCGGACGCTCCATCGTCAACAGGCAGATATTCAGGCCGTAGCAGCGGTACGGTATATGCACCGTACAAACCGATTTGCAGAAAAATAAAAATAATGATATCTTTGCACGCGGAATTGAGATATGGTGTAATGGTAGCACTACAGATTTTGGTTCTGTCTGTCCAGGTTCGAATCCTGGTATCTCAACAAAATTCCCGTAACTCCCTGTAAATAAAGCGATTACGCAAAAAGATGGGGCAAACCGGGACACAAACGGGACACGAACAAATTTCTCTGCATGAAGCCTTGATGGAATTGTGCAAAGAAAAAAAAATGCGTTTTTTCAAACCCACGGCGTATATAGATTACGTGCCGGCAAAACTCCACGACAAGGGCAATCCATGGTATATCTCATATTATATCAAAGACCCTGACACGAAAAAGAAAAGGAGATACCGCATCAAGCTCAATCATATCAAGCCTATCAGCGCGCGCCGCAAAGCTGCAAGAGGAATCATAGCCGACATCAATGAGAAGCTTTCGCTCGGCTGGACGCCTTCATATGAAGAATGTGCGCCGGAATCAGCAGTAAAGGCCTTCGACCTCATGGACGCCTTCCTCAAGGCCAAGGAAAAGGAATCGGAGGTCAATACGATGAAGTCATACAGGTCTTATGTCAAGATTCTGAAGACCTGGCTGCTCAAGAAGGGTTTTGATCCGGAAAGCTACATAAACGCATTCACCAGACTCACGGCCACAAGATTCATGAACAGCGTGGACGAAAACGAAAAGATCTGCGCCCAGACATACAACAACTATCTCCGCTTCTACATCATCATGTTCAACTGGATGAAGGAGAAGCAGTATATCGCCGACAACCCGTTCGACGGCATAAAGCGCAAATCAAAGAAGCTGACCAAGAAGGTAAGACGCACACTCACTCATGAAGAACTGGAAAAGCTGTGGGCATTCCTCGACAAGGAAAACAAAGGATTCAAGCTTGCAGCGATGCTCTGTTACATGTGCCTGATGAGACCGAAGGAGATTGTGCTGCTCAAGTGCGGAGACATCGACATGGAGCGGCACGTCATACATGTGAGAGGCGAAATCGCTAAGAACGACAATGATTCCGACAGAACGATTCCGGACAAGCTGATGCAGCTCCTTCAGGAATTCGACCTGTCGCATCCGGACTGGTTCCTGCTTTCAGGAAAGATGTTCGAATTCACCCCGGGGCCGAAACAGATATGGTCGCAGCGCATCACCGGCTACTGGGACAAGCAAGTGCGCCCGGCCTGCGGATTTGCCCGTGAACAGCAGTTCTATTCCCTCAAGGATTCCGGAATCACGAACATGATAAGTCAGGGCATCCCCGTCTCATTCGTCAAGGAACAGGCCGACCACAGCAGCCTTGCCATGACCTCTATCTACCTCGGCAAATCCTCCGAAGCCAATCAGGCCCTCCGAAAGCTCGACCTGTAAAGAAAAAGGCGACCCCGAAGGGCCGCCCGGACTGTTATTCTTTTACCGTACGGAGATGATCGACGACGCGTTGAAGCTTATCTGCATCTTCAGGACGAAGAATAATTTCATCGAAGTCTCCATATATAGACTTTTTGCCCCTGAATACAAATTTGAGTGCAGTCCATATCCTTTTGAATATGTTTCTTTCGCGATACAAATGGATGCTGACAAATACCTCATTATCGTCCAAAAAGTAACGGATAATCATCATGTGCTCTGGGTCAGTGCATTGACACATCAGCAAATCTTCTACATCGTGCTTCATATAATGTTTTTTATGTTTCTAATAAAGCGGACGGACATACGCCCGCCCGCGTGACCATGTCTCCATTCATGGTCGGTACAGTTAAGGAAATGGAGAGCAACACTGGGTTATAAGTGCAATAATAAAGAAACACCAGTGCTATAGCGTATCGGCTGCTTTACGGATACGGTCTGCAAGATCGCAGAGTGCTCCTTTGAGTTGAAGCTTTTCTTCAGCCGTGAATTCTGCCGGCTTCCCGTTACCATTAATGCCATTGAATTTGTTGTAAAACCAAGAGGCAGACTTGCCAAAATATCGGTTTACCAGTCGTCCCCACACGACATCCAATCTTATTTCAGACAGCTTTGTGTTGACTTCATTGTCTCTATATCTGGATCTGACTTTTTCCATCATGTTCTCAAAGTCCTGTTTTTCTTTTTCTATCATAGAAAGTTGTTTAAGGACCGCCCCGAAGGGCGGTGCTGTTAAAAAATCATTCTGTAAAGCAACTCAAAGATGTAATCGAGTAGATTATCCGATGGATTGTGTTTTGAGTTGTTGAAGTTCCTGATTGCTGCAATCAATTCTTCTTCCTGTTCTGTTAATTTCATAGTGTGTTTCTTTATTATTGCACTACAAAGATAGTGTAAAATTTCACACTATCCAAATATTTCAACAAAAATCGACACTGATTTATGAAACTTTCTTCGTCCGCAGGGCTGATGAGAGGCCGGGCTGGGAATCGAGGCGGGAGAAGAGGTTGCGGTACATGTTGTCGAAGCCGTAGGCTGTGAGGTGGAGCTTGACGGTGTGGCCGTCGATGAGGATGCCGATCTTGAGGGAGAGCCGGTTCTTGGCCCGGTCGAGGTACTTGACGCGGATGTAGTTTGCTCCCGGGTAAAGCTGATGGATGAAGGCTGCTTCCTCGTGAAGCTGCGGATCATACTGGTTGCTCATTCCGGCTACCGGAAGAGTCTGAAGGGTTGAATTAGTGTTGAGCATAACTAATTGTATTAAAAAATCTCCAG
>JAFTMS010000018.1 GCA_017452265.1 Bacteroidales bacterium | reverse complement strand
GACCGTCACAAGTTCTCGTCGATCGTCGACGCTCTCGGCATCGACCAGCCTAAATGGAAGGAACTTACCAACTTCGACGAAGTGGACCAGTTCATCGATCAGGTCGGCTTCCCGGTTCTCGTCCGTCCTTCGTATGTCCTTTCAGGTGCAGCGATGAATGTCTGCTACAACCATGAGGAACTTCGTAACTTCCTTGGTCTTGCTGCGGAAGTGTCTGAGAAACACCCTGTTGTGATGTCTGAGTTCATGCAAAGGTGTAAGGAGATCGAGTTCGATGCAGTGGCTGACAACGGCGAGGTCATCGCGTACGCAATATCAGAGCATATCGAGTTCGCAGGAGTTCACTCAGGTGATGCGACCATCCAGTTCCCTCCGCAGAAACTTTATGTGGAGACTGTCCGCAGGATCAAGAAGATCGCTAAGAAGATTGCTTCTGCTCTCGAGATCACTGGACCATTCAACATCCAGTTCCTTGCGAAGGACAACTATATCAAGGTGATCGAGTGTAACCTCCGTGCATCCCGTAGTTTCCCATTTGTTTCCAAGGTTCTTAAGATCAATATGATAGAACTGGCAACTAAAGCGATGCTTGGACTCAAGCCGGCCGCTCCGCGCAAGTCTGCATTTGACCTTGACTATGTCGGTATCAAGTCGTCGCAGTTCTCGTTCTCAAGGCTTCAGCAGGCTGACCCTGTACTTGGAGTCGACATGCACTCGACAGGTGAGGTGGGATGTCTTGGCGACGACTTCAATGAGGCGCTCATCAACTCGATGCTCTCTGTCGGATATGAGATTCCGAAAAAGAACATTCTCATATCATCAGGAAACGCACTTCAGAAGGCTGACCTTCTCAATGCCTGCAAACTTCTCGTTGAAAGAGGCTACAACCTTTACGCTACAGAGGGATCCTGCAAGTACCTTGTTGAGAACGGTGTTCCTGCTGAGCGCGTGATATGGCCTACAGAGACACAGGATCCTGAACTCGCAGGCAAGTATAAGGCTGCAATGGATATGCTTGCAAACAAGGAACTCGACCTTGTGATCAACATCCCTAAGAACTTCTCTCACAGGGAACTCACAAACGGTTACCATGTCCGCCGTGCCGCTATCGACTTCAATATCCCTCTCATCACCAACGCACGTCTGGCTACCGCCTTCATCCGTGCATTCTGCGCAATGTCCCTCGACGACATCCAGATCAAGAGTTGGGATCAGTATTGATTCACGGCACCGAGTGCAAAAATACAATGAAACTGCTCGCGGTACCTTAAATTTCAGGGGTACTGCGAGCGTTTTTATAGTATAACTGCCCTTGGTCTAAATGCAACGAACAATGACAGAAAAAGAAATAACGTCGACCCGCAACTCCTGCAGGAACTCAACGAAGTGAAGGAAGTCATTCACAGATATAATCATCTCTCACCATCCACAACAACTGAAAGACTGGACATTCTCAATGGCCTTCTCGGACATAACAATCATCCTGATCACCAGCCTTTCTACTGCAACTATGGCAAACAGATCAGCGTGGGAAAACGTTTCTTCGCCAATTTCCACCTGACCATCCTCGATGAGGCAAAGGTTACCATAGGTGACGACTGCTTCATAGGACCGAATGTCAGCATCTGCACGGCCTGCCACAGCACTGACCCCGTAGAGAGTAACACGGTAATAAAGAGTATCTGAATGATGATTCTACATCATCTCCAGAATAGTCAGCCCTGTATTTATACCGACAATATACCTAAACTTCTCAGAAGTTCCTGCCTTTTGAAATAGATCCAGATGAAGTGGCTTTCCTTTCTGAATCTGAATACAAGAGAAGGTATCTCCCGGCTGCATTGTGGAATTTTCCGTTTCTTCGGCGATAAAACGATTCTCTCCAAGATAACGGATTACGCATATGCGGTCAGGCGGCCAGCCGATGCGCAACCTGTCACCGACCTTCAGATTCGCGGAGCAAATGGACTCGTCTGCAAACAGTTCCGATTCCGATACTCCCTTGGCAGACTTCACGCAGAAATCATCCCAACTTTGATAGCCGACGAATCTTGCCAAGACATTCAATGTCCTGACGGAAACGGTCTTATAATATCGCGTTGAATAACCCCAAAGCCTTTCCAATGTACTTTCAGACATATGTTCACGCAGAGTATATTCAATGCCGGCTGACAAACGAAGAAAGTCGCCATGCGTTGATAGAGGAAAGTCTATGACCCGTTCCACGGCTTGTCGCAGAAGGCTGATCTGAGGTATATCTGTCTTGATATTCATAATGGGACAAAAATAAATAATTATCTTTGACCCTGCAATTAACCTCCCGAAGAAGACAACAAAAGACAAGATATGAGCAGTAATTCTGAAATAAGACCTATTGATGAAGCCTTAGAAACGATTCACCGATATTCTGATCCTATACTCATCAAGGAAGGTGCTGTAAGCCGTCTGTATAGGGTTTCCCTTGCGGGAAAATACTTTATCATCAAGACAGCCAAAGATTCCACCGGGGCAATGATGGATTTGATCCGACGCGAATATGAATTATCCATAGGACTGAGTCATCCTCATATTGTCAATGTCTTCACCTTTGAGGAATCAACTCCTGTCGGTCCAGGTATCGTGATGGAATATATCGACGGTTGTTCACTGACAGAATACCGTTCACAGAATCCCTCGAGACAGTCGCATCTCAGAATAATGGAGCAACTTCTGGATGCTGTAGCGTACCTTCATCGAAAAGGTGTTATTCACAACGATTTGAAACCGGACAACATACTGATCAGTCGTGTAGATAACACCTTAAAAATCATAGATTTCGGTTTGTCGGACAATGATGCGTACTACCTTTATAAAGGACTTGGTTGTACTCCAGCGTATGCCTCTCCGGAATTGCTCAATCATGAACAGACTGACTGTCGCAGCGATATCTATTCGTTAGGACTGATAGCAAAGGATATTCTCGGTCAGCGAAATCAAAGGACATGGAGAAAAGCCATACAGAAACAAAAGAATAAACGCTTTGCCAATGTCGAGCAGATGCGTAAATCCTTGTCGTATGGCCGAAAGTTTTCGATAGTTATGCTTATATTGATTGTGCTTTCTGTCATGATCCTATCTATGTTTACACGGAAGATTGAGTACAGGGAATCCATTACGATTGTTCAAGATACTGCTACAATCAAAGCTTTGCAAGTGAAAAATGATTCCCTGCAAATGCAGTTGGATGTGCTTCGCCATGAAAAGGAGAAGAGCTACAAAAGAGAACAATATATGGATTCGATATTCAGAGACATAGATAAGAAGCTGCAGAATATGTACGATTCAATGCTGGTCAAGTGCCAGAATATTGCATATCGAGAATCCTGTTATATCGAATTGGCAAAAACTGTGGAAGAAGTACAGTCTTTATGGAATTCTTATCAGGACCTGATTCATGATAATTGGATGTCAAGCCAGATAAAAGTATACTTCAACAGTCAATTTGATAAGCACCACAGACGATCATTAGCCGTGATAGAAACCAAACCATTTTCGCCCGAACTCGAACGTTTGCAATCCAAAACGTCAGACTGAGTCTGACTGTTGATAAAGACAAGAAAAGACAATCCAAGTGGGTTGTCTTTTTTCATACCTTTGTAAGGTAAAACAGCAACAGCCCTCGAAACCGGGTCTCTGCGTTGTTTATTTGTAATTATTTTGCTATGTTTGTAGCACTAATACTGAAACACAGAGAGTGTTTTGCTTGATTCTCGCTGATGAACCTAGGAAATTCACACGGAATGAGAATAAGCAGACTTCCTCACCTGTATCTGTACCCTTGTGGCACACGATATCAGCGTGGGCTGTTGCTTATTTCAATTCCAAGGCAGTTCCTAGGGCCTATCAGCTGAAATGAGTGATTCGTCCCACGCTTTCTGTATTTATAACCCTAATTTCTCAGGGGCGGAGGAAGGAACTGATGCTATTATGTGCGCACATCTATTGGATGCCAAAATCTGTAAGGATTTAGGGGAACTTCTTGATAATGGGGAGATCTCTGCTGCAATGGAATTAGGCATGGCTCTATGTACTTCTGTAACGAAATTATCCTCAAAGGGGCTGCCAGGATATTTCTGTGGTGACAGGAAGGCTAAAACTGTTGTGGTAAATCTCAATCCCGGTATATCTGCAGAAAAATGTGATAATCTTTGGGCGCAGGTAAAGGATCGGCACGTCAACACTTCAACGGATGATTTTGTCAAAGACTTTCTTGTCGGCAGGCGGGATTTTGGTATCAACGATATCGATCCGGATGATTCCAGCAAGTTGCGTTATGACGAGTTTGACATCAAACAGGCTGCTTTCTTGTCATCATGGAAGAACAGTGGAATTAATTTACCGTCTGTTCTGGACTGGAGCAACAGATCAGTTTGTATAGAAGCCAAGACAAGAGTTCTATCTGATAAACTTCAACTGGAACTTATCCCTTATGCTTCTTCTAAATTTTCTATCGGCAGAAAGCATATTCATCTGTTCCATCCGTACATCGACATCCTTTTAGATGAAATCTTTTCAGAAGAAAGGCGGTACATCATCTTTGCATCAGCCATATTCGAAAAAATCTTTGAAGACTATAATCGGGTTTATCCTAACACATTCGATTTGTCAGAGCCAGTTGCGATAAGTGATCCATTAAAACGAGATGGTAAACTCAGAGGCAGGTGCAAGGTTATCTCAATAACATATAAGGGTAAAACCTACAAGGCCCTCATTGCACATACGTTCGCCTCTCAAGGATTATGTCGTGCTTTCACATTGATGCAAAAGTATGGCGAGTTCTGCTATGAGCAATTTATAAATAACAATAATACTAACAAATAACATCCATAACTATGAGTACATTATTAAAGAAACTGTTTACACAGACAACTGAGAACGTGCCGGAGACGGGTAAGAAAGTCAATCATGTTGTTGTAGAGATCGAGATTACAGAGCATGAATATATGGCTCTTGATAGCGATGACGAGATGGTGGGAGGCGAATCTTTCGTGTTTAATGGAGATGATTCTCCTGGCTTCATCCGTGTTACTGTAGATGGCAATGAGATTGAATTCGATGAAGATGACCTTAAAGACAGGTGCAGATTTTCAGACTATGAGCCATTCGATATGGAGGAGAAATGGGATAGTGAAGATATCGTAAAGTTTGGCTACTATGACAATCTTGCCGGTAAGACATGGGAGTTCGATGTGGAGGATTTTGATATCGAAAAGTTGAGTTTCTACTATCAATGTTTCGATGTGAAGTTTGGCCCGGCAGACTACGATATTGAGGAACATCGCATCACCCTGTGCTATGATGGTGAAGAAATCCAGGAGGACTACGATGCTTATAGCTGCGATTGTGGTGATTTCGAACAGGAGTGGTCAAGGTACGATGACGAAGATGAGGACATAGATGTTGAAGCAGCACTCAATGAAAAGTATGATCAAGTCTTCAAAGATGGTAATACATTCAGTGTGCAACTTAATGAAAAATGGGGAATTGTAGACTCGAATGGCAATGAACTCATATCTCCACGCTATGATTGGATGGGTGATGAATTTGTAGAGGATGTTATCATTGTAGGCATCAATGGCGTTGGTATAGGCTTCGTCAATAGTGAAGGGGTAGAAATAGTCGCTCCTAAATACAGCCAGGCTCAAGACTTTGAAAATGGATTTGCTTCGGTATGCTATGATGGCAAATGGGGCTTTATTGATAAGACCGGTATAGAGGTCATTCCTACAATATACGATGATGTAAATAACTTCGAGGATGGCAAGGCGGAAGTGACATTGAATGGTGAGACATTCTTTGTTGACACTGAAGGTCAGCGCATCGGTGCTGGGACTGGAACAGATGCAGATGTCTCAGACATCGAGATAACAGCTCTTGATACAGATAGGTTATGGGCTGATGTTATCTGCAAACTCCCAGAAGATATTCAAATAAGTGTTTCTGCGCCTTCTGGCAGGGCCTATTTCTTTATCAAGTCAAAGAATGGCCCTGAAGGTGCTGATGATTTCAAATATGTTGTCAATTATCACGTGAGAGCATCATTGTGTGCCGTGAGTGTAGAAACCCTTAACGGTGGAACCAAAGGGAAGAAGGCAATTCAAAAGTACATTGACAACCATAGTGGTGACAGCAGCATTAAGGAAATCACGCCACAGCAAGGAGCCAAGAACAAGGATAAGTGGGCCTGGGTCAAGTCAGCACCACTTGCGGGAAAGTCATACGGAACATTGGTTCAATGGTATGTGGACACGATTGTAGAGTTCTATAGATTCTTTGAAACAGTATAATTAATATTTTATGGCAAAGTATGAGATAAAGAATGGTGCTGCTATCTTCCCGGAGGGCATAACCATAATTGAAAGAGAAGCATTTAGGAATTGCGAGGAACTGACGAGTGTAACCATACCTCAAAGCGTTACGGAAATTCGCGATTTAGCATTTAATTCTTGTTCTTCTTTAAGTCAAGTCTTGATTCCAGATACAGTTGAAGAGATCGGCACTAGTGCATTTAGAAATTCCGGTTTGACAACCGTTGTAATTCCCGAAAAAGTCAGGAATCTTCATGGTACATTTCTACGTTGCAACAACCTCAAGTCAGCAATAGTCAAGGGTAAACTTGAAGATTATAGGCCAGATTGTACTTTCCCATTTATGGATTGTCCATCACTTGAGACTCTGACATTCATCGATTGTGTGAGGTATATTAAAGAGGAAAGCTGCCATGGCTGTAAATCCCTGAAAGCCATATATGTACCTGCAAAGAAAGGAGACTATTACAAGAAAAGGTTTGCTGAAGAACTACATCCAATTATTGTAGAATTAGAACCAGTAAAGAAAGTCAAGAAATAATATAACATAAATCATATGGGACTTTTTGACATAATCAAAGACAACTTCACAAAGGCGGAGTTCAATGTCTCGCCACAGAAGAAGCTCAAGACTCTCTCTGCAGAGTTTGAAAACGCATTCGGTGTAGAACTCGTTTTCTACAAGGGAAAACAGATTGCTGACGGTGGCCTTACACTCAAGCAGCTCAACGATAAGACTACAAAGGACATCGATACAAGGGCTGTGGAAGGTCTTAAGATCAAAGGTAGCATGAAGGTCGGAGATGCCGAGAAACTTTTTGATGCTCATTTTGGCGTGACAGTGCAGATCAAGAAGGACGGCAAGCTCGTTCCGAATGAAATCACCATCGGTGAAGCAGCAAGAGGCGAATTTTAAAACAACTCAATCATAAACAATTAAAACTGATTTATTATGGCAGATTTTACACTCAATGGCCGCACTAAGGTAAAGACCCTTAAGGCTAACTTCAAGGAGAACTTCGGTTCAACACTTCGCGTTTACAAGAGCGCTGCTTGCAAGGGCGGTTTCGCTGATGACGATGCAACTCTCGCTTCAATCCGCGCAGAGGGCTTCAAGGGCGGTGAGCTCGTTGTAAAGGGCAATATGCAGGTAGGTAACTTCGAGAAGAAGGTTGCTGAACTCTACGGTATCGGTGTTCAGGTTGCAAATGCAGACGACACAAAGCTCGCAGACAACTCAGTTACTCTCGTAGCAGCAGGCAAATAAATTATCTATACAATTTACCCAGGAATCCTGACCGTTTCCTGAGTAACCATTTCAAATTAACACAAAAATTATGACCAAGGAGTATTACAAGAAGAAGATCATCGATCTTCGAGCAGACATTGCAAAGGAAAAGGAAGCAAAGAAGAGGGATAATGAGCGCTATGCCGCTCTTATCAAGGGAGCGTCGACACCATCAAGCAAGGCATCATACCGCAAGAGAAAGGTTGATGCTGCCGCAAGCCACGACCGCGATATAGAAAGATACAAGCGCCATATCGAGGATGCAAAGGAGGCGTTGGCAAGACTGAAGAAATAACATATAATATAACGCTATGCCATCGGTAAAGAAAACAGCAGCTAAGCCAGCTGTGAAAAAGTCAGCAACCATATACCGATAAAGGTGTCGAATAGTGCGGGGCTATATGTTTGTAATTGTGCTTATTATGAGGCGCTTCGGATAATACAAGAGAATGGCCTGGCCACAAAAGCTCTCTTCGTTCATCTACCAAAGATCACTGAAGAGTTCGCCTTAGAAAGAATGACAACTTCAGTGACTGCACTGATTGAAATAATAAAAGACCTATGACAAAATCTGATTTCAAGAAAGAACTCTCGTATGTGTTTGATGACAATCTGCACACAAAAGTATGGCACAATGTGCTGGACTGGATCATCATCTCTCTCATAATGGTGAGTACAATCGAGGTTTTTCTTTCGACGTTTGAGACGATAAATGTCCGATATGGTCATGTTCTGCATTTTATAGATGTATTCACAACGGTATTTTTCAGTATTGAGGTTGCTCTTAGAATATGGGCAGCGGATCAGTTGTCTCCAAAATACAAAGGTGTATGGGGAAGAATACGCTACTGCTTCAGTTTCTACGGAATGATCGATATTCTTTCGACATATACTTTCTACATAGCGTTGATATTCCCTCTGCCATATCTGGCATTGAAGACTTTGAGGGTTGCCCGCCTCTTACGTGTGTTCAGATATATGAAGTCTTTCCGGCTATTGACAAAGGCTTTTGAGTCAAAGAAAAAAGAACTCGGCATATCTCTCCAGTTCCTGAGTATTATTACATTGATACTCGCATTCTTATTATACTTTGTGGAGAACTCAGCCCAGCCTGAGGTTTTTGATAATGGTTGGAAGTCTGTACTCTGGGCTTTTTCTCAGTATATCGGAGACCCAGGCAACTTTGCAGACTATCAGCCCATAACATTTATCGGCAGGCTTATATCGACTTGTATAGGAATACTGGGGATAGCGATATTTGCAGTGCCTGCCGGTCTTGTCGGGTCTGGCTTTCTTGAGGCAGTCAATGCAGATATACATAATAAAGAGATAGTTGAGAATACCGAGAAACTTCATCTTGCATTTGAAAGGAAGTTGGATAAAAGCACTGGTTATCAGATTACTCCGATGAATTTAAGTATCCCTGAAATCATTGCAAGAATGAATATGAATGAGTCTGAGATAATCGAGGCTGTCAAATGTTCAAATGATTTTCGAATAATTAACCTCGCAAGTACAATCCCGGTAGACCAGCATCCATCCGATAAACTTGCCATAGAGCATTATATAGTTAATCGTCCCTATGGATGTTTTATAGATCGTGCTTCAAAAATAACAATCGTTTCTCCATCAAATATCGTTGACCCAGTCATCGGGCATTTTTCTTATTATTTGGCTAAGATGGGCGGGTTCAACTACATTAGCCGAGAGATCGGGGCGACGAGACCATACAAATCATATTACTTGAATTCTTATGGTGGTAATGTGCCGGGCTTTGATCAATATATGGCTGATTTGGAAGTCTTGACAAAAGAAGAAGGCAGCTGGGTAGTGACTCTTATTGCAGCCAGCGGACAAAACGAACCGGAGTATTCTACTCAGATCCATTTAGGCTATGGCAACAGCAAGGGAGATGCATCACTTGCAAGTTCAACATCGTTGCTGTGTGATAAAGATTGTGCGGAGCGACTATTCTCTGATATAGAATCAACAATGGATGCAGAGTTTAATATAAAAACAGAACGGCAGCAATATCATTCTACTGCATCCCCAAAAATATTCCTGCGCCATTTGTCGAATATAAAGGATATTAATGGTTTAATGATTCGACTGGCTTGGAGTTGTACTGCGTGGGATTCACGAAGGATGTTGATTGCTAAAACTTTAGCCGATGTCATACATAGAAATATACTCCCAGGAGTTACGAGAGTGGAAGATCCCGAACTGAAGAAGAAGGATATAGGATATTGTGACTATATAAATTGAGTTTACTTTTAAATGACGAACGACATGAAAATTCCAGGATTATCATTCTCTCTGAAACGAGCAGTGGGAATTACTAAAGTAAAACAGAAAGTCAGCAAGGCGACAGGCATTCCTTTGACTAAACAAGGCCTTGAAAGAAAGATAGGAGGAAGTATAATTAAGGCTGTAACAGGCAAGAAAAAGAAATGAGTATAAATAGGTTGGTATCCATCGTCTTGGCTGTCTTAGTGTTGATCTCATGTACATCGCAGGCGGAGAAGTTTGAATCTGCTTTCTCCGAAGGAAATTTGACTGAAGCTGAAACAATTCTTAAAGAAATGAAGGCCGAGGATGGAAAATATAGATTTGCTCAGATGCTTATTGAGGAATATCTTTCATTAGATGAAGTTGATAGGGCAATCTATGTTTACGAAAGGCTCACCCCTCATCATTGTTCAAGGTACGAAATGAATTTCGATAATCTTTATGGCCATAATGGATATGAGGTGGCAATGACTGCAAAATTGCGTAAAGCACTTGTTAAGTCAGATCGTTTTGAAGAGGCATGGGAGTATTATCCTTTGGAATATGAGTCTGTAGAATATGCAGGTAACGGAATCTCATATTTTAGATATATGTCGGACGTGATTGTTCATCTATGTGGTGACAATCGAAGGTCAGAAGCACAGATGTTCTTGAACAACAATATTCATTGGTTTAGAACCAATGTCGATAATGGTGAGTGGGGACACGACTATCCTCAATACACATATACAAATATGAAAACTCAACTTCAAGAAATCATTAATACCTACTAGAATATGAGAGCTGTAGTATTGGTCATTTCCTTATTGGTGTTGATGGGATGCCAAAGTAGTAATAATAGAGTTTCAGATTCGGAACCCAAGATGTCAGAGAAGGCATTGTTGCTCTACAATAAAGCAGAACGGAAGGTTGCGGATGTGGAGAGTCGGGTTGCTGACCTCAGTGCTGGGGCTGATCGACAACATGTCATTTCTGTTCTGACAGAAGCCAAGGCACTTGAGTATCGTTTTGATTCTACAGGAATGAATCGTGCAGCCATAGAGAAGTGTAAGACTCTTCAACAAAGAATTGTCGATGTGCAAAACAAGGCCGTTGCAAAGGTGGAGAGCATTATTCTATCTTCAGATGTTCCTGTATATAAAGGCGAAGACTTGTTGATAGAAAAGTTGATGGAATATCCAGTTTATCTTGAGAAAGGGGATAAATTATATTATGATATAAAATTGCAGAGTGCTGTTCCTGTGAAGTTGTATAACATGGATTCCAAAAGTCTCGTTAAAAGTTATACCAAAGTGACAGTAAAGGATTCTTTGACTATTGCTCACTCCGGTATTTACCTTTTGGAAATAAAGCCACAGGCAGCTCAGTATGCATCAGTAAATATATCATACCATACTGATGACACAGACAGAATATATCATCAGAAGTCTGTCAGAACAGTAACGGTCAGTTGTTCCAAGAATGATTTCAGAGCTTATAGTATCAAAGGAGTAAAGATGCAGAATCTGTTTGAAGAACCACGTAAATTCACGCTGAGGAGTCAGTTGAAATCTGCGGTTTCCGGTTCATCAATTGCTTTGGTTCCAGTTCAGATTCCTTCAGGTGCAACAGATGTCCTCTATTCTATGCGTATTGCGACGAGTGAGCAGGATAGATCTTCTGATGGAAACTTTCACAGGAACATGAGTGTCAAATATAATCAGATTAAGTTCCTAGGGCTTCCGTTATATGAGAGAAATCAGGGATCCGGACTCCTAAAGATGTTGCTGGACGACAATAGACCTATTCGAGAAGAGGATGCGTATTGCAACATGTACCTGTTCCGGAGTCAGTCAGAAGCTAAGAAATTCCAGGACAGAACATCAGGAGCATCTACCTTAAAATACGATGTGGATTATTCAACCGTCGGCACACAGTCATGCAATGGTAGAATCCCATCCAACGGAGCGTCAAAACTATATTTAGGTTTTGAGAATGTACGTGTACGATACACAAACTATCTTTGGGTGGAGGCGGTCGCAGTTGTGCCGACTACAGAATACTATAGAACAAAGTATTCTGTCGAGTAATAATTCAGCACTTCTGTGAAGGCTTTTTATAAATTTATATCTTTGTTCCTGATGATGTTTATGCCTTCATTTTATTTCCTAAATACGTAAATCGGTACGATTTTCCTCGTAATCATATAAACAATTTATTTGTTTTGTTATTTTTGCAAAAATATCAGAGCAATATGAATATGAAGATTTTACCGGTATTGGCAGCGTGCATCGGGATGGTGACGGCTGCCTCGTGTGCTCAGAGCAGCGCACCTGAGGAAAAAGAGAATCAGGTCATCGAGACCATCATGGCCCGCAGGAGTATACGTCAGTACAAGCCTGTGACGGTGGGTAGAGACACTTTGAACCAGATAATGACATGCGGAATCAATGCGCCGAGCGGACTTAACAAGCAGTCATGGGAGGTGCGTGTCGTGGATGATCCGGTTGTGATGACGGAAATCTGCGAAAAGATGGCAGCAGGCAATCCGGATGCTGATCCGGCAATGGTCAGAGGATGCTTCCGTGGTGCTCCGGTCATGGTGTTCATCGCTAACGACCCGTCATATGACTGTTCGCCGATAGACTGCGGCCTTCTGTCCGAGAACATCATGCTTTCTGCATGGTCACTCGGAGTCGGTTCCGTCTGCCTCGGCAGCCCGGTCCGCTTCCTGAAGAATTCGCCGGCCGCACTTGAGAAGCTCGGTTTCAGCGAAGGATATGAGCCGATAATCTGCATCGGACTCGGCTACGCAGCCGAAAGCCCTGAAGCAAAGCCGCGCGATCCTTCGAAATACCGTTTCGTGGAATAAGGCGTCACCCCGGCAGATCCGAAAGAAAGACTGTCGGGGTGAATTGCGTTTTGAAGCCCCGAATGCAGCCAAAGGCACAGAAATTGACATTCCGCATGGCAGTGTTTAATAAATTATCAATGTTATGAGAAAAGTTATGTCAGTTAATTTAATTGTGTCATGTGTGGCTATGGCGGCTGCAATGACAGCCTGCAACTCAGACGCGAACCAGGAGCGCAAGGCAATGGACGAGCCTATGAAGCAGGAAAAGGAGTTCATGAGAGATGCCATAAGGCACCGCAGTCCGGACGTTCAGAAGGTTGAGCTGATAGGCAATACCGTTGTCTACACCCACATCTTTGACGGAATCATAGATGTAAAGTCATATACCTACGACGGCGATGTTTGTGTGGAGGCTGAAAGGGTATACACGTTCCCGACCCAGATGAGTGCTTTGAGACACTACCGTAACGCCGTTGAAAAGGCCGAGCTGTACGACAATATCGAGCTTTTTGACAATCGGGTGAAATACGACCTCAAGGCTGCTCAGCATGAGCTTGAGACAAAGGGACTTACGAAAGAACAGCTCAAGCAGAAGTTTGACAAGCAGATTGACGACGCCAAAGCCGACATGAAGAAGCACGAAGACAAGATGAAGAAGGACTTCGACAAGAAAGGCTACAATGACGGAAAGAAGCACGACGGCAGGAAATAGCCGGAAAGTGATTTCAGACTCAAAAAAATCCTCACACCTGCGAAGATGTGAGGATTAATTGTATCTGACAGGAAAAGACTACATGTCGTCCTTGTCCATGTTCTGCAGGAGAGCTTCGTTGGTGCCGTATCTCTGCATGCGGTTCTGGAGAAGCTCCATAGCTTCGATGCAGTTCATGTCGGCGAGGAATTTCCTCATCACCCAGATGCGGTTCGCGAGGGCAGGGGAGTAGAGCAGATCGTCCCTTCTCGTTGAAGAAAGCGTCACATCTACAGCAGGGAAGATGCGCTTGTTCGAGAGTCGTCTGTCGAGCTGGAGCTCCATGTTGCCTGTTCCCTTGAATTCCTCGAAGATGACTTCATCCATCTTTGAACCAGTCTCTGTCAATGCTGTGGCAAGAATCGTGAGGGAACCGCCGTTCTCGATGTTACGGGCCGCTCCGAAGAACCTCTTAGGCTTGTGGAGGGCATTGGCATCCACACCGCCGGAAAGGACTTTGCCAGAGGCAGGCTGAACAGTATTGTAGGCACGTGCCAGGCGGGTGATCGAATCGAGAAGAATCACGACGTCGTGTCCGCATTCCACCATTCTCTTTGCCTTTTCGAGAACCATGTTCGCCACCTTTACATGACGCTCTGCCGGTTCGTCGAATGTCGAAGCCACCACTTCCGCTTTCACGCTGCGGGCCATGTCCGTCACTTCCTCAGGACGCTCGTCTATGAGAAGCACAATCATGTATACTTCAGGATGATTGTCCGCAATGGCATTCGCTATCGACTTGAGCAGCATTGTCTTACCTGTCTTAGGCTGTGCCACGATGAGTCCGCGCTGACCTTTTCCGATAGGTGTGAACATATCCACGATTCGGCATGACATGTCGTTGTGACCGTTGCCGAGAAGGTTGAACTTCTCTTCCGGGAAGAGAGGCGTGAGGAAGTCGAAAGGTATTCTGTCGCGGATGAATTCCGGAGTGCGTCCGTTGATGTACTTGATGCGTACGAGAGGGAAGTACTTGTCGCCTTCCTTCGGCGGCTTGATTTCTCCTGTCACTGTGTCTCCTGTCTTGAGGGCATGTGCCTTGATCTGCATCTGAGACACATAGATGTCGTCCGGAGAGTTGAGATAATTGTAATCCGAAGAACGGAGGAAGCCGTATCCGTCAGGCATGATTTCAAGCACTCCCGTAGCCTCTACGACGCCTTCGAATTCAATCTTAGGCTCCTGTGGCGCATCCTGCTGGCGAGCCTGGCGCTGGTCGTTGTTATATCCGTTGTTCTGGAAATTCCTGTTGTTCCGGCGGTTGTTCTGATAGCCGTTTCCGCCGTTCTGATTCTGTCCGTTGTTCTGGAACTGGCGCTGCTGCTGAGCCGGAGCCGCCTGCTGTGGCTGTGTGCCGCTATCCTGCGTATTCTCCTGTGCCGGCTCTTCCTGCGAAGATTCCGTCTGAACCGGCTGCACCTGCTCCGCATTGTTCTGCTGGCCCTTCTGGATGCGCGCCCTCTTCTGTCTCGGCTGCCTCTGCTGAGGAACTTCCTGCTCCGCCTTTTCCGCGGACTCTGCCGGGGCCTCTTCCACAACAGGCGTTTCTGCCACCGTCGCAGCTGCCGTCGCTGCCGGAGCCTCAGCTGCCGCCGCATTCTTCGGCTTGCGTCCTCTCTTTTTAGGCTGCTGAACCGGTGCCTGTGCCTCAGGCTCTGCCTTTGGCTGTTCCTTCGCGGCCAGCGCTTCCTTCTTCACCTCTTCCGCAGGCTTCTTCTGCTCAGCCTTCACCGCCATCGCAGCTGCCGCCGCCCTTTCCTTGTCCTCCTTGCGAGGACGTCCTCTTTTCGGCTTTGCTGGCTTTTCCGGAGCGTTTTTGGCATTCTGTTCTGCCTCTTTGTCAAGAATCGCGTACACGAGATCGTCCTTCTCCATCTTCTTGAAGTTCTTCACTTGAAGTTCGGAACCGAGATTTCGAAGCTGCTCGATATCCATTTCTTTCAGGTCGAAAATGTTGTGCATAAAAGTTATTTAATATGATATTCGTATCATTTGTGGAGCTAAACCGGTGACGGAAGATTGAAGAAACGAACCCTCCAATCACTCGGGAACGTACAAAGGTAACAAAAAAAATGCAATCCGCAACAGGGTCTGAATTTTAATTGTTCATCCTTTTATCAATAATTGTTGTCCCAGTAGCTGCTGCTCTTCTTGAATCGCAAAAGGTCTGCCAAAGCCGCAGCATTTGCCTGAATTCTGAAGCTCCAGGACTCCCACTGGCCCGTCGGAATCCATGAAACGTTGATATTGAAGCAGTGCAGGTCGTACGTCGCTGTAAGCTGTGTCGTACTCATCTTCAGAGCCATCACGTCGAAGTTCGTGTTAAGAGTCATGGAAAGGCGTGGCGTCAGCTTTATGTTTCCGCTGACACCGAGGGTCTGGGTGAAGTTGTTCTTCGTTATGACCTGATTGTTAGAGAACTGGTACTGCCTGTTGTAGCTGAAGCTGTAGTTGAAGTTCAGCGACCACGGCGCGTTCGGATTCATGTAATAAAGCCATCCGCCCGGTATGTATTCGCCCGTGACAGGGTGGTAATATATCCTCGTGTAGCTCATCGACGAACCTGATCCCGATCCTCCACCGGCTCCGTTCGTTCCGTCGTTTCCGTTGATCTTTCCTTCGCCTGAAAGGGAGTAGGAGAGCGACATGTTCGCCCTTTCGAGGCGTGCAAGTCCCTGTCCCTCCTGAATGGCGAAGCGGTTTATGTTCCTTCCGGACTTGTACTGCTCGTTCACAAGGATGGCGTACGGATCCAGAGTCGCGCTCGCATTGATGCCGAGTTTTCCGAATACGGAAGTGGACATTGAAATGCTTATGTCGCTGAGGTTCAACGAGTCGGCAAGGAAGTTATATCCCGTCGAGAGGCTGAGGTTGTCTATAAGCTTGATCTTCTTCGAGCCGGCTCCCGTCGTGTCGGCGAGGTCACGTACCTTGGCCTCGAAGTTGTTTCCAAGAGTGAAGCTGAGGCTGGCGCTCTTACCCTTGGAAGGCGGTGAACCGGTGCCGGCGCCCGTGTAGATGTTGTAGTCCTGGGTCACGAGCTTTCCGTTCTTGTCGGTGTAGGTCAGCGTTCTGTAGCCGTTGAAATGTGTGGCCTTCTCCGGACTGAACGAAGCGGAGAGGGAAGGGGAGACCACGTGCCTGATGGCCTGCAGCTTGCGGTGCTTTCCGAAGTTGAAGAGACCGTAGAGACGTGTGCTCATGGAAATGCTTCCCGAATACGTGTGGGTCGCGCCGAAATGGCTGAACACCTTGCCCTTGACATCCTCGACCTTTCCCGTGTCCGGATTGTATTCCTTCTCCACCTTCCTGAAATACCAGTTCATTCCGTACTGCACGCTCGGAGTGATATTTATGTACTTGAATGCCGTGAAGTTAGGAAGGCCGATCTGGAACGAGTGCGTCATTCCGTTCTGGAACTTGTCCCAGAATCCCGGCTTGTTGAATTCCGAAGCCTTGAAGTTGATCTTGTTCTGGAAGGCCGTGTTGTAGCCGAGCGAGAACTTCTCGTACCATTTCTCCTTGCCCACCCTGTTCTTCTGCTTGAAAGGATAGAAACGGCTCACTGAGAACGTCACGTTAGGCAGAGTGAACGAATACGAACTGTCCCTCGAGTTCTGGTTGTGAAGGGCATTTATCGAGAGGTTCAGCTTTCCGTTCCAGTTCTTCGAATACGAGATTGAAGATGAAATCTGGTTCTGGAGGGCCTCTGTGACCGATGTCGAGTTGTATCTGCTGTTCGAAGGGCTGGAGAAGTTCACCGAAGCGGAGAAACTTGTTCCCGGTCTTGCCTTCGAGTCCTGCGAGTGCGACCATCGTACGCCGAAGTTCCGCGTCTGGAAGAAGTCCGCGCTTCCTTTCTCGCCCGTCTGGTCGTTCGAATACGAAAGGGAGAAGTTTCCGTTGCACTTGTAGTTCACCTTGTAGCGCGAGTTCAGGTCTATGGCCCACGAGCCCAAGGTGTAGATGTCGCCCGTCAGCGCGATGTCGAAATAGTCGCCGATGACGAAATACATGCCGAGGTCGCGCAGATAGAAGCCTCGGGAGCTTTCCTCACCGAATGTCGGGAAGAGGATGCCCGTGGCCCTGTCCGGACGCTTGGGAATGAACCCGAATGGGAGGCCGATCGGCAGCGGAACGTCTTCTATGACAGGATACGCCGGGCCGAAGACCGTCTTCTGGGACGGCTTGGTCATCACTTTTGCCGCCGTAAGATGCAGATAATAATGAGGATGCTCACAGTCGCAGACCGTATATTTTCCGTTGGTTATGTTTATCGAGCGGTCCGGCATCATCTTGATGTTCTTTCCGTGCAGGATGCCGTCCTCCTCCTGCGTCACCATGTTGGTGATACGTGCCTTCTGCGTCTCGAAGTTGTACCTCACTTCCTCCATGGTATATGTCTTGCCGCCCTGCTCCATCACCGGCTGACCCGTAATCACACCAGAAGTGTCTTTGGTTCCACGTGCGAAGAGCGTCTGAGTACGCAGGTCGTATTCCATATAGTCTGCCGTAAGCTTCATGTTCCCGTACGTCACGCTTACGTCACCATAATAATATATAAGGCGTCTGCCGTCGCTGAAATCCTCCACTATGGAGTCGCGGGCGGCTGTGAAGGCCGGTGCTTCGAGGGAACTCTTATGGAGAAGGTTCACGGAATCGACGGCCGCGATGGAGTCTGCGCGGGCTATGGAATCCTGTACGGCACGTAGCGAATCGGACATCACGGGGATGGCCACGGTATCCTTTCCGGCCTCCGCCCGTTCCATCGCCCTGCGTTCGCGACGAGAACGCCTGTCTTCCTGTGATGATACGGTAAAAGTGCTGAAAACCAGCAGCATCAGTACTGCCAGTCCCCACTTTCCGAGCCATGCCTTCGACGTTCCTTTATTATATATAGACATCAATAAATTCCTATGTATATCCGAACTTTTACAAGTTTTTGCTATTTTTGCAAGTCGCAAAATTAAAACTAATTTCAATCATTACCAAATTGAGATGCATAAAGTGAGAATTTTAATATATGTTGCAGCGGCTTTTCTGATTTCCGCATGTGCCTGCCCGGCTTCGGCTCAGACGACGTCAAAAGAGCTCGGACTGAAGACGGTGGTCATAGATCCGGGGCACGGTGGAAAGGATCCTGGAGCGCCGGGACAGACGAGCAGGACGAGCGAAAAGCACATAGTCCTTGCCATATCGAAGAAGCTGGGAGAGAAGATTGAGAAGGCCTATCCGGACGTGAAGGTGATATACACACGCAGCACCGATGTCTTCATCGGACTACACGAGCGTGCGATGGTGGCGAGGCGCAACAATGCGGACCTCTTCATTTCGGTGCACTGCAACAGCAACGCCAGCAAGTCCGCCTACGGAAGTTCGGTCCATATCCTCGGCCAGAGGTCGAACAATTCCAAGAACAAGACGGACTATTTCGAAAGGAACATGTCTGTGGCAAAGCAGGAGAACTCCGTGATACTTCTCGAGGAAGACTACCAGACAAAGTATCAGGACTACGATCCGAATTCGCCGGAGTCGTTCATAAGCCACAAGCTGCAGTGGACGGCGTATTACGAGAGCAGTCTGCTTTTCGCAAGCGAGGTGGTGGACCATCTCATCAAGAAGCCTCTGACGCCGCGCCGTGCGGTCATAGACCAGGACATCTTCCAGGTGCTGGTGGAGACCAACATGCCTTCTGTGCTTCTGGAGCTGGCATTCATATCGAATCCGACTGAGTATAAGTATCTGGCTTCGGCTTCCGGTCAGGAGGAAATTGCGGAAAGGCTTTTTGAGGCCTTCAAGTCCTACAAGACCAAGTATGATGCGAGTCTGAACGTCGTTTCGGCGCCGGTGGAGACTGTTCGGGAGCCTGCGGAAGCCGATGAGGCTGAGGATGAGCCACAGGCTGCTGCATCTGATGATGTCTGGTACGGAATACAGATCATGGGACTTGGCAGAAGGCTGTCGGCAGGTGATTCCGCCCTTAAGGGATTGATGGCTGAGGCGCTGAAGGCACCGGACAGCAGGATATATAAATATGTCACCGCGAGAAGCAGGACGGCGCAGGAGGCAAAGTCGCAGCTTCAGCAGGTGCGCAGGAAATTCCCGGAGGCCTTCCCGGTAAAGGTCACGGGCACAACAGTGGAACGGGTAAAATAGCAGATTGCCACGTCGCTTATGCTCCTCGCAATGACGTGGTGCATTAACGCGGTGATGGTGTCAATGCGTTCGACGTCATTGCGAGGAGCGCAGCGACGTGGCAATCCAAACATGTAAAATTATGAGATACAGCAAAGAACTGAAGATAGGCGTATTCGCCGTATCCATCCTTATCATCACATTCTTCGTGATAAACTACCTCCGTGGCGAGGACATTTTCGACAACGAGATCGAACTCATTTCACGTTATGACGACGTACAGGGCCTCGTGGCTTCCGCTCCCGTATATATTAAGGGATACAAGGCCGGCAAGGTGTCTGAAGTGGAATATGTGCCGGAATCAGACAATTTCAAGGTAGTATGTTCCGTCCGGAAGGAGTACTGTATACCGGCCGATTCGAAGATGACCATCTACAGCGTGGACATAATGGGCGGAAAGGGAATCAGGATTTCCCTCGGAGCATCGGACGAACTTGTGGCCGACGGAGCATATCTCCAGCCTGAGTTCGAGGCCGGCCTTATGGACGGGCTGAGCATCGGCGTCGGTCCGCTTCTGGATAAGGTGGGCAACACGCTTGACAGCCTTGCCGTGACGGTCGCGAATGTCAACAGGCTGCTCTCTGCAGAAAACCAGGCCAGCATAAACCGCACTCTTGCGCATCTTGAAAAGACGATGAACGATATCAGCCATGTCGCTGCAACGGTCGACGGAAAATCATCCGAGCTGAACATGTTCATGGACAATCTTGCCGCTCTTTCGGTGAAGTTCTGCGGCATTGCCGACAAGGTGGACACGACCATGTCCGGAGTTTCTTCAGTCGTCACGACTCTGAACGAGGCCGACATCGAAGGAGTGGTAGCATCATTCAAGTCTCTTCTTGAAAATGTCAACGATCCGGACGGCACCATAGGCAGGCTTCTTGTCGATGATTCGGTATATGATTCCGTCGATGAACTTTTAAATGACGTGGACACTCTTGTGAAGAAAATACAGGAAAATCCGAGGAAGTATATAAGAATTTCTGTGTTCTGATAAGTTCTGTTAACGAAAAAAACTTATTTCGCTTCTTTAGAAATATTCAAATTTGCAATCATCGTACAACTGTGGCGTTTACGGATTTTGGAGTTTTGTAATACATTAATATTTAGGTAATTATGGAAATGTTGGTTTCGTAATTTCTGAAACCGATGCAAGTAAAATAAAATTAAAAAGCAATAGAATTTTTTATTTTTTATTACTTTTTTTTCCTCACCTTTGTATTCCCGTTTGGACAACGGGCCTGAAACTTGACAATCCAGTAAACGACAATCCCGCTACATGACACAGGATAGACACATATCAGTTTGGAACAACTGCCTGAATTTCATTCAGCAGAACATAGACCCGAAGCAGTTCAATCTGTGGTTCAGGCCGATCAAGCCTGTCTCGCTCCTTGAATCGACGCTGACGGTGGAGGTTCCTTCCGAGTTCTTCCGCGAGTATCTTGAGGATGCGTATCTCGATATTCTCAAGGCTTCGCTCAAGAAGGAGCTCGGCACTGGTGCAAAGCTTGTGTATGTCGTGACTCCGGTGCAGAGGCAGCCGTCGATGACCTATCCGGCTTCTCATGGAAACACTCCTGTGAACAAGACGATATCGGTCGAGACATTCACAAGAGGCGGAAATCCAGGACCTTTCGTTTTCCCGGGCATCCAGAGGGTACAGGTGAATCCTCAGCTCAATCCGGTGTACTGCTTCGAGAACCTCATAGTGGGTGAGTGCAACAAGATGGGCTTCACAGCCGGAGAAAGCATTTCGGCAGCTCCGGGAAAGACCGCTTTCAATCCGCTCTTCCTTTTCGGTGGTCCGGGACTCGGCAAGACGCATCTCGCGCAGGCCATTGGTATCGCCATCAAGAAGAGGTATCCGGAACTTGTGGTTCTTTATGTTCCGGCCAACAGATTCAAGACGCAGTATATGGATGCCGTGAACGTCCGTAACAAGCTTACAGACTTCCTCGCATTCTACATGAAGATGGATGTGCTCATCATGGACGATATCCAGGACCTCATGGGCCAGAGCACGCAGAATGCCTTCTTCAATATATTCAATCATCTGCATCAGTCAGGCAAGCAGCTGATATTCACTTCCGACCGTCCGCCTGTGGAGCTGGAGAATTTCGAGGAAAGGCTTCTCTCAAGGCTCAAATGGGGATTGTCTGTGGAGCTTCAGAAGCCGGACTTCACCACAAGGCTGCAGATGCTCAAGGCAAGGGCCTTCCGTGAAGGAGTACAGCTCAGCGATGATGTGCTTCATTTCCTTGCAGCAAGGATCAAGTCGAATTTCCGTGAACTGGAAGGCGCGCTGATATCTCTGATAGCCAATGCAACGCTTGCTCATAAGGAGATTACGATAGATCTTGCTGAGCAGATTACGGAAAAGATTGTCGGCGAGCAGCAGAACGATGTGACGATAGACAAGGTGCAGAAGGTCGTATGTGACTATTTCAACATCACGCGTGACGATCTCCTTTCCAAGACACGCAAACGTCAGATCGTACAGGCAAGACAGATAGCCATGTACATGTCCCGCAGCCTGATCAATTGTTCGCTCTCTACAATCGGAGCGGAAATAGGAGGCAAGGATCATGCGACTGTGCTTCATGCATGCACGACCGTGAATGACCTTATGGCAACAGACAAGACGTTCAAACAGTACGTCAGCGACATCGAAAAGATGCTTGTTCCCGTACGACGATAAAAAAATACCATCTATAAGCTCTAAAGTCCCTGCAAAGTCTTATCTTTGCAGGGACTTTGCCATTGCTTCAGCATGGCAGGTGTTAATATACATATATATTGTAACGTCATGAATTCTGAAAAAGTACTTTCTTATTTCAAGGAAATCACCAGGATTCCGCGTGAATCCGGCCACGAGGAACACATAATCGCATATCTGCAGGAATTCGCCGCAAGCCACGGACTGCCTTGCAAGACAGATGAAGCCGGCAATGTGCTAATTACTAAAGAAGCAGCTCCGGGCTATGAGGATGTCCCGACCATAGTTCTGCAGAGCCATTCAGACATGGTCTGCGAGAAGAACGAAGGGGTAGAGCACGATTTTGCCAAAGATCCCATCAGATATGTCATTGAAGACGGCTGGATGATCGCTCCTGACACGACTCTTGGAGCGGACTGCGGCATCGGAATCGCTGCCGAGCTTGCACTTCTGGACAGCGACCTTCCATGCGGCAGGATAGAATGTCTGTTCACGACGTCCGAAGAGACGGGGCTGGATGGTGCCATGGCCCTGAAGCCGGACTTCATCACAGGAAAGGTGCTTCTGAATCTGGATTCGGAAGATGAGGGCGAGATTTTCGTCGGATGCGCCGGCGGACTCGACACCACGGCGGAATTCCATTATAATGAGGAGCCCGTGCAGGAGGATTTCGTCTGCCAGACCGTATATGTAAAGGATGCTATGGGCGGACATTCCGGCGATGACATAAATAAAGGCCGTGCGAATGCCGTACAGCTTCTCGGACGTTTCCTTTACAGCATCATAGACCTTGACTGGCAGTTGGTTACGATTGACGGAGGTAATAAGCGCAATGCTATCGCCCGTGAGGCAAAGGCTGTGATTGCTGCAGAAGAGGACACTCTTGAAATCATAAACGAACGCCTTGAAGCCTATCGTGCCGAGGTTCTTGAAGAATACGGAGCAATCGAGAAGGATATAAAGGTAGGGTATGCAGAGGCCTCGCCGGCCGGCTCGGCAATCGACGAGATGACTGCCTGGAATCTTGTTGCCGCTCTCTGCGCTTCACCGCACGGAGTCCTTGCCATGAGCCAGGAGATTGAGAATTTCGTCGAGACGTCCACAAACCTCGCTTCCGTAAAGATGACCGAGCCGGGCATCATCCGCATCGGTTCGTCCCAGCGCAGCTGTGTGACGGCTGCAAGACGGGCTGCCGCTGCGAAGATGGAAGCCTGCTTCGTACTTGCAGGGGCGATCGTTCGTCATGAAAGCGAGTATCCGGGATGGGCTCCGGCAGCCGTTTCCCCTGTCAGAGATGCCTGCGTGGCCTCATACAGGAAGCTTTTCGGCGTGGATCCAAAGGTAAAGGCCATTCATGCCGGACTGGAATGCGGACTGTTCACCGAGAAGTTCCCTGGCCTTGACATGGTGTCCTTCGGCCCGACGCTCCGCGGTGTCCATGCTCCTGGCGAGCGCCTGGACCTCGCTTCGCTCGACAAGTTCGTGGCCCTGCTTGAAGACGTTGTAGTAAACTATCGATAAATACCGGAACGTCATGCCAACTGTTAATCCCTTAATTGCCCCATCAATGCTTGCCGCCGACTTCCTGCACCTTGCAAAGGATGTCGAACTGGTGAATGAACATGCGGACCTCTTCCATCTCGACATCATGGACGGCGTCTTCGTGCCGAACATTTCATACGGATTTCCTGTCGTTGAAGCAATCGCGTCCGCAGCCCGCAAGCCTTTGGACGTGCATCTGATGATAGTGCAGCCTGAAAAGTATATCGAGCGTTTTGCCCGTCTTGGAGTTTCCATGCTGAGTTTCCATCTGAATGCCACAGACAAGCCTGCCCAGGCCCTTCTGCACATCCGTGAGGCCGGAATGAAGGCCGGTCTGGTCATAAATCCGGACATGCCGGTGGAAAGTCTGTATCCGTATCTGCATCTGTGCGACTACATCATCCTGATGTCGGTCTATGCCGGATTCGGCGGCCAGAAGTTCATAGAGGACACTTTCGACCGTATCCGCACGCTGAAGGCCGAAATCGAGCGTCAGAGCCTGCCTGTGAAGATCGAGGTGGACGGTGGAGTGTCGCCTGCAAATGCGAAGGCCCTTCTTGAAGCCGGAGCCGAGATCCTCGTCGCAGGAAGTGCTGTATTCAAAGCGGAAGATCCGGCATCAGTCATGAATGCAATGCGTAACTGACAATGCCATGAGTTGGAAACTGTTGCTCAGCACTTTGCTGCTGTCCCTCTTATGGGCTTTTGTCCTGTCGGAAGAGAACGGGATCATGGGAATGGTACAGACAGGCGTGTCCTTTTTTGCCATTTTATTTATAATGTCATATAAAAATCCTCTTGCGGAGTATAATCTCTTTAAATCGCGTGTGGATCAGATCAAAGCAGGCTGGCATACAACGACAGATAACATTTTCTGGATATTATGCTCATGTGTTGCATTTACAGGCATTTATCTGGCTAATGAACTTTTCTATGAATCAAACAGGACCGTAGCTGCTTTGTGTCATCTTCTCTCTGTTCTCTTTGCCTTTCCAGCACGTTATTTTGACCTCCGCCATGCTCCGGAAGACATGCAGGCATATATAGAAGCCAACAAACCCGTGAAGGCAGATTCCGAGTTTGTTACCGTCGGCCGTTTCGATGATGCGGCTAAAGCCCACGAAATCAAGGATATGCTTGAGCAGCAAGGTATCGAAACCATCCTCTATGGTGAAAATGCTCCTGCTCATCTCGGCTCCACCAGACAAAGCCCGATTCTGGTTCGTGTACGCCTGAAAGATCGTAAGGAGGCAGAAAGATTGATGAAGGACCTGTGGCGGAATTCTGAATAATGGTGGAGAATACTGACATATAACCCATTAAACACATTATTATGAAGATTATTTCCGGAATCGTTAAAGTTCTGATTGTCTGTCTTATGGCTATCCTCCTGATTGGCTGCGTCACGGTAATAGATTGGAGCATCAGCAAACTGCTGAGGACACTTGTATATCTGACCATCGTCTTATTCATCCTTTTTTACAGGAACGGAAATATATTCAGGTATTTCTGGAATGATCCACAGTGGATGACCTCGGGCCAGAGACTTATGGCCAATGTCGGCCTTGTTCTCGCATTCTTATTCCTGCCGTTGGGTGATCCTGGCCCGATGAGTGATCCTGACCCATCTTTCACCATGGAAGAGAACAATGCCATTTATATGGTAGCGGTGGTAATTGTTTATATGCTCTGGTTCGCAATCGGCATCGGCGGCGCATGGATGTATCGTCGTGCCTTCCGCAAGAACATGCCGGCAGATCCAGTCGCCTATGAAGCCGAACTGAAGCATCAGGAAGAGATGTCCACATGGATGGTTCTATCCGAATTCAATGATCCGGCAGAAGCCCACGTTCTCAAGAACAGGCTCGAATCCAATGGCGTCGAAGTGCTCCTCTACGGCGACAATGCACCTCTCTATCTCGGCTCCGGCTCCCACCGCGCTCCAGTCCGCCTATGCGTCCGCAGGCACCAGAAAGAGACGGCAGAGCGTCTCGTAAACGAATGATTCACCATCGTTGGGCGACGGGATTTAGTGAATGTATGCTTGTAATACTTCACTAAATCCCCGAAATAATGCCCATTTTACCGCTTTTAGGGATGATTTGGTGAAGTTTTGCCATAATTATTTCACTGAATCAAATGGATTTCCTACCGTTTGTACATAAGTTTTCTTTTCTATATATTTGCCACAGTTCATACATTTCGGAGAGAATGTGAAGAAGAGATTCGTCATATTGATACGAAAGTAGTGTGCAGGATTGTGTAAACGATTAGTTGCAGATGTTATGAAGGAAACATGTCATTTATGCCTTTCATCAAAGGAGGAAGTGCTTTTCCGCACGAAAGAGGATTACAATTGGGGATTCAACTGCCTTGCTCTTGCTTTGTACAAGACAGATTCTGCCTTGCTCGCTGATTCATTCATGTCGAATCACCTGCATGAAATCGTTCAGACAGCTGAACCAGACAGACTTATGAAATTGTGGCGTATGTCCTACACCCGTCATTTCAATAAAAAGTACCATAGAAGAGGTCAGCTGGGTGAAACGGAACATTTTGCCACATCGGTTGAAGGTGTCTATCATCTTCTTGCAGCGTTGAGCTATGTATTTCGAAATGCGCTTCATCATGGAGTGACGCAGACTCCGTTTGCATATCCGCATACCTCTGCAAATGCAATTTTTCGTGATGAATTGGGAAAAACAGCGGCAGTCCAGTTGCTGCAGCCGAAGTCATACCATAATCATGTTGCGCGGAATGCTGAAATCCCAAGCCATTACAAGATGAATATGGATGGGCTTTTCCTTCGCGAAAATGTCGTTGCTGTCAAGCAGGTGGAGCTCATATATGTTACTCCGCGTAACTTTCTGTATTATATGAACCGCATCACGGATGAACACTGGATTGAAGAACAGAAGAAGGACAATAACGGTATGCCTCCTGTCACTTTGGAAAATATGGAAAAAGGAGTCAGCCTTACTCCGGTCGCTGCGATGCTGACAAATGAAAAAGGACGTGCAAACTATAACAGAATCACAGATATGCAGCTGTGCGAAGAAATCGACAGAATGGTTATCGACAAATTCCGCCATCCGTCCATATATGAGATGCCGATGTCGGAAAAGAATGAACTTATGCATATCCTTCGCGAAAGGTATCGCATTGGAAACGAGCAGTTACGACGATGTCTTGCTATGTCTATGTACTGCTGATTTAGTGAAGTTTTGAGTGTCAGACTTCACTAAATGTCTGAAAATTCGCTCATTATCTAATAAATTGCCTACATTTAGTGAAGTGTTTTGGCGAAAAGTTCACTAAATCCAATTCATCAGAGAACATAGCCTATTTCCTTGAAGCCGAAGGTTCGGGTGGTGGAGTCGGGCAGTTCGATCATTAGCTGTCCGATGTCTGATATGCCGCGGATGGTGCCGGTGAACTCTTTCGGTTGCGGAGTCTGTGATACCGCCTTGTCGGTTTGTGAGGTTATGATGCCGACAGGACCGTCAAGATGGCCGGCAGGTAGGGTGGTGTAGTCGAGAAAGCGTGACGGCTGGCCGAGGCGCCAAAGCTGTGCGAGATATAGGCGGCGAAGCTTGGCGAGGCCGCCGTTTATATGCAGAAAGCGGCTGCAGTAGCCGGAGAATATGTCCATGAAGCGCTCCAGCAGTTCGTGGGTGTCGTATGAGGGGAGAGATTCTTCGCTTTGCTCAGAATGACGTACAGTGGTGTGCTCAGAATGACGTACATAGATGGGCACAGAATGACGTGATTGGATGCACTCTGAATGTGAAGATGGAGAAGAACATAGTACCATCGACGTCGGATTAGGTAGGGAAATATCAAAGTTTCTCTGGTTGACATTCAAGCCTATACCTACTATGCTGGACGCAAGCCACTCGCCCCGTACCGCATTCTCCACAAGTATGCCGCAGATCTTCCGCGTGCCTGCATAAATGTCGTTCGGCCATTTGATCTGAGTCACAATCCCGTATTCCGAAAGAAAATCCACAACCGAAAGCGCTGCAATCTCGCTCACCGCAAACTGGTCATAAGCCTGCAGTGACTGTTCACGGAACTTCAGCACCACACTGAACATAAGGTTCTCCCCTGCATTGCTTTTCCACGAATTACCTCTCTGTCCACGCCCTGCCGTCTGATTCTCGGCTGACAGGACTGACAAATTGTCAATGTCATTCATACGCCTTCTGGCCTCGTCATTGGTCGAATCGAGTGTGTCGAACCACATTATGTCATGCCTGCTTTTCATTGGTGCGGATTTTGATTATCTTTGCCGGGATTTTTTACAAAAATAACAATAATTCAAATATGGACAACAAAGAACTTAAGGTCATTGCGGACGCGATGCTCGAAAAGAAAGGACAGGGAGTGGTATCGCTTGACCTGAAGCCGATCGGAACAGCAATTTCAGATTATTTCATAGTGTGCAATGCAGATTCCACGCCAAACGTGGTGGCGATTGCAGACAACGTGGAGGAAAGGATGCTCGAAAAGTGCAGAAGAAAGGTTACACGCACGCAGGGCAAGGAAAACGCATTCTGGGTGATTCTTGACTATGGAGACATAGTCGTGCATGTATTTCAGACTCCATACAGGGCATTCTACAGGCTCGAAGATCTTTGGGCAGACGCCGAAAGGACCGAGTATACAGACTAAGTGTATACAGACTAACGCAGCAGAAGATGGCAGAAAAAGGCAACAGACAGAACGGAAAGAAACCCATAAAGATAAATATCGGCATATCATGGATTTATATTATCCTGCTGATAGGTATCGGCTGGATGTTCTTCAATCAGGGCGGAGCAAATCCGCAGAAAGAGGAATGGGCTGAAGTGCAGAAGCAGTGGCTCGCCGGCGACATCAAGGAAGTGACTTTCATAAGGAACGAATTCCAGGGAATGGTGACGATGAAGCCGGACAGAATAGAAAAATATTCCGACAAGTTCGGAGGCATAATCCCGAAGAAGTCTCCACATTTCGTATTCCTCGTGTCCGGAAGCTTCAATGCAGAGGAAATGTTCGGCGAACTGAATGCGCAGCTTCCTGAGAACGAGCAGGTGAAGGTGGTCATTGAAAACAAGGAAAGCTTCTGGGGTGTCCTCGAATGGTTCATATTCCCGCTCCTTCTCATATTCATGTGGGTATTCATGTTCAGAGGCATGAACCGCAACATGGGAGGCGGCCCTGCAGGTCCGGGTGGCATATTCAATGTCGGCAAATCCACGGGCAAACTGGCAGAAAAGGACAGCATCAAGGTGACATTCAAAGATGTGGCCGGACTTTATGGTGCCAAGGACGAGGTCATGGAGATTGTGGACTTCCTCAAGAATCCTCAGAAATATACTGCACTCGGCGGAAAGATTCCTAAGGGAGCGCTTCTTGTCGGCCCTCCGGGTACAGGTAAGACGCTGCTGGCCAAGGCTGTAGCAGGCGAGGCGAATGTGCCGTTCTTCTCGATTTCAGGCTCGGATTTCGTCGAGATGTTCGTCGGTGTGGGTGCTTCGCGTGTCCGCGACCTCTTCCGTCAGGCCAAGGAGAAATCCCCATGCATCGTGTTCATTGACGAGATTGATGCCGTAGGACGTGCACGAAGCAAGAATGCAGGATTCTCTTCAAATGACGAACGGGAGAACACTCTGAACCAGCTTCTTACGGAAATGGACGGTTTCGGCACAAATTCAGGCGTCATCATACTTGCGGCTACAAACCGTGCGGATATTCTCGACAAGGCCCTCATGCGTGCCGGACGTTTCGACCGTCAGATACATGTCGAGCTTCCGGACCTCAAGGAGCGTGAGGAAATATTCCAGGTGCATCTCAGAGGCCTCAAGCTCGCAGACGATTTCGATCTCGAATTCCTCGCTAAGCACACTCCGGGCTTCTCAGGAGCCGATATCGCCAATGTCTGCAACGAAGCGGCTCTTACTGCGGCACGTCATGACAAGAAGGCTATCGATAAGCAGGACTTCCTCGATGCTGTGGACAGGATCATCGGAGGACTGGAAAGAAAGTCGAAGATAATCACGCCAGAGGAAAAGAAGTCCATAGCTCATCACGAGGCAGGTCATGCGACTGTCAGCTGGCTTCTTCCGCATGCAAATCCTCTTTTCAAGGTGACGATAGTGCCGAGAGGACAGGCCCTGGGAGCGGCCTGGTACCTTCCGGAAGAGCGCCAGCTTGTGACGAAGGAGCAGATGCTCGACGAGATGTGTTCGCTCATCGGTGGCCGGGTCGCTGAGGAAATCGTCAACGGACAGCCTTCTACAGGCGCTTTGAACGACCTCGAAAGGCTCACGAAGATGGCCTACAGCATGGTGACATATTACGGTATGAGCGGCAAGGTGGGCAATCTTTCATTCTACGACTCGACTGGTTCGCGCGGATACGACCTCACAAAACCGTACAGCGAGAAGACGGCCGAGCTGATAGACAAGGAGGTGAAGGAACTCATAGAAGATATTCACGACAGGACGGAAAGGCTTCTCAAGGATAATTTTGACGGATTTAAGCAGCTTGCTGAACTTTTATTGAAGAAAGAAGTTATCTTTGCAGACGACTTGGAAAGAATCTTCGGGCCGAGAGCCGGCGCTCCAAAGGGTGAAGAGCTCCCGAAGGATCCTGAAGAGCTTGCCGAATAGCTACTGAGACTGCCTATGACAAACTTTATCAAAAGAACGATATCAGGTATAGGATTCGCGGCGATAATGCTCGCCGCACTCCTTACCGACAAGATTGTTTTCGGAGTGGTGATGCTCGTCGCGCTCATCATCATGATGAAGGAGTTTCTGCGTATGACGTGTGGCAAGGACTACCGTTATTCGCAGATGCTTTCCATTTTTGCAGGTGCGACGCTTTTCACGCTCACATACCTTTTCAAGGCGTTCGACTTTCCCGGCAGGCTGATAATCCTGGCCTTCATACCGGTGTTCATCGTGATGATAAATTCACTGTACGTGAAGGACAAGAGCCGCTTTGACAAGTTCGCAAACCTTTATACGGCAATACTTTATATAGCCGTTCCGTGGTCTGTCTTCAATTTTGCCGTCTTCAATGGGGAAGGGGATTTCAACGGTATATTGCTCGTATGCTTCTTTGCAATAGTGTGGGGCTCGGACGTCGGAGCATATCTTTTCGGAATCACGCTCGGACAGAAATACGGTAAGAAACTTTTCCCGTCCATATCTCCGAAAAAGTCGTGGATCGGCTTCTGGGGCGGCATGCTCACGTCTGTAATCGTAGCCATTGTCCTTCACTACGTCGGCCTCTTCGAGTTTCCGCTTCTCCACTGCATTTTCATGGCGATTCTGCTTGATGTTGCAGGTGTATACGGAGACCTCATAGAATCCCAGTGGAAGCGTCATTATGATGTGAAGGATTCCGGCAATGTGATTCCGGGACACGGCGGACTGCTCGACCGTTTCGACAGTGCCCTCATAGCGATTCCAATAGGAGTCATCTATTTGGTGGTCATGAATGTTCTTTAAGAGGCTATCTGCTTGACTGATTGCCTTTTTTTCACTACTTTTGCAGCCGCATTGTGTGTGTCACGGTGACACGTCGCAGTGCGGCTGTAAAACAAAGATATAAAGATGATCATACATAAGGACTGTTACGGAACGATTTTAAAGATGTGGCTTGTGTGCGCACCTGTGGCATATCTGCTTCTGCGCTTCATCCCTTATCCATTCATTTCATATCCGTTGGCAACGATTCCGCTCACTCTCATGGGTTTCTCACTCTTCTTTTTCCGTGTGCCTTCAAGGATTACCGCAGGTGCAGAAAATGCCGTCACATCGGTGGCGGACGGCAAAGTGGTCGTTGTGGAAAAGGTCTTTGAGTCCGAACATCTCAATTCGGAGTGCCTGCAGGTGTCCGTATACATGGACTTCTTCAATGTACACGTGAATTTCTGGCCTATCAGCGGTGAGGTGACGTATTACAAGTACCATCCAGGCAAATACATGCTTGCCTTCCTGCCGAAGGCTTCGGAGCTGAACGAGCACTCGTCGATAGGAATACGCAGCCCGTATGGCGAAGTCTTCTTCAAGCAGCTTGCCGGCACCTTCGCCAGAAGAATCGTCAGCTACGCCACTCCAGGCAATGAAGAACTCAAGGGCGACCAGTGCGGAATCATAAAGTTCGGCTCGCGCATCGACATGTACCTGCCTCTGGACGCAGACGTCAAGGTGAAGGTAGGAGATTACGTAAAGGCTTGTGAGTCAGTCATCGCAGAGCTGCATAAATAGAACCATGGAAGAACAGTTAATATACATCATCATGCTGGTCTCGATAGCATTGTCGGCACTTTGCTCGACGCTTGAGGCCACCCTCCTGTCCACCCCACTCTCATACATTACCGGTCTTGAAGACCAGGGGGTGAAAGGAGCGGCAAGACTTAAGAAGCTCAAACAGAGCCCGGACCGTCCTATTTCGGCTATCCTTTGCCTGAATACAATCGCAAATACAGTAGGTGCTTCAATCGTAGGATCACTCGTATATGAGGTCTACGGAGATGCCCTTGTCGGTATATTCTCGACGATATTCACCCTCGCGATCCTTATCCTTTCGGAAATCATCCCTAAGACGATAGGTACAAGCTACTGGAGGACTCTTGCCCTTCCTGCTTCCGCCATCATCAACGGCATGATCTTCATCACTTTCCCGCTTGTCTGGATTCTGGAGCATCTTACAAGGCTCATATCTTCGAAGTCGGATCAGGTGAGCGTGAGCCGTGAGGACATTTCTGCTATGGTCAGCGTAGCAACCGAGGAAGAGGTCATCGAAAAACAGGAAAAGAAGATGATACAGAACCTCCTGAAGCTTGACGAAATCACGGCGCATGAAATCATGACTCCAAGCACGGTCGTGGAGATGGCAGAGGGAAGCATGAGCATAAAGGAATTCTACAATTCCGACCTCACACATTCACGCATTCCTGTCTATGATGAGGAAAACGACGATTATGTGATCGGGTACATTCTGCGACAGACCGTCCTTGAAAAGATGGCAGAAGACAAGTTTACGACGACTTTGCGCGACATCACCCGACCGATCCTCTCTTTCCCGGAAGAGGAACCTGTAGGAAACATCTGGGAAAAGATGCTCGAAAAGAAGGAGCACATATCCATCATAATCGATGAATACGGCACATTCCGCGGCATCGTGACGATGGAGGATGTCATTGAAACAATGCTCGGCCAGGAAATCGTCGACGAGACCGACGAGGTCGTAGACATGCAGGAATATGCAAAAGAGCAGTGGGAGAAAGCACAGAAGGAGATTCTGAAAGCCGAATGACGATAAGCATCAGAGCATGAAGCTGACTCCGAATGTCAGTGAAAGGTTCCATTTTTCCCATGAGCTGAGATTGACTTTATAGCGGCCCATGTCTACCTTGTCCGTCAGCATATAATGCATCGCAGGATTTAGGGACAGATTGAACCGCCATATTCTCCATGAGGTCTTCAGACCGAGATCCGCAGTCATGTAAAAAGAGTTTGCTTTGTTGCCGAATATGCAGCCGGGAGTTACTCCTGCGTCAAATTCGATGCTGTTCGCAATGTGGGTAAGGAGTCTTGCAAAGCCTGTTGCGATCTGTTCTTTCGCATAATCCGAAAAATCCTGATGAAGTATATAATCAGTGTTGTAATCATCATAATCTATCGTATCTGTTGAATAATACTTATCGATATTGAATGTCCTCCATGCAAACGCAACCGGCATTCCTGCCGCCCGTCCTATCTCATACATGTCAGGAGTGTAGGTCGCACCGACGCGGAAGCCGATTCCGTTGCGTGAAAAATAACCGTATGAGAGGTCAAGCCGGAGAGCGGCACCGTTATTGGAATTCGGCACTCCATGTATGCCTGCTGCCGCTTCGATATTATTATGATATGTTTCCGGATCCGCAATCTGTGCAGACGCACCAAGAATGTGGAAAAGGAATATTGCTGTCATACAAAGCACTGACCGTCTCATAAGTTCATTGATTGATTGTTCGTTCCTATAATATGACGTACAAGAGTCTGGAAAGTACTATTCATCAGTCGAGAAATGTTCCTCTGATACTCATTCCGATGTTATAGTTCCATTTTGTGAGAGGCTTTTCCGAAGTTTCACGGACGTAGCTGCTCTTGACATACACCGGAAAGAATATTCTGTCTTCCATGTATCTGGTGTACCGTTCCTGCTCCGGCCATGTCTTGGAATCCGCCCATCTTTCCGCAATGCCTTGTGATGTTTCGGTCAACGAGAAACTTATATAGTATTCTCCCTGAGCGAGTTCCAAGTTTTCTTCAGGAGAGATGCAGAAAACGGTCTTCTTGTCGGCCTTTGGGATATCCTGATATATCGGCATGGTCACGATGTTCTCGAGATTGCCATCTTCGGTTTGACGATATATCCTTATGCTTGCCTTGCAGCCTTCCATCCTGTTTTCATCCACTGTAAAACTGATGGTCTTGACATGGAAAGGCTTCTTTATATGGATTATGCTGCCGATTTCCTTGCCGATGCTTCCGGGCGTCATGACCATACATCCGCCCGGAAAACGCATTCCCTTGCCGTCAAGCAGCTTGTCCTTCTGCTTCGAGTCAGTCAGCACTGCCGCATCCAGTTCATCGAAACTGTCTTTCCCGTCAAGTAGATAGCCTCCTATGAGCTGAGGCTCCTGAGCGTTGCTGACAAATGCCATCAGCAGCGCGATAATAGTCAGTATAGTCTTCATGTCAAGATTTGTAAATTATTGTATATAAGCACTTTCTGTCAAATCGCCTGCTCCAAATGCCGCAGGCGATTTAGCTTAAGTGCTTGATTGGCTTAGTCTTCTGTGATTTCTTCGTCGTCCGGGCCGGGGCGGTATTCGAGTATGTCGCCGGGCTGGCAGTCGAGGGCCTTGCATATTGCGTTAAGAGTTGAGAAGCGGATTGCCTTCGCCTTGCCTGTCTTGAGGATAGACATATTAGCCGCAGTGATTCCAATCTTGTCAGCCAGCTCGCCTGAAGGCATCTTTCGCTTTGCAAGCATTACGTCTACGTTTACTATGATTGCCATGACTCCTTCCTCTTTAGATTGTGAGACTGTTTTCTTCACTGACCTTGACAGCTATCTTATATATCATAGCAAATACTACGAAAATCAAAGAAAAGATGACATCATCAGTATCAATAAGGAGTGCCTCTTCCGCTCCTGTTACAATTCCTCCATTGCTGGTACTGAAATTATAAACAAACAGAAATATTGCAGAAAGATACAGAATAGGGACATTCGCTGCAGGAAATAGAACACCGCTTTCAAGTCCTTTGATTGTTTTTATAAGAAAAGCGCTTATCAATCCAAAGAATACGGCGGCCCCGACTGTTCTACCAATGATTATGGAAATCTGAAATCCTTTGAGACTATCAGACCATTTGACATTCATGCCGTCAGGAACAGCATACATTGCATAGGTTTGTCCGAATACAAACAATGCGGAAAGTGTGCAGAAAGTGATGATGATCACAGATACAGCTTTAATGGATTTTGTAGAGTTTTGTTTCATAATCAATAAGTATTTATTGTTTTTCGATATGCAAATATATAGCTTTTTATCGAAAAACAATAACTTTTATCGAAAATTTGATAAAATTACTTGACTTTCGCATTTGCGAAAGACCTTATATATCGACCTTGGTCGAGGTAAGTCCTCCTCCCGAGGAGGAGGACTTAGGAGAAGGGCAACGTGGACAAAGAAAGTGCGGTGGGGAAAAGTTTCGCAAGCTTCACCAACTTTCAGATTAAGAACAACTTATACTTGAGAAACTTGAGTAAAATTATATTGATTATATGAAATATGAATGTATAGTACGTCATTGCGAGGAGCATTGCGACGTGGCAATCTCAATGGGGATCCTCACGTCGGGGCAAGCCCCGCCTCAGGATGACGAAATCAGTTCATCAGTTGGATTCGATGAGTTCGAGAAGGCGGTCTATGGCTTCGTTTTCAGGAACATGTCTGAGGACCGGCGACTTACCTTTATATATGGACACTTTGCCGTTGCCTTCGCCGACATATCCCCAGTCTGCATCCGCCATTTCGCCAGGGCCGTTTACTATGCAGCCCATTACAGCTATGACCATACCCTTCAGATGCGATGTCCTGCGTTTCACTTCGTTGAAAGTGCTCTCTAAATTGTACATCGTACGGCCGCATCCCGGACAGGCGATGTATTCCGGTCTGTAGAAGCGTCTGCGTGCAGCCTGCATCAGTTCATCCACCAGATATTCTGCATACTGTGAGCCGTCCAGAACAGTCTGCGTGCCGTCTTCTTCTTCAAATGTTCCGCGAAGTTCCACCTCATCAAGCTCCTTGTCGAGCAGCCTCTTTCCGAAATCGCATGCAAAATCCAGCAGCAGCCTTTCACGTGACGGTGCCTGATAAGTGGCAACTGCCTTTTTCCCCTCCAAAGTGAGTGACACCATTGACGAATGCAGTCGGTGTCCGTATCTGTCTGCAAGATATTGAGCCACCGGAATTTCGCAGGCTGGATCTTCTGTAAGGGAAACGCGTACGGTATTGCCGATTCCTTCCGAAAGCAGGGCAGAAATGCCGGCTGCCGACTTGATGCGGCCGCCATCTCCGTTGCCGGCCTCCGTCACACCGAGGTGCAGAGGAAAAACGATTCCGGTTTCCTGCATCTGCATGGCCAGCAGACGGTAAGCTTCCACCATAACAAAAGTGTTACTTGCCTTGAGTGACACTACTACATTATAAAAATCATTCTCAATGCACATCTGGAGCCATTCCATGACGGCTTCCTTCATCGCAAGGGGAGTGTTGCCGTAGAGATTCGTGATACGCTCGCCGAGCGAACCATGATTCAGACCGATTCTTATGGCTGTACCGTTTGCCTTGCACACTTCCACAAGCTTTGCGAACTGCTCGCGTGCCTTGTCGTGGTCCTTATGGAAATTACCGGGATTTATACGCACCTTTTCGACGACTTCCGCAGCGGCGATTGCAATCTCGGAAGAAAAATGGACATCAGCCACGAGGGGAGTGTCAATTCCGCGAGCACGCAGCATTGCCTTGATTTCCTTCAGTGAATCCACCTGTGCAAGCGAAGGCACCGTAAGCCTTATGAGCTGTGCCCCGGCCTCGTGCAGTCTTACGCATTGAGCCACAGATGCCTCTACATCAGATGTATGTGTATTGCACATTGTCTGCACCACGATAGGGCAGTCGCCCCCGATGGTCACATTACCTGCCTTGACCTTCAACGTTTCCATTTTCGTTTGAATTATTGTACACCATTTCCTTAGCCAGCTTCTTGAGCTGTCCTTTGGTCTTGCCCGTCCTCTTCGTCAGCTGGAAATGTACTCCGGCTGATATGATGATATTTGAAGGATAGGCATATCTGTAATAGTATTTGCTGTTGTAATCCGGCTGATACAAAGACGAGAAAGAGTGCTTGTACATGGCCTGGATATGTATTTCTATAGGATCGAATATGAATCCGAGCCCGGCTCCTGCCTTCACGCCATAGTCTACGCGCCTGTCGGTGTCCGTAAACGAATGCTTCAGCTCGTCAGAAACACTTCCTGTCTGTCCGGGAAATCTTTCGATGGAAAGCCGGTATCCGGCATAGCCTCCGGCATTCACCATCACCTTCATCTTCCAGAAGTCGATATGCACCTGCATGAGCACAGGCACTTCCAGCACCTGCATGATGGCCTTCTCCGCTCCCTCCACCTTATATGTATAGTCGCTTTCCTCGTTGTACTTGAACTGATAGCCTTCCTGAGCATAGAAAAGTCCTGTCTGGAAGCCGAAGAAAGGCATATACCCGAACATCTTGCCGTATTTCGTATATGTTATGCCGACATTCACAGGCATCATCACCATTTCCTGCTTCTGCGACGGATTCCACATCACCTGACTCAGCCCCACACCATATTGTATTCCCAGAAGGTCGTAGTCATTGATCTCTATCTTCTTACGCAGGTTCAACGAGTCCAGAAACTCATTGGTCAGCGTGTCTGTCTCAATGTCCAGCCCTCGCGGCAGTTCTGCTGCGTTCTTAGGCTGTGCCGAAAGTGCAGCACACGCAAACATGAATATAAATATAGTCGTTAACTTCCTCATATCCCGTTACTTAAACATCTCTGCAACATCAAGGTTCTGCTCGATTTCCATCATTTCCGGGACATCAATCAGGAATGTACCGTCCTCCAGCTTGTAGAAGCGCACCTTCTCCGGCTGCTTGTGCTCAAGCAGGATGCCGGTGTCCACAAGGCCGTTCCTGTTCAGATCCTCAGTAATACGTATAGAGTATTTTCCTGCCTTGAGGTAAGGGAAAAGAAGCGTCTGATCCTTGTCGATTATATATGAACGCAGCACCTTGTCGCGTTTCTCGTTCAGCAGATCCACAATGTATTTGTTGTGTACATTGCTAAGTACCAGCGACATGCTGCTGAGTTTGTCGTCCTTAGGGAGCGATACCTTCACCTCTGTGCTGTCGTTGTAGAATCCGTTGATGTCCTTGAACTTGCGATGCGGAACCTTCAGAAAATATTCATATCCAGGCTGAAGCTTCTCGACAGGTCTGACTATGTATTTTCGGAGGTTCAGAGAATCCTGTGTGACGGTGTATCTGCCGATTGTCTCCTGCTGCTTAGGGTTCACAGACCTGAAGACGAGAGAATCGAAGGCAGATTCCACGAGAGGATAGCTGAACTCCATCGCGAATCCGTACTGCTCTACGGTCTCCGCCGGTGCTTCAAGCTTGAAGACGGCTATCGTATCCTCATGTTTGATGTCCTTTCTTGCACTCTTGAGCGCCGAACCCTTCTTAGGATTCACGAGCTTGACTTCCTCTGTGAACGGATTAAGCATGCCGAGGGTGTCCGTCTTCATGTATTTTACAAATATGTCGAGAGTGTCCGGCTGAGGCTTAGGATCATTTACCCAGATTTCAAGGCTGTCCTGCACCAGATTGAACTGCGTGATGACATTTTCAGCCGGCACGCCCTTGATCCAGAGCGAATCGATCTGCGCATAAGGGGCCATGAATGTGATGTAGGCAGTCCTTTCCCCGACGCGTTCCTTGTTCACAATCATCTGCTTGCTCGGCTTCTCGCGGAATATGTTCAGTTCGTATTCCTGCTTTCTCGCAAGACAGTTCACCGTGTCTGTCATCTCGTACTTCATAAGTTCCGGCAGAGAATCGCTTACGACCATCACAGGCCTGAGGAGTGTATCGATGAAGGCAACCTTCTCGTTTTCAGGCTCGTACATATTGTTGTTATTGTCGTCAATGATGGCGTACATGCGATATACCGTGTCCTGGATGTTGCGGAGGCAGAAGAAGCCCCATTCGTCGGTCTTGACGGCGGCATCCGGCCTTTTCTGGAATATGGCCGAATCTGCATGGTCCTTGTACAGCATCACGGTCGCTCCCTTGAGAGGCTGAAGAGTGTTGCAGTCCTGCACTATTCCCGTTACGACCATAGAATCGATCCTGTCTCCTGTCGAGAATACGAGTGTATATCCTGGGAACATGTTGCCCTCGTTGTTGTCCGCAATGGCGTTCGTGACGTCAAGAGTATAGGTCTTGTCGGCTGCAAGGGTATCATTCTCGAAATACACGATGACGCTCTTTCCCTTTATCTTGTATTTAGGCGTCTTGGCCAGAGGAGGGGAGAGGAAGAGGCTCTTGGGATCCTTCACCACAACATATTCGTTGAATTCCATCTCCAGCTTCGTCTTGATGCGGGGAACGTTCGTGGCCCCGGGAAGAGGCACAAGTTCCGTAATAACAGGCGGGATGGTGTCTTTCGGGCCTCCGCTCGGAGGTGTCGTCGTGTTGGCGCATGAGTGAGAGAACACCATCGTCGCGAGGATGATCCCCACCGGTATGGCCGGCAACAGGTCTGATATAAATTTCTTCATTTTCATTTCATTAAAGGTCTGTTCTGACGATGCTCTGGATACCCTCGATCTTCTGAAGCTTCTTTATGAGCTTGTCGAGGTCTCCCATGTCATTGACATACAGGTCTATATATCCCTCGAATACACCATCTTCCGTGCCGAGGTTGAACTTTCTGATGTTCACGTTCAGCACGAACGATATGTAGCGGGTGATGTCGTTGATGATTCCTATGCGGTCCACGCCCTTGAGCGAGAGGCGCACGAGGAAGGTGAGGTTCTGTGTCTTTGCATGCTCCCATTTCGGCATGACTATCTTGTCTCCGAACTTTGCCGCAAGATTGTTTGCCGTCGGGCACGTCTTCTTATGCACGGTCACGGTTCCGTCCGAAGCGAGGAAGCCCACGACGCTGTCACCCGGAATCGGGTTGCAGCACGATGCGATGACGTATCTGTGCTTCCCGTCCGCCCCGTCAATGACGTAATCCTCCTTCTTCTCCTTAGGCCTGAACCACGAGAATCCCCAGCTTCCGCTCTTCTTTTCCTGCGACTTCTTGAGAATGTCGGCAAGGCCACTCAGCTTCAGAAGGCCTGCTCCGATGCGGAAATACAGTTCGTCAGGCTTCGATTCGAAGATTTCGTAACCTTCCATCAGGACGTTCAGCGTCTTGTCATTCAGCTTGTATCCAAGGGCATCCAGCTGCTCTTCAAGCATCTTCTTTCCTATCTTGATGCTTTCCTGACGTTCGCCCTTGAGGTAGTCGAGCACCAGGCTTCTGGCCTTTCGCGTCTTCAGGAAATCCAGCCATTCGCGCTTAGGCTTTTCGTTTTCAGCTGTGATTATCTCGATCTGGTCACCGGTCTTGAGAACATATGAAAGCGGCACGAGCCTGAGGTTCACCTTGGCGGCAATCGCACGGTTGCCGATATGTGTATGGATGGAATATGCGAAATCGAGTGCTGTCGCCCCCTTTTCGATGCTGCGCTGTTCGCCTTTAGGTGTAAATACAAGTATGTCGGTGGTTATCAGATCGTTGTGGATCATATCAAGAAGCTCAAGGGCATTTACGTCCGGACTTACAAGGATGTCCTTCACCTTTGCTATCCACTTGTCCATCTCACTCTCGTCACCGTCCATGAAGCCGTCCTTCTTGTATGCCCAGTGGGCAGCTATGCCTTTTTCCGCAATCTCGTTCATTCTCCGCGAACGTATCTGCACTTCGATCCATATGCCGGAATGGCTCATCAGGGTGCAGTGCAGAGCCTCGTAACCGTTGTTCTTGGGATAGTTCACCCAGTCGCGGACACGGTCTGCCTTGTATCTGTAAAGTCCTGTAATGATGGAGAATACATGATAGCACTGATCACGTTCAGTTTCTTTTGTCGCCACATCGGGCTCGAAGATTATGCGGACCGCATAGAGATCGTATATCTGCTCGAAGGTTATTCCCTTATTGTTCATCTTGTTCCAGATGGAGTATGGGGTCTTGACGCGCTTTCTGATTTCATATCTGAATCCTGCCGCTTTGAGCGCATCATCAATCGGAGCTATGAACTCGTTGATTTCCTTGTCCTTGTCTGTGACGTTCCTGTTGATCTTGGCAGTTATTTCATTGAATGCCTCCGGCTCTTTGTAACGGAGCCAGATGTCTTCCATTTCAGACTTTACGCTGTACAGACCGAGCCTGTGGGCGAGCGGAATGAATACGAACATGGTCTCGCTGAGGATCTTGTCCCTCTTGTGCTCGGGCATGAATTCGATGGTACGGCAGTTGTGCAGACGGTCGGCCAGCTTGATGAGCACGACACGCACGTCGTCGTTGAGAGTAAGGAGGATACGCTTGAAGTTCTCCGCCTGTATGCTCTTCTGCTCGGCCTTATCCTCGTTGTCAAGCACGGTCTTGATCTTGGTGAGGCCTTCCACGAGTGTAGCCACCTTGTCGCCGAAGAGGCTTCTGATGTCGTCCACAGTGTAGTCCGTATCTTCCACCACGTCGTGAAGAAGTGCAGCCACGATGGATTTATATCCCAGACCTATATTGCTGACCACAATCTTTGCCACGGCAATCGGATGCAATATATATGGCTCACCTGAACGCCTTCTTACGCCCTTGTGGGCTTCGTTTGCAAATTCAAAGGCCTTCTGGACCACGTCAAGCTCCTTCTGGTCCGTGCAGCGTTTGCGTGCAGCCTCCTTCAAGTCTGCATAATCCCTTGCTATGACTTCGTAGTCATGTGCGTTGAATTGTGAAATCGACCCCATTACTCTTCTATATTATAACTGTCAACATGCTGGAAAGCGTAGGAAAGTTCAGAACCGATAAGGATTATGAACCACCCGATATTTATCCACACCATAAAGAGCGGCACGGCGGCAAACACTCCGTATATGGCGTTAAGCCTTGTCACGAACACCTGCGTCTCAAGGTATATATATTGTACGACCGTAAAGGCAAATGCTGCGAAGAAGGCGGCTCTGAGTGCATTCCCGTAGTCCACGTCCGCATTCGGTATGAACTTGTACATGGCTGACAACGTGAACATAGCGACCACTCCGAAAAGCACCCATGTCAATATGGTCTTGAAGGCGCTGAATTCCTCCACGTCAAGACCGAAATACGTAAGCGCATGGGAATAGGCGAACGAACCGGCAAAGAAAATGACAATGACGAAAGGGGAGACGAGAAGCATCGCCAGAATTACGGTCAGCCTCCTTAAAAGGTTTCGGGACTTCTGCACACGCCACACATTGTTGAACACACGCTCGACATTGAGCATCATCCATATTACGATCCAGACGAAAAGCAGGGCGCTAACAAGACCCATTGCACTGCTCTGAGCCGTGTGGATTATGTTTTCGGCAGCTCCAAGCACAATGTCTATGGTCTGTTGGCTGTTATTGAAATATGCATACAGCACCTCCTTGAGCTTGTCTGCAAGGCCGAGTCCTCCGGTGATTGCAAAGACGATGGCGATGAACGGGACGACGGACATCGTGCTGAAGAAGCTCAATGCAACGGCCTGAAAGCCGATCTTCTCCTTTGAGAAGGTCTTTATGGTTATGAGCATCACCTTCATGTATTTGACGAAGCGGGCCTTGGCTTTGGACAGTTCCTCCATATTCAAGGTCCAGATGTCGTCGCTCATGAAGCGCTTCAGCCTGTATGTCTTCCTTACGATTCTTTTCATCCTTAAAACAATGTACCCTCATTAACGTGGGAATCTCCCACCATCTCCATGAACTCATCCTCCGTCATCACCCTGATCCCAAGACTCTCAGCCTTTTTAAGTTTCTCCGGTCCTGCTTTCTCGCCGGCAAGCAGGAACGCCGTCTTGCCGCTCACGCTGCCGCTGTTCTTTCCTCCGTGCGCCACGATCATCGCCTTCATTTCCTCACGCGATATGCTGAAATTGCCCGAAATCACCACTGTCTTTCCGGCCAGCGCATCCGACACCTTCTGCGGCCCTTCCGTCATCTCCATCTGCAGGCCGACCTCCTTCAGCCTCCTGACCACCTCAAGATTCGCTTCATCGGCAAAGAAGTCATGTATGCTCTCTGCGATGACATCCCCGACATCCTCCACCTGCAGCAGTTCCTCCACGGTTGCGGCCGCTATCGCGTCCACGTTTCCGAAATGTCTTGCCACGGATCTGGCTGTCGCCTCACCGACATATCTGATGCCAAGCGCATAAAGCACATGGTCGAACGTCACCTTCTTCGAGTCCTCTATACTTTTCAGGAACCGCTCTGCCAAGCGGTTCTTCCAGCCTTCCAAAGTCAGCAGGTGATCTTTAGTAAGTTCATAGAAATCAGCGACATTCCAGACCAAAGCCTTGTTGAAAAGCTGCTCTACTGTCGCATCTCCTGCAATCACATTCATAGCCTTACGGCTCAAGAAATGCACGAGCCGCCCCTTGATCTGAGTCGGACATCCTGTCTGATTCGGACAGAACGACTTTGCCTCCTGCTCATCCTTCACAAGAGGAGTCCTGCAATCCGGACAAACATCAGGAAAAAGCGGCAGAATCACGTCAGAAGCCCTCTGGCTCAATTCCACGCCCGTAATCTTAGGGATGATCTCGCCACCTTTCTCCACATACACATAATCTCCCACGTGTATGTCCAGCAGCTGCATCTGGTCGGCATTGTGCAGGGATGCACGCTTCACGACGGTGCCGCTGAGCTGCACGGGTTCGAGGTTCGCTACAGGCGTGACTGCGCCAGTCCTGCCGACCTGATAGTCTATCGATATGAGTCTTGTGAGTGCCTGCTCGGCCTTGAATTTATATGCCACTGCCCAGCGTGGGAATTTCGCCGTGTAACCGAGTTCGGCCTGATATGGGAGTTCGTTGACCTTGATAACGATACCATCTGTTGCAAACGGAAGTGTTTTGCGCTCTGTATCCCAATAATTTATAAATTCTTCGATTTCTTCCGTATTCCTGCAGATACGTCTTTTGTCAGAAACGGGTAGCCCCCAGCTTCGGGCTGCCTCAAGCGCCTGGTCGTGTGTCTGGAACGGAAGGTTCTCACCCAGCATATGGTAAAGCGTGCATTCGAGGCCTCGCTTGGCAACCATTCTGCTGTCCGTCAGTTTGAGAGAGCCTGATGCCGCGTTGCGAGGATTTGCAAAAGGCTGTTCCTCATCTTTGACACGTTCTTCGTTCAGCCTGTCGAAAGCGGCCCACGGCATATATATTTCGCCCCTTATCTCAAACTCTTCCGGCCATGGATGCCGGTGATCTTGAGTCGGTACAAATCCCGCCGGGATACTCAGCTGCTGCGGTATGTTGCTGATGTTCTTTACATTGCGTGTGACCTCGTCTCCTACTGTGCCGTCTCCGCGCGTCAATGCCCTGAACAGCTTTCCGTCCCGGTACGTCAGACAGATCGCGGTGCCGTCAAATTTCAGCTCGCAGCTGTATGTGAATGCATTCCCGATGCCTTTTGCAGCCCTTTCCGCAAATGCCTCCACCTCGCCCAGATCGTATGTGTTGCCGAGAGAAAGCATCGGATAACGGTGGGGAAACTGTTCGAACTCCTTGCCTGAACTTTTTGAGGCAGAGAGGTCGCTTCCCACCTTATGTGTCGGCGAATCAGGTGTCACGAATTCAGGATACTCCTTTTCAAGTGCCTCCAGCTCCTTAAGGGCCATGTCGAAATCGTAGTCGCTCATCGTCGGCGCACTTTCGACATAGTACCGTCTGTTGGCTTCAGTGATTATTTCACGAAGCTCCTGTATCCTTACATATGCATGCTCTCTGTCCATAACGAAAAATATCTTACAAAATTACGGAATTTTTTAAAATATTCATAAATTTGCACCGCTAAATATAGACTACGGTTATAATAGAATAATTTTAAAACAGTAAAAAAGATGAAAGATGCAGTTATCATCCTTTGCGGCGGCGGCCCGGCTCCGGGAATGAACTCAGTTTCTATGAGTGTCGCAAAGACTTTCCTTTCAAAGGGTTACAGGGTTATCGGCCTTCACGGCGGTTATTCAGGACTTTTCAGCAAGAACGCACGTACTGAGGATCTCGACTTCTTCAAGGCAGACCGCTATTTCAACAGGGGCGGTTCTTATCTTGAGATGAGCCGTTTCAAGCCGACTGACAAGGACTTCGAGGAGAACTTCAACCTGGACCTCTTCAAGGACAATAACATCAAGCTGCTTGTCACCATCGGTGGCGACGACACAGCTTCGACTGCAAACCGCATTTCAAAGTTCCTCGCGGCAAAAGGATATCCTATCGCAAACATCCACTGCCCTAAGACCATCGACAACGACCTTCCTCTTCCTGCAAACGCTCCGACATTCGGATACAACTCTGCAAAGAACGAGGGTGCACACCTTGCACGTACAGTGTACGAGGATGCCCGCACATCAGGCAACTGGCTTGTCATCAGCGCAATGGGACGTACATGCGGAAGCCTTGCTTTAGGTATTGGTGAAGCTACTCACTGCCCGATGACTATCATCCCTGAGATGTTCAACAAGACTGAGATTTCACTCGACAAGGTGGTCAAGCTCTCGATTTCTGCCATCCTCAAGAGAAAGGTGATGGGCGTGAACTACGGTACAATCGTAGCTGCCGAGGGTCTTTTCCACGAGTTCAAGGCATCTGAGATGGAGGCTGCAGGCGTTCATTTCACATATGACGACCACGGCCATCCGGAGCTTGGAAAGGTATCAAAGGCCGTCCTCTTCAACGACCTTCTCGAGGCGGAGTTCAAGAAGATCGGCCTCAAGGTGAAGAGCCGTCCGGTGGAGATCGGATACGACGTACGCTGCCAGGATCCTGTCGCATATGACCTTACATACTGTACAGAGCTCGCAATGGGCGTTTACCAGCTCTTCAGCGAGGGCAAGACCGGCTGCATGGTTTACGTAGATTCATACGGCAACGTATCGCCTCTCTATCTTGCAGACCTTCAGGATCCTGAAACAGGCAAGATTCCGCCACGCGTAGTGGACATCAACGCAGGTACAGCACAGAACTACTACAACTACATCGCTCACTACGTAACTCCTGAGGATTACGAAGCAGTCAAGGCCCTCGGCATCGAGGACCCGGAGTCTTACGACTTCAAGAAGATTCTGGAGTGGAATTAACCAAATGATTGACATAGAGCTGCATAGATAGCTTGGATTAAGAAAGAGAGCAATGTCACATCGCTCTCTTTCTTAGCTATATATCAGTAATTTAGTATATTATTCGGCAGATTTGGCGGTATGCACCTTTTTCGGCACTTATCCTGACTCTTGCCGGAAGGGATTCAGCAGCAGTGAGCGAGTTGTGTCTGCGATTCTGCAAATTTAGAATCTGTTTTCTCATTTTTTGGCACCGGACTTTGGACGAATCGGCAAAACGTACCAAAATCAGCGAAAATTGGTCTATCCTTGCACTTTTGCATCGGCGAGGCTTTCATCAAAAGTCCTCATAAGTCATTGAACACCAGTGCCGCCATCATTATTTTCCCTCTTTCGTTAGATTTTTCCAGAGATAATATCTATTTTTGTCAAATGAAGATAGAAGAAGCCATAGTGTATTGTCTTGCGACCGCCAATCGGGGAATGCGATCAGAGCAGATCGCCGACATGATCAACAGCCAGCATCTGCATCAGCGTAAGGACGGACGGCCGGTCAGCTCGAACCAGGTATGCTATGTCGTTTCACATAACCCAGATATGTTCTGCTTCAATTCAGGCAGGATAATGCTGATGATCTGAACTTTATATTTATGGAAGAACCGATACTGAATGCACATAACAAGGCCGAATACGAACCCGCCCATACTGCGGAACATCTGCTGAATGCGACTATGGTGAAGATGTTCGGATGTCCTCGCTCCAGGAATGCACACGTGGAGAAGAAGAAATCCAAGTGCGACTATATTCTTGAGGCTGAGCCGACTCCTGAACAGGTGGCAGAGATTGAATCTAAGGTCAATGAAGTGATATCTCAGAATCTGGACGTCACGATAGAGTTCATGACCCGTGACCAGGCATCGGACATTGTTGATCTGAGCAAGTTGCCCGAGGATGCATCGGATACTTTGAGGATAGTGAGAATTGGGGACTATGATGCCTGTGCGTGCATAGGGGCTCATGTGAAGAATACAAGTGAGATAGGTTCATTCAGGATAATCAGCCACTCGTATGAGAATGGTATCTGGAGATTAAGGTGGAAAGTAGTAAAGTGATTTGATAATGAAGATAGCAGTACCGACAAGAGACGGAAATCACGATTGCCATTAAGATGAAAGCGTACACATGCATAGAGAAGGGCCGTTTTGAGCTGCAAGATAAGCCAAAGCCTGAGTTGCAGGATTCTGGGCAGCGAAAAGGCATACAGGGTCTTTGAAAATATAGAAGACGGAGTCATTAAAGTAACAATTGATAACAGATACTAGGATATGAAAAGTTTTGGACCAAAACCGTGGGTGCTCCCACAGCCGGTGCTGATTATCGGCACATACAATGAAAATGGTACTCCTAATGCTATGAACGCCGCCTGGGGTGGTCAGTGGGATGCAAAGGAAATAATGATCTGCATGGGTTCTCATGCGACGACCGAGAATCTTGCGAGATGCGCTGACTTTACTGTGGCATTTGCAACAAAGGAGACGCTGGTGGCTTCCGACTTTGTAGGTATCGTCAGTGCGAAGAAAGATTCTCAGAAGATACAGAAGACCGGCTGGACTGCTGTTAAGGCAGAGAATGTCAACGCTCCTGTATTCACTGATTTTCCTATGACCTTGGAGTGCCGTATCTTGAGAAAGATTGATGAGGCAGCAGAGGGCTATAATATTGTCGCAGAGATCGTAAATATCCTTGTCGATGAGAACTATCTCGCTGAAGACGGTCAACCTGATGTTGAGAAGATGCAGCTCATTACATATGAGCCTGTTCATCATGGTTATGTCGTTTTAGGTGAAAGAGTCGGTAATGCATTCTCCGACGGAAAGAAATTGAAGTAATTTTCCGAGCACCATCAGCGGTTTTTCTGTAGAAATGTGCGAGATGCATAGTACTTTTTCGCAGTACAGGCGTCTAATTGTCGGAACAACGGAAATTTTAACAAACCCAACTTGACCCCATAACTGGAGATTTACGGAGGAATGGGGAAGAAGCACGAGTCAAGGCGTACATCATGATGGAGGATTCAGACACGCTCAGTCATGCAGGAGCCGGAATTCCATCAAGTTCACAGATATCGATAATGGCGGGTATTTCTGTGCCAAAAGTGCGCGGTTGAAGGCATTTCAATGAAAATCAGATTCGCCAGCAGCGGAACAATGGAAAATAATAGCTATTTTTGAGGATTGTAACACTAAATGCTGATGACATGAAGAAGATTATCGTGCTGACGGCTGCTGTATTGTGTGCCATGACAGCGATGGCACAGAGAGACAGCAGAACCATAAATGACGGATGGCGGTTTCATAAGGGAGCAGCTGGTGCTGAGGCTGTTGCCGTGGGATTCGACGACAGTGGCTGGGAACGAGTAAACATTCCGCACACATGGAACACTGATGCCTATGTTGTGAAGGATTATTACAAAGGCGAATGCTGGTACAGGAAGAACTTTATTGTATCTCCGTCCTGGAATGACAGGCAGGTGTTCTTGCATATGGAAGGAGCGAGCAAGGATGCGGTTGTGTACATCAACGGCAAGGAGGCAGGGCATCATGTGGGAGGATATACGGCCGCCACATTCGACATAACGCCTTTCATCGTCTGCAACGGCCCTAACACGCTTGCGGTAAAGGTGGACAACTCCAGCATGGACATAGTGCCGATTTCCGCGGATTTCACTTTCTTCGGCGGAATTTACCGCGACGTATGGCTTATTGCCACATCGAAGCAGCACATCAATCTTACCGACATGGGCTCGGAAGGGGTCTTCATAGATACACCGACCGTAAATGAAGATGAAGCGGTCATAGCTGTGCGCACGGAGGTGAAGAACGATGCGGACACAGCTGCCGACATGATGCTTCGCCATGACATATATGCTCCCGACGGGACATTGGCCCAAAGCTTCTCGAAACGTCTGAAACTGAAGCCTGGCGAACTCCTGAGCGTTTCTCTGGAATCATCCCCTGTGCTCCGGCCTATGCTCTGGACGCCTGAAACGCCGCATCTGTACAAGGTGGTCACAACGCTTTCGGACCGCAGAACGAAGGATGTCCTGGACTCTTCGGAGCAGTATGCAGGATTCAGATGGTATCGTTTCGACGCTGACGAGGGATTCTTCCTGAACGGAAAGCCGTACAAGCTTCACGGCGTCTGCCGTCATCAGGACCAGAAGCCTTTCGGACCGGCGCTTTCAGACGAGATGCACCGCAGGGACTTCATGCTGATGAAGGAGATGGGAACCAATTTCATCCGCATCTCGCATTATCCTCAGGACGACGCTCTTCTTGAAATGTGCGACCGTCTCGGTATGCTGGCATGGGAGGAAATCCCGATTGTGGATATGGTGACGGAGTCCAAGGCATACGTCGACAACGCCGAACGCAATCTTCGCGAAATGATCCGCCAGCACTACAATCATCCGAGTGTCATTCTCTGGGGGTATATGAATGAGGTGCTGCTTAAACGCCGCCTTCCTGAGGCTGTGTCGAACGAAATGGTCGTTGCCGTTGCGGAACGTCTTGAAGCGGCTCTTAAGGAAGAGGATCCGAACAGACTAAGCACCATGGCATTCCACGGAAGCAATGTCTATAATGAATGCGGGCTGAGCGAAGTCACGGACGTCGTGGGATGGAACCTCTATCAGGGCTGGTACGGCGGCACATTTGCCGACTTCGACAAATTCCTGTCAGAGCAGCACAGGAATCATCCCGACCATCCGATGATAGTGAGCGAATACGGTGCCGGCTCGGACAGACGCATTCATTCGGTCAGGCCGAAAGTCTTTGATTTCAGCGTGGAGTATCAGCATATGTATCTGGAGCATTACCTGCAGGTCATTGAGAATACACCGTACATATGCGGAGGCACAGAGTGGAACTTCATAGATTTCTCTTCAGCAAACCGCGACGAATCCATGCCGCGCATAAACAACAAGGGCCTTGTATATGCAGACCGCACTCCAAAGGACGTGTACTATTATTTCAAGTCCAGCTGGAGAAAGGACATTCCGGTTCTTCACATTGCCAGCCGCGACTGGGACCATCGTTCTTCTGTGGTTGATGATGGCGTCGCGATGCTTCCTGTAAAGATATACACGAACCTCGCTGAAGTGGAACTTTTCGCTGACGGAACGTCACTGGGAACGAAACCTGTCGAGAACTGCAACGTGACCTTCGACGTGCCTTTCAAGAATGAGGACACCTTCCTGCACGCAAAGGGAGTCTGGAACGGCACTAAGGTCGAAGATGCCATGCACGTGCATTTCACGCCGGTTCCTGCGGTTCTGAATGAAGAGAACATCGGGGGAGTGGAGCTTGCCGTCAATGTGGGCAGCGACTGCTTCTACACCTCGCCGGAGAGCCATCTCACATGGTTGCCGGATCAGGAATACAGGCCGGGAAGCTGGGGATATGTCGGCGGACGCAAGCACGACACTACGACTGAGGTCAAGAACACTGACGACGAACCGCTGTACCAGACTATGCAGGTGGAGATTGAAGGCTACCGGTTCGACGTGCCTGACGGAAGATACGAAGTAGAGCTGCTGTTCTCCGATGTTTTCCGTCCGAGCGAACAGAGCGCATACCTTCTCGGTCGTGACGCAAATGCGGACATGACGGCCGCAGGCAACTGCTTCACGATTTCCGCAAACGGCAGGATGCTTGAAGAAGTCTTCAATCCGAGCATGGAAAACGATTATTTCCAGGCCATCAGGAGGCGCTACATCGTGGATGTGGAAGGCGGCAGTCTTGACATATCCTTCAATGCAATCGTCGGCAGCACATTCCTGTCCGGAATCAAATTACGCAAGCTTTAGGGAAGATGAAATTACTGATGATGATCATACCGCTGGTTTATATTGCCGGCAACGGATACCTCTATTGGAGAACCCTTCAGGCTATAAGCGGCCTGCCTGTCTGGGCAAAAGTGACCGTAAGCGTGCTTTTCTGGGTGGCGGCCTTCTCGCTGTTCGCCGCCATAGGAATGCGTGAAGTCCGGATGCCTGAAGGAATCATGAAGGCAATGTTCGTGACCGGCTCCGTCTGGATGGTTTTCCTTCTGTATTCCGTGCTTCTGCTTGCCCTTTTCGACATCATCAGGCTGTTTGTCCCGGCTCTCGGCCCAAGCCTTTTTTATGCATTTCCGCTGACATGCTGTCTGCTGCTTTACGGATACGAGAACTATCGTAATCCAAAAGTCGAGCACATCGTCATAGATCTTGAAAAGGAGTTTGAAGGAGGAGAGTTCACGGCTGTGGCAATCAGCGACGTGCATCTTGGATACGGTACCGGCCCAAAGGCTCTGCAAAGATATGTCGAACTGATAAATGCTCAGAAACCGGACGTCATATTCATATCGGGAGACCTCATAGACAACAGTCTGCGCCCTCTGATGGACAAACCTTTCGATGAAATCCTGAATACGCTTGAGGCACCGATGGGCATATACATGGTTCCCGGCAATCATGAATATATAAGCGGAGCGGATGCCTGTGAGGAATATATACGGAATAATACAGGCATACACTTTCTGCGTGACAGCCTGACGACACTTCCGAACGGAATACAGGTCATAGGTCGTGACGACCGCTCGAACCGCCGGCGTATGCCTCTTGAAGAGCTTATGTCGCAGGCTGATGCCGGGAAGCCGGTGATAGTTCTGGACCACCAGCCGTATGAGCTTGCCTTGACGGATTCGCTGGGTGTGGACATCCAGCTGAGCGGACATACTCACAACGGCCAGGTATGGCCTCTGAACATGTTGATAGACAGAATGTACGAACAGGGACACGGCTACAGAAAATGGAAGAATTCCCATATATACGTATCCAGCGGCCTGTCCCTCTGGGGCCCGCCGTTCCGTATCGGCACCAACAGCGACCTCGCCGTCATAACCGTAAAACCCAACCCCTTGTCTCTCAGTAATTTACAAGAAGTGCGTGCCGACAAAGGGGAGCACGCACTATAAGCAAGTCGCTAAGAATCAATATTTTATAGTTTACAGGTAATATGGATCTGATGGATTGCAGAGATTATATTCTGACGCTTCCCATGGTGGAAGAATGTCAGCCGTTTGACGAGGATATCGTCGTATACAGGATAAGCGGAAAATGGTTTGCCACAATCAGCTTTTCGCGTGGCGATACCATTGCCGTAAAATGCAATCCGGACAGAGCGGTGCTGTTGCGCGACGAATTCCCTGCAATAACTCCGGCTTGGCATTTCAACAAGCGCCATTGGAACGACCTGCACTTGTCAGGCCTTCCTGACGATGTCATCAGACGCGAGATCCGGCATTCATATTTCACAGTCATAAGGAACAATGTATCGCCGAAAGCTCTGCGCGAAGAACTTTTGTCCCTCACCGCTGCATCCGGCATTGAAGACACCGCCGGACTTCCGGAATAATCCCGAGGCAAACTCAGAGCGTCGTCACCTCATCTAAGTCTCAGTCTTGAACGTCATTTAGAGACCGAAAGGTGTCGAAACTAAAAAAAATACACATCATTCCCGAAAAAAAATATAAATTTGCCTGATTTTCGCGAAAATCAAAACATAAACGACTTGACAAATATACGGCTATGGCAAACATTACAAAGGAAGATGCGCTGAATTATCACGCAGGCAAGCGTCCGGGAAAGATCGAGGTCATCCCGACAAAGCCTTACTACACTCAGACAGACCTCTCGCTGGCATATTCTCCCGGAGTCGCAGAACCATGCCTCGAAATCCAGAACAATCCTCAGGATGCCTACAAATACACCGACAAAGGCAATCTTGTCGCCGTGATTTCCAACGGTACGGCAGTTCTCGGCCTCGGTGATATCGGTGCTGTGGCAGGAAAGCCGGTAATGGAAGGCAAAGGCCTGCTGTTCAAGATATACGGAGGTATCGACGTGTTCGACATCGAAGTGGACGAAAAGGATCCGGCAAAGTTCGTAGAAGCTGTGAAGGCGATAGCGCCGACGTTCGGAGGAATCAACCTTGAGGACATCAAGGCTCCTGAATGCTTCGAGATAGAGCGACGTCTGAAGGAGGAACTGGACATCCCTGTGATGCACGACGACCAGCACGGAACAGCCATAATCTCAGGAGCCGGCCTTCTCAATGCGCTGGAGGTCAATGGAAAGGACATCGCGGAAGTGAAGGTGGTGGTGAATGGAGCCGGAGCTGCCGCAATCTCATGTGCACGCCTGTACATCGCCCTCGGTGTGAAGAAGGAAAACATCGTGATGCTTGACAGCAAGGGTGTGATTTCCGTAGAACGTAAGAATCTGACACCCGAGAAGATAGAATTTGCCACCGAAAGGACAGATATACATACGCTTGCTGAAGCCGTAGATGGTGCAGACGTATTCCTCGGTCTCTCGAAGGGAAATGTTCTCAGCAAGGAAATGGTACGTTCAATGGCAAAGGATCCGATAGTGTTCGCCCTTGCGAATCCGGTGCCTGAAATCACATATGAAGAGGCCATGGAAAGCCGTCCGGACGTCCTTATGAGCACGGGACGCTCCGACTATCCGAACCAGATCAACAATGTCATCGGTTTCCCTTATATATTCAGAGGTGCACTTGACACCGCAGCCACAGCCATAAACGAGGAAATGAAGCTTGCGGCCGTAAGAGCAATAGCAGATCTCGCAAAGCAGCCTGTTCCGGAAATCGTCAACAAGGTGTACCATGTGAGCAAGCTCAAGTTCGGACGCGAATACTTCATCCCTAAACCGGTAGACCCGAGGCTTCTGACGGAAGTCTCCGCAGCTGTGGCGAAAGCAGCAATCGAAAGCGGTGTGGCACGCAAGACAATCACCGACTGGGATGCCTACAAGGAACATCTTCTCGAATTCATGGGCAGGGAGTCCAAGCTGACGCAGCAGCTTCATGATGCAGCACGCACGCGTCGTCAGAGGGTGGTCTTTGCCGAGGGAACCCACCCGTCCATGCTGAAGGCTGCAGTCATCGCCAAGGAAGAGGGGATATGCCATCCTATTCTGCTTGGAAATGACGAAAGAATCGCGAAACTGGCGGCCGAGCTCGGTCTGAGCCTCGACGGGGTGGAGGTAGTCAACCTCAGGCACGACAGGGAGATGGAGCGCCGCACACGCTACTCGCACATCCTCGCGGAAAAACGCCAGCGCGAAGGCTATACGCTTGACGAGGCGCACGACAAGATGTTCGAGCGCAACTACTTCGGCATGATGATGGTTGAGACTGGCGAGGCAGATGCCTGCATAACAGGACTTTATACAAAATACTCCAATACGATCAAGGTGGCGAAGGAGGTCATCGGACTGCAGGAGGGATTCGGCCATTTCGGCACTATGCATATCCTGAATTCCAAGAAAGGCACGCTCTTCATCGCCGACACGCTCATCAACAGACGCCTGGATACCGATACCCTCGTGGACATAGCAAGACTCAGCGAAAAGACAGTCCGATTCTTCAATCACGAGCCGGTCATGGCGATGGTGTCATACTCGAATTTCGGCAGCGACCAGGGAGGAAGCGCCGGTCATGTGCATGAGGCCGTTGAAAGGCTCCAGAATGAATATCCGGACTGGCTCATCGACGGAGAGATGCAGGTGAACATTGCCGTGAACAGCGAACTTCGCGATACGAAGTATCCGTTTTCACGTCTCAAGGGCAGGGAAGTGAATACGCTCATATTCCCGTGTCTGAACTCAGCCAACAGCTCCTACAAGCTTCTTCAGTCCCTCAGTTCCGACGTGGAGGTAATCGGCCCGATCCAGATGGGACTGAACAAGCCTATCCACTTCATCGACTTCGAAAGCTCCGTGCAGGACATTCTGAACGTCACGGCAGTAGCAGCTCTTGACGCTATGGCGAACAACTCCCGCCGATAACAGATTCCGCAGGAAAATACCCTCAAGGGCACCTGCGGAAGCAGTTGTTGATTTTTTTTTGGAAAAAATACCCCCCCCCCGAATATCGAAAAATAAAATTATATATGTATATTTGGGCGAAAAATCCATTCCAAGAATTGACAACACTGAAATATGAAACGATTTACAGTCTTTCTATTCCTGTTTGCAGTCAGTCTTTCCGCTATGGCTCAGGACTTTAAAGAAGAACTGGTCATATATTTCCGTAAGGAGAAGGCTGCCTTCGAACCGGCGTACAGGGATAACCAGAAAAGAGCGGAAGTCTATTTCGACAAGGTGCGTGAGATCCAGAAGGTCTCCGACTTTGTCGTGCTCCGAGTGGAATGCATAGGAACAGCATCCCCGGAAGGTGACCCGCGCTTCAACGAGATGATTTCCGAGCTCCGTCAGAAGAACATCACGAGATACCTGCGCCACAATCTTGACGTTCCTGAGGAACTCATCGTCGTATCGTCCGTCTCGGAGGACTGGGAGACCCTCGCCGAAGCCGTCGAGAACGATCCTGACGTAAGACGAAAGGAGGATGTCCTCGAAATCATCCGTTCAGGCGGAAAAGACAGGATAGACCGTCTCCTTAAGGTGGACTACGGTCGCCCATATTGGTATATGTACCACAACATCTTCCCGGACCTCCGTGCGTTCCGGGTTTCTGTGGTCTATGCGATGCCTGTCCTTTCTGAAGAGATAATAGTGGAGGATCTGCCGCTGGAAATTCCTGAAACTGAAATCGTTGTCAAGGAAACGGAGATTACGGCTCCGTACATGACCGTCAGAAGGGTGGACGGAAAGCGCGTCGCCGTGGTGGACACAAAGGTTCAGAAGGGAGATGCTGCGGTGGAGAAGACCGCTAGACCGTCAGCACGTCCGGACGCAAGACAGTTCACCATCAAGACAAACGCAATAGGCTGGGGACTCGCGGCAGCCAACGCAGCGGTCGAAATAGATTTCGCAGACGACTGGTCAGTCAACATCCCTGTATATTATTCAGGAGTCAACTACTTCAAGAAGACCCTCAAGTTCCGCGTCGCAACCGTCCAGCCTGAAGTAAGATACCACATCCCGTCAGTCGACGGTCTCTTCGTCGGAGCGCACATGGGAATCGGCTGGTATAACCTCGCATATGGCGACTGGCGTATCCAGGATGCCGCAGGTTCACGTCCTGCATGGGGCGGTGGCCTCGGAATCGGCTACAAGCTCGCATTCAGAAGCAACCCGCGCTGGAAGCTTGAATTCGCCCTCGGAGCAGGAGTCTACGATACGGTCTACGACAAGTTCTACAACGAACCGAACGGTCCGTACTACTCGCAGGGAGTCCGCAAGGTCTTCTTCGGAATAGACAACGCATCCGTTTCGGTATCATACAGTTTTGACTTAAAGAAGAAGGAGGGCAGAAAATGAGGACAAGATTCATATTGAAAGGAACTGCCATCATCTGCGCAGCCCTCGCGGCAACGCTCTTCACATCCTGTGTCCACGAATTCCCGGATGAGACCACACCTGCACCGCTCGAACTCGAATTCTCGTTCTCTATGTCGATGGACATGCCTGAATGGGTACAGGAAGAATCCAAAGCCGCTGCATCAGCACCTACTGACGCAGCCCACGACGTAAGATACGTCGTCAGCGCGTACAGACAGCTCAATACAGGAGGCTTCGCCGACAAGCCGCTCCGCACGTTCGTCCTCACCAAGGACTTTGTCGGAAATCTCGAACACATAGAAAAAGTCTATCTCGAAGAAGGTATATACAGACTCCTCGCATGGGTGGACTACGTTGAGCACGACAGCACCCTGGATCTCTATTACAACGCATCAGACCTCAGCGGAATCACGGTAAACGGTGAATGGCAGGGCAACGTGACCCTCAAGGACGCCTTTGTCGGTTGCGACACCCTTAAGGTGACACGCTACGGCTCCGAAGTGGCCCCGGTCAAAGCCGAATTCGAGCTTGAACGCCCTGTAGCCGCATTCCAGCTCATGACCACGGACGTGGACAAGTTCATCTCCAAGATGATGGCGGCCAAGGCCGATGCCGATGCTTCCGTAAATCTCGAAGACTACTGCGCGAAGATATCGTACACCAGCTATATTCCGAACACATACGACCTCGTGGAGGATGTCATCCGCGACTCGAAGAAGGGATATACGTTCACGGCACCGGTCGTGCAGCTCAGCGAAAAGGAGGCAGCCATCGGCTTCGACTACATCATGATTCCGGCAAAGGGTACGACGATCGGACTCAATCTCTCGTTCTACGACAGGGACGGCAACGACCTCGGCTCGTCCGGAGACATCGAAGTGCCGCTCAAGCGTGGCCACAAGACCATCATCAAGGGAGAATTCATGACCAAGGAAGCCGGGGGAGGAATCAAGATCGACACTGGATTCGCCGGAGACCACAACATAGAACTTTAAGTCTTATGAAACGTATATTATATAATATAGGTATAGGAGCGGCTCTTCTTCTGACTGCGTCTGCATGTCAGGAGAAGGAGATGACAGGCCTTACAGTGGCAGGGGAGACCGTCGAGGTAAGCTTCAACGTGCTTCTGCCTCAGACGAAAGCGTATGGCGACGGAGGGTATATAGACAGAGTGATCTACGAAGTCTATTGCCCGAATGCTGCAGATCCGGCGACTCCGGTTGAAGAAGGCGAAATAACCAGGTCAGAATCTGGAGAGTTCAATCTGTCGCTGGCCCTTCCGAAGAACATCGGATATGAGCTGGTGCTTTGGGCGCAGAATACTTCTGTTGCCTCTCGCGATGCATACGACATAAAGAATCTTAAGGAAATTAAGATATATTATGAAAATATCGAGCCTAATGCAGATTACTTTGATGCTTTTTATGGCTCAAGCAGCTTCACCCTCACAGGCAGCCTCGAAGGCACGATAACCCTCACAAGGCCGTTTGCGCAGTTGAACATCAATGATGGAGCGGAAGACTTGGCAGGAAAGTCAGTCAGTCTTGCCGTCACCAATGCCGGAACCGTCTTCAATGCGGCTACGGGCGCTGTGTCAGAGGTGAAAGACATCACCTTTGGTTCTTTTACGAGCGGTACATATGATGAAACTGACAAATCCGCCCACCTCGTCATGGCATACGTCCTCCCGTCAGACTACAGGTCAGACATATCAGCGACATTCACAATGGACAGCAACGGTTCCACAGCCACCCTCGAAGTCCCTGGCCAGACCATGACCCCTAACGTCCGCACGAACATCTCTGCCGAAAATCTTTATAATACGATTCCGGCTGGCAACAAGTCCAAGATCGTGACTGTCAGTGCAGGTGACATAACGGACAATACTTACAGCATTACAGAGAATGGAACATATTACTTGCCGATTGCACATATCGAAGACCTGACAGTAAAAGTTGCTGACGGCCTCGACATTGTGCTTGATGGTAAAGACGGTTCTGTTTCGGGGCAGCTGAAAGTCTGGTATCCAAGCGCAGTGGCGCATTCAAAAGATTCTTATAACGGCACTCGCACAGGTTCATATACAGTGAAGAATTTCAAGGCACAGGTGCTGTCCGTTGCGACTTATAAGACAACTGTCAATATAACCGATAATATTGTTGAATGCCTTGATTATAGCGGCGGTAATGTAGAATTGAATATCTCAGGTAATATCATTGACGGAAATAAAAGTTCCCACAATATAACAGAGAGTAGCACAGATTATGGCGTATATCTGTATTGCACTGATTATGTTCTGAATTTTTCAGGCAATACAATAAAAAATCCTAGAAGCCACGCTTTTGCAATCAATGGAAGGGAAAGCGATACAGGAAAAGATGTCCAGAATACGAATTTAGTTAAAGCATTTGCAGGTAATAAGATAGAGGTTACCAATGCAGAAGAAGATGGTAGAGCTGCCTTTAAGATCTGGGATGACGAGACTTATGCACCATCTTCTTCTAATACTGAATTTACAACAGAAGCAGCAGAATCATTATACTATATGATTCTCGACAGTGGAAATACTTTCAGTAAATCAGCGGACCACACCGGAACATCGTTTGTGGTTGATTTCTATGGATATAAACTCAAATTTATTGAATAGTGATTGACAATGAAGAAGATACACACATACATAATACCAGCCCTCGCTGCCCTTCTGGCCCTTTCCTGCCAGCAGGAGATGCACGACCCTGCATCAGCATCAGGTGAGGAGGTGACGGTCAGCTTCACGGTCAACATTCCTGAAGCGATGCAGTCCAAGGCATTAGGACCAGGATACGGCGAGGAAATCAACTGCCTTGCTATCGAACTGTACACGGACGCAGATTGCAAGACTCTGTACACTTCCAAAACCATCGTCGGCAATCCGGGAGAAAAGTGGAGGAATATCCAGATGACCCTTTTCAAGGACCGCACATACTATATGCTGCTCGTTGCATCTGCATCTGACAGTCAGGTCAAGCCGGCAGAAGGAACGACTTTCCGTAACGGTATCAAGTTGAACTATGCTTCCGTAACCGATGCTGCTTCTGCTGATATGAACGGCAACGACGACAAGAAGGACTTCTTCTATGCCTTCAAGAAGGTCACGACAGCGGAACTCACCCAGCAGATCGAGCTTCAGCGCCCTGTAGCACAGATCAATTTCATTACGACAGACCATGCGGCGATAACGGATCTTGAAGATTTCATTGTTGGCACGACCGAAATTACGGTAAAAGGCGTTTCCGACACCTTCAATCCGATTACGGGAAAGGCCGGTGAAACCGCCGATGTGACCTTTAAGGCCAACAGCATCATGGAAACAGCCGAAGATGCATCGAACCAGTGGCTGACAATGGATTACATCATCCCTGCCCTCAGCGGCAAGAATACGGTAGACATCGATGCCACATTCCGCTACACCTACAAAGGCATCCCGGCTGAGGCGACCTACAACCTCCGTGATGTCCCGGTAGAGAGCAAATACAGAACCAACATCTCTGGCAACATCTTTACAGGCGAAGCCGACTTCACCTTCACCCTCGCCCCGATCTCATCGACCGAGCACAACACCGAAGTCTGGGACGGCACCACTACTGATCCTGTCGTGCCTGAAACCAGCGACCCGAACACCTACATAATCACAACCGCTGAACAGCTCGCATGGTTCCGTGACATGGTGAACGGCAACGTGGAAGCATCCGCATCGACCGCATCCGTAAAGAGCGGCACCAATCTCCCGGCTGAGACCTTCGAAGGCAAGACCGTAAGACTTGGAGCCGACATCGACCTCGCCGGCCAGGAATGGGAACCGATCGGATATACAGGACAATACTTTAAAGGAACTTTTGATGGTAATGGCAAGACTATCAAGAACTTCAAGGTGTCGGAAAAGCATCATATTTCCAAAGGCGGACAGAATCATCAGGCGGCCCTTTTCGGAGCTATTGCCGGGACTGTTACAATCAAGAACCTTACTGTAGAAAATGCAGTCATTACTTATCCTGGCACATCAGCTGGAGACTATTATGGTGCTGCAGTTGTCGGAACAGCATACGGCGCAAATGTACTTGACAATATCAAGGTCGTCAACTGTACAATTGAAGGTAACAATAAGGTCGCCGGAATTCTGGCGCATGACGGTGTTTCTACAAGTCTGACGATAACCAATTGCCACGTTTCAAAATCCACGATTTCTACAAGGAATTCTGAAGATGGCGGTAATGTAGGAGGACTTGTCGGTCTCATCCAGACTAAGAACTCGATTGTTAAGGATTGTTCTGTAAAAGATTGTACAATCAATGCCATAAACTCTTCCGACACAGGAAAACGTGGTAACAGCCAGCTTGTCGGCAGCATCATCGCCAGAGTTCAGGAATTCAATCTTACAATTCAGAACTGCACGGTAAGCGGAAACACCTTCAACGAGACAGGCAGAACCACATACGTATCTCCATACGGTGACGGAACACTGGTCGGAGGTGCACGTGTAGGTTCAGGCTTATATATCGGTACAGTAATCATTGACGGAGTAAAAATAATCGGATCAGGCGTCGGCATTACAGAAGACGGCACATATGAAGTCTCTTCTGCCGCCGGGCTCTCGACGGCACTGTCAGAGACGACAGGAGCCGGGGCCGGTGATAACGTCATTGAACTCAAAGGCAACATCGATATGAGTTCAGTCGACTGGACTCCTGTCAAGGTTGACGGATATCACGGTGCAGGCGTAATTACAATCAACGGAAACGGTGCTGTGATATCTGGTATTGATGCACCATTGTTCGCAGGTGGATTTGCAGGAAATTCCGGAATAGTAATCAATGACTTGACTATTGATGCTTCCAATATAGTAAGCACGAATACTACAGGTGCGGGCGGATTCATTGAGTCTGTAGACAGCATGAACGAGATCACCTTGAATAACTGCCATATCAACAACTCGACGATTTCCGGTCCTGAACGTGTAGGCGGACTTATCGGCTGGACATCAGGTTACGACAACCAGAATGATGGCCCAGTAAAGACATATATAACTGTAAAGGATTGTTCTGTCAAAGGTTGTACTATTACCTGTGCCGGTTCTGTGGGCGGCATCATCGGCCACGCCGGTGCTAATGCCTGGACTTATACGACTGTAACAGATTGTGAGGTTTCTGGCTGCACTCTCACATCTACAGATGATGGTGGTTGGCGTGTAGGCGTCGTCGTAGGAACTGCGAATGTCGGAGAGATGACCATTTCAAAGATAACCGAAAGCAACAACAAATTGTCACAGCTCAGTCTTACAGCTCCTGCCCACAGCAATCTATACGGCCGTTTTGTCCCTGGCAACACAGGAAAACTTACCATTGACGGCAGCATAATCATCGCCGCCCCTTCATCTGATGATGCCGCTTCTGTCGCAGCTGTCCAGACAGCGATAAATGCAGCAGTAGCAACTGAAGACGCTCTTGTTACCATGCCTGACGGAACGTATACTCTTCCCGCACATCTTGGAGAAGGAGTAACAATATCAGGTACAGAAAAAACAGTACTTGATCTGACTTCTTCTGTACCGGCCGGAGCGAAAAATGTAACATTTGAAGGTATTACAATGGATTGGAAGGATACACAGCAGTATAAAGGCTTCACTGCATCATCAGGAACTGAACTTATTGATGTGAACATCAATGGCTGCTATTTCCATTACGGAACTGATATCGTGTTTAGAAAGTGTACTTTCACGAATGAAACAGCAAACTACAACATCTGGACATACTCAGGTACTACCATAACTTTTGAGGAATGTGAATTCATCGCTCCCGAAGGAAAAAGCGTACTGATATGTCAGGATGGAAGCAGCAACAATCAGGTAATAACATTCAATAAATGTAAATTCACAGCCCAAAAGACCGGCATGACATGGGATGGAAAAGAGGTTACGGCAATTGATATTGACTCAAAAAATGGTACAGGTACTTATGTCGTAAACATCAATGAATGTTCTGTGACAGGCTTTGGAACAGGTTCAGTCAGCAAATCTAATCAGTGGAATCACAAAGCCGGTAACAATGCAGTTACTGTGAACATAGATGGTGTCAAGGTATATTCCAACATCGAATAACCCCATAGCTCCCGGCACCTGACCGTGCCCGGAGCTGCCAATAAATAAATGTAGAAGGAATGAAAAGATTTGTTAATCTTGTAATTACAGCTTCATTGCTGTCTTTCGGATGGTCCTGCCAGCAGGAGCAGCTTGAACCTGTCGTGTCTCAGAACGAAGGAACCATTGAGATCAGCATCGAACTTGCTGACGCACTCCAGACAAAGAGCGACCACGACGGTTCTGCTGTGACCACGGTGTGGTATGAAGTGTACGACAATAAGAGTGAGGAAAGGATTTTCCCGAAAGCAGATTCCGACCGCACTTTCCCTGCAGAAGCAAACGCAAGTGCGATGGCCACAGACCCTGACGAGAACCGCCTCACTTTGACCGACGGCAAGGCGACCCTCCAGTTCCAGACCTTGAAGAACAGATCATACAAGATACTTTTCTGGGCAATGTCAGGTACTGATGCGCCATACACCTGGAGCACTCTGGACAACATAAGCATGAATTATGACAAATCCGGCAAGCGTGACGCCTTCTTCGGCTCCATAGAGGTTCTCGGTCAGAACACATCAGATCTGAGCGTAACCCTTCAGCGCCCTTTCGCCCTCATCAACTTCGGTGCGGCCAAGGATGAAATCGAGCTTTACAATGATGCGCCATGCATCAGAACCGTAATCGGAGACGAGGTCACATACCACCCATATTCCGGTGCAGAACTTGTATTCGAGAACGTCGCTTCGGCATTTTCTGTCAAGACTGGTGCTCCGGTCTCTGACACTGCGGAAGATTTGACTCTGACGTATAACTCTCTCGTCCTCAATCCGGGAGACATGGAAGGCCAAGGCTATCTCAGCATAAAGAATGAAGACGAGACAACGACAGATTATGTCTATATGACCGCATCATACATCCTCACTCCGACAGACGGTACCACCATCGACATGACGGCGACATTCAAGTGCCTTGAGGATGGAACGGCAGAGACATCATTCACATATCCGCTTGCAACCGTCCCCGTGCAGGCCAACCACCGCACCAACATCCTCGGCCGCATCTTCACCGGCTCAGGCCAGCTCAGCGTGAGCAAGATGGTAGGTTGGGAAGACTATAACAAGGAACTCTGGAACGGCGAGACACAGGTAATCACCCCTGCGGAAGACAACGTTTACGTAGTCACGACCGCCGAGCAGCTCGCATGGGTAGCCCAGCAGGTAAACACCGGTGCAGACACCTTCGCCGGCAAGATAGTCCGCCTCGGAGCCGACATCGACCTCGCGGGCGCCCTCTGGACGCCGATAGGCGATTCTGGTGAAAATTCCTATACACATAATTTCCAGGGTACATTCGACGGTGATGGCAAGACGATCAGAAACATGAAGGTCGACCATCCGGACGCAGGAGGACTTTTCGGCCACATGGTCAAGGGTACTGTCAGGGACCTGACCATCGACGGCTTTGAAATCACCTCAGACCACTATGCAGGAGCAATAGCAGGCTGGATAGAGCAGGGAGGTGGGAACATCCTTGTCACCGGCTGCAAGGCTCTCAACGGCAAGATTGAAGTATCTGTCATCACAAAGGACGACGGCATGCATCATGACTTAGGCGACAAAGCCGGATCTATTGTCGGTTTCGGTTATAAAGGCACATATACGGACAATGTCGCAGAAAACGTTGAAATCCGTGGCTACCGCGACCTCGGAGGTATCCTCGGTTATGCCCATGAAGCAACCGTAACCGGCAACTCCATAACCAACGTCACCATAAAGCAGAACCTCGACATCGACTACAAGAAGACCGAAGAAAACGGTGACACTCCGACCACCCTCGGAGACTACGTCGGCCGCATTTCAGGAGCAGACAACTGTGTAATTGAAAACAACACCGGAGAAGCCAATATAAACCGCGGTATTTCAATTACAGGAACCGACGAAGAGGCCGTTACAGAGGCAATCACTGAAGTCCTCACATCTATCACTGCCGGCAGCGATATTGCCATAACCTTGACAGATGATGTGGAAATCGACATTCCGTCACAGTTAAACCAGACCTCCAATCAGCCGGAGGCAACCGTTACAATTACTGGAAATGGAGAAAATACGGTATTGAACGGTACAAAGAATACTTATAATAATGACAACATGCCAGGCAACTATGCTCATAACCTGCATCTGGTGCTCAAGAATCTCACATATGTGACATCGAATGTAGGCTACAATGGTGGCTTTGGCCATGCAGCATCTGTCACATTCATCAACTGCAAAATTGTCGGTCAGTTCTATGCTCATAGCAATGCACCGCACTATTTCTACGACTGTACCATCGACCCGCTTAACGGATATCTTTACACATATGCGTCTGACTGCGTTTTTGAAAGATGTACTTTCAACGCATCAGAAGGCAAAGCACTTCAGATATATGACGATGGCAATACCGGCGAATACACAGTGAAAATCACGGATTGTAAATTCTTTGCATCTAAACAAGGCCAGACGTGGGATGGAAAGCCAGTAACTGCCATTGATATCAATTCCAATGGAGAGATTTTCAATGTAATCATCACTAATTGCACTGCAACAGGTTTTCCTAAAGGCTTGAATTCCGGCAGTACACTTTGGAACAACAAGAGCGATATGACGAATATCAATCTTACCATTGACGGTGTAAAGATAACAGAATAACCCCATAGCTCCCGGCATCTGACCGTGCCCGGAGCTGCCAATAAATAAATGTAGAAGGAATGAAAAGATTTGTTAATCTTGTAATTACAGCTTCATTGCTGTCTTTCGGATGGTCCTGCCAGCAGGAGCGTCTTGAGCCCGTTGCGGCACCGGAGGATGCCGGGACTGTCAGCATAACGTTGGAGCTGGATGGAACGCCGCTGTCGAAGGCTGACGGTGAGACATCGGCCATGAACGTATATTACGAAATCTATGACACGGATTTCAGCACCCGTCTGTACCCGGCAGCCACCGACGTAACCTACCCGACAGACGACATGACAAACAAAGTCGAGGTGAAGGACAACAAGGCCACCATCACCGTAGAACTCCTCAAAGGCAAGGAGTACGGCTTCGTATTCTGGGCGATGGAAAATGACTCTCCATACACTTGGACGACCCTTTCCGACATTTCATTGAACTACGGCTCTACTGGAAATGAGAACCGCGAAGCCTTCTACGGCAGCATAAAGGTAAAGGGAGGGGAGTCTGCAGAAGTCACACTCGTCCGCCCGTTCGCCCAGCTCAATTTCGGAGCGAAGAAGAATGAAATGGTCGCCGACGATCCGACCACCACAGCCGAAAATGATCCGGCAATCGAAACCTACTGGAACGCAGACGTAAAGGAATACTATCCGTATAACGGCGCGACAATCGCCGTCACCGGCACCATTGCCGACACCTTCAACGCCATAACATCCGATGCGTCGGACAGCGAAAACTCCGACGGCAGAACCTTCGCATCCCAGACCCTCTACGGCAGCGTGGACGGCAATTACCTCGTCCTTAGCAGCACAGACGCCGACGCAACGACAACCCCGGAAGAGTACATCCATGTATCCATGGACTACATAATGCCGACCTCAAGCGCTGCTGCCGGCCTCAGCACCACCGTGACCGTAAAGGCGACATTCAAGGCCGGTGAGAACGAGATTGTGCATACCCTCGAAAATGTCCCTCTCAAAGGCAATTACCGCACCAACATCGTCGGAAACCTCTTCACCGGCGAAGGCGATCTGACCGTCGACCTCGCACCATGGTCGGATTCCGACATCAACATCGACCTCTGGGACGGCTCAGCCGAGGAAGTGACTCCTGAAGAGAACGTCTACATCATCGAGACGGTCGAGCAGCTCGCATGGGTGGCAGAACAGGTGAACAGCGGAGCTAACGACTTCAATGGACAGACCATCAGGCTCGCTGCAGACATCAGCCTCGCAGGTTCGAACTGGACTCCAATCGGTGCTGCAGAAGGCGACGTAAAAAGCCCGTATGCATTCCGCGGCACATTCGACGGCGCAAAGGAAACAGCCGTGAAGTCAGGCAGCACAGAATGCTACACGATTTCCGACATGACCGTTGACGTGCAGGACAAGGGCGCCGGTCTCTTCGGCCTCGTGCAGGGAGGAACAATCAGAAACCTGAACCTCAATAAGGTCAGCATCACCAATACAGACAGAGACGGTGGATCATACATGTTCTCCGGCTCAGGCGCAGCAGTCGGCACAGCTACATACGGCGCAATCATCGAGAATGTCCACGTCTATGACTGCACGATCAGCTCGAACCACTATGTCGGCGGCATCGCCGGCTACCTCGCAGGCCGTATCGCAAACTGTACCGTCGAGAACTACAGCCTCACCGGAACTCCTGACCAGTACACCGGCGTCTACGACAACGGCGACAAAATCGGCGGAATCCTCGGCTACCAGCAGGGCCCGGGCAACTCGTCGATAGAAAACGAAATCACCGGCTGTCAGGCAGTCAACGGAACTATTAAAGGCACGCGCGACATGGCCGGAATCGTCGGCTTTGCTCACAAGACCCCGACAAAGTGCCACGTGGATGGCCTCAGTATTACTGTAGACCAGTCCCTGCTCCCAGAAGCCAAGGCAGTCAACGCCAATGCAGTGACAGGCCGCAAAGCAGAAAAGAACTACACGGAGATTACTGATGCAGGCAACACATATGATGCAGAGAATCTGTCAATAAGGCAGACCGTTGCAGACGGCGTCCAGCTCGATCTCCTCGCAGAAGGTTCAGCCCCATACATGATCCTTGATGTCGCAGGCCTCTACTGGCTCGCTGAACAGGTCAACACCAAAGGCAACACCTTCTCCGGCCAGACCATAATCCTTGAAAACGACATCGACCTCAAGAATGCCGCCTGGACACCGATAGGTCAGAAAGGAGCACCGTTCTGCGGCACATTCAAAGGTCTTGAGGAAACCACGACCGTATCAAACTTCACTGTAGAATCCGATGCATTTGCTGGCCTCTTCGGTAACTCGACCTCAGGAAGATTCGAGAACTTCACGGTTTCGGGCGCAACCATCATCTCGAACCACTATGCCGGAGCTGTCGTAGGCTTTACACAGGGCCTCGGCCATATCAGGAACGTCCATGTGAAGACTTCAGCCGTAACCGCACTGCCGGAACTCATCGATGACAGATACGACAACGGCGACAAGGCCGGTTCTGTCGCAGGTTACGTATCATTCGATGCCGGTTCCGGAGACCTCAGGGTAGAGGACTGTTCAGTGGAAGACGTGATCGTGACAGCGTATCGTGACGCAGGAGGACTTGTCGGAGCGATCAACGGCACCAATTCATATGTTGGCGGAAACAGTCTCAAGAATGTGACCGTCATAGTCAACAGGGAACTCGATCATCCTTACGTCGATGATTCAGCCGCCAACGCAGGAGAAATTGTCGGAAGAAATGTCAATAACGGTACGATTGCCGATGACAACACGACAGACAACGTTAAGGTGACGGTAAATCATTCGCTTGCTGAGCTTCTTTCGATAGAGAACGCAATCGTTTCCCTTAGCGAAGGTACATACAGAATACCGGCAGAACTTGCGAAAGGCGTGACCATTGAATGTGCGGCCGGAACCGAACTTCAGACCCCTGAAGTCATCAAGGCTGAGAATTTCACCATAAAGGGAGCGAAATTCGACCAGACAATCGAAGATTCTCATGAATACGGCTCTTTCCGTTTCATCGGTTCAGGTACGCTTGAGAACTGCGAACTTACTGGAGAATGCTGTATTTATCAAGGCCACGGGGAAGAATATGCCACAGGTCAGGTAACTCTTAAAAACTGTAAGATTACAGCCGACTGGGCATATGCAGTAAACATAAGCGGTGATGCAGATGTACTCATTGATAATTGTGAAATCATAGGATGGAACAGCTTCGGAGTGACAGGAAAGGTGACCATAAAGAATACGAGATTCGATGACAACGGCACATATGGTAAACTCCGCTTCTATCAGGCAGCCGAAGTCAGCGGATGTACTTTCAACGACGGTATGTCTATAGACTTCGACAATCCTTACATGGGCTCCATTGACGGCAAGAGCTTGACGTTCACAGACTGCAGGATGTCAGACGGAGGCAGCATAGTTGACATCATAGACATGACCTGCCTTGACACATGCTCACCTGTCCTTATGGTGGACGGAACAAGGTATGTCGGCACCAAGACTCCTGTCGAGCTGACATCGGAGTACACAACTGCAATAACGAATCTTGACGTCACAAATACCGTCAATGTGAGCGGAACCGGTAACCTCCTGCTCGACAATCTCAAGATTACCGCCGCAGAAGGTGATGCAATCGCGCTTGCATCCGGATCAGAAGCGACAGTCACCATCGTTGACAATGTCACCCTTACTGGCGCAACAGGCGGAAACGGAATCAAAGTTCCGTCTGGCGCAACTCTGTCACTCGTCGGAGATGCAGATGCCACGTCAGATGTCCTTGTGGTCAAAGGTGCGGATGCAAGCGATGACAACACAGGCGGAAGCGGTATCGGCAATGCATACGGCAGCACCGGAAACATCAGCATCAGCGGCCTCACATTGACTGCCGAAGGATATGGAACACATGCATATGGTATCGGCGGAAACGGCTCGACCGTCACGATAAGCAATTCTACGATTGATTATGCGCGTGGCGGATGTCCTGCGGCGACATTTATCTCTACTAATCCATATGGCAAGGAAGAGAAGGAAGGAGCCCCTGCAATCGGTGGTTCTGTCATCAATATCAATGGTTCGACCGTCACCAAGGCAGAAGGAGGAAGCAAGGCGGCAGCAATCGGTGCGCAATACCATCAGGGTGTAGAGATAAAGATTGTTTCCAGCACATTGACAGGTATTCAAGGCGGCAATGCGTCGGCAGGAATCGGTGGAAGCCGTTATGCAAATACCTCGACTAAACACAACATCAGGATTGAGATTGAAAATTCAACGATAACTGCAGCGGGTGGCCAGTATGGAGCCGGAATCGGTTCGGGATATGACACTCATTGCGGAAAAGATGAAGATGGTAAACAGGTGTATGGTGCGGAAAACAGCATCTCGATCAAGGGTAATTCCAACATCACTGCAAGAGGTGGTAAGTATGCTGCCGGTATAGGAACAGGCTATCATAGCGCATATCTTTCCGGAGCCATTGAAAGCACTGTTACCGTGAATGCAACTTCAGGCGATAAATACTACAAGGATACGTATACGCTTGCTCAGGACATAGGCTATGGTGTCGTGGATCCAGGTCGTGAATATTCTGACAGTGATGCAAACATAACCTTCCAATACAACGGAAGCGTAATAACAGAGCCAAGTTTAGGTTCAACGTCGAATCAATAACAAGCAATGAAAGACAGAAACAATATGAAAATGACACTGCGATACATCCCGGCCCTTGCCGCCACCTTCCTTCTGGCCCTTGCCTGCCAGCAGAGTGAGTTGGATGGTGATATGGCCGCTGGAGAGGAAATGACTGTGAGCATCACGGCCAGCATTCCTTCCGGCATCTATACAAAGGCCTTTGGAGATGCCTCCGGAATTGATGTGGTCTATTACGAATTGTGGACGTCGGACTTTCAGACGAGACTCTATCCGGCAGGAGACGAACCGGTTTCGGCTGAAGTCGTAGATGGCAAGGCTGTGATAGAAGATCTCACGCTCGTGCGCGGCGACAGCTACGGCATTCTCTTCTGGGCACAGAACAGCGCCTGCAAGGCATATTCATTCACCGATCTGAAGAACATCGGGATTGATTACGCTGCCGTCGAGAACGAGGGCGAAGAGACCGGCAACAAGGAAATCCGCGACGCCTTCTACTGCTGCGACATCCTAAAGATCGGCCACCACGCCTTCGGAAACACCGATTTCACCCTCAAGAGGCCTTTCGCCCAGGTCAACTTCGGTGCCGACATGAGCCGTCTGCTTGAAGAAAATGCCCTCCTCGGTGCCATAGACTATAAAGGATACGAAATCGAAATCCCCGTAGCCACGACATTCCGGATGGTGGACGGCGGCAGGGGAGTGGCCCATGATGATGCCGACAAGAGGACTCATACCTTCACGGCGACGGAACTCGCCTCTACGACCGAAGACCTCGTCCAGGGATATACCCATCTCGCCATGAACTATATCATCCCTGTAGGCCGCGGCAGACAGACGATCGACATCAATGCCAGATTCATGGTCAATCAGGGCGGCGCACATATGGTAGAGCACAACCTGACCAACATCCCGGTCCAGGCCAACCACCGCACCAACATCTACGGCAACCTCTTCACAGCCGGCACAGAATTGACGGTGGATCTTGCGGAGTATGCCGGAAACGAGAATATTCTTGCTCACTAAGCGGCGGAACATATAATGTGACCGTTGTGGACTGACAATAAAGAAAACAAACAAATATATTATCAACAATTAATACCAAAACAACATGAAAAGAATTATTGGTTTGATCAGCGCAGCTGCCCTCCTTTTCGCAGCAGCGTCATGCCAGCAGGAGCAGCTTCCGGCAGGCAACGAATCAGGCGATGTCGTGACCGCGACCTTCAACGTCACAATCCCTGACGCAATGGGCACCAAGGCTTTTGGTGACGCCAGCGGTATCAACAGCTTCTACTATGAAGTCTGGGAGAAGAATCTGGAGACAGGTGCTTATGACAAGCGCCTTCTTGCAGATATCAAGGAATTTGACAAGACAGATGCGGAAGACAATAAGTCTACCGAGCTTTCTCTCAAGCTTGTCCGTTTCAAGACTTACCGCGTGTTCTTCTGGGCTCAGGGAGAGAATGCAAAGCACACATGGACAACAGATGAAGGTCTTCAGAAAGTCGCTATCGACTACACACCGAACATCGAGAATGACGCATTTGCAGGCAGCACCGGCGACATCGATGCTTCTTACGATTTCGAGATTGAAGATGTGACCCTCGTGCGTCCTTTCGCACAGATCAACTTCGCAACAGATGACCTCGGAAAAGACAAGGGCGTTACAGCTGGCGACCTCACTCTGAAGTCTGCGACTGTAAAGGTTCCGGGCCTTGCTACTGTCTATGATGCAGTAAACGGCTGCGGCATCACACCAGAGAATCAGACTTTTGAATCAACTGATCTTATCAATGAAACATTCACAGTAGGTGAAGCAGAATATGACGGTTATGTCCTCATGTTCTATGCACTCATTGACGGCGAAGCAACTTCGACAGTAGCAGACCTCGAAGCAACTTTCGTAGCCACAAGAAATTCAGAAGACGTTATAGTAAACTGGACAGGCAAGTCAGCCATGAACAACGTTGCCATCCAGCCTAACTACCGTACAAACTTCTACGGCTCACTCTTCACAGCCAACGGCTCACTCAACGTATCCCTCGACCAGGAATTCGCAAACATCAATGACGTAGACCTCGACGAGGCAGAACTCAATGAGATCTTCGCAGACCCGACCGTAACATCTTACACCCTCAAGTCAGATGTCGTAATCGAAGAGCCACTTGTATTTGCAGTAGCAGACAGGAACTTCACCCTCAATCTTGACGGCCACACCATCAGCAACAGCAAAGGCATCTACAACGAAAGCCAGAATCAATGGTCTCTCATCTCAGTTCAGGCAGGAAATGTAACTATTGAAGGCGCCGGAACAGTCGCAGCGCTCGAGGATGACTGCTTCGCAATCGACGTCCGCAATGGTGCAGGCCTTACAATCAAGGACGGAACATACGTCGGCAACCTTTCAGCCGTATACGTGAACAGCGGAAGCGCAACGATAGACGGCGGTACATTCAGCATCCTGCAGCTGAACACCGGATTCGATAATGTATACTGCGCGACACTCAACTGTGAAGACAATGCCTACAATAATGGCAAAGCCGCAATCACAGTCAACGGCGGTTCTTTCCTCGGCTTCGAGCCAGGCAAATCAGGTCTCAACGGTGGTAAGATGTCCCCAGAAGCAAAGCTCGGCACAAACGCACCGGCAGTAGTTTACAACGAAGAAACCAACTACTACACAGTAGGCGAAGAGGAAACTCCAGCAGAGCCTGTAGAACCGTCAGTATCTTCAATTGCAGAGGTAATCGCTGCAGAATTAGATAGCGAAGTTTCTACAGCGGGACTTGTAATTGCTAAGGCAACTTCAAGCTTCCTTATTCAAGATGAAACTGGTATTATCCTCGTTTATGGATCTACATCTGCGTCGAAAGTTTCTGTCGGAGACCAGATTAATGTTTCTGGAAAGAAGGCCGTATATTCAAATATGCCACAGATTTCTGATCCGACTATCGATGAAGTCGTATCTAGCAACAATGCAGTGACTTATCCAACCGTAACAGTATGTGATGGCGCAGCTATGGATAATCTTGTTTCTACAACTGAAATTAAGTATATTCAGTATACAGGCAAATTGAATATAAGCGGAAATTACTACAATGTTGCAGTTGATGGTGCAAGCACAGCTATCGGAAGTCTCGTTTATCCGGTAAGCGAACTCGGTGCTGCTGACCTTAAAAATAAGAACGTAACTGTAACAGGCTACTATGTATACACATCAGGAGGCAAATATATTAATACAATCGTCACAAATCTTGCCGAAGCATCATCCTCATCTGAAGATAATACAGAAGGTGAAGGCGAAGGCGAAGGTAATACAGGTTCAAACGATACGTATACAATAATTGATAAAACAGAAGACCTTGTTGCAGGAACTTATTATATGGCCGGTTACCTTTCTAACTATTCATATAAAAGCAATGGCGAAGAGATAACTTACGATTGGGCAAACTATCCATATCATGTCTGTACAGGAACTGGTACAGATTTATCAACAATAAGATATTCTATTACCAACGGAAGTTTGATAGTTGATCCTGAAGAAACGTCTGAAACTAGCCCTGTAGAAATTATCCTTGAAGCTGTTAATAACAAGGCAGCCACATTCTATGTGAAGTTTGCAGATGGTTATTTATATTCATCAGCCTATAATAACCGAAAACTTGCCGTATCGGAAACACCTGTCGAATGGGTTGCTACTGACAACGCTAACGGAGGAATTACATTAAAAACAACTATGACTGAAGGAACTATCAGTCTCGGTACTGCTGGTGCTGCATCCAAACTTATTCGTTCATATAAAAACGAAGATACTTTAAAATATGGTCTAGTTTTCCTTAAGAAAAACTAAAAACTTTCACTATAAAGTATAATTCTATTTTTAGTGGCTTCCATACTCCGGAAGCCACTGTTCGTTTTACACCCCTCATCATCATACCCACGCCTCCAAAACCGCCTCGTAAAACCCAACCATCTGATTCCCAGTCCCTTATAGAAACTGCGTGCTCCCCAAAGTCAGCACGCACCTTCTCCAACATCCTAACCACCAATCAATTACATTTTCGCATCACATTCAAGCAAATCACCACCTGTCAAACTTCCCATAAACTGGTTCAGCTGAAGGATAGCGGCAATAGTTGCAGCGATCTCAGAAACGTCGAAAATTACTGGAAGTGCTCCGGGAAATCAGGCAAATTTCCGGAGCAGAAAGAGAGACACAAAGAAATTCACGGAAAAGTGTCCGACCGTTTGTTTCAGATTGCGAAATTTAGTAACTTTCGCCTTATAACAGGAAACCAACACTACATAAATGAACAAACCTATAATATATCAGATGCTCCCGCGTCTATGGGGCAACGAAAAATCAAGGCCAAAGAAGAACGGCTCGCTCGCCGAGAACGGCACCGGAAAATTCTCAGACATAGACGAGGGCACCCTCGACTACCTCAAATGGCTCGGATGCAGCCACGTCTGGTACACAGGAATCCTCAGACATTCGACACAATCATCCGAATGCGGCTGCATGCCCTCACACCCTCAGTTCGTGAAAGGCAAGGCCGGTTCTCCATATGCAATCTGCGACTATTACGACGTAAACCCATATCTTGCTGACAATCCGGAAGATAGAATGGCCGAATTCGAGGACTTGATAAAGAGGACGCACGATGCCGGACTGAAGCTTATAATGGACTATATCCCAAACCATGTGTCAAGGGATTACGGCAAGGTGAATCCTGTTCCCGGCCATCCTGTTCTGGGAGCGGAAGACGATAAAGACGTACACTGGAGTCCTGAAAACGACTTCTTCTATTATCCCGGCAAGAGCCTGACACTCCCGACTCCTGTTCAGAAAGGCATGAAGCCATACGAGGAATTCCCGGCAATGGCAACAGGAAACAACTGCTACAGCCCCAATCCCGGCATCAACGACTGGTACGAGACCGTAAAGCTGAATTACGGAGACGAACACACGCCGACATGGGATAAGATGATGGATGTGGTGGATTTCTGGGCATCGAAAGGAGTGGACGGCTTCCGCTGCGATATGGTGGAGCTGGTGCCTCAGAACTTCATGAAATGGCTTATATCCGGCATAAAGGCGAAGTATCCGGACGTGATATTCATTGCCGAAGTGTACAAGAAAGAGCTCTATGGCCAATATGTGCGCGAAGTCGGCTTCGACTACCTCTACGACAAGTCCGGCCTATATGACACCCTGCGCACAATCGTCGGAAAGAACGTACGGGAAGACGGTATGCCTGTGGAGCTTTGGCAGTCCGCTTCCGGCATCACAAGGTGCTGGCAGTCGCTCGGTGACCTTCAACCATATATGCTGAACTTCCTTGAGAATCACGACGAGCAACGTTTCGGTTCAGAATACTTCGGGGAGGATGCCCACAGGACGTTTGCGCCTCTGTACACGTCATTATATATGAATACAGCCCCTTTCATGATATATTTCGGAGAGGAAGTGGGCGAAAAAGGCATGGACGAGGAAGGCTTCAGCGGCAAGGACGGACGCACGACCATCTTCGACTGGTGGAGCATCGGCTCGGTCCGCCGCCTCAGAAAGGTGATTGCAGCAGGGGAGTACAGGACACTTGATGTCGCGAAACTCGTGAAGGCCGGCATGAAGAAGGACGAGGCCGAGGTGTTCGTCCGCTTTGCAGAGGCCATGAGGCTTGCTGCGCATGACGAAGCCATCAGAAAGGGTACGACATACGATCTGTGCTACTGCAATGCCGGTTCGGACGGCTTCGACAAAGACAGACATTTCGTATTCCTTCGTGATTTTGAGGAACATACGCTGCTGATTGCATCGAACTTCTCCGGCAGTGAAGCCGACATGAAGATAACGATTCCGGCACATGCCTTCGAGTGGATGGGCATACCTGTCACAGAAGACATGCACCCCGGAAAGGTCATCGAAGTGAAGGTGCCGCCGATGGACGGAACCATAATCAGACTGGTCTAACAGCCGACGACTGCTTCGTTGGACGACCGGTCGATATAGCCGGTCATTCCCTCCGGAGCCTTGTACATCTTGACGAATTCGCCGTTGTGGACGCACTCCATGGCGGCGAATGCCGTTTCATCCACAAATCCATCTCCGGTGACAGTGTCCACGGTGAGATAACCGACACCGAGCGACGTGATGTTCTGGAAGAAATGCGTTCCCTGGCTCGGCTCTATGCGGTATCCCGGAATCGCACATTCGACAATCATCCTTGCCTCTGAAATGTCGCTCCAGATCACAGGTATGCCGAGCCACGGATCCGAAGAGCCCCAGCGTCCCGGACCGACGAGAAGGTATGAGGCGCCTTCCTTCTTCATGAGTCCGTTCAGTTCAGCTATTTCTTCAGCCATCTGCTTGGTCTTTGCACTGTCAAAACTCTCCGACGGCACATGGAGGATATATTTCATGCCTTCAACAAAACCGGATCCTAAAGCCTTTCCGGAATGCACAAGAATGTCCGACATCTCTTCCCGCACCTTTTCGACAGAAGAGTTCCTGTCATCGTAGAATTCAGCCACAGGGCGCACCTGAAGCAGTTTCAACACAATTCCCTGACCGTTGGAATCCGGAATTATGTCCGCTGCAAACTCCATCTCCACGTCACACATCAGCTCCTTGCGGCAGATTTCCAGCAGGTCACGTATTATCTGGGCGAGAGGGAAGCGTCCGTATCTCAATATCGAATCGAACGAGATGACACGAGGTCCTTTTGCAGTGACTCCCGGAACCATCCTGTTGTTCTCTATGCTGAATGTGGAAGCCACGAATTCAGGATGCGGGAAATGCGGAAGAATCTCCGCCACCTGAGGATGGGCAAGATTGACGCCTTCGTTGCGTGAAATCTTGAAGGCTCCCGGCCTGAGGTCGAGGGCATACATCTGCTTCTGGGTGTCGCGTAGAGCAAGCTTCGGCTCAGAAAGCTGAAGAATCTTCTTAGGATATTTCGGACTGAACCTCAATGAATTGCCTCCATCGACCACCGTTTTTCCAAGGCCGAATGCAAGATTCACGATGCCGTCTTCAGGCTTTTCGCTGCCGATAGGATAGAAGTTGACTGAACGGGCCACTCCGGAGAGCATCGGATAATAAAGTCCGTCATGCTCGCTGCCGCATATGCTCTGCACGACAACAGCCATCTTTTCCTCGCTGAGCAGATTCGCCGTCGTCTGGATATATGTCCTGCTGCCGTTGTAGAATACCGATGCATAGACGCTTTTGATTGCCTTTCCGAGCATACGCAGCATCTGGTCCTTGTTCTCCACAAGCGGTATCATATATGTGGAATATACGCCTGCGAAAGGCTGGTAGCTGCTGTCTTCAAGCTTGGAGCTCGAACGGACGGCAAGAGGGGAGCGCACGGTCTCGATGAAGGCCCTGAGCTCTTCCACAAGCGCCTCAGGAAGACGCGATGACACGAATTCGGACAGAATCTCGTCATCGGAAATGTCGGTGGCATCGATCACGTACTGAAGGTCGTTCTCAAGAATGAACTGGTCGAAATAGTCAGTCGCGATGACGACGGTACGAGGTATGGAAATGCGTACATTCTCATATTTTGCCGCAAGCGTGTGTTTGTAAACGAGGCTGTTAAGGAAGGCAAGTCCACGGGCCTTTCCTCCGAGCGAACCTTCTCCCATACGTGCGAACCAGATGTGTCTTCCATAGCTCTGCGCATCGAAATGAGCTATCACGCCACGTCCCATAAGTGCGTGAAAATCATGTATCTGCTGCGATACGTATGCTCTCATTTCTCCGACATTGGCAAAATGACTTTCCTGCACGGCCTTGAACTTCGCGCCGAGGGTGAAGAGCCCTCGTGCCATGAACCATTTGGAAAGCATGTTCTTGGAAGCGTTTGCGAGAAGTACTTCGTCAGGTACGGACTTCATCATCTGCTCCAGCTCGCGCAGGTTCGCCGCGCGTCCGCATTCCATCCTGTCCGCATCTCTGAACACGAAGTCTCCGAAGCCGAACTCCTCCTTGATATAGTCTGATAGCTGAAGCATGAGCGTCTTGGAGTATTTCCTCAAGAAACCGACTCCAAGTTCCTCTGCCACAGTGGATATGCTTTCCTGCGAAGACTGCAGGAGGATAGGCATCATCGGATCGTCCGAGCGTATCATCTTCACGAGGTCGATTCCGGCATCGAGCTTTTCCATTTCAGGAGAATCACCCTTGTGGACACAGAATCCGACATCGGAAATGACTCCGAGCAGATTTGTCTTGTAACGTCGGTACATCTCCATCGCATCGTCGAGATTTGTGGCGAGAAGAATCTTCGGACGGGAACGTTTGCGGAACTTCCTCTGCTGGTAGTTTATCGTCTCCTTTATGAATTCGGCACTCTGCTTGAGAATGATCTTGTAAAGTTCCGGTAGATAGGTCGAATAGTATCTGACGGAGTCCTCTACAAGCAGAATGGCCTGTACACCCACTTCCAGAATGTCATTGTCGGCGTTCTTCAGATCCTCGAAAAGCTTGATGATGGCCACGATGAGGTCTGCATTTCCGTGCCAGCTGAACATATAGTCGATTGCTGACGTGTCCTGCAGGGCGAGACGGCGGTAGACTTCCTTGGAAAAATGCGTCAGGAGGACGAAAGGGAGGTTGCGGCGCTCCTGCTTTAGTTCGGAGGCGAGCGTAAGTATGTCCTTGTCTCCGACGTTGTACATGCACATGACCATGTCTATGCCGACGACCGTATTCAGCACTTCGCGTGCTTCGGAGGATGTCTTCACCCAGACAAACTGCGGAGGATTACTGAGGTTAAGGTCTATGTATTCCCTGTAGATCTGTGCTTCGATCTGGCCGTCCTCTTCGAGGATGAAGGCGTCGTAATTGCTGCAGATCATGAGGATCTTACGGATGCGCTGCTTGATAAGAGCTTCATAGTCAGTCTCTTTCAGTTCCGTAAGTATTACAGGTTCAATAGTGTTCATATGTACTTTATTTTGGCTTTGAATACGATGATGTTCCAATGACCCCCGAGACGGGATCACCGTATTCAAAGCATTCTGCGTCTGAATTCTGCTACTGTGATGGCGGTGGCGATGGCGGCGTTAAGGGATTCGGAGCCGGGGGAGTCTGCCGGGTATGGGGGAATGTAGAGGCGGTCGGACACAAGGGAGGCCATTTCATCCGATATGCCTTCCGACTCGTTGCCTATGACGACCATGGCAGGCGACTGTACGCCGTCGGACAGTTCGCATGCATACATGTTCCTTCCGTCCAGAAACGTTCCATACACCTTTCCACCGAGCTCCAGCACCATCCTTGACACTTCCGGAAGGTCCACATAGTGCATCCGGACACGGAAAACCGCTCCCATTGTTGCCTGCACCACCTTCGGATTGAATACATCCACAGTGTCACGCGCTGCAAAGACGGCATCGATACCGAACCAGTCCGCAATGCGGAGTATCGTACCGAGATTTCCGGGATCCCGTATCGTATCCAGACCCAGATACAGCCCTCCTTTCGAAAGCATGACGGCAAGTTCAGAAGCATCACCGACATATACATCATCAGGCTTCTGAACAACTGCAAGCACAGGGGAAGGGGAGGAAAGCGCAGAAATCCTCTTCATGGCCTCTTCACCGATCTCATCACGTCTGCAGACCTTCTCCACCTTGAAACGTGAATGCAGTGCCTCTTCGACCATCTTCTCTCCTTCAACGACAAACAGTCCGCTTTCGTCCCTGAACTTTTTCTGCTGCAAGGACTTTATCCTCTTTATTTCATTATTTGAAATAATTCCCATAAACAATCAACTCAAGTTTCGCAAGTGTAAGTTATTCTTAATATGAAAGTTGGTGAAGCTTGCGAAACTTTTCCCCACCGCACTTTCCTTGTCTACAAGACATCTATAATCAGTACAAATTTATCATTTATATATAAATATCCCACATTTATTCTGGCTAAAATTTTGAGAAACGGACAGATTGAGATAAATTTGCGCAGAATTACAGCTGATGAAAAAGTTTCACCGCCATATATTCCCAGTATTTGCACTTCTTCTGGCAGTTTCCTGCAGCACGACCCGTGTCCTCCAGGAGAACGAGTACCGTCTGACCAAGAACAGAATAGAGGTCACGAACGATGAAGAGTTCAATACGAACCAGCTCACGCCGTACCTTCAGCAGAAGGCCAATTCGTGGAATCCGATGCTCTACGTCTACAACTGGACCAACGGCAGGGGAAAAGCCTGGGACAGACTGGTGCAGAAGATCGGTGTGAAGCCTCTGGTCTTTGAAGAGGCAAAGGTGGAAAACACGATAACGAACATAACGAACCGTCTCGAACAACTGGGATATTTCGATTCAAAGGTAGACAGCAACATAAAGCTGCGCAACAGGAAAGCCACCGTAACTTATTATGTGACACTTGGTAAGAGAATACCGATATCAGAAATAATTCTCGACCTCCCGCCTGAGGGTGAATTCACTCGAGACTTCCTTCTGGACAGTGCCATGACAGTTCATGTCGGAGACTTTCTGTCGGAGGCGGCACTCGAAAGCGAGGCAGAAAGATCGGCTTCCCGCATGAGGAACCTCGGCTATTACGACTTCAGCAAGAACAACTACTCTTTTGAGGCCGACACGCTCACTTCTCCCGGAAACGCCATCCTGCGTATGAGCATCAACGAATTCAGCCGCACCGAGAATCCGCGTGATGCCGAGCCGATAAGGAAGTACCGCTTCAACGACGTCACCATTTCATATCCGGTGACAATGAAGATGCGTGAGAATGTACTGACGGAACTGAACACGATAGTTCCCGGTGAACTGTATAGCGAAACAGCCGTAAACAACACATATACAAGGCTTTCGGCCCTGAACATCTTCAGCAGCGTCAGCATCGGGATGACGCCTGTGGACACGAATCAGGTCAACGTAGGGATAGTGCTCTCGCAGTCGAAGATGCAGGGTTTCAAGATCGGTTTCGAAGCTTCCTCGAACTCTTCCGGTCTTCTTGGACTGTCTCCGCAGCTTTCGTACTACCACAAGAACATATTCAGAGGAGGCGAGTGGCTGAACCTCAGTTTCATGGGCAACTTCCAGTTCAAGATAAACGACGACGTACGTTCGAACGAGTTCGGTGTATCCGGCGGACTGAGCTTTCCGAAGTTCTTCCCGCTGCCGTACAGGTTCTTCGACGGAGCGATTCCAAGAACCGAATTCAACGCATCCTACAACTATCAGAACCGCCCCGAGTACACCAGGAACATGATTTCCACGTCTCTCGGCTACAACGGAAACATCAGGAACAAGTTTTTCTATCAGGTCTATCCTGTGCAGCTCAACATCGTGAAGCTCTCCGAAATGCAGGACAAGTTCTACAACTCGCTTGCCAACGACCCGTTCCTGCGCAATGCCTACCAGAACCACTTTGACTTCGGCTCTGGAGGAATGCTGTACTACACGACGAACACATCAAGCATACCGACTTCCGACTATCATTACGCAAGGCTGCAGCTGGACATCGCTGGAAATCTCCTCAGCGCCTTCAAGCCGCTGATGCGCAAGAATGAAAACGGAGAGAGCATGCTTTGGAACACGCCTTATTCGCAGTTCGCAAGGGCAGAGGTAACGCTGGGACGCACATGGTTCTTCGGCAGGAACGACGGCCAGTCGATAGCGACACGTTTCCTCGTCGGAGCTGGTTATGCATACGGGAACTCATCGGCACTTCCTTTCGAGAAGCACTTCTATGGCGGAGGAGCAAACAGCCTCCGAGGATGGCAGGCCAGAACGGTCGGACCGGGATTCGCACAGAGGGACACTTCATTCGTCATCCCGAACCAGACCGGTGACATGAAGATGGAGGCAAATGTGGAATATCGTTTCAACATGTTCTGGAAGCTTGCCGGTGCGGCTTTCGTAGATGTGGGAAACGTGTGGACACTGAATGACAGCACTTCAAGCGACGATTCAAGATTCCGCTGGAGGACTTTCGGAGAGAGCCTTGCAGCGAACTGGGGTCTGGGTGTCCGCCTTAATTTCGGCTTCCTCCTCATGAGGATCGATGTCGGCTTCAAGGTTCATGACCCGGCGCGGGAGAACAAATGGGTAGGGCCGAAGGACTGGCTGCGGAACGACGGGTATGCCTTCCACTTCGGCGTAGGCTATCCGTTCTAAGATTGCCACGTCGCTCCGCTCCTCGCAATGACGTACCCACGTCATCCTGAGGAGCGGAGCGACGTGAGGATTTATTTCTTATAGTATTTCGGCCAAAGAGTTTCCAACCGCCCGCGCAAAGCATCCTCCTGACGGTTTTCCGCCGGCTCATAGAACTTATGGCCAGCAAGTTCTTCCGGCATGAATTCAAGATCCACGAAATGTCCGGGATATTCATGGGCGTACTTGTATCCGTCACTATACCCCAGCTCTTCCATCAGCTTTGTCGGCGCATTCCTCAGATATAGCGGAACAGCAGCCGTCTGCGTATCCTTAGCTACCGCAAGCGCCTCATTGATAGCCAAGTAAGCGGAATTGCTCTTTGCAGATGAAGCAAGATATATCGTACATTCGGAAAGCGGAATACGTGCTTCCGGCATACCTATCGAATGGACAATCTGGAAAGTGGAATTCGCCAGCAGAAGTGCATTGGGATTTGCCAGACCGACATCCTCGGCCGCAAGTATACAGAGTCGACGTGCTATGAACAGGGGCTCCTCGCCCCCGTCAAGCATCCGCGCAAGATAATACACGGCAGCATTGGGATCAGAGCCTCGTACACTCTTTATGAAGGCGGAAATCACATCGTAATGCATCTCGCCTCCCTTGTCATATATGGCCGTATTCTCCTGCAGGCATGAAGTCACTGCCTTGTTGTCTATCAGCACAGGCACATCACCGATGAACGAACCGACCACAATCTCCAGTATATTAAGGAGTTTACGTGCGTCACCTGCACTATACCTGAAGAGTGCATCAGTTTCCTTCACCTCAATCTTGCGATGCTTCAGAACCTCATCCTCCCTAAGCGCCCTGTCCAGAAGCTGCTGCAGATCCTCTTTGCCGAGAGACTTCAGAACAAAGACCTGACAGCGGGACAGAAGGGGAGTGATGACCTCAAATGACGGATTCTCCGTCGTGGCGCCGATAAGGACAATCGTTCCGTCTTCTACAGCTCCAAGGAGAGCATCCTGCTGCGACTTGTTGAAACGATGGATCTCGTCAATGAACAGAATCGGCGACAAACCGTTGGAAAACAAAGAGTTGGAGCGAGCCTTGTCTATAACCTCACGCACTTCCTTCACTCCGGCGCTGACAGCAGAGAGTGTGAAGAATTCACGGCCGAGGGACTTTGCCACTATACGCGACAGAGTGGTCTTTCCCACTCCGGGAGGGCCCCAAAGGATGAATGACGAAAGGTTGCCGCTTTCTATCATGTTGCGAAGAATGCAGCCCGGCCCGATAAGATGACGCTGGCCCACATATCCTTCCAGATTATGAGGCCGCATCCTTTCCGGCAGCGGTGGCAGCATCCTGCTCCTTCCTATGTTGTCCATTTCATCAGTCATGTCTATATATCCTTTCCGAACACCCAGCGCCTCTTGTGCAATTCCTTTTCAAACGGATCCCACATGGCCTGTACGGCCGCATTGGTCTCGAGATTTGCATTCGTTTCGGCATACTTGAAGCCCATCTTCTTGTAGTTCTCGAACAGATCCACGAACAGCAGGGCATTGATTCCCTTGTGCTGATACTCCGGCTTCACTCCGATGAGAAGAAGATCCAGCGTATCCGGCTTCTTCCAGTACATTGCCTTCAGCAGATGATACCATCCGGTCGGGAAAAGCTCGCCGTTGCACTTCTGAAGAGCTTCCGAAAGCGAAGGCATGGACACCCCTGCCGCAATCAGCTGTCCGGCCTCGTTCTCTATGAATGTCACCATCTTGAGATCCAGAAGCCCGAGATACAGGTCCACATACTGGTCGATCTGCTTAGGCGAGAGGAGCGAATATCCGTAAAGCACGCAATATGTTTCGTTTATAAGCTCGAAAAGCTTCTGACCGTAATTCTCCTTCTTGATCTGGCTGCGAGTCAGCTTTCTGACTTTCAGTTTGTTACGTTCCTGCACAAGCTGAGCAATCTTTCTATGACGCTCCGGAAGTTCCTGCGGAATCGTGATCCTGTATTCCACCCAGCCGGTCTCCTTGTAATATCCGTGCTTCTTCATATGCTCAGGATAGTACGGATAATTATATATAAGCGCCATCGTGCACAGACGGTCAAATCCTTCCACAAGCATTCCCTCAGGGTCGAAATCGGTGAATCCGAGAGGTCCCACGACCTGTGTCATGCCGCGGGCCTTTCCAAACTCCACGACCTTCTCCAGCAGAGCCCCGGACACCTCCATGTCATCGATGAAGTCGATCCATCCGAAACGTACCTGCTTCACCTTCCATGCCTCATTTGCCTTATGGTTCACTATTGCGGCAACTCTTCCGACGAGATTTCCGTCCTTGTATGCAAGGTAATATTCAGCCTCACAGAAGTCGAATGCCCCGTTCCTGCTGCGGTCCAGCGTATTCAGGTCGTCCGTCGGCATACATGGAACATAATATTCGTTACCTTTGTAGAGATTGTTGGCAAACCTCACGAAAGCCTTCATATCCTTCGCAGAAGATGCCGTCTTAATTTGAACAGCCATAGAAAAATATAAGTTTTGGTTCAGTACAGACGACAAAGTTATGAAAATTTCTCTCATTTTCCCTTATTTTTGTTAATTTCGCATTCCGTATGCCTAAGCAAAGGCATAGAACAGTTAGTAGCAGCAGTATTTTCGAATGATGGACGAGAAGAAGACAAAGATCATCTGCACCATTTCAGACATAAGGTGCGATGTGGATTTCATACGCGAACTGTATGAGAACGGGATGAATGTGGTGAGGATAAATTCGGCCCATGCCTCTATAGAGGGGGCACAGAAGGTAGTGGACAACGTGAGGGCGGTTTCGGACAAGATTGCCGTCCTCGTCGATACGAAAGGCCCTGAAGTGAGGCTGACGGCAATGGAAAGCGCTGTCGGCTTTGTGGCCAAGGAAGGGGATATGATCGAGATACAGGACGGGCAGGAATGTTTCTGCAATTCGAAGGTTCTGTACACGAGCTGCCCCTCTTTCGTGAAGGATGTGCCTGTCGGAGCACACGTGCTGATAGATGATGGATCGGTGGATATCCTTGTTATCGCAAAGGATGATAAAAAGCTGATTTGCAGCGTGCAAAATACCGGAGTCATCAAGGGAAAGAAGAGCGTGAACGTGCCGAATGTGCATATTTCCCTGCCTGCACTGACGGAAAAGGACAGGATGTTCGTGAACTGGGCGGTTGACGCGGACATAGATTTCATAGCCCATTCGTTCGTGCGCTGCAAGGAGGACCTGCTGGAGATACAGGAGATTCTTGATGCACGCAGGAGCCACCTCAAGATAATCTCGAAGATCGAGAACCAGCAGGGAATCGACAATCTTGATGAGATACTGTCGTACTGTTACGGAGTGATGATCGCGAGGGGAGACCTCGGAGTGGAGATTCCGGCGGAAAGGATTCCGCAGATACAGAAGGAAATCGTGCACAAATGCCGTGCAAGGAAGAAGCCGGTGATTGTGGCCACGCAGATGCTGCACAGCATGATCGAGAATCCGCGGCCGACCAGAGCGGAAGTGACGGACATTGCGAACGCCATCTTCCAGAGCACGGACGCGATAATGCTCAGCGGAGAAACCGCATCGGGAAAATATCCGGTGGAGGCCGTCAGGACCATGTCGAAGATAGCGAAAGAGGCTGAAAAGTCTATAGACACGTCGCTGGACCTGAACCTTGAGATGGTGACCAAGCCGATTGCCGCTGTGCTCGCCCGTTCACTGGTGGCGGCGACACAGAAACTGCCAGTAAAGGCCATAATATTCGACACATGGACAGGCCGTACGGGACGTTATCTTGCGGAATTCAGGCCGAAGGTGCCGATATATGCGATGTGCTATCAGGACTTCACAATGAGGGAACTGGCGCTGACATACGACATTTACTGCTACAGGTTCCCGGTGACTGGCACAAAGGAGGGATTCGTGAGGAATTCGCTGAAGATTCTCGTGCAGGAGGGAAAGATAGAGAAAGGAGACCTTGTGGGCTTCATCGGAGGCAGCTTCAATGACGAAGTGGGCGCATCCTACATGGAGTTCAAATATGTATGAGATTGACTGATGATGACCGGAAACGACAGATACAGGCTGCCGGTGACACTGTTGGCGGCCGTCCTATGGATGGGTGCTGCATATGCCCAGCCTAAATCTGTCGGCGTCGACTGGTGCTACAGCGGAATCGCTCTCGCATACGAACACACCGTGGACGGACGTGGAAACTTCGTCGAGATATGCCTGAAGGCGGAGACGGGGGAGATGTTCAACGGCAGGGAAGAGCGGCCGGGGGCGTCGGTGTCGTTCACGTGGAACATGATTCTGAAGGAATGGACGTCGCATGACGGGGAAACGGTCAGGCTATTCGCCGGTCCCGGAATTGCAGCCGGTTTCGGCCGGGACTACAGGACACAGACGGGCGCATTGTTCGGTCTGAAGGGAAAGGTAGGTGTGGAATGCCTTTTCGCAAGGGGAGTGACCGTCTCCGCAAGCATTGCTCCGGTCTTCGGCCAGCACATAGTCCGTCTCGACGAATCCATCGGAACGAGGTTATACAGGAACGGACTCATATACGGCCTCGTCCCGGAAATCGGTATAAAGTACAGTTTTTAGGTGGAATGAGAAGAACAGCTGTCATATTGCTATGCATCAGCCTCTTCAGCGTCAGGGTCATGGCTCAGGAAGATTTCGCGCGGGGGCTCGGAAGGCTCACGTTCGGTGCTGAATGGGGCTATGTAGCCACATGGCAGTCCGGCTTCCACTACAACTATTTCTCTCCTGACGGCTACAGGGAAGACGAAAGGGGAAACGAATTCCTGTATTACAGCAACGCGGACGTCTACATCCACGGCGGATACGATTTCAACGAATACTGGAACGTGTCCATGTATATAGGATATGCCGGTGTTCACGACATCCACAAGGTCATTCCTGTGAGTCTGCGCGGAACACGGTATTTCGGCGATGACCCTCTGAAGGACCGATGGTTCACGTTCGTGGATCTCGGAAGCGGCTTATGCATCAAGAAGGAACCGCAGGAGATACTCGTCGGCAAGATAGGCGGAGGCTACAGGATTTCATTGAGCAGCAGCGTCAAGCTGGACTTTCTCCTTTCAGCAAGAATCACATACACGCATCCTCCTGTCATCCATGACGGAGTGAGGATATCTCTGAAAAGGACGAACAGGAACAATGCCTATGTCGGTGCATTTTCTGTCGGAATGGGAATAAGCTTTTAACAATCAGGTATATATGGCAATCAAACTGACACTTCAACAGACTGAAAGAATACTTTTCTGCGGCAGCAAATGGTGGGGAGACCCGGACATGCCGGAAAACATGCAGTACCCCACAATGCAGGTGACGGAGGACGGCGAGACCTTCGACTATCCGCTCACATTCATCTGCCAGATAAACTGCGAGGACATTGCCCCGTACGACCCGGAAGGAAGGCTGCCTCATGAGGGTATGCTGTATTTCTTTGCAGCTGTCGACAGATGGCTCGGCTATGATTCTCCGTCAGAGAACGGGGCAGGCGAGTGGCCGAAAGGGACGGTCATGGTCAAATATGCGAAAAGCATCAATTTCGAGACTTTCCAGACATGTATGCTGGTGGACGATGACGATCAGGCGCTGACGGACCGCGAACTGGAGATAGTATTTTCAGAATGTGAAGAAGATGCGGACTGCACCAAGCTTCTCGGGCTTCCCTCACGTGAAACCGTACGTAGTCAGTATACTGACATGCTGAACCTCCTTCAGATTGCTTCAGATAAAATTTCAGGACTTGATTTTGAAAACCAAGTCCTGAATATCATGATCAAGGAATCCGACCTCGGGTTCGGAAACTGGAAGAGGTCGAAGGCCTTTCTTTAGTCGCTGAACCTGCCGTTGTACTTGCCTAAGGCAAGATTGAGGCCCACCGTCACATTGGTATTCCAGCTGTCGATCGGAATGAACTGAGGAGTGACATTCGAGAACGGAAGCAGCGAGTCCGTTCCCACGAACAATGTGATGAAGGATGTATGAAGGTTCAAAGCAGCTCCTACCGAATGTCCGAAGTCCGAAACCGCATAGTTTGCTGTTGCGGACAGCCAGTTTACAGGCGCTATATTTGCTGCCACACGGCCTTCTGTCCATGAGAAGTTGCCGTCGAAGCGTCTTGTTCCGAGTATGCCGAACGAAAGTCTTTCATAGAAAGGCATTCTCGCCTCCAGACCCACATGAAGTGTCATGGCAAGTCTTGATGTCTCGGCTGCAGCCTCAGAAGTCTTCTGGAAATTGAATGAGTTCAGAAGTTCCTCACCCATACCTGAAAGCTGGTTCCCGATGGATTCACCGCCTTCGACTCCCAGATCCTTGAATCCGTCGAATGTCCATGAAGTCGTTGGAGTGGCAGCCGTCATCGCATTGTTCCATTTCATGAATCCGAGGTCGAGGATTGAAGCTGAAGCAGTGAAATAGTCAAGGAAATATGCAGTGAGGCCGAGGTCTATGGCTGCACCGAAATTGCTCGGATTCTTGATGATGGACAGAAGCTCCGATGTGCTCGGAAGCCCTATGTTCGACCAGTCGAGGGCATCGGGACTGTATGTATATGATGCCGGGTCGGCAGATTCTGCCTTTGTCGGAATCGTGACCGGTGCGGATAGTGCAAGCTCTCCGCTTGCCTTCACCGTCCAGGCATCTGCATTCAAAGCAAGGTTCATCTCGTCAAGGCACATATCAGCCTTTGCAAGTCCCATGAGGAGCTTCACACGTGCACCTGCTGTAAGCCACCATGTGATCGGACGTGAATATCCGTATGCCAGTTCAAGGCGGGCGTCAGCCTTTGCAGCGATATTACTGAAATTGTACATCGTATTGCCGTCTGAAGCGCCGACCTTCATGAAGCGGAACATGTCCTTAGGCAGGGCGGTGCCGATGTCGGTCCTCAAGGAGAGGTCCACCGTGTGATAGCTCTTTCCGATGCGGAAACCTGCTGCAAGTATGCTTGTGTTGATGTTCGCGTTTATCTCCGAATAATCCTTCAGGCCGTCAAGGAAGGTTGCGTCGGAAACACTCGGATGAAGGAAAGTCACCGGGCCGTTCTCACCCGGATACACGAAGTTCGAAAGGGCAAGGTTGCTTTCAAGACCGATGCTCAGGTTGCCGAGGACAGGAATCGCGAAGAAACCGCGCTCACCCTGAGCCGACGGGTTCATCTTATATTTATAGGTGTATCCGTCAAGAAAATATCCGGACCTGAGATTCTGCTGTGCGGATGCGGTGACTCCAAGACCAAGCATCATTGCAGCAGCCATAATCATATATGATATCTTTTTCATTTCTTTGGTTCGATTAGAAGTTACACATCAGATTAAAGCTCTGTCGAGATGCCGTCAGGAAGCTTGAGGACCATATTCTTGAGTTCAAGTCCCTGATTCATATTGAGTGCCGTGCCTGCATGAGCGCTGCTTCCGACTGCCTTGAGGGTGAGTCTGATGCCGTCGAACGCAAGCTCGTCCGCCTCATTCTTCAGTTCAAGACTGAGTGATGTGGTCTGCGGAGAATCCAGCGAGCCTGCGGCAAGGGCCGAATCTGCAAGTACGAGAGTGATGCCCGGAATTATGTTGCCGTCCTTGTCAAGCGCCTGGGCGGCTAGCGTGAATCCGAGAGGAATCGTGCTTGTCATGTCCAGCGACAGCACTGCCGACTTCACCGTCATATCCTCAAGCTTGACGCCGAGATTCTCTACATCCATGTCAAACGAGAGCTTCAGGTTCTCACCGAACGCAAGGGGAGCGCTGATGCCGTATGAAATCACACCCTCATACTTCGCTCCCGGAACGATTTCGATGTATTCGGAAGTCTCGTTGAATTCGAAGTTCTCGAATGAGATACGTTCAGGAATCCGTGCAAGCAGTCCGTTGAGTCCTGCTGTATTTACATATGAATATCCCTCAGGGACAATGCTTTCCTTTTCAGCGAAAGACCATCGGTAGGTCTGCCCGTCATTGTCTGAAGCGGCGAACTGCGGAGTCGCGAGCCTGACTTTTGCTATTTCTTCCGTGGCTGAAGATGTCTTTATGTCTATGCTGAAGCTGCCCGAAAGGGGAGTCTTGTTATGGAAAGAAAGGTCTACGCGTGCATCAGTGAAATCAAGCACGTTCTCATCGTTCATGAGGAACTCCGGAAGACCCTCAAGGCTAAGGTCTGCAAGATTCTGGTCAATGTCCACGTCGATGTCGGCAATTACCTTTGTGACAGAGAGTTCACCTATGCTCAGCGAAGTGAAGAATACTGGTGAGAATGTTCCGTTGGAAGAAATTCTGCTGCCTGGAATCTTGAGGTCTGCATCGAAAGTCACGACTGCATCGATATGAAGCTTGCCGTCCTTGATGCCCTGTCCTTCAGGAATCTTCTCGAAATCTATGGCAACAAGGTCGAACATCACCACGTCAGTCTCCTTGTTCTCACCGATGCCCAGCACCATGTCCTCATCAAGCGTGAAGCTGTGCCCGTCCTCCGACTGTGTGAAGAGGCTTGTCAGTTCCGAAATCTCCATCCATTCAGGGAAAACGAGCGTGGCACCCTTGCAGAGGTCGATTTCTCCGATAGGGCAGCCTGTCGTAGCCTCAAATCCGAGTTCAAGCATCACGACGCTTTCGAATTCGACTCTACTGATGTCCTTGATTTCCTTCGGAAGCTCCTCGTTGTCGATGCTGATCTCGTATTCCATGGTTTCAGGCATGTCCAGCCTGATATCATCTGATATGACAGTTCCCGCATAAGCGATAGTCACTTCAGGGAATGCGTAGGTCACATAGCCGTCTGACAATGCGTTTCCCGCCAGATCGAGCTCAGGAACAATGAAGCTCATCGAATATGCATCTTCAGGATAATAGCTGAATGAAAGGTTACCTGATCCGTCTTCAGTAATGAATGTCCGGCTTTCCCCGAGATCCAGTATCTCGTCCAGCCTGATTCCTTCGGCGATGTCTCCCAAAGGCATTTCCACATCCTTCAGCAGAGTGATATTCGTGTCAAGTTCTTCAAGGTCGTACTCCTCATTGGTACATGCTGCGAAAGCAAGAATTGAGATTCCGACGGCTGACGCCACGAAACGGCGTCGAAATAACAGTCCGTTCATAAATAATAAGGTTTTATCCCGCAAAAGTAATCAATTGCAGTAAATTATGAAAATTTCCGCCCCTTTTTTGCTACCGATTTTTGTTATACAATGCACATTATGTTAACATGCGAACAGAAGTATCTTGCGAATGATAATTTAAAGTGCTAATTTTGCAACTGTAATCAGATTGATGAGGAGAAGGTTTCTCATATACGCGCTCTTCTGTGCCTGCATCGTTGCATTGACGTGGGCCGATAAATCGTATGCATCAGATGAAGCCACACATCGGGAACTGCGGGATTTCGCAAAAAAAGCGGAGACAATCGACATACAGTCATGCTGCGGAACCTGGCTCTGCGAAAGCGATACAGCAGTCAGTCCGCCGAGACCGACAAGCTTCACTGCGACAGGCAGGACATTGCCGACAACAAAAAGGAACAGCAATTCAGGAGGTTATGCCTGCACAGTCGTCAAGTCAGGCAGAATTCTGGATCAAAGGACAATAATATCATCACTTAATTCATTGAGACACTACCCTTCCGGGCTTTCGGAAACCATACATCATCTGATAAGTCTCGGAAAATTAGTGATTTAGACTACTCCATAATGCCCGCGCCGGTCTCTTCCGGCAATCTTTCAGCGCACGGACATAAAGAATGTCCGATGTGTCTTGTATATATATAAACAACTAAAAATCAAAACATTATGGAAAAAGAATTCATCAGAGTACGCTCTACCAAAGATATTGTGATCACATTGACACTCATCATCGCAGGCTGCATCCTTGTAGCGCTGCCGACATCGACGCCGGTAAACATCTGCGGCTTCTTCATGATCTTCGCAGGAATCATCCTTCTTCTCATCCTCAAGACAGGATATAAGGAAGTTGGAAGCGGTGCAAAATATTGTAAGATAGAGCGTTACTTCTCACAGGACATGCATGCTGACATCAAGGAAATGCTCGAGGCCGGATCCGACAAGCTCGACCTTTCAAAGGAAGACAAGGGAAATGCCGTGCGTCTTGACATATATCACAGCAAGTCTGCCGGAAAGGCATATCTCCAGCTCTTCGAATATATACCTTATAAATATGAGCCTTGCTCAGAGGTTTACGAATACGAACTGGCCAAAGCCTCTAAACTTATCGGCAAGTAATGGAATACGTAATCCTTTTGATATCGCTCGTCGGAATCGTATTCGGAGCGGACTATCTCGTGGCCGGAGCGGTTTCGATAGCGAAAAAATACAAGGTTTCTGATTTTGTGATCGGTGCAGCCATCGTGGGTGTAGGCACATCCATGCCCGAGCTTGTCGTGAGTTTCATAGGAGCACTTCAGGGCAATGCTGACGTGGCTATAGGCAATGTGGTAGGCTCAAACATCTTCAATGTCTTGGCTATCCTCGGACTGACGGCCGTATTCTTCCCTATCGCCATCGACAGGAACAACATGAAGTTCGAGATTCCGTTCTGCATCTTCGTATCGGTTCTCCTTACCGTGCTGGCACTCAACTTCTTCAACGGAACCGCAGCAACAATCGGCAGGATCGACGGAATCGTTCTCCTGTGCATGTTTGCACTTTATATGTGGTACTCGTTCTATCGTGACAGAAAGAAGTCCGCAAACGCTCCGGTCATGAAACAGGAGGAAGCCGCAGAGAAAGTCAAGACTCCCCTCTGGCTGGCTATCTTCAAGGTGACCGGCGGTCTTGCGGTGCTCATCACAAGCTGCGACTTCTTTATTGACAATGCCGTGCTCATCGCGAAGTCTTTCGGCGTGAACGATGCATTCATCTCGCTGACACTCATCGCCTGCGGCACTTCCCTGCCGGAACTCGCCGCATCCCTTGCTGCTGCCTTCAAGAAGAACACTCAGCTTGCGCTCGGAAACATCGTCGGTTCCAACATCTTCAACATCACATGGATCCTCGGTCTCAGTTCACAGGTGATGCCGCTCACATCAGCGGGTATCACATCCGTGGACTACATCGTGATGATCATTGCCGCCGTGGTTCCGCTTCTGCTTGGATTCAGCATATCGCGTAACAACGGAAAGGCAGCGCTCGTTGCAGGTGGAAAAATCAACAGGCTTGCAGGCCTCGTGATGTTTGCCGGATTCGTCGGATATACATGGTATCTTCTGAGCACTCAGATGGCATGATTGTGTAAATTGTAACAAAAAATTAACACAATTCGGAAAGACACTTTGGAGCAAAGGCTATATTTTTGCGCCCGAAAAAACCATCATACATAAACTATGGGTATATTACAACTTTTTACTCTCCTTGGAGCCTTAGGTATGTTCCTCTACGGAATGAACCTCATGAGCTCAGGTCTGCAGAAAGCGGCAGGTGACAAGCTTCGCAACTTTCTTTCTTCAATGACATCAAATCCGTTCAAAGGCGTACTCACGGGTCTGGGAATCACTTCGGTGATACAGTCCTCAAGCGCCACGACGGTCATGGTGGTCAGCTTCGTGAACGCCGGACTTCTCACCCTCGCCCAGGCCATCAGCGTGATCATGGGTGCGAACATCGGTACGACAGTTACGGCATGGCTCGTTTCATGGCTCGGATTCAAGGCTGACATCTCGATACTCGCAGTGCCTCTCATGGCCCTCGGATTCATTCTTTCGATTTCGAAGAAAAGCCAGAACAGGAACATTTCGGAGCTGATTGTGGGCTTCTCGCTGCTTTTCCTCGGACTTTCACTGATGAAAAACTCAGTGCCGGATCTCGGCCAGAATCCTGAAGTCCTTTCATTCATCCAGGGATGGCAGGGACACGGCTTCGGCTCTGTGCTCATGTTCCTCGTGTTCGGTACTGTACTGACGCTTGTGCTTCAGTCTTCAAGTGCAACGATGGCTCTTACGCTCATCATGCTGAACATGGGCTGGATCAGGTTCGACATGGCATGTGCAATGGTGCTCGGTGAGAACATCGGAACAACGATTACGGCAAACATTGCTGCGGCAGTCGGAAACACTTCCGCAAAGCGTGCGGCACTCGCCCACACCGTATTCAATGTTTTCGGTGTGATATGGGCACTTATAACATTCCCTTACTTCCTTAAGCTCATCGGATTCATCACATCATCGGTCTTCGGTGTGCCGAATCCTGCCGCTGACGATTTTGCTGTGGTTGTGGAAAAGGCTGCTGACGGAACTGTCATCCAGACAGCTACGCAGACATCTGCCCTATACGGCCTTTCTATGCTGCACACTCTCTTCAATACCATAAATACATTTATCCTCATATGGTTCATCCCTGTCATCGAGAAGATCGTATGCTTCGTGATCAAGGGATCAAAGAACAAGGAGGACGAGGCGTTCAGACTCAAGTACATCAGCGCTGGTCCTCTTGCAACACCTGAGATGGCGACAGAGCAGGCATCTCTTGAAATCATCCATTTCGCGAACATTTCACGAAACGGCCTCGGCTATGTGAGGGCTGCCATCAATGAAACGAATCCGGACAAGTTCGAGGAACTGCGTGCAAAGCTGGTGAAGTATGAAGAGATTTCAGACCGTATAGAGTACGAGATCGCAACATTCCTCAATGCTGTTTCTGCAGGTGAAATCAGCCAGAAGACTTCGGTGGAGATCAAGTCCATGTACAAGATCATCGGCGAGCTTGAGTCGCTTGGAGATTCCGGTGAATCAATCAGCCGTATCCTTTCGCGCAGGAACATCCACAAGAAGTCATTTGATGCGGAAACAGTCAAGAAGCTCAACGGTTTTGTGGATCTCGTGGACAATGCGTATGCGGTGATGATCGCGAACCTGACAGCTGCCGGAGAAGGCAGGCTTAATGAGATTGCCAACGCTTATGCGGCTGAGGATCAGATTAATGTGATGAGAAACAACCTCCGTGACGAGGAGATAGAAAGCATTGAGAACGAGCGCAAGAACTATCAGACGAGCGTTTATTACATGGATGTGGTGAGTGAGCTTGAGAAGATGGGTGACTTCATGATCAATGTGTCGCAGGTTCTGCTCAAGAGCCAGCAGAAAGTTTCTTAATTATAAAGAAAATACGTATTTTTGTGGCCCCGAATCTTTCGGGGCTATATTTATTTATTGACTGAATGCTCCATTGGCCCCCTCCCATGCAAGCATGGGCCCCTCCCCCTACGCGGGGGTGCGAAAATGCCAATTCCGCATAACAGTCTATAAATAATTATAAAACTTAAAGTATTTATGGGAAGAAGGAAGCAGGAAATAATTTTGGAGAATGTGGCGATCGAATCGGTCGCTGCAGAGGGCAAGGCTTTGGCAAGGATTGACGGCACGGTACTTTTTGTTCCGTTCGCTGTGCCGGGTGATATTGTGGATGTAAAGCTGACAAAGAAGAAAAAGAACTATATGGAGGGCATCATCGTGCGTATGGTAAAACCGTCCGAACATCGTCTGGAGCCGTTCTGCAGCCATTTCGGCGTATGTGGCGGATGCAAATGGCAGCCCCTCCCGTACGAGATGCAGCTTCAGGCAAAGCAGCAGCAGGTGTATGACCAGCTCGTCCGCATAGGCCATCTCGACGTGCCGGAAATCACCCCTATTGTGCCTTCCGACCAGACGCAGTACTATCGCAACAAGCTGGAATTCACATTCTCGCAGCGCAGATGGCTTTTTGAAAACGAGGATCCGGAAGCATTGAGCGAACAGGAAAAATACGGTCTCGGCTTTCATGTAGGCCGCTTCTTCGACAAGGTTCTCGACATAGACCACTGCTACCTCCAACCGTCTCCGTCGAATGAAATCCGCCTCTTCATAAAGAAATACGCCCTCGAGCATGGACTCAGTTTCTTCAATATACGTGAACACAGTGGCTTCCTCCGCAACATGTTCATCCGCACGACCGAAGAAGGAAACGTGATGCTCATCATATGCTTCTACCATGAGGATGTCGAAGCACGCACTGCCCTTCTGAATGCCGTGGCGGCTGAATTTCCGCAGATCACATCGCTTTACTATGTCATAAACGGAAAGATGAACGATTCCATCTCCGACCAGGAGTGCGTTCTCTACAAGGGTGACGATGCGATATATGAATACATGGAAGGCCTTAAGTTCAAGATCGGGCCGAAATCGTTCTATCAGACCAATACGAAGCAGGCGTACAAACTCTACAGCGTGGCACGCGAATATGCCGCTCTGACAGGCTCTGAGGTCGTTTACGATCTTTATACAGGCACGGGAACGATTGCCCAGTTCGTTTCACGACAGGCATCAAAGGTCATCGGAATCGAATATGTGCCGGAAGCGATTGAGGACGCAAAAATCAATGCTGAAAACAACGGAATCACCAACTGCGATTTCTTTGCCGGAGACATGAAGGATATTCTTACGGATGCATTCGTGGAAGAGCACGGAAGGCCGGACGTCATAATCCTTGATCCGCCTCGTGCCGGAATACATCCAGATGTGGCCCAGGTCATTCTCAACGCCGCTCCGGACCGTATGGTCTATGTAAGCTGTAACCCGGCGTCACAGGCACGTGACCTCGAGATACTCTGCAGGGACTATGAGATTACGGCAGTACGTCCTGTGGACATGTTTCCGCACACCCACCACGTCGAAAACGTAGTCGCACTCAAACGAAAATAAAAAACAGCCGGCGTCCGACATTTCGTCAGCACAGGCTGAAATCCATGATCCCCGGCTCGGACCGGGGATTTTTCTTATACCCTCTCGCAGTAAACCCTACCCTGCTCGGCCGAAACCACCTTCAGCGTTTCACCTTTGGAAGCAAAGCCTCCGTACTTCAATGCTGCCTCAAGGATTCTTCCGTCAGCGGTACGGACCTTTCCGGAAGGCCGCATATCAGTAAACACAGTAACCGATTCACCAGCAAGAGTTTCCAACCCCGATTCCACTCCTGTGAAGCCTTCTTCTGCAGTCAGTTCCTGCCGAAGAGCTATATGGTCGAATGTACGGGTGGCATACAGCTTCTTCACAAGCCAGACAGAGCCGAATATGGCCACAGTCGCGGATATTATCACGATACCGACCGGCATGAGTACAGGCTCAAGGTTCAAAGTACCGTCCCATTCGCGCAGCTCTATATTGTCTACCATAGCAAAGGCCAGGGAAACGACCACAGCAATGATTCCTGATATTCCGCAAACCCCGAAACCCGGTATCACAAAGATTTCCAGTCCTATCAATATAAGTCCGATGACGAAAAGAAGAATCTCCCAGTTGGATGCCAGATGCCCCACATATGCCGGAGCAAAATACAGCAAGGCACCGACGATTGCAGTTACAAGCGGCAGACCGATACCCGGAGTGCGTATCTCCACGAATATGCCGCCGACTATCATCATCATGAATATCGACTGAAGGAACGGATTGAGCAGCAGCTGTATAAGTTTGTCCACCCATGTCATATCATCAGTCATATTCTTGATTATAAACTCATTGCCACCAGTAACCTTATGCGCCACTTCATATTCATCCTCACATATTCCCTCGCAGTAGCCAACCTCCATAGCCTCGGTCGGCGTCATGCTCAGCACATTGGCAGTATCCGTCATGGACTCGGCGATATGCGGATCCCTTCCGCTCGCTTCCGCCGTCGCCCTCATCATACCGCGCATGAACGACTGGTATTTGTCCGGCATCACGTCCCCTCCCTGATTCACAACGGTCGCAGCACCGATAGAGCTTCCCGTCTTCATATAAATGGAATCACATGCGATGCTTATAAGCGCTCCGGCCGATGCCGCCTGCATGTTCACATAGGCCACAACCGGTTTATCATAACGCAGGATTGCGCTTCTGATGCTGTCGGCGGCATTCAAAGCACCACCATAGGTGTTCAGATCCAGAAGCACATAGTCGGCTGAAGCCTCGGAGGCCTTTTCAAGGCCGAAGGTCACGAGCCTCTGGGCAGAAGCGTCAATGTCCTGATCCAGCCTTATACGGTAGATCACGGTCAGCGAATCTGAAGCTAAAGCCGAAAATGACAGCACAATAGCGGAAAATAAGGTCAAAAATTTCTTCATATACATACTTGTTTGACGTATAGAGCACAAATATAACGAATTTCAGATATTTTTTAATAACTTTGCCAAAATTGAGAAGTACTTTAATAAGTTATTAAAACCTAAAGACCATGACATTGCAGATACTGATCCTGCTTGCAGGACTCCTGCTCATACTTTTCGGAGCCAACTGGCTTGTGGACGGCTCGTCCAGCCTCGCCAAGAAGTTCGGCCTCAGTGAATTCATAATCGGACTGACGATAGTCGGCATAGGTACGTCGACTCCGGAAATGGTAGTGAGCTTCCTTTCGTCATTTCAGGGAAAGGCAGACATGGCAATCGGAAACATCGTAGGCTCCAACATCTTCAACACAATGCTGATACTCGGAGTGACTGCCCTGATATCTCCGCTTGTGATCACAAAAAGCAACCTGAAGAAGGATATACCTCTTAATATAATAGTGACGCTGCTGCTGATCCTCCTCGGTATGAACTTCACACTTTTCGGCAAGGGAACAGACCAGCTCAGCAGAATCGACGGAATCATCCTGCTTGCCATCTTCGCATGGTATCTCTGGAGTTCGTTCAAATCGGATTCAGCTGACGAAGAAGAAGGGGAAGGTGTGAAGCAGTACGGCCTCGGGGTCTCCATAATCCTGATTATCGCCGGACTTGCCGCCCTGATCTTCGGTGGAAGGCTTTTCGTCAATTCGGCGACCGAGCTTGCAAAAATGTTCGGTGTTTCCGACAAGTTCATAGCAATCACGGTCATGGCGGCCGGAACATCGATGCCTGAACTTGCGACATGCGTTGTAGCCGCCCTCAAGGGACGCGGACAGCTGGCTCTCGGAAACATCCTCGGCTCCAACATCTCGAACATCCTGCTGATACTCGGAGGTGCAGCCCTCATCAATCCGCTGTCCTTCAGCGGTATGACGACAGTCGACCTCGGTGCTGTACTCCTGTGCTCGGTCTTCATCCTTGCCAGCGCATATATGTTCAAGAAGAGACAGCTCGACCGTATGGAAGGTGTTCTGCTTCTGCTTATGGAAGCCGGCTATATGTGGTATCTCATAGCAAATCTATGACACAATGGGAAAGCTTTATGACATGCTTCGCGAGGACTATCGCGTAAAGGAAGGTCTGAAGACCTGCATCAACTGCGGGACCTGCACAGCAATATGCCCTGCTGCAGAGTTCTACAGGTACGATCCGCGCAAGATCGTGGACATAGTCCAGCGCGGCGACGAAGAGGAAATAGAGAACCTGCTCAAAAGCGACACCATCTGGTACTGCGGCGAGTGCATGTCGTGCGTTACAAGATGTCCGCGCAAAAATGGCCCTGGCCTCGTAATCATGGCACTGAGGAATCTCTCTGCCAGCCTCGGATATTTCACGGAATCGGAAAAGGGACGCCAGCTCTACCCCCTCACCAAGCTCTTGACAGGAAACATATTGAAATACGGCTACTGCATTCATCCGGAAACATTCAGCTGGGAGGACCACACGGAATCAGGGCCTGTATGGAAATGGCACTTCGAGCATCTCAAGGACAGTCTGGCAAGATTGGGAGCCAATTACATGGGCGAAGGCCCGGGAATTCTCAGAAAGATTCCGCAGGAATCGCTTGATGAACTGAAAAGCATCTTTGACGTGACCGGAGCGACGGAAAGGATCGGGACAGTGGAGAAATGTTCACAGGAGAAGGCAAAGGAGATGGGGATGACAATGGAGGAATACTTCAGACACACATTCGAACAATGTTCAGACAATCATTTCAATGACGGATTATGATTTACCAAGGCAAACAGAAGATCTGGTCGGACTATCAGAAGGAGATTCCAGACGACCACTGGTATTATGTCCGAAGCTGCATAAGGCAGAACTTCTTTCCGGGGTCGGAAAGGATGTTTCTTGAAATATGCAGAAATGTTCTCGGAAGGGATTTCCATGAGACAGAACATCATACGACATGCGGCGGCATCGCATACCATTGCGACACGATTCCGCAGGAAACGGCCATGACCATTGTTGCAAGGCAGTTCGCCCTAATGACGGAGGCCGGATACGAGAACTATGTCGCATCATGCATAACTTCATTCGGAAATTATACCGAGATACTCGAGACATGGCATGAATTCCCGGAACTTGAGACACGGATAAGGGAACTGCTGTGGAAGGCATGCCGCAAGGAGTTCAGGAAGCCGAAATATCTTGCCCATACAAGCGACCTCATATTCAAGTACCGCAACGAAATTGCAGAAAAAGCCGTGCACCACCTTGTCAACAAAGAGACTGGAGAGCCGTTACGGGTTGTCGAACACATAGGATGCCACTATGCCAAGATGTTTCCGTCAAAAGGAATAGGAGGAGCGGAATATCCGTATGTGCTTGCCGGCATGGTGGAAGCATGGGGCGGAAACGTGATAGATTATCCGGAAAGACGGCACTGCTGCGGATACGGCTTCCGTCAGTATCACATAAAGGCCAACAGAGGGTACTCGGTATCAAACACATACAAGAAATTCGAATCCATGGAACCCTACAGGCCGGACATGATCATAACAAACTGCCCGGGCTGTCCGTATTTCCTTGACAGATGGCAGTATGTAATAGCAGAAACCGAAGGCAAGACCTACGGTCAGAACGGATATGGAATCCCAGTGTTCACCTATGAGGAGGTCGCAGGTCTGGTGCTCGGATACGACCCTTGGGATCTCGGTCTGCAGCTGCATCAGGTAGCAGTAGAGCCACTTCTCGACAAGATAGGCATACCGTATGTCCCGGAAGACAAATACAAAGGTCTGGACAGGAAGGAAATTATGAGACCGGGCCTTCCGCAAAATCTCAAATGTTATTAGATGAATTTTTATGAATGAGATAGTTGTAATTATTGGTGGCGGTATTGCCGGACTGGAAGCAGCAAGACAGCTTCTGGCGCTTGGTCATTCCCCTATTGTCATAGAGAAGAGCGATCATCTGGGCGGTCATGTCGCGGATTGGCACAAGCTGTTTCCGGACATGAAGCCGGCAAAGGATATCGTTGACGAACTTGTCTCCTCAAGCAAGGATGCCAACATATTCCTTCATACGGAAATATCCTTCATCAACAGACTTAAGGACAGATACAACATCATGCTGTCCAACGGAATTTCAATCACCTCACGCTATATTCTTTTCACGACGGGATTCAGACTTTTCGATGCCGCAAAAAAGGAAGAATACGGATATGGGGTTTACAATCAAGTAATTACAAACCAAGACCTTGAGAAGTGGTTTAACACTTCCAAGGACAGCCGTATCGATAATTCAGCAATGAAGGCAGTAGGATTCGTCCACTGCGTCGGCTCACGTGATGAAAAGGCACGCAATACGCAATGTTCCAAGGTATGCTGCATCACAGCCATAAAGCAGGCAATCGAGCTCAAGGAAAAATTCCCCGATGCGGAAATATACTGCTTCTACATGGATCTGAGGCTTTTCGGAAAGAAGTTCGAGGACTTCTATATAAAGGCACAGCGCGACTGCGGAATCCACTTCATACGAGGCCGCGTGTCCGAAGTAAGCGAAAATATAGACGGAAAAGTGATTGTAAAGGCAGAGGATACGCTTGCAGGCAGGCCGATGAAGGTCACTCTTGACCTCCTGGTGCTCATGTCAGGAATGGTATGCAATCCGGACAGCACGAGGGTTGCCGGCATGATGTCGCTTCCGATAGATTCCGACGGCTTCCTCAGAAGCACGGACAATGTGTCACGCAACACAGTCTCACCTAAGAACGGCATCTTCTACGCCGGAGCATGTACTGGGCCGAAGACTGTGCCTGAGACGCTCGCAGAGGCACGCTCTGCCGTACTTGAAATCCACAACTCGATAATTTCACGCAGATGAGCATGTTCGGATTCAGGATATCGCCGAGTTCGACCATAGATCTGGACAAGGTCGACAGAAACCGTTTCAAGAAGCTTTGCGCTCTTGAACCGGATGCGTCCAAGTGCATGGCCTGCGGCTCCTGCAGCGCTACATGCAGCGCATCGGAATTTTCCGGCATGAGCGTACGCAAGGTACTGCTGTGCCTGCAGCAGGGACGGGAAAAGGAGGCATATGCAATGATGTCGTCATGCATGCTTTGCGGAAAATGCCTGATGGTGTGCCCTCGGGGCATAAACACGAGACATCTCATCCTGTCCATAAGCAGGATTTACGGAAAGGAGGAAAGCATATGAATAATGTGACGCATCTTTCCGGCTACAACAATTTCGTCCTTCCCTTCATGATAGGGATGATTTTCGTGTTGTCCTGCTGCGCCATCGGTGCCGTGAGGGTAATTCTGGAGCTTCCGGCCTCCGACAAGAAGAAGTTCTTCCTTTCTCTCATCAATCCGAAGATAATGGCCCAAAATGTCAGGGACTGGTTCTGCGACTGCCTGTTCCATGTAAAGCTATGGAAGCGCAACAAGCTTCTGGGTTACATGCACTCCAGCATAGCCTTCGGCTGGTTCATGATAATACTCCTCGGGCACATCGAGGTGTTCCTTTACACTCCAGACCGCATACACAAGCTGTGGTATCCGATCTTCTTCCGATACTTCGTGGCAGTGAACGACAATACGATGCAAGGCTCGTTCTTCTTCTTTCTTATGGACTTCTTCCTTTTGATAATTCTGAGCGGAATCCTGCTTGCGCTTGTCAAGAGAGTGCGTTCAAGAGCATTCGGAATGAGAAGGACGACAAGACTGAGCTTTACCGACAGAATCGGGCTGTATTCACTTTGGCTGATATTTCCGCTGAGACTTCTTGCAGAAGGCTTTACAGCTGACATAAGCGGAGGTTCATTCCTCACGATGTCACTCAATCACGTGCTGCATTCGTTTTTAGGCAGTGAAATGAACATGCTTCCGACATGGTGGGCATATTCACTTACGCTTGGAACCTTCATGTGCATACTTCCTTTCAGCCGGTATATGCACATACCGGCCGAAATACTTCTCATCCCGATGCGCAATGCCGGCATCCTGATCACGCATTCACGCAAAGGAGTATCACGCCTATATGTCCATACCTGTCCCGGATGCGGCGTATGCATAGACGCCTGCCCTATGGGTGCGGTCAAGGCCAACAACAAGGATGCGACCGTGTATCTCAACCGGCAGCTCAAGCGAGGCAACCAAAGGCGGATCAACGAAATCAGTGAAAAGTGCCTTCTTTGCGGCAAATGTTCTGCGGTATGTCAGGTGGGCGTGGAAGGAGACAAGCTGAGGATTGCACAGCGTACGCAGATCAAGTATAATCTCAGTCCGGATTATTCGAAAATTGATGTAAATAGCCTCATAAACACTAATAACATTTTTGTTAATACTGCAAACAAAAATGTTTCATATACTGAAAATAAGAAAGTCTTATATTTCGCAGGATGCATGACGTCTTTGACTCCTTCAATCAGGAAATCCATGGTCTCTATATTGAACAAATCGGGCGTGGACTGGAGATTCATGGATGAAGAAGGAGGAATCTGCTGCGGAAGGCCTATGTGGATGGCTGGAAGATTGGAGCAGGCAAAGCAGATGGCTGAAAAGAATACTGAGATAATAAAGACGTCAGGTGCGGACATGCTCCTTCTAAGTTGTCCGATATGCTACCGTATCTTCAAGGAGCGGTACAGTCTTGAAGGAGTTGAAGTGCTGCACCATACAGAATACATTGACCGTCTTGTTTCTGAAGGGAGGCTGAATCTTTCACGTTCAGATACAAGATATGTGTACCATGACCCTTGTGAACTCGGGCGCGGATGCAACATTTATGAACAGCCCCGCCATGTCGTAAGTGCCGTCGGCGAACTTGTAGAAGCAGCAAAGAATGGTAAGGAAAGTGTCTGCTGTGGAGGAAGCCTCGGAAGTCTCACACTTGGCTTTGACAAGCGTAAGCCTCTGACAGAGAATGCTCTGGCAAACCTCACTGCCGGTTCTCCGGACGCGATAGTCACAGCCTGTCCGCTTTGCCAGAGCACATTCGGACGCTATTCGGACAGACCGGTGAAGGACATTGCCCAGATAGTGGATGAAAACAGTTGAAATTAACGTAAAAATTGATATTATGACATTTAAACCGACAAAGTACAATCTCATGTGCTGCGCGACCGGCAGGAGATTTGAAGACGAAGGATGGCTTCTTGCAGACCCTTCATGTCAATGCCCGAGCCTCGTCAGGGCCGAATATGAGATGAAGCAGTTCAATCCCCGAAGCGAACTTGACGGATTCTACAGATATGCGGACTGGCTTCCGATAAGAAGGACGCTGGAGAATTCCTGCGCACCGGTAACATACAAGTCCGAAGCACTTGCTGCTCATCTCGGCTTAGAGAATCTCTATATAACCTTTTCCGGATACTGGCCAGAGAAGGGAGCACGCATGGAAACGGCATCGTTCAAGGAAACAGAAGCATATTCCGTGTGCGCAAGACTTCCCGAAAACAACGACAGGATCATGGTAGTGGCGTCGGCCGGAAATACAGCGCGTGCATTTGCAAAAGTGTGCTCAGACAACAAAATACCGGTGCTGATATCGATTCCGGAGGACAACATCAACGCCCTCTGGTTCAGCAAGCCTCTGAACGGCTGCGTGAAGATCATCGCCTCTCCCAAAGGTTCAGACTACTGCGACGCCATAGCTCTTGCCGATACCGTATGCAGATCTCCACGTTTCATGGCTGAAGGCGGAGCGAAGAACATCGCAAGACGTGATGGAATGGGCACGACGCTTCTTTCTGCCGTAGAGACAATCGGACGCATACCTGATGCATATTTTCAGGCCATAGGCAGCGGTACCGGTACGATTGCCGTTTGGGAGAACAACCTCCGCCTCATAGAGGATGGTCGATACGGAACCCACAAGATGCGTCTTTATCCGTCACAGAACGATCCGTTCACCATCATGTATGATTCATGGAAACAGCACTCACGCAATCTTGTACCAATGACGCCGGAAGAGGCACGCAAGGCCGCCGCCGAAATCGACGCCAAGGTGCTTTCGAACAGAAAACCGCCATATCCGCTCATAGGAGGCCTGTTCGATGCTATGGAGGATGCGACGGGAGACATATACAAGGTCAGCAACAGCGAGCTTCAGGAGTGGAAGCACAGATTCCGTGAAATCGAAGGAATAGACATCCACAATGCTGCTGCTGTTGCTGTCGCCTCTCTTGCTATGGCAGTGAATGAGGGTGCAGTGAAGAAGGATGAAGTCATCATGCTGAACATCACCGGCGGTGGAGAAGAAAGGGCGAAGGCCGAGCATGAGATGACATATGCAAAGCCGCATCTCGTACTCGATCCGTCGCTCCCGGAAGAGACCATAGTTTCAGCGGTTGAAAAGCTTTTCTGATATGAGTCTTGTCACTATATCTAAGATTGACAGTCTGGCCAGGCCGGATTCCCTGAACGAGGTGCAGGCTGAAATCGCTTCCGTCGTGGAGCACATAGCCAATACACCTGCTGATAAGCTGATGGGCGAACTGCTGGACAAGGCCATCATTTTCGGCCTTAAGGTGCTTGCGGCGTTCATCATCTATTTCATCGGTGCATGGATCATAAGGAAGTTCAAGGGAATGCTCACACGGTTCTTCGTCAAGAAGGACACCGATGCGGCGATAGCATCCTTCGTCCAGAGCCTTGTGAGCATAGCGCTGACCATAGTGCTCATACTTGTAACAATCGGAACCTTAGGGGTTGACACCTCATCACTTGCAGCACTGCTTACAGGTGGAGGTCTGGCTGTCGGTATGGCTCTCAACGGAACAGTACAGAATTTTGCTGGAGGAATAATGCTGCTCGTCTTCAGACCTTTCAAGGCCGGAGACTATATAGCCTCCCAGGGCTTTGAAGGCACTGTCAGCGAAATCAATATCGTGAGTACGAAACTGACGACAGTGGATAACAGGTGTATAATCATACCTAATGGAATACTTTCGAACGAGATAATCAATAATTTCTCACAGAACCCTTTACGCAGGGTTGACTGGACCATCAATGTAGAGTATGGAGCATCCGTGGAGGACACAAAGGAGCTTCTGATGAGCCTCATGTACGACGACAAGCGCATCATTCAGGACGAAAAGGCACCGGCTCTTCCGTTTGTTGCCTTGAAAAGCCTGGACGACAACGGAATATCTTTCGTCATGAGGGCATGGGTGAAGGCTGAAGATTACTGGAGCGTGTGCTACGACATGAATGAAAGGATATACAAGGAGCTGCCGGATAAGGGCATACAGTTCCCTTATCCGAAACTCGACGTCATCATCAACAATAAATGACAACAGCGGCGGCTCTTTTCGAGGCCGCCGCCGTTTTTCAGGAGATCTCTAAAGCAGTATGCTTCCTGTCGCCTTCTCCTTCGCGAGAAGTTCTTTTGTAACCACAGGATTTGCATATATCTCAAGGAATATTCTCCTGAGGTCTTCTCGGTTGATTGCCGGTTCAACGGTATCAAGCTGCCTTCTCATGTAGTCCACGAACTGCTCTATATCTGACGGCTCATACATTTCCGAATACTTGAAAGTGTGGTTCAGCAGGTCATATGCCACATAATTGTTCTTCCACAGCCTGTATCCTTCGATGACGCGGAGATCCACAGCATGTCTGATGAGCTGATAGCGGTCGTTCTTGTCACAGAGGGCTGCCACGGCGATTTCATCCGACGTAAGCGGCGTGCCTATGTTCAGATGGATGTTGCCCTTCTGCTGCTTGATGCCGACAAGGATGCTGTTGAGATCCTCTCCCTCCGCCTTCACATACTTATGCTTGCGGGAAATCACAAGTTCGCGCGCCTTAAGGATGTCGCAAGGCTCATATTCATATGAGATGCTCATCGGGATGATGTTCAGTTCCTCGAAATTCCGCTGGAAATCCGTCGAGCCGCTCATGTCAAGCATCTTGAGAAGCCCCTGTTCGGTGATGTCATAGCCGTTCTTGGTGCGGCCCTGACGCTGTGCAAGCCAGATCGAGCTTCTCTGCTCGGTTATGTTCAGGCGTATGTATCTTGAAAGGAGCTGCGAAGAAAGATAAAGCTCACGTGCCGTTATCCCCCTCATCACCCTGATCATCCTGTTGGAGCGGATGAGATATTCAATTGTCTTGCTGGTTATGAGATTGTCTCCTACAGCTATTTCTGTCATAGGAATGCCGTTCCTGTAGAGGACGAGCTGTGTTATCGCAGGATCAAGGATAATGTCCCTGTGGTTGGAAAGCGCAAGAAACTTCTTCTTAGGATCGATGTTCGATACGCCGTCATATGAGAAATTGCGTGCGGTATGTTCCAGACACCATTCGACGAACTTCGACATGACCAGCACCTGGAACTCGTCGATTGTCTTGATGCTCTTGAGGAGGTTCTTGAGAAAATCGGGAGACTGATCAGGAAAAAAATGCTGAGAGACCCCGCTCAATACGGGATGGTCAGCCAGTTTGCTCAACGCCTCCGCCGCCTCTGCATCTGTATAAGGGCTGATGCTCTCAAATTCTGATAAATCTATCATAACGGTTCAAAAAATTTAGTACAAGTTGCAAAATTATAAAAACATTGCAAAATATCAAATCATGGACTCCCGAAAAATCCGTCTTCCGGGAGAATCCGGTCTACTTTCGGAACAGTACCGAACTGTCTCCGTAGCTCAGGAAGCGGAAATCGTGCCCAAGTGCAAAATCGTAGATATTTTTCCAGTCACCGCCCACAAAAGCGGATATCAGAAGCAGAAGAGTGCTCTGCGGCTGGTGAAAATTTGTTACCAGCACGTCAACGACGCGGAAACGGAATCCGGGTACGATTATGATTCTTGTACCGACCTTAAGTTCAGACAAGCCGTTATCCTTCAGATACCTTATGATTCCATCAAGAGACTCTTCCAAAGTGTATCCATAATCCCTTTCATAAGGTTCCCACTGCCCCACGTCGGAAGGCGTTCCGCTTTCGATACATTTCACACCTATATAATATAGGGATTCCAGAGTCCTCACAGAGGTCGTTCCGACGGCAATGACCTTGCCCGACCTTGCCTTCAGACACTCCAGAAGATCAAGAGTCACGACAAAAGGCTCCCTATGCATCGTATGTTCGGAAACGAGAGAACTCTTCACCGGCAGAAACGTTCCCGCACCCACATGCAGACATACGGTTCCGGTGTCGATTCCCTTTGCACGGACCTCCTCAAGCACTTCCTGAGTGAAGTGCAGTCCGGCGGTCGGCGCAGCGACAGAGCCGCGGAAGCGTGCATAGAGCGTCTGATAGCGTTCCAGGTCGACGGCTTCGGTTTCACGGTTGAGATACGGGGGAATAGGCACGGAACCACACACTTCAAGGACCTTTGAGAACGGAGCACCATCCGACCACGTGAATTCGACAATGGACGTCTCTCCGTCACGCTCCACCAGATCCGCCCTAAGGTTCATGGATGTTATCTCTGGCGTTCCATCAGGATCAAACAGCGCCAGCGTGTCGTTCTTCCAGCGCTTCACATTGCCCACCATGCACTTCCAGCGGCACTTACCGGTTGTGGCAAACATTGTGACATATTCGTTCGGAAGCACCGGCTCAAGACAGAATATCTCAATATGAGCACCGGTAGGGCGCTGGAAATGCAGCCTGGCAGGAACCACCTTGGTGTCGTTGAACACCATGAGCGAGTCCTCAGGAAGAAGGGAAGCGATGTCTCTGAATCTGTATTCCTGCGGAATTCCGTCACTATAGCACAAAAGCTTCGATTCGTCGCGACGTGAAAGCGGGTACTTCGCGATCCGCTCGTCCGGAAGGTCGTAATTGTAATCTTCGATATGAATTTCTGGTATCATGTCTTCTTCATTTCATTTTCGGCCGCTAAATTACACAATTTTACATCATATTGAAACTATCCGCTTGTTTACATTTGTGATTCAATCTTGTAACCATACGAATTGCCCTTGCGTTGGTAACTTTTGTAAATCAGAATGCTGCCTCAGGTGTTTTTCCTGATTATTCTTGTTACTGTAACAAATCTGATATCAGAAAATTTTATGATTAAAACCTTATTTGTTTATATATAATTATATCAGCAATTTACATAGCCTTGCCTATATATTTTATATATATAAAGCTTGTAACCTCAGTGTTAGACGACATCAAAAACGGGAAAAAGTTGAAAAAACGGCTTGTAAATATGCATTTATAGATTAATAATCAGAAATTTATAATATTCAATTTAAATGTATACTTTAATATTCTTGTTTTATTCTCCTCTCCCCTATTTACAAATTTGACCTCCTCGAATTGTTCTGAATTCAAATAATTCTCACTACATTTGTAACCTAATTGTCAACAACCATGAACACACGCCTCAAGCAGTTTCTTGCTGCTGAAAACATATCGCAAGCCGAGCTCGCCGAAAGAATACAGGTCGTGCGTGCAAGCGTGTCACATATACTCTCGGGCAGGAACAATCCGAGCTACGACTTCATTAAGGGACTCATGGAGAACTACCCTCGCCTGAACATCGAATGGCTTTTCTTCGGCAAAGGAAAGATGTACAAGGACCTTGCGGAACAGCTGCCGTCAGAACACAGATCATCCGTAGCGCCTCAGGCCGTATCGGATTCAGAATCAGACGGCACCCCGCAGCTCTTCAGCTTTGAAGAGGAAGGGCCTGCTGAAGAAAACATTCCTGCCGATATCCCCAGCGCATTGAAAGCTTCAGAAGAGATTGCGCAAAAGCCTGCAAGGCAGCGTAAAGTAAAAAAAATCATTGTACTTTTCGACGACGATTCATATCAAGAGTTATGATTTGTTATCACGATGCTGTACTTTTTTCGTATCTTTGCGTGATTTTAGAAGATACACGATGTACAAGCATTTTCTCAAGCCGATACTCTTCAGATTCAACCCGGAGACGGCACACAACCTGACCTTCAAAGGCCTGTCGATACTCAGGCATATTCCTTTTGCGCGTTCTATCGTCCGCGCCATATACAGAAAGGAGTCCCCGGCTCTTGAAAAAGAAGTGTTCGGACTGAAATTTCCTAATCCTGTGGGCCTTGCCGGCGGTCTCGACAAGAACGGTGAATACTACAACGACATGGCTGATTTCGGCTTCGGTTTCGTTGAAATAGGTTCCCTCACGCCGAAGCCTCAGGACGGCAATCCTAAGCCGCGCTGTTTCCGTGTACCTGGCGACAAAGCCATCATCAACCGCTTCGGAATCAACAACAAAGGTGTGAAAAATGCAGTAGAGCACCTGAAGAAAGTGCGTCCGGAAGTGATTGTTGCTGCAAATATATCCAAGAATACGACAAGCATCAACGAAGATGCCGCAAAGGACTATGAGACGGCTTTCGCACTGCTGTACGACTTTGTGGACATGTTCGTGGTGAACATCTCTTGCCCTAATGTTGTCGGCCTCACAGCCCTCCAGGACATCACATTCCTCTCCGACATTGTGGATAAGCTGCTGAACCTCAGAATGTACTACGACGAATACAGGCCGATTCTGCTCAAGGTCTCCCCTGACCTCTCACACCAGCAGCTCGATGACATAATCGACTACAGTCTGCGCTCCGGAATAGACGGAATCGTGGCTGGAAACACTACCAGAAGCCGCGACGGCCTCACCAGCATATCACAGGAACGCATCAAGGAAATCGGCAACGGAGGAATGTCGGGAGCACCTATTCATGCAAAGAATGTGGAGCTTGTCCGTTACGTGCATGAAAAATCGGGCGGCAAGCTGCCTATAATCGGCGTCGGAGGCATCATGTCGCCGGAGGATGCGAAGGATATGCTTGATGCAGGAGCGTCACTTGTAGAGATATATTCCGGCTTCATCTACGAAGGTCCGGGACTCGTGAAGGACATCATCAGGTATCTGGAAACGGAAAAGACGGCGAAATGACACAGGCATCAATCTGTACGATAGGCGATGAAATCCTCATAGGACAGATAGTAGACACCAATTCATCGCACATTTCCAAGGCTCTCAACTCATGCGGAGTGAGGGTGACGCGCATGCTTTCCATCGGGGACGACCATGACGAAATCATATCGAACCTCGCCGGAGAGCTCCGGAAGAACGACATTGTGATCGTAACGGGAGGCCTTGGCCCGACAAAAGATGACATCACGAAGGCTGCGCTTGCAGAATTGTCCGGCGCTTCGGGATACAGGACAGATGAAAGACAGCTTGAAATCATACATGACATTCTGAGTGCCCGTGGACTTGACGTGCTCGACATAAACATTGCACAGGCTTCGGTACCGGAGACATGTGAAGTGATTCCGAACAGGAAAGGAACCGCTCCGATAATGGTGTTCCGGTTTCCGGAAGAGCGTTTCGGCCATTCCGCCACGCTTTATTCGCTTCCAGGAGTGCCGTTTGAGGCTTTGGGCGCACTGCAGGATGTTCTTGGCGACATCAAGGCGCATCACGGACTTTCCGACATCTGCCACAGGACGCTCATGACGTTCGGTGTGGCGGAATCGGCGCTCTCGAAGATGCTTGAGGAATGGGAGGATGCACTGCCGGAAGACATGCATCTGGCTTATCTCCCCAATGCACTCACAGGTGTAAGGCTCAGACTTTCCATTTATGGAGGAAACCATGAGGACGAGGAAGCGCGTATCGAGGCGGAAACGGCGAAACTGAAGGATATCCTCGGCGACATCATATATTCGGAAGAGGACGACACACTCGAGCACTGCATCGGACGCATGCTGTCAGCTGCCGGGAAGACGGTAAGCGCAGCTGAGTCATGCACAGGAGGAACCATTTCGGCCATGTTCACGTCTGTTCCGGGATCTTCGGAATACTATCTGGGCTCCGTCACTTCATATGCCAACAGCGTCAAGACAGGAGTGCTCGGAGTTCCGGCGGAAATCATAGCAAGGCATGGCGCAGTAAGCGGAGAATGCGTCGCAGCCATGGCCGATGGAGTACGCAGGCTGACGGGAAGCGACTATTCTGTAGCGACGTCCGGTATCGCCGGCCCGGGAGGCGGAAGCGAAGAGAAGCCGGTCGGTCTTGTGTGGATAGGAGTAAGTTCCGAAATGGGTACGGAAACGTATCGCCTTGTCTTCAAGAACGACAGAAAACGTAATATCGAGCGTTTTGCTTCGTCAGCATTGGATATTTTAAGGAAAAAGATACTTAAAGAGATAAAGCTTTAATTATCAATAAGAGAAACAAAAGAGTTTAACAAGATAACATTTTTGTTAATGAGCAAAATACACACAAGATACGAAAAGAAGAAGCGAAGAATCACCATAAACGGCATTTTCTACGCCGCGATATCGTCTGCCTCCTTCGGCTTCTCTCCGCTGTTCAGCATCGGACTGCTGGCTGCCGGACTTTCGAGTTTTGATGTGCTCTCCTACCGCTGGCTCGTGGCAGGAATCGTGCTCATGGCCTATGCCCTCTGTAAGAAGAAGACACTCCATCTGAATTCTTTCGACGAGTTCTGGAAGATCATCCTCATGAGTGCATTGAGGTCGGTCACATCGGTCACCCTTCTCATCGGTTATGCCAACATTTCAAGCGGAATCGCCTCCACGATCAACTTCATGTATCCGGTAGTCGTCGCTTTGTGCATGATGATATTCTTCGGTGAGAAAAAATCCAAGGTGGATCTGGCGGCAATAGCAGTGTCCATATTCGGTGTTTATCTGCTTGCATCCGGAGACAGCCTGATCATAGAAGGAGGAAACACGACGCTCGGGCTGATATGCTCGATCATCTCGGCCTTTTCCTTTGCTGCATACTACATTGTCATGAAGCAGGTGAAGGCAGACAAGATCGAAGTCGTCAAGTTCACCACCTGGATGATGCTCTTCAGTGCATTCTACTTCATAGTCTGCGCATTCATTTTTGACGGAAAGCTGACGATTGTGACCGGAGGAAAGGAATGGATGTACATCCTCGGACTCGGCTTATGGTCAACGATGGTCTCAAACTTCACTGGAGTCAAGGCCGTACGCCGCATCGGTCCAACGCTGACATCAATCCTCGGAGCTCTCCAGCCGCTGACAGCAGTAATCCTCGGCTGCATTTTCCTGCACGAACACCTGTATTTCAAGTCACTTGTCGGCATCACGCTCATCCTCGTCGCGGTAACAGTCGTCGTGATGCATCAGAAGAAATAGAGGCGCGTAAATGTAATCACCTGTCACTGAATCGCTTACGCAAAATGCGTGCTTACTTTGGGGAGCACGCATATTGCGTAGAATAGTGATAATCAAGGGATTGTGTTTTGCGCTGTTAGAGCAGGCGGAGGAAATTGGCTCCTGCAATCTTTTCTATATCCGATTCGGAATAACCTCTGCGCCGCATTTCGTCAAAGAGTTTGGGAAGCATCGATATGTCTTCGAGGCCCTGCGGAGTGACTTCAATACCGTCGAAATCTGATCCGAGACCTACATGATCGATACCAGCGAGAGAAACGGCATGGTCGATATGGTCCACAATACGCTTATACGACGGGCGCGGCAACGCCAGAAGCTCATCCTGAACAGCATTCCAGGCTGTACGTTTATCATGATTGGATGGATCTGCAATAAACTCTGCTTCAACGCGTTCTCCCCTACCACATATACCTGAGCTTGACAATATGGAGCGGAAAGCCCCATCGATGAAAAGCGGATAGAAATTGATCTGGATTACGCCTCCACGGGCTGCAAGAGCCTTTATCATGTCATCCGTCATATTGCGAGGATGATCAGCAAGAGCCCTACAGCATGAATGAGTGGCTACTACCGGAGAATCGGAACATTCCAGAACATCATAAAATGCATCATCCGAGACGTGCGAAACGTCCACGAGAATGCCGAGCCGGTTCATCTCTGCAACGACTTCCCTACCGAACGGGCTCAACCCTCCCCAACGCTTGTCGGTTGAAGCGCATGAGTCACATATGTCATTATCTGCAGAATGGCATAAGGTCACACACCTTATTCCATTGTCATAGAAATATTTAAGAATATCAAGATTCCGACCTATAGGCGAACCGTTCTCAAGCCCGAGGAAAACGGAAAACTTACCGGCCTCTTTATTTGCAAGCGCCTGTGAAGCTGACGAAGCAAAAGCAGCCTTGTCACCGTTCTCCATCACGGCCTGTCTCGTCGCATCCAGAAGTCGCTCAGCGTGATTGAAAGCTGAAGCCTGATCCAGACCAGCCGGCACATACAGAGCGAAAAAGACGCCGTCGACACCTCCGCGCTTCAGCTTAGGAAAATCGACATGTGCATGATCGTTGTCCACGGATATGTCCCGCAGACGAAGAATCTGTGACGGAGTGTCGCAGTGGGAATCCAGAACGAACATTTATCCTATTACTTAATACGTTGTCTTACAGCTTCGTACATAAGGACAGCTGAAGCAACGGACACATTCAGCGAAGTGATTTCTCCTGCCATCGGAATCGCTGCCTTGTCGTCTGCTAGATCAAGCATCGACTGTGATATGCCCTTTCCTTCAGATCCCATGATGATTGCAACCGGTCCGGTCATGTCCACATCATATATGAGCCTGTCTGTCTTTTCTGTTGCCGCAACCAGCCTGAAGCCGCTCTGCTTCAGATAATAAGCCGCAACACGCAGATTAGGCACCTTGCATGTATCTATCCTCATGAGCGCTCCGGCAGACGCCTTGACGGCATCCGCATTGATTGCAGCACCGCCCTTTGCAGGAACGATGATTCCGTGTCCTCCTGCGCATTCGAGGCTTCTGGCTATAGCTCCGAGATTCCGGACGTCACTCACTCCATCAAGAATGACAAGAAGAGGGTTTTCGCTTCTTCCAAGCGCATTGTTCACAAGCTGCTCTATATCAACGTATTCTATCTGTGATATATATGCCAGCACACCCTGGTGCGATCCCCTTACCGCGCGGTTCAGCCTCTCACCAGGCACGAACTGGAATGGGATTTCGTTCACCTTCAGCAGTTCCATAAGCTCTCTGAACTGAGCCCCTTCAAGTCCCTGCTTCAGCAGAACCTTGTCAAACTTCCTTCCGGCCCTGACAGCCTCCAGTACCGGATGCATGCCGAACAGATATTGCATCTTCTTTTCTTCCATATGCTATTCTTCTAAACTTTCACTTAACTTTTCCCATTCCTCCATCTTTAAGTCCAGTTCCCTCTTGTTTTCAAGATATGCCCTCGTCAGTTCCATCACATCGTCCTCCGGCTTTGGATTCGAGAGCACTGCCTCAATCTCCTTCATCTTTATTTCTATTTCCTCTATCCCTTTCTCCAAGAATGCGATACGATTCCTTATCTTACGTTCTTCTTTAGATACAAACTTCTTTGCCTGATATTCCTGTTTCGCCTCTTCCTTCTTCTGCACCACCTCGGCAGGCTTCTCTTCCACAGTCTTGTAATGACGTTCAAGCTCCGAAAGATTCTCTATACGACGGCGTTCCAGAAACTCCCGGACACCTCCAAGATGCTCCTTCACTCTTCCATCACGGAATTCATACAGCTTGTCCACAAGACCGTCAAGGAAATCTCGGTCATGGGAAACGATGATCAATGTGCCGTCATATGACTTCAACGCCTGTTTCAGAATATCCTTCGAACGGATATCCATATGGTTGGTCGGCTCGTCAAGCGCAAGCAGATTGTATGGTTTCAGCATCAGTTTCGCCATTGCAAGCCTCGCTCTCTCGCCACCGCTGAGCACAGCGACCTTCTTGTCTATATCCTCACCCTTGAAAAGGAAGGCACCGAGAATATCACGCAGCTTCATACGCACATCACCGACAGCGATTCTGTCCAGCGTTTCAAACACCGTATCGTTCTTGTCGAGTATATCCTCCTGATTCTGAGCGTAATAGCCTATATTTACATTATATCCGACCTTCGACTCCCCTGCCATCGGCTCCAACTCGTTCATTATCACACGCATAAGTGTGGTCTTTCCCTCGCCGTTACGCCCGACGAGCGCCACCTTCTCCCCGCGCTTCACCTCAATCTGTGCATCGTCAAATACCACCTTTGTACCATACCCGACCTTCATGTCCACAGATTTATAGGCGATTTCTCCGGAACGAGAAGCCGGCGGAAACTTCACGGTCAGTGAAGACTTGTCCTCCAGATCGACCTCAATGCGCTCAAGCTTCTCAAGCTGCTTCACACGTGACTGCACCTGATTGGATTTCGTCGGCTTGTAGCGGAATCTCTCGATGAATTCCTCAGTCTTCTCTATCATGCGCTGCTGGTTCTCAAAAGCAGCCCTCTGCTGCTCTATGCGCTCACGACGCAGTTCCTGATACTTGCTGTAGGACACCTTGTAATCGTGAATTCTTCCAAGCATGATCTCCACCGTGCGGTTGGTCACATTATCCAGAAACTTTCTGTCATGCGAAATCAGCACGAGGGAGCCACGATAATCCTTCAGATAGCCTTCAAGCCACTCGATCGATTCAATGTCAAGATGATTGGTCGGCTCGTCAAGCAGAAGGACATCCGGCTTCGAAAACAGAATCTTCGCAAGTTCGATTCGCATGTTCCAGCCCTGGCTGAACGTCTCCGTCGGTCTTGAAAGCTCGTCGTACTTGAATCCCAGACCGACAAGAGTCTTTTCGGCCTGCACCTGAGGATTGTCCGAACGCGTATACGACAAACGGTCGTTCACCTCATTCATACGGACAATGAGATTCTGGTACTCCTGTGACTCATAGTCCTGTCGTTCAGCAAGTTCCGTTGTGATACGCTCCAGTTCAGCCTCCAACTCATGCATGTCTGCAAAGGCAGTCATCGCCTCGTCTATGACACTCTTTCCGCGATGATGTTCCATTATCTGAGGCAGATAGCCTATCTTCACACCGCTGGGAACAGCGACCTTTCCCGAAGTCGGATTCTGCAGACCGCATATCAGCTTCAGAATCGTGGACTTTCCGGCACCGTTCTTTCCCACAAGGCCTATCTTGTCGCTCTCGCTGATATGAAAATTGATTTCATTGAGCAGCGTGAAGCCACCATATGCCACAGTCAGATTGTTTATTGATATCATAATAGGTTATTCTTCAATGTTTTCCACATTCTCTCCCTTCCTGCAGAGCAGTATGCTGAATTCATACAGAAGATACAACGGCACTGATACGATCATCAGTGAGAACGGATCTCCGGACGGGGTTATGACTGCCGCCAGTATCAGAACTGCGCATATCGCATGTCTTCTGAAGGTCTTCAATGTTTCCTTGGTGATTATGCCCAAGGAAGACAACACTACCGAGACCGTAGGAAACTCGAATACAATGCCGAAAATCAAGACCATAGATGTGAACATGGAGATGTACGACGTCAATGAGAATGTATTCGGTACGTCAGGACTGACCTGATAGCCGGAAAAGAAGTTCAGCATTAACGGAAAGACTATGGAATATCCCACAGCGACTCCAGCATAAAACAGGACAGAAGCAAACAGAAACGCCCCTCTTACCGCCTTCTTCTCCTTCTTATATAAGGCAGGGGCAATAAATCGCCAGATCTCGAAGATAAGGTATGGGAAAGTGACTATCAAGGCACAGATGAAGGTGATCTTCATATGTATCATGAACTGTGCAGCCACTTCTATATTAACCAATGTCAATGAGAAATCAGCCCCAAGAAGGCGGTAAAGAAAGAAATCTGATTTGGAAGGAGCCAGAATGACATTGTCAAACAGAAATGTCTTGAAGAAGAAAAGAACCACGACAGCAATTCCGAAGACTGCCAGCATCCTGAACAGACTGCCTCTCAACTCCTCCAGATGATCCCAGAAGGTCATTTCACCTGTCTGCGCCATTATTTGTCAGATTCAATATCCTTCTTGATTTCCTTTACGTCATCCTCGACATCCTTCATGCCTTCCTTGAAGCTCTTTACGCCTTTGCCAAGTCCCTTCATGAGTTCAGGAATCTTCTTTCCTCCGAAAAGAAGAATGATTGCCAGCACGATAAGCGTAATTTCCCAAAAGCCGAGGCTGCCGAACAATAGAGGTGTTATCATATAATTCATTAATTTAAATATTGCGCAAATAAATCTGACAAAGCCTTAGGGCATCTGATAGGACGCCTGGTGACTGAATCTATAAAGCCCATGGAAACCGAACCTTCAACCAACAACTGCCCATCTTGATTATATACTTCCGACATCACTGTAAATCTTGCTCTCGGGAGTTCATTGAAATATGTCACTATCTTCAGACGGTCTCCTAATCTGGCAGGCCACTTGTATCTGCACTCGACAGAGATAATGGGAAGCATCACTCCCGACTCCTCAATCTTATGCATGGGCAGCCCTACCTGATCCAACATAGCCATGCGTCCACACTCAAAATATCTGACATAATTTGAATGATGGACTATGCCCATCTGATCAGTTTCATAGTATCTTACATCCAGAAAATGCTCGAACTTAGACATAACAAAAATGTTATAACCATTAACTTTTATGTTTTATCAATTTTTCCTCAGCGCTTTAAGCGAAGCAGTGATACTTTCTATCTTTGAAAGTGAATCAGCCTCCTTTTTGCGCTCGACAGCCACGACAGCCTCCGGTGCATTGGCCACAAACCGCTCGTTCGACAACTTTTTGCGGACGCTTTCAAGGAATTTCTGCTGGTATGCGAGCTCGGCTTCAAGCTTAGCAACCTCTTCCTCCACATTTATGAGACCTGTCATAGGAACGAACATCTCCACGGTCCTGACCATGAAGCGCTGCGCCGTTGACATATCACCTTCAGCTTCACCGACAGTCACGTTCGCCAGCTTCACCGCAACCGGAAGCACCTCTGCAGGGAAATCTCCCTTCACCTTCAGCTCAAGAGCCTCACGCGGAGATATGTTCTTGCTCTGGCGCACATTGCGGACGCCTGCAACAGCCTCACATGCCATCTCGAACTTCGTGATGAAGTCCGTATCGTAAGGCTTCGCCTGAGGATAACGCTGATTCATGATGGTCTCCCCTGCCTTGCGCTCCGCCATATTCTGCCAGAGTTCCTCCGTGATGAACGGCATGATCGGATGTATCATCTTGAGTAGGGAATCAAAGAAACCGATTGTCGCATCATATGTAGCCCTGTCGATACCAGCACCATATGCCGGCTTCACAGCCTCAAGATACCATGCGCAGAAGTCGTCCCAGAAGAGCTTGTAAATGGCCATAAGGGCATCTGAGATGCGGAATTTCGAGAAATGACCCTCTACTGTCTCGATGATCTGGCTGAGCTTTGCGTCAAACCACTTCACCGCCACAGCCGAAGCCTCAGGCTGCTGAGCCGCATCATCGACATTCCATCCGGTCACAAGACGGAAGGCATTCCATACCTTGTTGTTGAAGTTACGTCCCTGCTCGATCTGCGATTCATCATAAAGGATGTCGTTTCCGGCAGAGCTGCAGAGAAGCATGCCGAGACGGACTGCATCCGCACCGTACTTTTCTATAAGGTCGAGCGGATCCGGAGAGTTTCCGAGCGTCTTGGACATCTTGCGTCCGAGCTTGTCACGTACGATTCCAGTGAGATATACATTACGGAAAGGCACATCGTTCATGAACTCGTTTCCTGCCATGATCATGCGGGCAACCCAGAAGAAAAGGATGTCCGGACCGGTCACGAGGTCGTTTGTCGGATAATAATATGCAAGGTCTGCATTCGGCTGAGCCTCAGGATGTCCGGCCTTGTTTGTATCGAACACGGAAATAGGCCAGAGCCATGAAGAGAACCATGTGTCAAGGACATCGTCGTCCTGACGAAGGTCTGCAGCGGTGAGATTGGCGTCAATCTGCTGCGCCAGCTCAAGAGCCTTTTCAGCATTTTCAGCGACAACCACCTGACCATCAGGAAGATAGTACGCAGGTATACGCTGTCCCCACCAAAGCTGACGTGAGATGCACCAGTCGCGGACGTTCTCCATCCAGTGACGGTACGTGTTGCGGTACTTGTCCGGTATCAGCTTCACATTGCCGCTTTCCACAGCCTCGAGGGCATCCTTCGCAAGGTCTCCCATCTTGAGGAACCACTGCATCGAAAGCTTCGGCTCTATGACGGCGTTCGTCCTCTCGGAATAACCCACGGGAGATGTGTAATCCTCCATCTTTTCGAGGTTTCCTGCCTCCTGAAGCATTGCAACGATCTTCTTGCGGGCATCGAAACGGTCTTCGCCTACAAGAATCTGAGCCTTCTCATTGAGACGTCCGTGGTCGTCTATGATATCAAGAACTGGCAGATTATGACGAATTCCGATTTCGTAGTCGTTCACATCGTGTGCAGGAGTGACCTTGAGGCATCCTGTTCCGAAATCCATAGCTACATAGCCGTCCTCTATAATAGGTATTTCCTTATTTATCAGAGGAATGAGCACCTTCTTGCCCTTCAGCCAATGATATCTCTCGTCCTCCGGATTGATGCAGATGGCGGCATCCGCCATGATTGTCTCAGGACGTGTCGTCGCTATGATTATGTACTTGTCCGTCGGATTTCCGTTTCCGTCTGAAATGAAATAGCGCAGATGATAGAACTTGCTCACGGTATCCTTGTGCACCACTTCCTCGTCGCTGACAGCGGTGAGGCCGACCGGATCCCAGTTCACCATTCTCACACCTCTATATATATAGCCTTTATTGTAGAAATACACGAAAGTGCTGATCACGGCCTCGCTAAGATCCGGATCCATAGTGAACTTCGTCCTGTCCCAGTCGCATGAAGCACCGAGCTTACGGAGCTGGCTGAGGATGATTCCTCCATGCTTCTCCTTCCATTCCCACGCATGAGCGAGGAATTCTTCACGTGTAAGATCCTCCTTTTTAATTCCCTCTGCAGCAAGCTTCTGAACCACCTTATTTTCTGTAGCAATTGAAGCATGGTCAGTACCGGGAACCCAGCACGCATTCTTTCCATCCATCCTTGCCTTGCGCACAAGCACGTCATTCAGGGTATTGTTCAGCACGTGTCCCATATGAAGGATACCGGTCACGTTAGGTGGCGGAATCACGACCGTATAAGGCTCTCTTCCGTCAGGTTCAGAATGAAAAAACTTGTTCTCAAGCCAATAGGCATACCATTTGTCCTCCGTCAAGGCAGGATCATACTTTGCTGGCAGTTCCATATATTTATCTTCCTAATTTATTGTTTACCATAATATTGCCGTGCAGCAGCCGACAACCGGCACGAAATCATGCAAAGATACGAAAAAATATCATTATATTTGCATGAAACAAACACAAGATATTATGGCAAACGAAAAGGAATTCAGCATAGAGCTGAAGCAGGACGTGGCGAAAGGCTCATATTCAAACCTCGCCATCATCACACATTCACACAGCGAATTCATCATCGATTTCGCGACCATGCTGCCGGGACTCCCTAAGCCCGAGGTCGGCAACCGCATCATCATGACACCTGAGCATGCAAAGAGGCTTTTCCTCGCACTTCAGGACAACATCACCAAATACGAAAGCCAGCACGGTCAGATAGTCCTCGGCGGAAACGAGCCTAAGGCGACTTTCCCGATGGGCGGTTTCGGAAACGGAGCGAAGTCATAAGCCCTTATGGAAGAGACACTTAAAAAGATCAAGGCATTCGCCTTTGACGTAGACGGTGTACTGACGGACGGCGGCATCTTCGCAAACCTCGACGGCGAACTGTTCCGCACCTTCGACTCGAAGGACGGATTCGGCCTGCGCATGGCCTCCATGCACGGCTATCGCCTTGCCATCATTACTGGAGGCCGTTCAGAAAGCATCAGGAAAAGATTCAGGACCTGCGGCATCAAGGCGGAAGACGTATATCTCGGATCGCGAGACAAGATTGAGGATTTCAGGGATTTCTGCTCGCGCTACGGTCTGCAGCCGGAGGAGGTGATGTATTTCGGCGACGACGTGCCGGACATTCCCGTGATGAAGGCATGCGGCTGCGGAGTATGTCCTGCCGATGCAGTGGACGAAGTAAAGGAGATAGCAGACTACACCAGCGACAGACCGGGAGGAAAAGGATGCGCAAGAGCGACTGTCGAAATGGTGATGAGACTGCAGGGCACATGGGAACTCGATGTGCAGGAATACAAGGCCAGCTTCTGACCATTTTCCGCAAATACAGCCCACGGATTTCACCACAAATCCTTAGGGTTGGCAACAAATTCCGGAATTTCACGACATTGCCGGCTGCCTGTGGCAGTCGGTATTTTTATTGTAATATCTTTGCCGGCCAAAATTTAAGGGATAATGGTTATGAAATTCAACGGGAGCAACGTCCTGATTACCGGCGGCGGATCCGGAATCGGAAAAATCATGGGCAGAATGGCTTTGAAAAAGGGAGCGGACTGCCTGATAATATGGGATATAAACACAGCGAACATCGAGGCTGCGAAGTCAGAGCTCGGAAAATACGGCAAGGTAAGGGGCTATATCGTGGATGTATCCAGGAATGAACTTGTTACGGAAGCATACAATAAAGTGGCAGCTGAATGCGGCTCAGTGGACATACTCATCAACTGCGCCGGAATAGTGACCAGCAACAGGACTTTCGACAAGCTCTCGGCCGACGAGATCACGCGCACAATCAACATCAACACCATAGCACCTATGCTCGTGGCACGCGCCGTCCTTCCGGATATGATAAAGCGCGGCAGAGGCCATATCTGCAACATCACTTCTGCTGCCGGTATGCTTGGAAACCCTAACATGTCCGCATACGGAGCGAGCAAATGGGGAGCGACAGGCTGGTCGGAATCACTGCACATCGAGATGAAGAAGATGAAGACAAATGTCGGCGTGACCACAATCGCACCTTATTATATAAGCACAGGCATGTTTGACGGAGTGAAGTCACGCATAATCCCGATTCTGAAACCGGAATACGCAGCCGGAAAAATCATCAAGGCCATCGAAAAGAACACGCGCTTCAAGGGCCTGCCGTTCGGATGGCACTTCATACGCATCTGTCAGGCACTCCTTCCGATGAGCTGGTTCGACACGATTGTAGGAGAATGGCTCGGCATCTACCACACGATGGACAACTTCACAGGACGCAAGCCGTCAGAAAAACAGTAAAATTACATCATGGTGCAGAATTTTTCATAATTTTGCACCATTATATTTTTTACGGAAACGACATGACTATAGAAAACACCACGACAGAAAGAATAATCACCATCAGAGAGGCCCAGAAGGCATATTTCAAGTCCGGCGCGACATTGGATTACGGCTTCCGCAAGGAAATGCTGAAAAAACTCGCCAATGCAATGGGCAAATGGGAAAAGAAGCTCAGCGAGGCCCTCTGGACGGACCTGCACAAATCATACGAAGAAGCATATCTAACAGAAATAAGCATAGTTACAGGAGAAATCCGTAATCACATGAGGCATTTCAGGAAATGGGCACGACGCGAAAGGAAGTGCAGCCCCCTGAAGCTTTTCCCGTCGCGCAGCTACATCGTGAAGGAGCCGCTCGGCAACTCGCTCATCATCTCGCCATGGAATTACCCTGTGCAGCTGCTTCTGAATCCGCTCGTCGGCGCAATATCGTCCGGCTGTACGGCTGTCCTGAAGCCTTCGCCATACGTTCCTACGGTTTCAAAAGTGATCGAGGACATGATTTCGGATACTTTTGAGGAAAAGTACATCGCTGTCGTACAGGGCAACAGAGACGTGAATACAGCCTTGCTCGAACAGCGCTGGGACGTGATATTCTTCACGGGAAGCCCGTCGCTCGGAAAGCGCGTCATGGCTGCTGCAGCAAAGAATCTGACACCTGTCGTGCTCGAACTCGGCGGAAAGAGTCCTTGCATCATCGACAGGACTGCCGACATAAGACGTGCCGCCCGCCGTCTCGCCTGGGCCAAAACCCTTAACAGCGGTCAGACATGCATCGCGCCAGACTACATCCTCATACACAAGGACGTCAAGGAGGCATTCGTGAAGGCCTTCGGAGAAGAAGTAAGAAACCTGCACGGAGCTGAAATACAGAAAGATACACATTACGTACGCATGGTCAGCGACAAGGCATTTGAGCGCGTGACCGGCTATCTCAAGGACGGAAGGATACTTTACGGAGGAAGACACGACGCGGAGACACGTTTCATAGAGCCAACCCTTCTGGATTCTCCGGCGCCCGACTCCCCTGTCATGACCGAAGAAATCTTCGGCCCGGTCTTCCCTGTCATCACAATTTCGGACGATTTCGCTCAGACAGTCATTGAATTCGTGAACTCACGCGAAAAACCGCTTGCATTCTACTACTTCGGCAAGGAGTCCGACGGCTGGGAAATAATACGCAGGACCACATCCGGCGGAGGCTGCATCAACGACGCGATAATGCATATTGCAAACGAGAACGTTCCTTTCGGAGGAGTCGGTAATTCAGGCATGGGACATTATCACGGCAAGCTCAGCTTCGATGCATTCAGCCATGAGCGCGCGATAATAGCCACAGGAAACCTCATCGACCTGCCGTTCCGATATATGCCGTACAAGATGTTCGGATTAGTGAAGAAGATACTGTAATGGACACTAAGGGAAAGAAGATAATACTTGCCAGCGGTTCACCGAGAAGACGCGAGCTGCTGGCTGGGCTTAATATTGATTTTGAAGTGGATACACGTAATCACTTCGAGGAAGTATACAGCCCTGAGACACCGCACGAAATGATACCTGAAGTGCTTTCGGAATGCAAATCTTTCGGTTTCCACAGACCGCTTGAAGATGGTGAAATCCTCATCACTTCGGACACTCTCGTGCTGTGCGGAGAACGTGTCATGGGCAAACCGCATTCACGTGACGAGGCAATAGACATGCTCAGGCATCTTTCCGGACGAGGCCATAAGGTTACCACGGCAATAACCTTACGTGACAAAGAGCGGTGCGAGACTTTAAGCGACACTGCAATTGTACATTTCAAAGAATTATCAGACAGCGAAATAGAATATTATATAGATAATTTCAAACCGTTCGACAAAGCCGGTGCATATGGTATCCAGGAATGGATAGGATACATCGGAATCGGAAAGATAGAAGGCTCGTTCTTCACCATAATGGGCCTGCCTGTCCACCTTGTATATCAGGAACTTCTAAAATTCATCGGATAATGAAGCTCGATTTTCACAGCCACATTCTGCCCGGGCTCGACGACGGGGCGACAGATCCGGAAGATTCGCTGAGGCTTCTGTCAGCAATGGCAGGCTGGGGCTTCGAGCGCATCACATGCACACCGCACATCAATGCCAAATACAGGAACAGGCCTGAAGAAATACGCAGGGAATTTGAAAGGCTGGAAGAAGCAGCGGCTGTCAGGGGCATAAACGTAGAGCTCAGAATGTCAGCGGAATACAGGCTTGTGCCTGAAACCTGGCCGGAAGTGCTGGAAAGAAACTGGCTGATGCCCATAGAGGACAGATATATATTGATGGAGCTGCCTATATCAAAACCTCAGGAAATGGGATGGATCAAGCCGCTCGACGAGTTCAGGAAGGTCATTTCCATGGGACTGACACCTGTCCTGCCGCATCCTGAGCGGTATTTTTATCTGTCACGCAGAGAGCTGCTCGGTTTTGTGGAGGCCGGTGTGGTCATACAGTCGAACTACGGCTCGCTTGCCGGTCTGTATGGGGATACGGCAGAGCAGAATGCACGCAATCTGGTAGAGGAAGGCCTTGTGTCGCTATATGGTACCGACATGCACAATGAGCATTACGTCAAAGTGATAGGGAGCTGGCTTGATGAAGGAAATGCAATTGCTGATTACATATAGATTGCCACAGGCTTCGCATTCGCTATGACATTGGGCAACCGCATTCGCTATGACGTTGGACAAGACGTCATCCTGAGGCGTGAAACGCCGTGAGGATCTCACCAGTGCCTGAAAAAACAACACCTAACAATTCATTAAAACGTTTAAGCATTGAATCTCAGGCGGTTTAACAGAATTTTAACACCATTTAACAAAATTTTAGCAAAAAATCGTTACAAAATTTTGCAGATTCAAAAAAAGTGTCTACCTTTGCACTCGGGTTGATCAGAGAAGCGTTCTGCAACTCTACAACCTTTGGTTATTAGTTTTAGTGTTATTAATTATGTGGTTAGTATGAGGCATCCCCGCGAGAGCGGCGAAGTCTCATTTGTTTTTATATAGGTCCGTATTCCCCGACAGCCACACAGGATATGATTCACAAAAGTTCGCCTTCAATTCGTCGGAACAAATTGAAAGTAACAATATATAAATCTCATTACCCCAAAACAAATATTTTATCACTTGCACCACAGAAAAATTTATAAATTCGTAGTATTCACCATCATTTTCTTGCAATCAATCAAAAACCGACAATTTCATTTGTTCCGAAATTTCAACCACTCGTCAGAAAGGACTGGAACAGTTCTTGCGGATACCGAAAAAAGCAGTACCTTTGCATTCGAGTTGTTCGGAGAGTGATTCTGAAACTCTCACAACTTATTGGTTATTAGTTTTAGTGTTATTAATTATGTGGTTAGTATGAGGCGTCCCCGCGAGAGCGGCGAAGTCTCATTTTTTTATTGTCCCCTCCCCGATTGGCATGTTTTGTGACCTGCCGTAGTGAGTTATTTTTAATAATTCAAAACTATGAACAAGATGGACAAAACTTACGCAGATGGCGCAGCGCCAATCTTCGGCTCTAAGGAAATGAGGAAACCGGCTCCTTCGGAATACATCCCAAAGCACAGCACACCGGCAGAAACCGCCTATCAGATGGTCAAGGACGAAACATTTCCCCAGACGCAGCCAAGACTCAATCTGGCAACATTCGTGACCACATATATGGACGACTACGGCACAAGACTCATGAATGAAGCCGTGGGTATAAATTACATAGATGAAACCGAGTATCCGCGCGTAGCGGTCATGTGCGGAAGATGCATCAATATGGTGGCGAACATGTGGAATACACCGGAAACGGGCGACTGGAAGACCGGAGCCGTGGGAATCGGTTCGTCAGAGGCCTGCATGCTGGGCGGAGTTGCGGCATGGCTGAGATGGCGCGAACGCAGAAAGGCTGCCGGGAAACCGTTCGACAAGCCGAATCTTGTCATGAGTTCGGCCTATCAGGTGGTCTGGGAGAAGTTCTGCCAGCTGTGGCAGATCGAAATGCGCACTGTCCCTATCACGAAGAAGCACCCGACGCTCGACATTGAGGAAGCACTCAGGATGTGCGATGAAAACACGATATGCATAGTGCCGATTGCAGGCGTGACATGGACAGGAATGAACGACGACATCGAGGCGCTCGACAAAGCTCTTGACGAATACAACGCCAGAACCGGATACGATATCCCGATTCACGTGGATGCAGCATCCGGAGGCTTCATTCTCCCCTTCCTCAATCCCGAAAAGAAATGGGACTTCCGTCTGAAATGGGTGCTGTCCATATCTACATCCGGCCATAAATACGGCCTCGTATATCCTGGCCTGGGCTGGATCGTATGGAAGGACAAGAAGTATCTCCCGGCAGAAATGTCGTTCAGCGTCAATTATTTAGGAGCGAGCATCACGCAGGTCGGCCTGAACTTCTCGCGTCCTGCAGCACAGATTCTTGCGCAGTATTACAACTTCATACATCTCGGCGAAGAAGGCTACAGGGAGATACATTTCAATTCCATGGCCATCGCTGAATACTGCCATGAAACAATCGGCAGCATGCACTGCTTTGAGAACTATTCAAAGACACTTGACAATCCGCTTTTCATCTGGACGATGAAGCCGGAATACGAAAAGAAAGCCAACTGGACGCTATTCGACCTGCAGGACAAACTGATGCAGAAAGGCTGGATGGTGCCGGCGTACACGATGCCGAAGGACATCGAGGACATGGTCGTGATGCGCATCGTCGTGCGTCAGGGAATGTCGCGCGACATGGCGGACATGCTCATCGGAGACATAAAGGATTCCGTAGCAGAACTTGAGAAGCTTGAATATCCGACTCCGTCACGCATAGCGGCCGGCAACGGAAAGAAGCACAAGGGACACGTATATACACATTAACGGGAAAAGGCCATGAAGACACAGAAAGGAAATGCTGGAAATGCTTTCAAGCTCAGCGTAACTACCCTCGCAATCATGAACATTACGGCAGTCGTGAGCCTGCGAGGCCTGCCGTCGGAAGCTGTATACGGGCTTTCATCGGCGTTCTACTATCTCTTTGCCGCAATTGTGTTCCTGATTCCGACGTCGATGGTAGCCGCCGAACTTGCCGCGATGTTTTCCGACAAGCAGGGAGGCGTTTTCCGATGGGTGGGAGAGGCCTTCGGTCCGCGGACAGGATTCCTTGCCATATGGCTCCAATGGATCGAATCCACGATTTGGTATCCGACGGTGCTCACGTTCGGCGCCGTCTCCCTCGCCTTCATCGGCCTGAACGACGCTTCCGACGCAGCACTCGCCTCGAACAAGATATTCACGCTCGTGACGGTGCTGGCCATCTATTGGGTGGCGACGTTCATTGCAATGAAAGGCATCGGCTGGGTGGGCAAGATCAGCAAGGTGGGAGGCGTCGTAGGCACAATCATCCCTGCCGCACTGCTTATCATCCTCGGTATCATATACATAGCGACAGGAGGACACAACCATATGGACATGAGCCAGAGCTTCTTCCCAGACCTCACGAAACTCGACAACCTCGTCCTTGCCAGCAGCATATTCCTGTTCTATGCGGGTATGGAGATGATGGGTGTCCACGTGATGGACGTGAACAATCCTTCGAAGAACTACCCTAAGGCCATCATCATCGGTGCCCTCGCGACGGTATGCATATTCGTCATGGGAACATTTGCACTCGGAGTGATCATCCCTGCCAAAGACATAAACCTGACACAATCACTGCTTATCGGCTTTGACAATTTCTTCAGGTACTTCCACATGTCCTGGGCAGGCCCCGTAATTGCAGTTGCCCTGATGCTCGGAGTGCTTGCGAATGTGCTCACATGGGTTGCAGGCCCGTCAAAAGGTATATTTACGGTCGGAAAGGCCGGGTATCTGCCACCGTTCTTCCAGAAGAGCAACAGCGAGGGTGTGCAGCGCAACATCCTTCTTGTGCAGGGATGCATCGTGACGCTGCTCTCCCTCCTTTTCGTCGTGATGCCATCCGTGCAGTCCTTTTATCAGATACTTTCGCAGCTCACCATACTGCTCTACCTCATAATGTATATGCTGATGTTTGCGGCTGCCATCGTGCTGCGCTACAAGATGAAGTCGGCTCCACGTCCGTTCCGACTCGGCAAAGGAAACGCCCTGATGTGGATAATGGGCATGATGGGATTCGGCGGTTCACTGCTCGCATTCGTCCTGAGCTTCATTCCGCCGGGACAGATAAACACCGGCAGCACAACAGTATGGTACTCCGTACTGATAATCGGCTGCATTGTGATGGTCGTGATTCCGTTCGTCATCTATGCCCTCCGCAAGCCTGAATGGCGTGATCAGACCTCGGAATTCGCACCATTCCATTGGGAAGAAGCCGGAAAGGAAAAATCAGAAGATTGACTCCTGCGTCCTCGTGGTCAGAAGTTCGAGGGCCTTCATGCCCATCACGGAATTGCCTTTGATATTGAGACGAGGACTCCATACAGCCACGGAGTAGCGCTGGGGGTATATGGCAACTATACCACCGCCTACTCCGCTTTTGCCCGGCAGGCCGACAAGATACGTGAACTCCCCTGCCTCATCGTAGAATCCGCATGTCTGCATGACAGCATTCAGACGCTTGATGCGGGAGGACGAGAGACGGAATCCGCAGTAATCGAACGGAGAATGGTTTGTGAAGGCGATGAAGGCCTGCGCAAGCTCACGGCAGCTCATCTCCACAGAGCATGTCATGAAATAGAAGTTCAGCACATGTTCGATGTCGTTCTCAATGGTTCCGTGATACTTGAGAAGATTGGCGATGGCTGCATTCAGATAGCCTTTTTCACGCTCGGATGCAGCCACTTCCATATTGTAGTCCACCTCATCGTTTCCGCACAATGCACGCACAAAGGCTATGAACTGCTCTTCAGGATGCTCCAGTTCGCTGAGCAGTATGTCCGTCAGCACCATTGCTCCGGCATTGATGAATGGATTGCGTGGAATGCCCTTCTCGAATTCGAGCTGCACAAGAGAATTGAAGGCCGTTCCCGAAGGCTCCTTACCTACCCTCTTCCACAGTTCTTCCCCTCTGATGGACAAGCACATAGCCAACGAAAACACCTTGGATATACTCTGGATGGAAAAGCGCGTGTCCGCCTGACGGCACGTATACACAGCGCCTGACACCGTCTGCAGGCACATTCCGAACTGATCCGGATTCACCTTTGCCAATGCAGGTATATAATCCGCCTGAATTCCCTCCTTCGCGAAAGGAAGAATCTCATGATATATGTCTTCCAATATCCTCTGATAGTCCATAAACAACAAGCTGTGGGAAAAACAGCATGCAAACTTACATATTTTTCTCCGTCAAAAAAAGCCTGCCGCAGCTGCGACAGGCCCATTTCTCAGTTTCTCTGGTAAAGATAGCGCTTGATGCTCTTCTTCGGCGTCCTTTCGAACGGCTCGGACATCACCTCTATCTTCTTGAGGCGTGCGTAGTTAGGGACTTCCCTGTTGATTTCAGGAAGCGAATCCTCGATATGCCTGACAAGCGTCTCCTGATTCATTCCGTCCTGTTCACCCTGAGCGAAATCCGGATAGATCAGTGCCGTGAGTCCGCCGTTTTCCTCAATCACAAGAGATTCCACGACGTACGGCCTTGTGTCTATCACAGCCTCCACTTCCTCCGGATAGATGTTCTGACCAGACGGACCGAGAATCATGCACTTCGAGCGTCCGCGCAGGAAAAGGTAGCCGTCTGCATCGATTATGCCCATATCACCCGTATGGAGCCATCCGTCCGCATCAAGGACTTCACGAGTCGCCTCTTCATTCTTATAATAGCCGAGGAACACGTTGGCTCCCCTTGCCAGAAGCTCTCCCGGCACATTCTGAGGATCCGGTGAGTCTATCTTGAGCTCCATGTTCGGCACAGCCACACCGCAGGAGTACATCTTCTCCGTCTTCCAGTCGTCATAGGCCATGATAGGAGCACACTCCGTCATGCCGTAGCCGACCGTGAAAGGAAATCCCATCTTCTTGAAGAAGGTCTCCACCTCCTTGTTGAAGGCTGCACCTCCGATGATGACCTCGTAGAATTCCCCTCCGAAGGCATTCACAAGCTCCGCCTTTATCTTGTTCATGACCACCTGGTCCAGACCCGGAACCTTCATGGCAAAGCGTATTCCTGCCTTTTCAAGGACCGGCTTCACCTTGCTCTTGTATATCTTCTCGATGATGAGCGGCACAGCGATGACCACTGTCGGCTTCACCTCGGCAAGAGCCTGCATGATGATCTTAGGACTCGGAAGACGCGACAGGAAATGCACATGACATCCGACGCTCATCTCATACATCACCTCGAACATAAGGCCGTACATATGGGCACACGGCAGCATGGACACCACTCTGGCCGTATTGTCGATCTGAGGAAGGGCTTTGCGCGCAAACTCAAGATTCGAGGCTATGGCACGATATGGAATCATCACACCCTTCGAGAATCCTGATGTTCCCGAAGTATAATTGATGACTGCAAGGTCTTCCGCCTTGTCTTCATGATAGCAGAGAGCATCAGGGGTGAATGCCTCCGGATATTTCCTGCCGAAAAGTTCGTTCAGATGCTCCTTTGCGCGGACTATCTTCTCGTCAGCCGCATAGAGCAGCTTCATTGTATTCACCTGGATGATGGCCTGAAGCGCCGGCATTTCCGTCTCAGAAAGTCCTTCCCAGATGACGTCGTCCACAAACAGTATCTTCGCCTCGGAATGGTTCACGAGATGGTGTACATTGCTTGGCTTGAACTCATGCATCAGTGGTACGGGAACCGCGCCGTACGTCATGACCGCGAGGAAGGAAACCGCCCAGTTGGCCTGGTTTCTTGAACATATGGCCACCTTGTCCCCTTTCTGCAGGCTGCATTCCTCGAACATGATGTGCAGCTTCGCCATCCTTCTGGCCACATCCCTGTAATGCAGGGTGACTCCCTTGTAATTCGAGAGTGCCGGCCTGTCCCAGTTCCTTCTGAAAGACTCTTCGTAAATTTTGTTTACCGATGAAAAAATCATAAATGTATAAGTTAAAGTACAAACGGCCGCACCATATGGCACGGCTTTCTGTCACAAAAATACATATTTTTGATTCGGGCCTTCCCGGTAAGTGGCCAAATGGCATTTTTTGTGGAGACTTTCGGAAAATTTGTGGCGTATTCAGGAACAGGACGTGGCTGTGACCTTCATGCTCACGTTCACCAAGCGTTGACGGCGCGGCATCTGGCATCAAGCCGCACCTTGACGAGGCAGCGCATCTCGGCTGGCGGCCATGTACTTGCGACGAGTGTTGCCACGAGTTTCAAAAGTACCGCTTTTGCATTGTCGAAATAAAGGTTATATTTGCAGAAAAAGAGCAGCAATATGGCCACAAATACGCATAAAGCACTCATTTCCACGTTATTGTATCTCGCGACATATTTCTGCAGCATTGCTCAGACGGTCATGGTATATGCACCTGAAGGGGTGCATGAAGACTGTTATGTGAACAATGCTGTGATGACTCATTTCAAGGGGCGGTTCTACTGCATGTGGCAGAGTTCGCGGCAGGACGAGGATTCGGCGGACACCCATGTGGTGATGAGCCGAAGCAGGGACGGAGTGCGATGGAGCAGGCCGCAGACCATTGCAGAAAGTACGGACAGCACGTTTGCATCGCCAGGAGGATGGATCGTCTGCGGAGATACGCTGACTGCATTCATAAATATATTCACAGACATAAAGGGCGGAGGTACAGCGCATTACATCACCACATCAAACGGCCGCAGATGGGCCTGCAGGAAACCTGTACTAATGAAGGACGGCACGGCTTTGAACGGCATCCTGGAGCAGGACCCCCATCTGACAGATGGCGGAAGAATTGTCGGAGCGGCACATTTCAGACCGGGCCTCAAGGCAAGGCCCATATACACAGACGACCTGACAGGGCACACAGGCTGGTCGGTCGGAGCAATCGAAATGGAGGACAGAGGCACACAGAGCCGCGGAATCGAGCCGAGCGTATACGTGAGGCCGGACGGATGCATCGTCATGCTGTTCCGCGATCAGGCTTCGTCGTTCAGAAAGCTTGCATCGTGCAGCCGGGACAGAGGCGAGACATGGTCGAAGCCTCAGCTGACGGAGCTGATTGACTCGCGCTCAAAACAGTGCGCAGGAAATCTTCCGGACGGAAGCGCCTTCATAGTCAGCAATCCCACCGGCTCAAAAGACCGCACCATCCTCGGCATCACATTCAGCAAGGACGGGGAACATTTCGGAGAATATGTCATTCTGAGAAGTCCGGAAGACCTTAGTCCTCAAAAATACAAAGGACGCTACAAGACACTCGGATACAGCTACCCAAAGGCATTTGTACACGAAGGATACATTTATATATCGTATTCCGAAAACAAGGAAAAGGTCATGGTGACACGTATTCCTGCTGTCAGGAACCTATAGACTGCTGCCGCCGATGAAGCCGCGCAGGAGCGAAGTCGCCGGCACATCCTTGTCCGAAACTGGAGTGAAATAGCTGAGGAACTTCTTGAGACGGTGTGCCTCGCTGTATTCAGGACAGTTCTTTGGCACTGTCATCAGGATGCGCTCCGCATGAGCACGAAGAACGGCAAATTCCACAAGATATGCCGAATTGAAGAGCACATCGGCATTCTCCTGATACGGATATATCCACTTGACTTCGGAGCGGCGGACGTTCGGCCAGTGCATGATGGACTCACGTGCCGTAAAGGCTCCTTTATTGAAGTCACGCACTATGCGGCGAAGAAGGCGGTTGTCGCTTGTCGGGATGCAGTTGTGGTCGTCAAGGGATATGCTCGTTATCGTGTTTATGAATATACGGTACTTCATGCTGTCATCCACCATGTCCGTCAGACGCGGATTCAGAGCATGTATTCCTTCAACTATAAGCACAGAGCCCGGTTCCAGCCTCAGTTTCCTGCCGTTGAATTCACGAAGCCCCGTAACAAAGTTGTATTCAGGCACATCCACAGTCTCACCTGCAAGAAGTTTCAGCACATCACGCTGCAGATAATCATGGTCCACGGTATCGAAATTGTCAAAGTCGAAATCACCGTTCGGCAGGCGTGGCGTATCAAGACGGTTCACGAAATAGTCATCTGTCGAAAAGGATATCGGACGGATACCGCAGGCCTTCAGCTGTATGCTCAGACGTTTGCAGAAAGTGGACTTTCCGCTGCTGCTCGGGCCTGTGATGAGGACCAGACGCACAGGCTTTTCATTGTCATTGATCCTTCTCTCGATTTCCTCCGCAATCTGTACAATCTTCTTTTCCTGCAGGGCCTCAGCAATCTTGATAAGGTCTCCTGCCTCTCCCCTCTGACATGCCAGATTCACATCACCGACATTATCCAGTCCCATGATCCTGTTCCATTTTAGATTTTCGGAGAACACCTCGAAGGTCTTCGGCTGCTCATGGAACGGCGCCAGTTCTTCAGGCTTATGACGGTTCGGCACACGCAGAAGCAGTCCTCCGCGATACATCGTCAGACTCCAGACCTTCAGTGCTCCCGTGCTTGGAAGCAGAGCTTCATAATAATGGTCAGGAGTGCCGTCCAATGTGTAGTAGTTCACGTATACATCTCCTGTCGAACGGAGCAGCTTCACCTTGTCCTCATGGCCGAGCCGTGAGAACAGGCCTACAGCCTCTTCAAGACGTACTTCGTGCCTGCGGAAAGGCAGATCCAGCTCCACAAGTTCACTCATGCGTGCCTTGATGCGGTCAAGCTCGGCCTCCGTCAATTCGGAAGCGTCCGCCTTCACCACAGAGCAGAAATATCCCTTGGATATCGGCCTGCGCAGAATCACCCTGCAGTCCGGAAAGATGTCACGGGCAGCCTTGCAGAGCAGGAAACAGAGCGAATTACAGTATACACTGCGTCCAACATATGACGTATAGTCGAGAAACTCCACTTCACGGCTGTTGAATGCCCTGTACTTCAGTCCCTGGACGACATTGTTGACCTTAGCACATAAAATCGGATACGGTCTTTCGAAATCGAATTCGGGAAGCATCTCCATGAGCGTCGTACCTTCCTGAAAAGCATGGTCAGTATTTGTGTTTACGCAATGTATCTTTATCATAAGCTGAATCTATAAATCAGACAAATTTATGGAAAAATTCATTCAGTTCTACATGCAATGGTAGGATTTTTAACATGAAGAAGCTAATTTTGCATGATTAATGAATAACTTACACTTGCGAAACTTGAGAATATGATAATAAGATTCGACGAAATGGAAGCCAGCGTCCTTCCGGCGTTCAAGGGAGGCGAAAAGGAACTTGTCGCAAAGATGTTCTTTGACGGCACAAACCGCATCTTCAGGGGAAAACTCGTTCCGGGAGCATCAATCGGGATGCACAGCCACGAAGGCAGCTGCGAAGTGATCTTCATACTCCGTGGCAACGGAACACTGCTCGAACAGGCCCCCTCCGAGGCATTTCCAGAGAGCAGAAGCGTAACTGCAGGTGACTGCCTGTATTGTCCTGAAGGATATGCACACAGCCTCATCAATACATCTGAAAAAGATCTTGAATTCCATGCAGTCGTAGCAAAACAGTAACACAACATGAAGAAAATTTCAGAAAGAATCAGGTACGTCGGAGTAAACGACTTCGGCAAGGAACTTTTCGAGGGACTATGGCCGCTTCCTTATGGAGTGAGCTACAACTCATACATAATCAAGGATGATAAGATAGCACTTGTAGACACAGTCGAAGAGGGCTTTACCGAGGAATATCTCGCCTCAATACGCGAAGCGGCGGAAGGACTTCCCGTGGACTATCTCATAGTCAACCACATGGAGCCAGACCATTCGTCGCTCATAAAGACTATACTTGCAGAATATCCTGGAGCTAAGATCGTCACGAACGCCAAGGCCGTACCGATGATAAAGGGATACCACGGTCTTACGGAAGACATCATCCATGTAGTCAAGGAAGGCGACAGCCTCAATCTCGGCAGCTGTACACTTAAGTTTTGCATGATTCCGATGGTGCACTGGCCGGAAACCATGGTGACATGGCTTGAAGAGGAAGGAACGCTTTTCTCCGGCGATGCCTTCGGAACTTTCGGTGCAGTCAATCCTGAGGACGGACTCACCGAGGCCGAAAGGTTCGTACAGTTCAAGGACGAGATGATGAGATATTATTCCAACATCGTCGGCAAATACGGTCTGCCGGTGCAGTCTGCGCTCAAGAAGCTTTCCGGTCTGGATCTGAAGAGGGTATGCAGCACGCACGGGCCTGTATGGGAGAAGGAAATCGCTTCAGTCGCCGGCCTTTACGACAAGCTCAGCAGGTATGAATCGGAAGAAGGTGTCTGCATAGTGTATGGTTCGATGTACGGAAATACGGCAAAGGCGGCAAAAGCTCTTGCTGCAGAACTTGAATCACAAGGCATACCATACGCTCTGCATGACCTCACCGGCAAGACATGCGCATCAGAGAAGGAAGTCAGCCACAAAGCTGAATACGAAATGTCTGCCGCCATCCGTGATGCATTCAGATTCAGCACAATAGCCGTCGGTTCTCCGACCTACAACAATGGCATCTTTCCGCCAGTGGAGACCTTCATGCGCTGCATTTCAGCCCGTCTTCTCAAGAACAGACGCTTCTTCGCCTTCGGCTCATTCACATGGTCTGCCGCAAGCGTCAGCCATCTGAACCGTCTCGCGACAGAACAGGGCTTCACGCTCGTCAGCGAAGGCCTCACCTTTCCACAGGCATGGTCCGCCGAGAAAGGCGATATGGCCTCCGTTGCCGAAATGATGCGCAGAAGTCTTTGACAGCAAACGTCATTCTGTCGGGAACACCGTCAGTCTGAGGGTCGTACATCCGTATGGAACAAGCTCGATCTCGAGAATATCTTCCCCGGTTTCAAATTCCGACGGGACATGCGGAGTGTAACGGCCCTCATCCAGCTCCCAGTCCTTGACAGGAACCACCTGCACCGGTATTCTGTATGGAGTCCCCTGAATATCGAACGGATATCCGTCCGATGATGTCCTCACCGCTTCAAGAGTATCCTCATCAGTGAGTTTCAGGGCATAGTTCCAAGGGCCTGCCGGAGTCATGTTCCAGCATTTGAAATCAGGGTTCTCCGGCACTTTGCCATGCATATTCTCATGCACTTCAGTATCCTCCACGCAGTCCGCAGGAATTGCATACGAATAAAGAAGAGGCCCGCGCTGCACATAGGAGCCGACATGCCTTTCCGGTTCGTCGCCATATGAATCCGTCCAGTCATGGACCTCCACAGGCATGGAGAGTTCGAGTGTGAGAACGTCACCGTCGCGGAATCTGCGTTCGACAGTGTGGAATCCGTCTTCTCCGGCATCAAACTTCAATGTCTTTCCGTTGAACTTCAGCACTGCATCCGTGCACCATTCCGGCACACGGAAGGTGAACGGTATCAGCGCCGGCCTCTCCATGTCGAACACAAAGTTTATCTCACCTTCGAACGGATATGCCGTTTCCTCGGCAATCGTCACCTTTCTGCCGTCCGAAAGTTCATATACAGCCTCAGAAGGGCCATACATTGCCGCAACGATTTCATCTTCACGAGTTCCGGACAGCCACATGCGCGAAACATAATCAGGCATGAAGCGGTGGACATTTCCAGCACAGCATTCCGTTTCATGCGTCGGACGGTATGCCATCCATGTCGAACCCTTCTTGAACGGATTGTTGTCCGATGTGCTCGTCGCGATGAACTGATTCGCAGATGAGAAATACTGCAGAGCCTTGAAATCCTTCGTCACTGCACCCGGACCTGCATTGAACACAGCCTTTTCAATGGCATCCGCCCAACGTCCTTCACCGGTCGTCATCAGGAAATGGCCGAGAGTCCACGTATAGTCTGTCACATTGCAGGTCTCATGGGACGTTATCGGATCGCGGCCGTCATGATGTTCGTTGCTTGAAGGCACCCCGTCCGGCAGCATGTGATTGACGACAAGCTTGTCATTTGCCCTTAGGGCTGCATCAAGATACTTCAGGTCACCAGTATAGGCATAAAGCATCATCGGCAGCTTCAGTTCCTCATTATAGGTCACTCCATGCATATGCGGAATCCTGTCGCTCATGATTTCTTCGAGATTCAGTTCCGTCGCCTCCCCGGCATCCCATTCCGCGACAGCATAATCCAGAAGCGCCTTGTTTCCGGTCTTTGCGTACGTCCAGAGCATTCCCTCTATTGTGAGGATGTTGCGCCACGGCTGCCTCTGTCCTTCACGGAAGGTTCCGATATGTTCGCCGGATTCTATTATATACATATAATGCCTTTCAAGCGCATCCACTATACGTCTGTCCCCTGTCGCCTCGTATTCAGCCTGCATGGCACGAAAGAATACGGCAAACGGCCAGCGCCCCCAGAATCCTTTCTGTCCGAGCTCCCCTGCTTCAGAAGCGTTTGAGAGTGTGTATTCTATACCAGCTCGTCCCTTTTCTACAAGTTCTTCATCATCAATCAGATATCCAAGGCGAAGCAGGCCATCCGTATAATATGCCGTCTGTTCGTAACGCCACCAGTCGGAGCCATAGCTGTCCATATTTCTGTCAAGAGTGCCGGCCCATAGGCATGTGTTGTACGGATATGAAAGAGCTTCCGGATGACCGGTCATGCCTGTGGCCTGCCTTTCGAGAAATTCCTTCAGCCAGCCCTTTGGAGTGACATCTGCAATCTTGCCTTCTGCAAAACATGCGTACGGCGCCACATCCGGATTCCTTTCGTCTGTCTGCGACGTCGATGCGCATCCAGCAAGGAAAGAGGCCGCAGCAAAAAGTGTGAGAATGTTCTTCATATATAGAAGCTGTTTATCAATCTATGGTTTGGTGACGTAAAGGTAGGGCATTTTTCCATAACGGCAAGGAATTTTCGCCACATAAATCGAGGGTAAACGTGATAAAAAAATCTTTGTGCATAAAAATATTTTTTTAATGGCAGCTGCGGGACATAAAGATTTGGAAAAAATCATAAAGAAAAAGAAAAATCCGCATTATGGAAGGCATGAACAGGCCCCATCTGAATGTTATTCACATAACTTTGCATCCACATCCTCCCGGAGCGCATCTTCCGGAAAATGACAATCACAACATAAATCCCAATAATATGGACAATTTCAATTCACTTGAGGCGCAGATATGCGCAATTGTAGAAAAGCATCGCAACGAACTTTATCCCATCATCGAGAAATACATGTGCTCGGCATTGGACGAAGTCGGTGCGCTGCTGGCGGAAAAAGGGCTGTCCCAGCTTCCCCAGAAGACCATAAGCGGCCTGAGCAACAATACCATCAGGGAGCTGTACAGAATGCGTCTGGACGATATCCATCCGAGCGCGATGAATCCTGTGCGAAAGAAGGAATGCCTGCTGGAGTTCCTGAAGATCAATTCAATAAGATACGACATAATCAGCAGCAGGTATCCGAACTATCTGAAACCGTGGAAGCCTGAGGACGACATGAAGCTTGAGAGTCTGTGGTGCGAGGGGAAAAGCATCGCCGAACTGTCGGACATATTCCAGCGCAATCCCGGAGCAATCGAATCACGTATCGGAAAACTGGAACTGACCGAAAAATACGGGCCGAGAAAATGAGTCCGGTCTTGGATTATTCAGTGAAGTGGAGTATTTTTGCAGCGGTTTACGGTGAAGGCGGCGGCACATCGTCCGTGCGTCTTTGAAAAGGGAATCCGGTGCAAATCCGGAGCTATGCCCGTAGCTGTAAGTTCCGTCCGATTCTGAGTCACTCATTGCCACTGCAACAAGCGGGAAGGCGTCACAGAAGGAACAAGTCAGAAGACCTGCCGTAATCAAGTCAGACAACGGATGCCCGGGGCCAGGCATTCACAAAGACGTATTTTATGCAGTTTTCTACTTTACTTTTTGCGGCAGCCTTGCTGGTGGCGGGCGAGCCGGACACCTTGGATGTGGCGACAGTCACAGCCGAGAAGGGTGTCACCGTGTCCAGAAGAGACACAATCATGATTACAGGTCAGACGAGTGTAACGGATGTGCTGGCAAGAATGCCGGGACTTCAAGTCACGGACATGGGCGGCATGGCCGGACTGAAGACGGTCAGCCTGAGGGGGCTCGGGACAGCCCACACGGCCATATATTATGACGGTGTGCGCATAGGCAACATGCAGAGCGGACAGGGAGACCTCGGAATGATCGGACTTGAAGAATGTGCCGAAGCGGTTGTGGACTATGCCCAGAACAGCATCAACTTTGTCAGCGCAAGGCCGCAGTTCAGAACCGACGGCAACGGGAATGCCAGACGCATTGCAGGGAAGGCTTCCTTCAAAGGCGGTTCATTCGGCACATACCTGCCTTCCGCACGCCTGGACTGGAGGATTTCAGACCGAATCACAATGAGCGTCAATGCCTCGGCAAACATCAGCAAGGGCAATTTTCCATACAATGCCATAAGCACGGCAGACGGAAGCACTACCCAGACAAGACGTACAGGGAACGACATGAAGCAGGGCCGTGCCGGCGTGGACCTTTACGGAAACACGGCCGACGGAGTATGGCAGGCGAAGGCATATTTCAACACATCGGACAGAGGCACTCCAGGCTCGACAAGCTGGCCGTCCGAAGACAGGCAGAAGGACAGGAACGCTTTTGTACAAGGACAGATCACGCAGATGTTCGGCAGACTGTATCTTCTGAAAGCAAGCGCCAAGGCTTCTTACGACGACCTTGAATACATGTCGTCTTGGGGAGACAGCAGATACAGGCAGACGGAAGTGCAGCTGAACACTTCGCACACTTTCCTTATCAAGGACTGGTGGCAGGCATCGGCAGCTGTCCGCGGACAATGGGACGGCCTTGAATCCGGAAACTACAGCATGGAGGGAGCCGGAAAGACCATCTCGCGCCTCACTGCAGAGGCAAGCGGTGCAACGTCGTTCTCACTCGATCGGTTCAAGGCAGACCTGGCTGTCGAGTATTCAGGGACGGCAGACAGCGGATCCGGCAGTTCATGGCACAGCGTTTCCCCTTCCGCAAACCTGCGCTTCACCGCATTCGAAGGATTCGACATCACCGCATTCGGACGAAGAGCATACAGGGCGCCGGTGTTCAACGAACTGTATTATGCCGGTTATGGAAATCCAGACCTCAAACCGGAGGACGCATGGCTCACCGACATAGGCATAGACTGGGACAGGACATTCTGCGGGACATTTGGACTGACCGTCAGGGCAAATGCATTCAGGAACTGGCTGAGCGGCAAGATCATTTCGGCTCCAAGCGAAGAGGATCCGAACGTATGGATGCCTTACAATATCGGAAAAGCAGTCTCGGGTGGTCTGGATCTGAGCGCCGCCTTCAGATACATGTCGAAGGACTGGAAGGCAGGCTTTTCAGCCAGATATTCTTTTCAGGATGCGAAGGACGTGACGCCCGGCAGTGATTCCTACGGTACACAGATTCCGTACGTTGCAAAGCATACAGCAGTCCTGACCGGAGATGCATCCTTCAAAGGCTGGATGCTGGAAGCAGTATGGAACATCAGAAGCGGCAGGAACGATTCATATGGAGAACTCCCCGACTGGAACACTCTGGACGTGACTTTCAGCAAAGCATTCCATTTTCTGACCGTAACTCTGTCCGGACGCAATCTGACGGATGTCCGCTATGAGCTTTCGAGTGGCTATCCTATGCCGGGACGTTCATTCATGGCAGGAGTGACATTCGGCTTCTAAAGACTCAAAACACATAATATCCCTGCAAGGATGCGGATATAAGCCAATCTATTCGTATCTTTGCAAGATTATTTATATATGTGACAATATGACAAACGAACTTTTGATAATTCTTTCATTCATCATCATCTATGGCGGCGTCGTGCTCTTCTACCGCTTGTTCGGCAAGAAGGGGCTTCTGGCCTTCAACGTACTCGCAACCCTGCTCGCAAACATAGAGGTGCTGCTGCTGGTACGTGCATTCGGAATTGAGATGACACTTGGCAACGTACTGTTTGCCAGTACATTCCTGATAACAGACATTTTGAGCGAAAACCACAGCAGGAAAGATGCGAACAGAGCCGTCATAATCAGTACGCTGTGCTCGGTATTCTTCGTTGCCATATCACAGATGTGGCTGCTGTACGACCTGAGTCCTAACGACTGGGCAGGAGGAGCTTTCAAAACGATATTTTCAAGCACCCCACGCATCGTATTCGCTTCTCTCACAGTTTATCTCGTCTCACAGCTCACCGACGTATGGCTGTACCACAAATGGTGGGACTGGTGCAGAAGACGCTTTGGAGACAACCGCAGCGGCCTATGGATCAGAAACAACGGCTCGACCATGATATCGCAGCTGCTGAACACCATACTGTATACCTTCATAGCATTCTACGGCACTTACCCGATGCAGACGCTCGCATCCATCTGCATAAGCACATACATGATCTACTTCATGACAAGCCTTCTGGATACGCCGTTCGTCTACTGGTGCCGCAGAATACATGACAGACACGCCGCAGAAACCGAAGAATAAGCAATCGAACCACGTATGCCACAGCAGGAAAGACAGAAGCAGAGCAAGGCCATCACCAGGACGACGGTGAAGGAGCCTCGGAAACACCGCGTCATCGTGCTCAACGACGACTTCACGACCTTCGAGTTCGTGATTGAAATCATGATGACGGTCTTTGGAAAGACGTATGCACAGGCGGAGGAAATAGCGGAAACCACGCACGTACAGCAGAAGGCTTTGGTAGGTATCTACTCGCTCGACATGGCAAGGAGCAAGGTAGCGAAGGCAACGGCGTTGGCGCGAGCGGAAAACTTCCCTCTCGGCTTCGAGATCGAGCCGGAGGAATAACATGAAAAGGAAATCGGAATATGGAGATAAATCAGACAGCACAGGTGACCAATGCCGTAGTGGAAGCATACGGAATCGCCACAGAGAAACGTCATGAGTTCCTGACGCCGGAGCATCTGCTTGCCGGATACCTGAAGGACCGGGACTTCTGGGACGTTTTCGAAAGATGCGGCGACGCCCAGGAGCTTGAAAACAGTTTATACGCTTATTTAAACAGCCTCGATTCAGTTCCTGAAGATCAAGAACTTGCAATAGACTTTTCAGAACAGACTAAAGAGCTTTTCCAGACTGCCGGAGAAGCCGCAATGGCTGCCATGGCAAAGACAGTCCAGACGCATCACATCATATATGCATATTTCCATCTTGAGGATTCGAACGCACGTTTCCATCTTGAGAACGCACTCGACACAAGCATACCGGATTTCCTCAATTCACTTTTGAGAAATTCGTCAGAAAACGGTGATTCTGAAGACAATACGCCTCAAGACAGATGGCTCAGATACTTCACGTCCCCGGACACGGACATCAACCTTGTCGGTCGCAAAGAGGAAATCGGAAAGATTTTCCGCGTGCTCTGCAGAAAGACCAAAAGCAATGTGCTGCTGGTGGGCGGCAGAGGCGTGGGAAAGACAGCCATAGTACGCGCATTTGCCAAGACGCTTGAAAGCGCCACACCGGGCAGCAGACAAAAGAGGGAACTTCCTTCAAAACTTCAAGAAAGCGTCATTTTGGAATTGAATGTCAGCACATTGCTTAACGGCACGCAATATCGCGGAGATCTGGAGGGACGTGTACAGGAAATCATGAATGCCGTTTCTGAGGAAGGCGACATGATTATATACGTGGACGAACTCCGTTCGCTCGGAGGCATGAACAAGTCCGACGACGGTTCGAAGGATATACTGAGCCTGATGATTCCATACTTGAAGTCAGGCAAGGTAAAGTTCATCATATCAGCCACTCCGGAAGACGTAAAGAAACTTAGTTCGAACGATCAGTACGGTGTCCTCAGCCTTTTCAGGCAGATTGACATCGAAGAACCGTCCGACGAAGAGGCACAGAAGATTCTGGAAGGCATGATTCCTTCGCTTGCCGGATATCATGGCGTAAAATACATGAAAGGCACAGCAGCACATGCGGTTGCAATGAGCCGCAGATATATGGCTGACAGATGCCTGCCGGACAAGGCTGCCGATCTGCTGGACGAAGCCGGAGCATATGCGGAGTCACTGAAGGAGCCGAAAGTCACGAACACACTGATAGACAAGGCTTTGGCCGATATATGCAGAATCGATGTCCAGGCCGCTGACGAAGAGGTGAAGGACGATCTCTATAACATGGAAAAACGCCTCGGGCAGAAGATATTCGGTCAGGAAAAGGCCATCAGGCAGCTTTCAGAGGCAATCCTCATGTCAAAGGCTGGGCTTCTCGACAGCGGCAAGACCGTCGGAAACTTCCTGTTTGTAGGCCCAACAGGAGTCGGCAAGACCGAACTTTCAAAAGCCCTCGCACAGCAGCTGCATGTACCGCTGCACAGGTTCGACATGAGCGAATACTCTGAAAAGCATTCTGTCGCCAAGCTGATCGGCTCCCCTGCCGGATACGTCGGCTACGACGACGGAGGCATACTTACCGATGCGATACGCAGGAATCCGCATTGTGTCCTGCTGCTGGACGAAATCGAGAAGGCTCACGAGGACATATATAATCTGCTTCTGCAGGTGATGGATTATGCCGTGATTACAGACAACAAGGGACGCAAGGTGGACTTCCGCAACGTTGTGGTCATAATGACGTCAAATGCAGGTGCGAGATATGCCCACAAGGCATCCGTCGGATTCCATGGGAAAGCAGACGCCGGTGCAGCAATGGCTAAGGAAGTAAAGAGCGTATTTGCTCCTGAATTCATCAACAGACTGACGTCAGTGGTCGTTTTCAACGATCTTGACGAGAAGATGGCCGGCCTTATCCTTGACGACAAGATAAAGAAGCTGCAGGAAAGGCTCTACGCCCGTAAGATCAGGCTTGAAATCACTCCAGAGGCATACGAGAGGCTTCTAAAGGAAGGATTTTCACCGGAATATGGCGCAAGGGAGATTGAACGTGTGCTGAATTCAAGGCTTACGCCGCTTCTGATGAGGGAAATCCTGTTCGGCAAAAGAAAGGAAAACTTCACGGCCAAAGTTGCAGCAGACAGTGAAGGATTGAAGATAGATACAGCCCGGCCATGATATTTGAACTCAGCAGGACAACGGACTTCCCGGATCCGAGATTCGGTGACAAAAGCGGTTTTTATGCCATTGGAGGCGACATTTCCCCAGAACGGCTGACAAAGGCATATCCGCTGGGCATATTCCCCTACTACTGTTTCCGTCTGGAACCGATATGCTGGTGGGCACCTCAGGAGCGCTTCGTCATATTCCCGGAAGAGATACACGTTTCGCACTCAATGAGGAATATGATGAACAAAAGACGCTACAGATGCACAATAGGCAAAGATTTCTATGGAGTCATATGCGGCTGTGCAGGCGTGGACGGCAGATGTGACGAGCCCAATGCATGGCTCGGCCCGGAAATGATAACGTCATGGCTTGTCCTGCACGACATGGGATATGGTCAAAGCGTGGAGGTCTGGGAGGGAGATGAGCTTGTCGGAGGTCTTTACGGATTTGTGTGCGGAAGATGCTTCATGGGTGAAAGCATGTTTTCGCTCGTGCCAGGAGCCTCCAAGCTGGCCCTTATCCATCTCGCCAGGGAGATGCAGAAACAAGGCGGACTGATGATAGACTGCCAGCTGGAAACGCCTCATATGAAATCGATGGGAGCACGATACATCAGCTATGACGCCTACCTTGAAATGACCTCGTCCGGAGGCACCATGAACCTTTGAATGAACCCTCAAAAGTAAGCGGAAATGACAGAATATCCGAAAGACCCGATGATGCTGATGAGTTGGGTGAACATGAAGCTCAGAGACTTCTATCCGAGCCTTGAAGCCTTGTGCGAAGACCTCGAAATAGACAGAAAAGATATTGAAGACAGCCTGAATTCGGCTGGTTTTGAATATAATTCCGAACTTAACAAGTTTTGGTAGCATCTCTACACAAAATCACTAATAGCCAATACATAAAACATAAAAGTTAATATTAATAACATTTTTGTTAGCTCCATTTCGGAAAACACTCATCACCCAGCCGGCAAAACACTGGAAAAACAGACTATGGATTATGAAACGAACTGCACTTCTCTTATCAGCAATCATATGCTGCTTTACGATGATTACATCTGCCCAGAACAATGGTTATTACGGATTGCTCGAGGCCACCGGAGGATACATTTATAAATATGATCCCGGCTCAGCCACAGCACCTCAGGACTTCATTCTCGGCGTATCATATGTAAACGGCTACCGTTTTTCACCGCATTTCGCAATGGGTGTCGGTTTCGGAGTGAACTACTATTTTGATTTCCAACAGTTCAGCGCTCCATTATATCTGCATCTGAGCAGTGACATTCTCAAACGGGATATCACGCCATATATCAGCATCAACATCGGAAACAATTTCCAGTTGAACGACGGCAAATACAATTATGGAATTTACGACGGTATGATTCAGGATGAAACATCTGGGGTACAGGAAATTCATGCAGCTGTCAGAAAGCATTACCGGGGATTTTTTGCAGAGCCATCAGTCGGAATAAGGTTCAATTTGGGCGGCAAGCGGGCGAATGTCGGTCTGGCATATGCAGCAGACGGCATTCTGGACATGCCTACGGATGCCTATAGGCGGGATTATCATCCTCAGGTCCGTTTGAAGTTCGGTATGGAATTTTAATGAAATCTTGCCGGAATTCAAGATAATCACTATCTTGCAAAATCAAATCCCCAAAAAGTTAATGATATGAAAACCGCTTATCTTTTTGGTGTCATAGCAGGATTTATATGTCTGGTTTCCTGTACTGAGGTTGCTCCGGTCAAGGATGAGGACCCGGCCAACATCGATGAACCGGTCGAGATTCAGGAGTCGGTCAAGGTGACAGATCCGATAACTGTTTCGTCGCCGGTTCCGACGGAACAGATTGAAAGAGTTGTCCTGAATGACACCCAAGCATGCTATGCCAAGGCCGGCAATGAGATGGCTTTCAGGTTCCTTAAAGGTATGTACAATGGAGAGAATCTGGTATGCTCCCCATTAAGCCTGCAATATGCTATGGCAATGACAGCCAACGGAGCCAGCGGCGGGACACTTCAGGAAATCCTTGATTTTTTAGGATACGGAGAGGAAGGGATCGAGGCATTGAATGAATATAGCAAAATATTGCTTGAGCAGCTTCCTGCAGTCGATCTGGACGTCACTCTGAAAGTCACTGATGCAATTTTGGCAAATGATGAATTTCCTCTTCTGCCTGCTTTCCAAAAGACAGTGGAAGAGAATTATTACGCAGCCGTAGACAACATGGATTTTTCTGATCCCGAACAGATTGCCGCACGAATCAACGACTGGGCCAAAAGAAGCACCAATGGTTTCATTGACAAGGTGTTGGAGTCTACAGAGATTTCAAAAGATGCGGTGGCATATATCATGAATGCCCTTTATTTCAAGGCAAAGTGGGCCGGAGACGAATACAGTCCGATGTTTAGGGAAGAGAGTACAAAGTCAGAGGATTTCCAGCTCATTGACGGCAAGACGATAAAGGCCGACATGATGAGAAACATAAGATATCACGAATATGCCGAAATGGACGGCTTCAAGGCTCTTGTACTGCCATATGCCGGACGCAAGTTCAACATGTACATACTCCTGCCTGATGAAAACGACATTGAAGGACTGATTGAAAAATTGCAGGAAACGTCATGGAGCGAAATTCTTGGCAGTCTGAAACAGGACGCCGAAGTGCACGTAAAGCTGCCGAAGTTCAATATAGAAAACAAATACACTCTTAATGATGTGCTCAACGGACTTGGTGTAAAAAAGGCATTTGTACGCGGTTCTGCCGAGTTTGACCGAATGTTCGAGCCTCATGATGGCTACTTTTATTGGATAAGCAAGGTCATCCAGAAGTCACGCATTGCCGTATCTGAATGGGGTACAGAAGCAGGTTCAGTAACCATTGTTGAAATGGACGGAGCAACCGATGCAGGCCCAGCTCCAAAACCAAAAGAAGTATATTTCTATGCCGATCACCCATTCGTATTCATCATCGGCGAAGAAACATCCGGAACCATCCTGTTTGAAGGAATTGTGATGCAGCCTTAAACAACGCAAGCCTCAATGCACTCGAGATGCAAAAATCGGGATTTGTGCGTCGAATGATTTTGGGAAGTTATTCTGTTTCATTTACGGTATCTATAAAAAGATTGACTATGTATCATAATCAGGTAATTTATACTGTCGTTGCAATCGCAGTTATTGCAACTTCATGTGAACGGTTGAGTTCGTCCGATTCAGATAAAGTAGATAAGACGAAAGACTGGACTGAGGTTGTCACTATGGTCGTTTCCCATGAAATCAGTGCTGTCTACGACATGGAAGGAATACCATCCGAGGGAATGATGGTAAAGGAAGATGGCAAGAAAAACTGGAATCCTATGTACTTCTGGGAGATTGAGGGATTTGAATACATCAGAGGATTCGAATATCTTCTCAAAGTTGAGAAAACTCATCTGGTTGATCCTCCGCAAGATGCATCAAGCGTTAAATACAAACTGATTGAAATCTTATCTGAGGAATTCAAGCTCGGCGAAGGTTATGTGATGAGCGATGAGTATATCCATTATGCCCCGACTTCATATCGTGAAGAATTCCGCACTTCAATTACCAAGAAGCAGAATGAATACTATCTTATCATCAAGAAATCTGAGAAGACAAATGCACTTGCGTTCCTTGCTGACAATGGATATACAATAATGGAAAACTCTGAAGATAAAACAGGGACTTTCCTCATCCTGCCGGGCAAATTGCAGGACACCTTCCAGATTACAGTCAAGGGATCAGGTGACATAAACCAAACACCAGGAGTCATTTATGCTGCTCCGTTGTATCACGATGATCAAAATTTTAAGGTACAGTCCTTTGGCAGGGGGAATATGGTTTCTGTGGGATTTCCATACCAATGGGATCAAGATAAGCAGATGAGACATATCACTTATATTGAAAGATATGCCGAGCAGCTGAATATATACCTCGTTGATAAGATACTGTCAGAATATGGCAATGCTCTGATATTCGGGGTTACAAATGAATCTGCCGGCAACGCAATAGAAGTCTATAACTGGTTCTCAGAAGCAGCAGGTTACTCTATTGTAAACATAGAATATCCAGAGTGGATGCCGACTCCAGACGAAGACCAATAGAATTATTATCCTACTGAATTCCTGTTTTGCAGACTGTTGCACACGATTGGCGAAACTGCCTGTACGAACGACATCCTCAGCCTGACAGCACATTTATTCCCATTCAAGCCCTACTGCAGGGAATGCCGCAAAGACGGACGATTGATTTCTTTTATCACCTTGCAGGGATTGCCGGCGGCTACGACATTGGCAGGGATGTCTTTGGTCACTACTGAGCCGGCTCCGATGGTCACATTGTCGCCGATAGTGACACCCGGCAATATCGTGGCACTGCCTCCTATCCATACGCTGTTGCCGATGGTGACCGGTTCAGCCCATTCGTTCCGGGTGTTCCGTTCAACGGGATCTGTGCTGTGGCAGGCTGTGTAGATACTCACATTCGGGCCTATGAAGCAGTCATCTCCGATGGTGACCTTGGCTTCATCCAGAACAGTGAAATGGAAATTAGCAAAGAAGCGCCTGCCGATGCTGATCTGCTTTCCGTAATCGCAATAAAACGGCTGGTTGATGATTATTTCATCATCAGCTATGCTTCCAAGCAGCCCCTTCAGTATTTTCAGGCGCCCTGCATTATCGGCCGGTGACATCGCATTGTAGCGGTGTATCACTTCCTTTACGGTATCAAGTTCTTCCAGCAGCTGCTTGTCCACTGCCGAATACACCATCCCGGCAAGCATCTTTTCCTTTTCCGTCATCATATTTCTTCATCAGGTTTCTGCCCGTCGTGGGCCTTCCACATACATTCGGTAATCTTCATATCGGTGAAAACGGCAGTGAATGAGGATTCCTCCGGCGAACATGCATATATACCGAAACTGATCTCGTCACCACCAGCATACATATGACATATACGCATCTGACTGAAATCCACACCATTATACGAGCATTCCACGCAATAGTCGTCTGCACGGCGCGAGAAACGGTACCACATGGTCTTGACGTCAGCAGGAATGGCTGTCGTCGCCCAATCCGAATAGCCGTTGTTCGTCACGACGCTTCCGAGATGCTGGAACTCTTCATTTTCAAATTCCACCGAACCTTTCAGCCAGTTGTCACTGTCGAGATACATGACAATGCCGCACTGGTCAAAACGCTGATGGCTTTGCGTGAAATCCGTCTTGACGATGAAGCTGAAATACTTCTCCCTCGTCTTCATCTGAAGAACCGGTGCATTGTCATTCCTGAAATGGTAGTATGTCCTTTGCCAAAGGTCTGTGCGGGGGGCAGTCGTGATTTCGATACTGTCATCATGCACCATGAAGGAACGTGGTTCGCGTGTCCAGCAAAGGTTGTCTGCATTGATTTTTCCTCCTTCAGAGAGCGCCTCAACCACACCGTCAACAAACCCGGCATCGCATGATTTCTGCACAGGACCACCGCAAGCAGCAGCCAAAAGAACAATTGTCACAAAAAGGATATTTCTCATGTTATTCATATTTAAAGATATTAATTTTGGATTACCTTCAGATGCGTACCTTTATCTGGCACATTGTCAACGCCATAACAACATCCCTCTATAGCCTCACATGCAGCATGATTATTACTTGTTCTGAAAACTCTTTGAGCCTTACGAAAATTATCTTTCATCTTTGCAAGTGAAGATGAATTTGACCACTTGGGTCCTGACTTTATACTTACGAAGTAATGAATACTATCCTTATCAAATTCGAGGTCGATACCTTCTGCCGCACTTTTATGTCCCCGGTAAACTTCACCTGCGATAAATATTGCCAAACCCTCAAGCCAGTCTCCGAACATGCTCTCTTCTGCTGATGACAGGAATGCAGATGCAAGACTGCTGACAATCTCACCCGGAGTATTCAAGTCTTTGGCCTTATACAAATAAGGATTCTTACGTTTCAGAAGATGACTCAGCTTTAACGTCTTGAGTTTATCAATTCTCTCATAATTTATGCTTTTCATTATACATCCTCTGTTTCTCAAACAATCTGGAACATTCGTAATCTGTTGTATTTTTATATCGCGAATATCCTATCAGGTTACCACTTTCCTCATCCTCCGCTATCGTACCTTTAATATGTTTCATAATCTGCATTCCAGCAGCGTATCCAAGCCCGACAGGAACGGCATTGCCAATCTGCTTATATATTTCTTCAACAGCCCCTTCGAATACCCATGTATCAGGGAACTGCTGTATTCTTGCATATTCTTCGACAGACAGTGGACGAAGTTCTGTAGGATGACACAATAAAGTCGCAGGCATCGTTGGACTCGTCACTAATGTAGGAGAAGGCTCGTCAAAACTTAAACGTCTCAGGAATCCTGTCTTTCCACCGCTTAAATGATACGCTTTTCCCATAGCTTTCTCCGCAATTTCAGGAGGCAGATCAGTCCAGTTTTCACCTGCTTTGAGCATTTTCATATATTCAACGCTACGAGGTCTCAATGGAACAAATCTCATATCTACTCTTTGATTAAGATCACCGATAGCATCCCTTAATGTAACCCATTTATGTGTTCCATGAAGTCCATGTTCAGAATGAGTCGGACGCGGTATCGGGACACGATCTCCGATATGACCAAGAATAATGACTCTCTCACGTTTTTCCGGAACTCCATAGTTTGCGGCATTCAACAGTGCATAACTTATGCTGTATCCCAACTTCTTGAATTCTTCTGTCAAAAAATAAATCACGCTTCCTTTGATGTTCCTGATGCCCTCGTATTCCGAGTATTCGTCCGGTACTTCATTCAACCTCGCTGAAAGAATTCCGCGCACATTCTCCAGGATAAAGTATTTTGGACGTATTTCAGAAATAACCCTGAGATACTGAATGATTACATTTCCTCTGAAATCAGCGAGGCCTCTCTGCTTGCCGGCTGTAGAAAATGCCTGACACGGAGGCCCACCGACAACAAGAGTAATCTGCCTGCGCGTCAAACCTGCCGCCTTGAGTATCTCTGTAGTCGAAACTTCATTTATATCTTTTTCTATTACCGGGATATCGGTGTTTTTTCTGATAGTCTGTGCAGCCCATTTATTCATTTCGACACAGACTCTGACATCAAAGCCGGCTGCCTCGACCCCTAAATCAAGCCCCATTGCTCCGGAAAAAAGTGATATTGCATTATATTTCATTTATTTTGTCTTAACATTAATGGTCGTGTTCGTGGCCGAAGATCATTTCGCGTGGGTTTGAGTTTGTGATGGGCTGACCCTGATACTCGCCTGTCAGGGTGCGGAGGAAAGATGTGATGCCTGCCACTTCGGCATCGGCAAGCTCTACACCGCTCTGATACAGGCCCATGTCGCGTACGGCTTCTTCGAGGGTATGCCTTGTGCCGTCATGATAATATGGCCATGTGTGCTCGACATTGCGGAGTCCAGGCACCTTGAAGCGATGACGGTCGCGTTCCTGCTGCGTCTCCTTGTATCGGCCGTTGTCCTCTACTGTAAGCTCCAGTCCCCTGTCGGCAAAATAGTGACGGCGAAGGCCCATAAGCTCATATGAAAGTCCTCCGAGGTTCGGGCCGACATGGCATGTCGCGCAATCATAGGTCTTGAACATCTCATAGCCTTCAAGTTCTTCGGCTGTAATCGCCGAATCATCACCGCGGAGCCACTTGTCGAAACGAGAATCAGGAGTAATGAGCGTACGTTCGAACTCTTCGATTGCATCCGTGATGTTTGCCTGCGTGAGCCCGTCCGGGTACACTTCCTTGAACGCCTTTGAGAAAGGCTTGTCCTTCTCCAATTTGGCGATTATGTCGTCGAAGGAAGGAGATGCCATCTCGACAGGATTGAGAGGCGGCCCGGCAGCCTGATCTGCAAGAGTCTGAGCACGTCCGTCCCAGAACTGCACGAAATTGTATACAGCATTGTATACGGTCGGAGCGTTCACACCGCCCTTCTGGCCGCCGACACCGTCCGAATACTGATGATTGTCCACTCCGGCCGTCTCCAGAGCATGGCATGTCGCGCAAGAAACCGTATTGTCTACAGAAAGGCGGGGATCATGGAACAGAGCAGAACCGAGAGCCACCTTTGCAGGATCTGTCTCAAGACTGTGCGCAATCGGACGTACCGGTTCTGCAGCGCGTTCGCCTGTGAGTCCATCTTCATACATCGCCATACGCTCGTCCCTCACCCAATCAAGCACCACCGCACGCTTCTCCTTGGTCAGAGAGCTGCCCCAATGGACGAGATAATACTTAGGCAGCGGCATACGGTCATCCATGACGACTTTTTCAACCTTGGCAAGATCCACAGCGTTCACCTGCTTCCCAGCCTTCAGGTCCTCCATGAACCTGGTCATGTCGTAAGCTCGATATCCGGAATCCACGTCCTTGATCACCACTTTCCCGGCAAGCGGAAGCTTTGAATAGAAAGGCAGCTGAGGATCTGCGGAATGGCAACTGAGGCAGCCGCCTTCCTCAAATATCGCATATACGCGCTCGTTCTGCGGCATGTCGGCAGAAGGTACGCGGTTCACGGCCCTGTAGACCACAGCAATCGCGGCAACCGCCACCAGAAGTGCCCAAAAGCACCATTTGAGAATCCTTTTCATAAGCATATAGTTTTATATCACCTGTTATAAACGTGTACACTGTCCTGGGCTGCCGGCAGATAATTCACGCCCCACCAGCACATCTGCAGGCAGAGGAAAGCGAAGATCAGCAGCAGACACAACCCTCGTCGAGACACCCTTCCGACCAGTCTGAGATGTATATATAAAAGGTAGCACAGCCATGTCACGAGCGCCCACGTCTCCTTCGGATCCCAGCTCCAGTAATGTCCCCACGCCTGTTTTGCCCAGAGGGCACCCGACAGCATTCCGAAAGTCAGAAAGGCAGTACCGACATAAACCAGGGTGTCCGCAGCCGGCAGAACATCACCTTTTCCGGAGAAAAGCCCCACCAGGGCCAGCAGAAAGGCACATCCGAGCAGAGAATACGAGAACATGTACACCGTCACATGAGGAATGAACCACGGGCTCTGCAAAGCAGGCATGAGCGACTGGTCATGTATCTCGGGACGCAGGATGTTTATAATCACGAATACGGTTGCGAGAACGGTCGAAAAAGATAGTATCCATCTGTAACGCCAGCGAAGATATGTGAACAGGCCGGCCAGAATCGCAAAGAACGAATACCACAGACGTGTCTCCCCCATCGTCCGCAAAGGAGGTCTTTCCAGCGAAATCCACAGGCCTATGATGAATGCCGCAAAGACGGCAAGTGCAGCGGAAGTCAGCGAAACAGCCAAAGTGCGGCGACGTCTGTACCTCAAAGACGAAGCAGACCAATGGTCATCAGCACACAAGGCAGCAACGGCCCCGGCAGCAGAAAGACCGACGGAAGCAAGACCGAACCATATGAACAGTTTCCACGTAATCATATCATTCCCAATCATTTGAAGCATTTCTGCGAGGGCCTCCGACAAAAAGCATCAAAGCCCCGGCAAGCATCATGACGATACCGGCCGCCGCTCCATATTTCCATGGTTCCTTTACAATCTGAAGCACACAATAACGGACTTCCTCCCCCACCGTCGCCGAAGCGTCATAACTCAGAAGATACACGTCCTCACCAAAACGTCTCTTATAAGGATGATTCACCTTCAGCTCCACGTCTTCACCGTCAATATCCACAACGGCCTTGAACATTGAAGGCGCTCCTTCCGGCGAAAATTCCAGCACAAATTCCTTCAGCTGATTCCCACGCTCCGCCTTCACGCGCTGAGTCTCCGAATCCGGCGCGCCCCAGAAAGCGGAGGCCACTGCCACGAGAAGCCCGACATGCAGGAATACGAACCGCCAGCGGACGGCTCCCAGGCGTGCGTCTGCCGCCGTCGCCTCCCTCCATCCCCTCAGAATCACAAACAGCAGGACCGTCTGGAAATAGAGCATCAAAGCTACGAACACCCACGTTGAGGCCACCCAGCGCCATCCCGTGAAACCCATGACCAGAACTGCAGCGAGCAGCAATCCAATTGCCGTGAATGTCGCTCCCGGCGAAAGGATGAACCTCACGAAAAGCGACCTGCGCCCTGCACGCCATATCCAAAGCATCCCGGCAAGCCAGATCACAAAGAATATGAGATTCAGAGGGAAAGCCATGAATGAAACAGGGAAAGAGCCCGTCAGAAGCTGAAGGGCAAGGGCTGCAGCCAGATATATTATGAGAAGAATGTAAGGCATACCCGTATGTGTCCAGAGCACAAAAATAAAAAATAATTCGACAAGACGATAAAGAATGACGATAAAAAATCGTATCTTCGCCCGTCAAATCCAGACTAAAACCTACTAAAACCTAAAAAATTAAACATGAGTCCTGAAGTAATCGCCCGTATCGACGCTATAAATGTCAATATGAACGAAGCCGGCATGAACACCATAAACATCGTTCTTGCATTTGTAATGTTCGGAGTGGCCCTGGGTATCAAGCCCAGAACGTTTGTAGACGTATTCAAGAAACCTAAATCGGTGATTCTCGGAATCATATGCCAGATATTCCTGCTTCCTGCACTGACATTCCTGCTTACGATCACCTTCGACGGCTGGCTTTCACCGATGATCGCCCTCGGAATGATACTCGTGGCTTCTTGTCCGGGCGGAAACATATCGAACTTCATCACATCACTTTCAAGGGGTAACACAGAGCTTTCCGTTTCGCTTACGGCATTCAATACAGCCGCATGCATATTCACGACACCGATGAATTTCGCGTTCTGGGGCGGCCTGTACCTCAAGTTCGCAGAAAAGAACCTCACGCTTCCGGAGCTGAGCATCCCGTTCTGGGAAATCTTCAAGACGATTGTGATCCTGCTCGGAATCCCGCTTGTGCTCGGCATGCTGTGCTCGCAGTATCTGCCCAAAGTGGCGGCAAAGCTGAAGAAACCGATGCAGTATCTGTCGGTCGCATTCTTCATCGTGATGGTAGTGCTGACATTCGGCAACAACATCGATGCATTCATGAAATGCATCCGCTATATCTTCCTTATCGTATTGGTACACAATCTTCTGGCCCTCGGCATCGGTTTTGTCACAGGTACGGCGTTCAGAATCCCGTACAAGGACAGGAGGACGATAACCATCGAGACAGGCATACAGAATTCCGGCCTCGGCCTCGTGCTGCTCTTCAATCCGGCCATCTTCGGACCTGAATGGGCAAACAACGGAGGAATGGTAGTCATCACCGCATGGTGGGGAGTATGGCACATAATTTCCGGACTTACGCTCGCATATATATGGCGTCTGCGAGGAAGGAAAGAACCTGGAGAGGAATAAAATGGGAAGAAAGATATACGAAAAAAACATGCTGTACACAGTCCTGCGCCCATATGTGGACTGGTGTACCAGACACAGCTACCGCAGGGTGGAGATCCGTGGGGAGGAGAATCTGCCGAAAGACGGTGCAGTTCTTCTTGCCCCGAACCATTGCAACACACTGATGGATGCTCTTGTCGTGCTGCGTGCATATAAGGGCCCTACTGTGTTCGGAGCGCGTGCCGACATGTTCAACAACCCGATGATAGCCAAGATAATGCATTTCCTGCGCATACTTCCTATGGTGCGCCAGAGGGACGGTCTCCGCAACGTGCTGAAGAACCATGATACGCAGGAGATGATCGTAGAGACGCTGGAGAACGGAGTGCGTTTCTGCATGTATCCGGAAGGACGCCACAGACCGGCACGTTCGCTTCTTCCGCTCGGCAAAGGCGTGTTCAGGGCTGCTCTTGCTGCGAATGCAAAGTTTGGAGAGGACAGGCCTGTATATATAGTGCCGGTCGGGCTCGAATACGGAGATTATTTCAGATACAGAAGCACTTCCCTGCTTACATACGGAAAGCCGATAAACGTCACGGAGTTCGTAAGAGGTCTGGATGTTGAGAATGAAGCGCAGATGATCGAGCCTCTGAGGAAGGAGCTTTCGTCAAGGATGTCGCAGCTGATAACGTACATCAGGGATGACGACCGTCTTCCGGAGAAATGGGCGCTCACCAAAGTGCTTACCAACGGCTCAAAAGGTACGCCCGCAGCAAGAATGGAGAACAGACGCAAGGTCGTGGCAAGAATAGAGGACGCATGCGAACATATGCCCGAATACATGGAGAAGCTGCTTTCAAAGGTGGAGGATTTCGAAAGGAAGAGGCGCAGAAGCGGCATATCTTCATTCTCGTTCGGAAAGAAGCGTCCTGTCCTCAATGCCATTGGCAAAGGACTTCTTGCCCTCATCGGGCTGCCGTATTATCTGTTCAGCGCGATAACGACTTCGCCTATGTGGCTGACATTCGGATTTCTGCGTGGAAAGATCAAGGACAGAGCATTTCAGAATACAGCCGGGTTCGGACTCAAACTGGCAATGGGACCGCTTGTGTTCATCCTCTGGACTGTCCTTTCGTTCTGTCTGCTGCAGTGGCCGCTGGCACTCGCATTCTCGCTGCTGACAATTCCAGCATACAGCTATTTCTATGACTATAAGGAATTTATAAGAATATACACATCTGACCTGAAACTTTTCGGCAACGGAAAGCTCGACAAAATGTACAACTCAATCCTGAGCGAAGCAAAGGAGCTATAAAGACGAATCATGAAGAAGACCATCATTACAGCCATGACAGTCATGGCGCTCAGCATTCCGGCAGCCGCGGCGACATCAGCTGACGCCTCGGACAAGACTGCGGACAACGCTAAAAAGAAGAAAGAGGTAAAATACAACGAGAACGGCGACATAATCAAGACCGGAACCAACTTCGGTCCTCTCCCGGTCGTGGCATATGACGCCGACAGAGGATTCCAGTTCGGAGCCCTGCTGAACCTGTACAACTTCGGCGACGGAAGCACATATCCTAACCCTAAGTCCACATGGTATTTCGAAGCCTCGGCCTATACGAAGGAAAGCGCCATAAACAGCTACAAGTTCATCGTCAACTACGACAACAAGACACTGATTCCAGGCGTACGAATGTCCATATGCACAGGATATTACAAGGACGCCGCCCTCGATTTCTACGGCTTCAACGGCTATGAAAGCAACTATATCCCTACCAAAGAGCTTGCTGCTGACGGCGATTTCACATACACCGACGACAAGGCCGGACAGAAGCTGGAGGAAAAGGGAAAGTTCCCTAAAGGATTCTACCGCTTCGGACGTGACCTCGTGAAGGCGAAGATCGACTTTACCGGCGAGATACTCAAGAACTTCTATTGGGAGGCCGGCTACAACTTCTCATGGGTGAAGGCATCAGACTTCACGCCCAAAGGATATGAAGTATTCGGTGGAGAATCGCTTTTCGGTCTCTACAAGGCATGGGGAATCATCCCTGAAGACCAGGCAGACGGAGGCCTGACCTCAGCAATCCGCCTCGGACTCATGTACGACAGCCGCAATGTCGAGAACAACCCTACAAAGGGTATCTGGGCAGAAGTTCACACAGCGCTCGCCCCTAAGTGGCTCGGAACGACTGACGCACATTACAAGTACAGCGCCACTTTCCGCCACTACGTGCCAATCGTCAAGGACGGCAAGCTGACATTTGCCTACAGACTCGCCTATCAGGGCACATTCGGGAATGAATCTCCGTGGTATGCAATGCCTTTCTACACCAACATGGGACCAAAGGCAGACAATGACGGATTCGGAGGATACCGCACGGTCAGAGGCCTGATGCTCAACAGAGTGCAGGGACTTGACGTAGGATTCTACAATATCGAACTCCGCTGGAGGTTCGTGGACTTCAAACTCTGGAAGCAGAACATCGCCTTCGCCATCAGCGGATTCACCGACGGAGCGCACGTGTTCAGAGGCTATGACATGGACCTTCGTCCGACAGCACAGCTGACTCCGGAGCAGATTGCGCTTTACGACAAGTTCGTCCTCGACAGGAAGGACGGCTTCCACGGCACGGCAGGAGCAGGTCTGCGCTTCATCATGAACCAGAACTTCATCGTGGCATTCGAGTACGCGCGCTGCTTCAACAGGCAGGACGGAACCGGCGCCTTCTACATCAACACAGGCTTTCTATTCTAAAACAATATTAACGGACTAAACAAAAAGACGTATGGATCAGTTTACGAAAAAGTATGTCGACGGATTCATGGCAGATCTCGAGGCCAGGAATCCAGATGAAAAGGAGTTTCACCAGGCAGTAAGAGAAGTGCTTGAAAGTGTTGCACCGTACATTGTGGAGCATCCTTACCTCATGGACCAGAAGGTTCTTGAAAGAATCGTGGAACCGGAGCGTGTCATCATGTTCCGTGTACCTTGGCTCAACGATGAGGGAGAAATCCAGATCAACAGAGGCTATCGTGTGCAGATGAACAGCGCCATCGGCCCTTACAAAGGCGGTATCCGCTTCCATCCGAGCGTAAACCTCAGCATCATGAAGTTCCTCGCATTCGAACAGACATTCAAGAACAGCCTCACCACCCTGCCTATGGGTGCAGCCAAGGGAGGCTCGGACTTCAACCCGAAGGGAAAGTCGGACAATGAGGTGATGCGCTTCTGCCAGAGCTTCATGACTGAACTTCAGAGACATATAGGAGCAGATACAGACGTCCCTGCCGGAGACATCGGAGTGGGAGGACGTGAAATCGGATACATGTTCGGCCAGTACAAGAGGCTTCGCGACGAATTCACCGGAGTGCTCACAGGAAAGGGCCAGACATGGGGAGGAAGCCTTCTCAGACCGGAGGCCACAGGATACGGCACATGCTACTTTGCAAGCACTATGCTCGCGACAAAGGGAGACAGCTATGAAGGCAAGACCGTAGCCATTTCCGGTTCAGGAAACGTTGCCCAGTTCGCGGCACAGAAGGCTCTCCAGCTCGGCGCCAAGGTTGTCACCCTTTCTGATTCAAACGGTTACATCTACGATCCGGACGGAATCGATGAGGAAAAGCTCGCATACGTGATGGAGCTCAAGAACATCTACAGAGGCCGTATCAGGGAATATGCAGAAAAATATCCGACAGCCGAATATCATGCAGGAGAGCGTCCTTGGGGTGTAAAATGCGATATAGCAATGCCTTGCGCCACTCAGAACGAACTCAACGGCGATGAGGCAAGGACTCTCGTTGCAAACGGATGCATCTGCGTTGCAGAGGGAGCGAACATGCCTTGCACACCGGAAGCGATCGAGGTGTTCCAGAGCGCAAAGATTCTCTACTCGCCGGGCAAGGCTTCAAATGCAGGCGGCGTAGCTACTTCAGGACTTGAGATGACGCAGAACTCAATGAGGCTCAGATGGACACGCGAAGAAGTGGACCAGCATCTGAAGCAGATCATGTCAGACATCCACGAAGCCTGCGTGAAATACGGAACGGAAGAGGACGGTTATGTAAACTACGTAAAGGGTGCCAACATTGCCGGATTCATAAAGGTGGCCGACGCCATGATGGCGCAGGGACTTGTGTAACTTCTGAGCCCGAACTAAAAAGAAAGTACAATAGATATGCATATAGGAATCGCCGGAAACATAGGCTGCGGAAAGACGACGCTGACAAGAATGCTTGCAGCACACTACGGATGGACCCCGAAATACGAGGCTGTGACATACAACCCGTATCTTGAGGACTATTACAAGGACATTGAAAGATGGTCATACAATCTTGAGACATACTTTCTTGCACAGCGCTTTCAGGATCTGCTGGAAATCTCGAAGTCGAAGGACGTGATCATCCAGGACAGGACGATCATGGAAGGCGTGCACATATTCGTAGCCAACAACAAGGCTATGGGCAATCTTTCCGACCGTGATTTCGACACCTATATGCAGCTGTTCAACCTCATGATGTCGATGGTTCATGAGCCGGACCTTCTGATATATCTGAAATCATCCGTTCCGCATCTCGTGTCGCAGATTCAGAAGCGCGGAAGGGATTACGAAAAGAGCATCAGCATCGAGTATCTCAGCAACCTGAACGAACTCTACGACCAATGGATCGGGAACTACAAGGGAAAGGTGCTCGTCATAGAGGCGGACGACATGGACTTCGAAAACCGTCCTGAGGACTTTTCACTGATAACAGACAGAATCGACGCGCAGCTCTACGGACTGTTTTAGAGTCCGACGTGAGAATCCATAAAAAAAGGCTACCTTCACAGGCGGCCTTTTTTCGATGTACTTTAACTTAGAATTCCGGTTAATCATTCAGATTTTTTCGTCTCTTTCTTAACCTTGTGATGCAAAGGTAGGAGAAGACGTGCTTATATGAAAGAAAGTGGGACAAGTGGGACGAAAATGTGATATTTAAGGTGTTTTTGGGACTAAAATCGATTATTTGGGACTAAAAAATATTTTTTGTAATTTTGTCACACCCAAAAAGTGACGAAAATTATGAACGTTCTACCCAGAATATTCAGCAGATTCATACCTCAGCTCCTGCACATGCTGGTGCTGCCTATATTCTTCTTCGCATTCATGCTGATCTACCACCCGTTCGACGCCGTGAGCTATCTCGGTTCCTCATGGTACGGCGTGCACATAACGATAACATCATGCATAATCCTCGTCAGCGTGGGAATCCTGCGTCTGCTGTACTATTACCTTCCGCTGAAGCTGAACTATACGCTCTACGTGTTCTGGTGCATTCTGGAAATCATCTTCATGGCCTTTTTCGTGGCACTGTACATATGGCTTGTCCTCGGAAAGCCGATGGCATATTTCGAAGCTCTTGCCACATCGCTTCAGTATCTGGGCCTGACTCTCGTGTTCCCCTACTCCATCCTCGCCCTTTCGATGAGAATTACAGATTACAGCCAGAAGGAGCAGGAACCGGAACATTCAAGCCAGAGGATGAGGTTCTACGACGAAAGGCATAATCTGAAGATAGTGCTTCCGCCTTCGTCCATATTATATATTACGGCAGAGGAGAACTATGTGAGCATCTTCTATTCCGAGAACGGAAAAGTGAGGAACTATGTCCTGCGAAGCTCCATGAAGGCGATCGACGAACTATGTCAGGACAACGGACTGCTCAGATGCCACAGGTCATATTACATAAATCCGTCGCACGTGAAGGTGCTCCGTAAGGACAAGGAGGGGGTAGTATATGCGGAACTCGATGAAAAGGACGTGATGCACATCCCGGTCACGAAGAAATATTACGACAGACTGTCAGACCTGCTCATGTAGGCGCCTAAGCCTCTTCCTTCTTCACCGGTCTGATACGTGCCGGCTTCTTTGCCTCGCTGTGCTGTCTGCGGCCCGAATGGCTTTCCGAGGCATATTCCGTCTTCAACAGGGAAGAAGACCTATGTCTGAGAAGCATGTATTGAGGATTGGCATTGTCGAAATGACGTTCTTCAGCCTTTTTCTTCAGATTTCCGAACGTCTTGGGAAGCTTTCCATGCCTCAGATCAGCCCCGTTCTTCATTCGGGCGAGCTTCTCGGCATAGAATATCATATAGAGACTGTCCTCATGCCTGTCGGTTTTCATTACGTCAGCCATGTGAATCAGTCTGTTGATGGAATTTTCAGAGGATCTGCGCACCTGCCTTTCAAGTTCGATACGAAGAAAAGGGGTACAGTTCGTGACCTTTATTTCCTGAGTGACCTTAAGAGAATATTTCTGGTGCATCGCGATGAAGCGACATACCTCTGACGGAGTGAGAAACAGGGTGAAATGTCCGGAAGAATCGGTCATCACGCGGACGTCATCATCCCCTAAAACGGTCACCGAAGCATTCGGAATGCCGTCATGACTCTGTGAATCAAGCACCATGCCGCTGACAGGATAGCTGCCTGAAACAGCAGATGCATTAGCCGAAAGGAACACGCATAAAAGAAGCGTAAAAGCATTCAGGGTTCTCATAGGGTCTGTAGTTTTACCGTCGTGTGCGCAAAGCAAAATTCATGCTAAAAGCCCGGCAGATTCATAAAAAGTGTGGGCAGAAGAAGCAGAAAACCGACTGCAAGAAGCAGAAGAATGAATTTCCACACCCATCTGAACCATTTTTCATAAGGTATCCTCGCAACAGAAAGCACAGCCATCAGGACTCCGGAGCACGGAGTGATCATATTTGTAAAGCCGTCACCGAACTGGAACGCGAGCACCGTAGCCTGCCTTGAAACACCTATCATGTCAGAGAACGGAGCCATTATAGGCATCGTAACAGCGGCCTTTGCAGAAGCTGAAGGGATGAAGAGGTTGATGAAAGTCTGGATTCCGTACATGGTTCCCAAAGCTCCCGCTCGGCCGGAATCCTTCAAAGCGGAAGCCATGGCTGTAAGAAGCGTGTCGATGACCTTGCCGTCTTCAAGTATGACGATTATTCCGGCTGCGAAGCCTATTATGAGGGCGGCAGAGAATATGTCCTTCGCTCCGGCTATGAATTCCTTGGCGACCTTGTCGGCAGAGTATCCGGCGGAGACACCAGCCGCCACAGCCAACGCCATGAACAAAGCGCATATTTCCGGAAGATACCAGCCGTATCCCATGACGCCTACGACGAGGAATACTATGGTAAACATCAGAAGGTCAAGAATATACAGACGCACAGACTTTCTGAGAAATAAAGCCGAGCAAAGAGCGAACATCCCCGTCAGCACCCACAGCAGCCACGGCGCAGAATATGACGCCTGCCCTATCTTTATCACGCATTCCGAGGCATAGAAGGCCGAGAACAGAACAAGCACCGCCGTCAGCAGGCAAAGGCATATCCACGCTCCCCTGCGGCCGGCAGCAGGTACATCCTCCACGGCAGCGACGGCTTCCTCTTGCTCCGACGTGTTGATTTTCATCCCTTTACCCTTCTTAACCTTAGAGGCATACCAAAGTACGAAGGCAATTGCGACGGCCATGAGCACGAACCAGCAGAAAGTCCTGTATTCGATTCCCGAAAAGAGCGGAAGGCCGGACATCTCCTGTGCGATTCCGATTGTGAACGGATTGAGCATTGCACCGGCAAAACCGACATGAGCGGCGACGTAGACCATGCAGACGCCCACAATCTCATCATATCCGAGCGACTTTGCCAGCGGAATGACCACGGCCACGAACGCTATCGTCTCCTCGCTCATGCCGAAGACGGCCCCGAAAAGGCCGAACAGAAGCATCACAAGCACGATTACGATGTTTCCGACGCCGAGCCTGCGGACAAGCGGGAAGCGCTCCATCCTCTGCGCCCTTCCGATGAACTTCATGATGCCCTCGTCCACAGCCTTCGTGCTGTTGACCACCCAGAATGCACCTCCGACTATCAGCACGAAAGCTATGATGCCTGCCTGACGGCTGAATCCGTCGAACAGCGCGCTGAACACCTGCCACGTCTGCGGCTCGCCTCCCGGTACAAGCCATGTCGCCACGGCACAGACCGCCATGACGGCCGCGATAATGACATATGTATTCGGAACCTTGAACTTTGCCATGATAATGTAAGTAAAAAACAAAGCGCGAATATAATAAATTTAGCTATATTTGCAGTTTATGGACAAAAACTTTATGAACATCAGCAGGACATATAAGGTTGCGGGGCACGTCTTCAGGATCGAAATGGACGGAGACTGCGGAATCTGGGAAAAGACCAGCGAGCCGTACGGGCCTTTCGAGACAGAAGAGGAAGCGGAACCGTCGTTGTTCAGCCTTACTGTCGGCGAGGCGGAAGCTTTCGACCGCAGCAATCCCGTGTATTCAAATCTCGACACTGTGGAACCCGGCTTCATAGGGCTTTCGGTATATCGAAGCGAAGCAGGCCATCATTTTGAATTCACACAGCCGATGTCCGGTTCGGTCAACGGCAGGCTTTCCATAACGGAAGATTTCAGCCGCGCATCATTGTCGCTGGAAGGTTCCGAGACAGAAAGATGGCTGACGTTCAACACAGCCGTAAATTTCTGCTTCCTGCTCTCCACGTCATGCCGCGACACCGTGCTGACCCATGCTTCATGCGTGCTTTATCAGGGCAAGGCGTATCTTTTCCTCGGGAAGAGCGGCACAGGCAAGAGCACGCACAGCCGAATGTGGATGAGAGCGCTGCAGGATGTCGTGCTGATGAACGACGACCATCCTGTCGTGAGGGTCGGTGAGGACGGCAAGGCAACGGCATACGGTTCACCGTGGAGCGGAAAGACAAGATGCTACAAGAACATGCAGGCCCCCGTCGGAGGCATCATAAGGATATCACGCGCACCGTACAACAAGGCCCGCAGGCTCTCCCCTGTCGAGTCATACGCATCTCTGATGACCAGCTGCTCGGGAATGACATGGGAAAAGGCGCTCGCGGACGGACGCGACAGGACGATACAGTCGGTCATTGCAGGCGTACCATGCTGGGTGATGGAATGTCTGCCGGACGAGGATGCCGCAAGGGTATGCGCAAAAGCCGTGACGGAAAGGCAGGCATGAAGGCAGCAGGTATGAAAAGCATGACCGTTCCGAACGAAACGTTCGCCATCGAAATCGGGAGGCTCTTGGAGGAAGGCTCGGAAGTGGTCTTCAAGCCCAAGGGAATCAGTATGCTGCCTTTCATACGGGGAGGCAGGGACAGCATAATATTGAGGAAGCCTTCTGTCCTGAAGGCGGGCGACATCGTGCTGGCAAGGACGGATGATTCAAGATATGTCGTCCATAGGATAATAAGTGCGGAAGAAGGCCGGCTCACGCTGATGGGCGACGGAAACGTAGCGGGAAAGGAGCACTGCACGGAAAAGGATGTCCTGGGTGTGGCAGTGAAGATAGTCAGGGACGGGAAACAGATCGACTGTCAGTCGCCTGCGCACCTGAGGAAGGCAAGGATATGGGCAAGACTGCTGCCGGTCAGAAGATATCTGCTGGCAATATATAAACGTATAAATTTGTAAATATGAAGATAATCGACGGATTCAGACTGCGCGACGTCATGGGACAGGCGACGGTCATCGGAGAAGGAGTCAACCAGGTGGACTTCAACAAGCTCATCACGCTGAACAGCTCTGCTGCATACCTGTGGAAGGAAATCGAAGGAAAGGAGTTCGACACAGGGACGCTCGCCGCACTGCTTGTTGCAGAATACGGCATCGACAGCAGCCTTGCGGAAAAGGATGCGGCTGCAATTGCCTCGCAATGGGTTGAAGCCGGTCTCGTGGAGGCATGATGGAAGCACGGGAGACACTGCTTGCGCTTCTGCGCAGTGCGTTATGGGGCGTACCATGCGAAATGGAGCCGGATCCGGACTGGAACAAGGTCATGAAGCTTGCCGAGCAGCAGACCGTCAACGGACTGATTGCCGAAGCGGTCATGCATGTTCCGGAAGAATCCAGGCCCGATGCGGCCGCAAGGCTCAAGCTTCATTCCAGAGTCACTAAGATATATCAGTCGCATGCCCTGCTGAACAGGAAGGTCGCCGAGGTAAAGCATATCATGGACGACGCAGGCATCAGGTCGGTGCTCTTCAAGGGACAGGGCCTGGCACTGAACTATCCGAACCCGTTGAGCCGCCAGTGCGGAGACATAGACCTGTATGTCGGAGAAAGAAATTTCCTCAAGGCGATGGACATCATGGAGCCGGACAAGGAACATGACATCCGCAAATATGCCCATCTGAAGCACTTCAACACAGATTCGGAAGGCGTCGAGATAGAAATCCACCGCGTCGCATGCATCCTGCCGGGAAGGCGTGTGGACAGGCTGTTCCGGGAATGGACGGTGGAGCAGCTGGAAAAGTCGGAGCTGCGGAAGGTCGTCATAGGCGGCGAAGAAATCAATCTGCCGCCGGCCGGATTCGATGCCATATTCATACTCTATCATGCATGGCACCATTTCATGACAGGTGGAATCGGTCTGAGGCAGCTCTGCGACTGGGCCCTGTATCTTCACAGATTCCACAAAGAACTGGACATCGATGAACTGGCCGGCAATCTCGACAGGTTCGGCCTCAGACGGGCATGGGAAATATTCGCATCGGTCGCAGTGAAGAAGCTCGGTCTTCCGGCGTCGGAATGCCCTCTTTACACAGGCAGATATGACAGCAGAGCCGACAAGGCCATGGAATTCATCTGGGAGGAAGGAAACTTCGGAAAATATTCCGAGAGCAGGAAGACACCACGTCCGAAAGGACATTTCGCCGGAAAGTTCTACTCGTTCAGGACGAACACCTCAAGAGTGGCCCGTCTCGCCGCCATATCTCCTTCGGAGGTCCTGAAATCATGGACATCATATTTCATGAACGGCATGAGGAACGTATTCGTAAGGCTGGGATGAGGACAAGGGACTGCATATCATGGATGTGGCGTGCATCATACGGTGTACGCGGGTACGTCGCAGGGGCATCATCCGTCGGGATTCTCCATATCGCCGCGTCCCTGACCTTCGTCTGGATATGCAAAAGGCTCATAGACACCGCCACCTCAGGCGATAACGAGAACCTTCCTGCATATATATGCGTGATGGCAGGATGCATGGTCATGCAGATCCTGCTGTCAGCCGTCGAGCAGCACCTCCTCAGCAAAAGCGACGTCCTGCTGAAGAACAGACTGCGCCACCGCCTCTTCACCGGCATGATGCAGAGCAGATGGAGCGGCAAGGACGCTTTTCACAGCGGGGACACGCTCAACCGCATAATGGAGGACGTAAGGGTCGTGGCTGAATCCGTCACGAAGTCGGTGCCCGCAGTCATCACGGCTGCCGTGCAGTTCATCGCGGCATTCATATTTCTGTTCACCCTCGCTCCCGGACTCGCATGGGCCATCCCCGGCATCATGCTGGTCGCCCTGCTCCTGAGCAAAAGCTACATCACACGGATGAGAAGGCTCACCAAGGGCATCAGGACGACCGAAAGCGGCCTGCAGTCCCATATGCAGGAAAGCCTGCAGCACAGGCTCGTGCTCCATACGCTTGAAAGGGTGCCGGACGTCAGCGATTCGCTCGCGCAGCAGCAGGACACGCTCCAAGGACAGGTCATGGACAAGACCGGCTACTCCATCTTCACGAAAAGCCTCATACAGACCGGTTTTTCAGCCGGATATGCGGCAGCGTTCCTCTGGGGAGTCTTCGGCATGATGTCCGGCACCGCCACATTCGGAATGATGACGGCCTTCCTGCAGCTCGTGGGACAGATCCAGCGCCCGATAATGAACCTGTCGCGACAGTTCCCTCCACTGATAAACAGCCTGACATCCGCCGAAAGGCTCGTTGAAATCGAGACCCAGCCGTCCGAAGAGTCCGGCGCTCCGTTCCATCTCGAAGGCAACATAGGCGTACGCTTCGAAGATGTGGACTTTGCATATCCCGACAGCAGCGCAAAGACGCTCGAAGGGTGCACCTGCGACTTCCGTCCCGGCACCACGACCGCCCTGCTCGGAGAAACCGGAGCGGGTAAAAGCACGATGATGAGGCTGATTCTTGCCCTGCTTGAGCCTGACAAGGGCAGGATACTGATGTACAATGAGATACAGTCCGTCCCTGTATCCCCGCAGACAAGATGCAACATCGTTTATGTGCCTCAGGGAAACACGCTGATGAGCGGCACGATCAGGGAGAATCTTCTGCTCGGAGACCCGTACGCCACTGACGGACAGCTGCACAAGGCTCTTTTCACCGCTTCCGCCGAATTTGTCTACGAACTTCCGGACGGACTGGAGACGATGTGCGGCGAGAGAGGTTCCGGACTCAGCGAAGGACAGGCACAGCGCATCGCCATTGCAAGGGCGCTGCTGCGCAAAGGAGGCATACTGCTGCTCGACGAGCCGACTTCAGCCCTCGACCCACAGACGGAAAGGACGCTGATAAGCCGCATAACGGAGAATCTGGAAGGCAGGACGATGATAATGGTGACCCATCGCGAAGCCACAGCCGAAATCTGCAGCAACAGGATTCACATTCCCGATGGCATCCACTCGTGACGGCCGCCACGGACGGCATCTGCCCTAAATGCTGTCGAAGATAAGCGGAAGAATATCATCCACCCGATCGAATTTCCATATCTTTTCCCTTCCTACCATAAGCACGGACATGTCTTTTCCGCTTTTCGTCTGGTACTGGGCCATCACCTGACGGCAGGCTCCGCAAGGCGTTGCCGGAGTTTCACACAGAATACCGTTCTGGCAGCCTGCAAGTGCTATTGAAAGCATCGCCTTTTCAGGATTAGCGGCATTGGCATAGAACATCGCCGTCCTTTCCGCACAAAGTCCTGACGGGAAAGCGGCATTCTCCTGATTCGAGCCGCAGACTATCTCGCCACCCTCAAGACGCACAGCTGCACCGACGTTGAAATGCGAATACGGGGCATAAGAACTCTTAGTCGCCTCGATGGCGGCCTTGGCAAGTTCCCTGTCCTGCGGCTCAAGCTGTTCGAGCGATCCGTACTCAGCATATGCTATTTTAATCTCTTTGACTGTCATAATTTGTCTTAGTGCTTGAATTACGTTATCTTTGCAGGTTGTATTTGCAGATATAGGACAAATATAATGCTTTTTGTCAAATAAGGCTCAAAAATGGCGGAAAATCAGAATATTAAGGTGTGCATAGGCCTTTCAGGAGGCGTTGATTCGAGTGTTGCGGCCCTTCTGCTCAAGCAGCAGGGCTACGACGTATTCGCCCTTTTCATGCAGAACTGGCATGATGCCTCGACGACCCTCCACGGCGACTGCGAGTGGGAGGAAGACCGTTTTGTGGCCGAAATGGTGGCACGCAAGATAGGTATTCCTTTCTATTTTGTGGACTTGAGCAAGGAGTATCGCCAGAGGGTGGTGGACTATATGTTCGATGAATACGAGAAGGGCCGTACTCCCAATCCCGACGTGCTGTGCAACAGGGAGATAAAGTTCGACGCATTCCTCAAATGTGCCAGGAAGCTCGGGGCTGATTATGTCGCCACAGGGCATTACTGCAGGAAGGAGACCGTTGGACTGCCGGACGGAGATGGAGGCACACAGCAGGTGCACAGGATACTCGCAGGAAGCGATCCGAACAAGGACCAGAGCTATTTCCTCTGTCAGCTCTCCCAGGAGCAGCTTTCGCAGGCGATGTTTCCGATCGGAGAAATAGATAAGCCTCAAGTGCGCAGGCTGGCTCATGAAGCGGATCTTCCTTCTGCCGACAAGAAGGACTCGCAGGGAATCTGTTTCGTAGGAAAGGTGGATCTGCCGACCTTCCTGCAGCAGAAGCTGAAGCCGCGCGAAGGAGACATCGTGGAGGTCTACGACGCATATTACACCGACAATGAGCAGTATGCATATATACACGACACGCTTTCATCCCTGCTTCCGGAAGAAGGCGAGGTGAAGATGATAACCGACTACATATCAGAAGACAAGGGCACGAAGACAGTTGGCATCGGATGCCCGTTCTCCATGGAAAAGATGGCCGGGCTGAGCGACGGACAGTTTCTTAGGCTGTCAGCCCCTGTCAATTATGACATAAGGTTCGAGACTGAGACATACAGGAGCGGCAGGAAGCATGTAAAGAAGACCCGCTGCAAGGAGAATCCGTACGGGAAGATCGTCGGCCGTCACGACGGGGCCCAGTTCTACACCATAGGCCAGCGCAAGGGGCTGAACATCGGCGGGCACAAGGATTCCGTATTCGTCATAGAGACGGATGTGGAGCGCAATATCATATATATAGGTGAAGGACACACGCACAAGGGACTGTCGAGAAGCTGCCTGCGCATAGCTCCGGAAGACGTCCACTGGATAAGGGAGGACATGCGCATGGCCATCGGAGAGATACGCCGCTACCGTGTACGCATACGCTACCGCCAGCCTCTGCAGGACGCCACGCTTCTGATGCGTGAAAACGGTCTGTACATACTCTTCGACACCCCGCAGCGCGGAATCACCCCGGGCCAGTTCGCCGTCTGGTACACTCCCGTGGAAGAGCGGCTTGCAACAGGGGCAAGAGACACCTCGGTCGAAATGCTCGGATCCGGAGTCATCTGATCCAGGCTCACCCTCACCCGCCAAAAACGAATGCCCGGCTGCAGCCGGGCATTTTTGTATCAATCTTCTCCGAGAAGATTTACATTTGAATGCAAAAGTAGGAATTATTATCGGATTTTGCCACTTCTGAAGGGAAAAAATTTTCCCCTGACGACGTTTATTTCCACGTTTCGCCCATAAAAGGTCATCATAACGTATTGTATTACAGGCAGGCACTCATGAAAGTCAATCTTCTCGGAGAAGATTGACTTTTTTCGATGCAGCATAATGAGTGCGAAAAGATATCGATTGTGTGTGAAATATGAATTCTTCGGATTCTGTAATTACCTGGAACAGAGCGGTAACGCCCTCGTGTCAGGGAGCCATGGGAATATATGTGCATGATTTCGGACAGCGCAGGTGAACCTCTCTGGTTCGCTATGAGCGCGACATTCGGCAGGTCGATGAAGGCAAAGGAATTTCTGGAAGGAAAGGAAGTGCGCTGCTTTGTCCCGATGAAATATGCAATGGTCAACGACCGCAGGCAGGGCAAGGTGCGCAGGCTCGTCCCCGCCATCAACAACCTCATTTTCGTGCATACGACAAAGGAACACATCCAGGCCCTGAAGGCCGGCATGAAATATCTCCAGTACCTCACGAAGCAGGAAGGCAGCCGCAACGTCCCCATCATAGTTCCCGAGCGTCAGATGCAGCAGTTCATCACCGTCTGCGACACCTACAGCTCGGATCTCGTGTATCTGTCCCCGGAGGAGGTCAACCTGAGCAAGGGTACGCCCGTCAGGATAATCGGTGGCGCGTTCGACGGCATAGAAGGCCTCTTCGTCAAGGTGGACGGCAAGCGCAGGAAGCGTGTGGCCGTGATGGTGCAGGGCATAGCCGCCGTGATGATAACCGAATTCACGGAAGGGTATCTCCAGGTCCTCGACAATCAATGAACAGAAATATGAACCCCTCTCCAACCCCCTCCCGCCAGGCAGGCAAGACGATGATCGAGCGCATCAACACGCTGCTGACCGTGAACCTCAACAAGATACTGAAGCAGGAGATGAGCAACGCCAACAGGATCAACCTGTACGACGTCGGCGAATACTGGGTGGCCTTCGAGAAGTCCGCCTACCTTCTGGAGCGGCTCGTCAAGGAGGACGGCGAACCGGTCGTGCTGCGTCTGAAGAACCACCCTTTCCCGATCGTCATGCAGAGCATCTACTACAAGCGCGTCAATGAGATGTGCCACAATCAGGTGCTTTCCAAACGTACGCTCGAATACCTCCAGTTCCTGACCCAGCCGGCCGACGAGAGTTCCTACGGCCGATGGTACGAAGACCTCCTTGTCGAAAACGACTGACAAACACGATACAGACATGAATCCCGACCAGATAACCCTCAACGAAGTACTCAACAGCGGCAGCGACGTCCATCTCTACTGCGACGACCTCACAGGCATGTGGACAGCCTACGGCATCTCCGCCTACCTCCTTTCCCGCATCGAAGGCCTCCCCCACATCGCCTCCTTCTCCGGACGGATGCAGATGCCCTGCGTATGCATCACCGACCGCAGCCTCCGCAGCCTCACCGCTTCCAGCCTTGCCGGTGAAGATACCTCCGGCCTTGCAGACCCCGACGCCGCCGGCCCCCACCGCCTCCTGCGCCTCGACACACCTTCCGACGAAGAGGGCTACATCGTCTGGACGGCGTCTTTGAAATGACCTTTTGAAATGACCTTTGGAATTGACCGTGTGTAGAAAAATATGCTGACCTATTATCTTACCCTGTTCGCACTGGCTCTGCTAAGCACCTGGTGGATATTCAAGAAAGTCCTGCGCATCGCGCTCGACAAGAACATCGTCGACAACCCCGACGCACGCAAGTTCCAGAAGACCCCGGTACCAGTGCTCGGTGGCGTGGCCGTCTTCTTCGGCATCATCGTCTCGCTGATAGTGACCGGGATTTTCTACGAGACAGGCTCACTATTTGCGATAATGGGCGTGATGACCGTCATGCTATACGTCGGCACCATGGACGACATCCTTTCCCTGAGTCCCAAGCTCCGTTTCTTCATAGAGATACTCGTCGTGCTTGCGCTGATATGGTGCAACGGCTACAGCCTCAACGACTTCCATGGTCTTTGGGGCATCGGGATCATCCCTGACTGGCTGGCTGTCCCTCTGACGGTGTTTGCATGCGTCGGCATCATCAACGCCATCAACCTTATAGACGGCGTGAACGGCCTCAGCTCCGGCTACTGCATCACTGCGTGCACACTTTTCGCCATAGTCTTCATCTGGGCCGGCGACCGTGAATCCGCCTCACTCGCAGTGCTTTCCGCGGGCGCCCTTATCCCGTTCTTCTGTCATAACGTCTTCGGCCTCAAGTCCAAGATGTTCATCGGCGACGGCGGCACCCTGCTCATGGGCACCGTGCTCTCCACGTTCGTCATCGGAGCGCTCGACTGCGACTCACCGCTTGCCGCCAAGGCAGATCCCGGCTTCGGCATGATCCCGTTCACGCTCGCCGTCCTCTCCGTCCCCGTCTTCGACACCCTCCGCGTGATGAGCGCCAGGATAGCAAGAGGACGCTCCCCTTTCAGCCCCGACCGGACACATCTGCACCATCTCCTCTTCGACCTCGGCTTCTCCAACGTCGGCATCACCGGCACCGAGCTGCTGTCCACACTCGGCATCGTCGGCGCATGGTTCCTCAGCTACCGGCTCGGCGCTTCCTTAGACCTCCAGCTCTACATCGTCCTCGCCCTCTCCTTTCTCGCCACCTTCGGCTTCTACTGGTGGGCACGGCGCCAGCAACGCCGCGACACCCGCGCCTACCACGCCCTCCAACACCTCGGCAGACGCACCCACGTCGGCCACACACGATGGTTCAAACGCTTCCGTGACTTCCTGGACCGTGGGGTGAAAAAGAAGGCAGAACCGACTGCAGACAGAGCAAATGACCGAAACAGGAAGCAAACCGACAGTCATTGCGGGGAGCGAAGCACATCACGTCATCCCCAGGAGCAAAGCAACGTGGCAATTCAATAGCAGATACATGTCAGAACACAACAGTCCTTCCTTAAAAAGGAATTTTGCTTATAAAGGTCTGCTGACGGTAGCGACGCCAATAATGGGAATGATAACATTCCCTTACATTTCGCGTGTACTCGGAGTGGAAAACGTCGGACTGGTAAACTTTGTCGACAATACCATCAGCTATTTTCTACTCTTTGCGTCTATGGGCATAACCAACCTTGGTGTAAGAGCAATAGCAGCAGCAAAGCATTCACAAGATGAGCTGAACAAGACTTTTTCGAATATCTTCGGTCTGAACATTATTTTTACAGCAGCAGTTTTAGCCATATATTGCACACTGATTGCTGTAGTACCCAAATTCAATTCATATTCAGAACTGTTTTACATCGGAGGTGCTAAAATCCTGTTTACATCACTGCTGATAGAATGGTTTTTCAGTGGTATCGAGAACTTCAAATTCATCACTCTGAGAAGCCTTGCCGTACGTCTGTTATACGTAATTTCGATATTCCTGTTCATAAGAGATGCCGAGGACTATAGGCTTTATTTCATACTGACTACTTCAGTAACAGTAGTTAATGCAATTATAAATCAATCATATTCAAGGAAATATGTGAAAATCGTTCCGAGTGAACTGATGAGTCGCCGATTCCTTAAGGAAAATCTTGATCTGGGTATATACGCAATCATGACATCGATGTATCTTTCATTTAATGTCATGTATCTTGGTCTGGTGTCAGATAATACAGAAGTGGGATACTATACTTCTGCATTCAAGCTTTATCACCTTATACTCAGTGTCTTCAGTGCCTTCACAAGCGTCATGCTGCCACGCATGAGTTCATTGGCTGCAATAGGAGATAAAGAACGCTTCAACTACCTCATCAACAAGTCTGTCGATTTCGTAGCACTTGTAAGCATACCGCTGATTGTGTGTTGCAGCATAATGGCTCCTGAAATAATTTATCTGCTATGCGGACAAGGCTATGAAGGTGCAATTCTACCGATGCGAATCATAATGCCTGCCATCCTGTTCGTGGGGATTGCGCAGATTCTGGCATTGCAGATACTGATGCCCCTAAAGAAAGACAAGATATTATTGTATACCTCAATAGCAGGAGCAGTATTAAGTGTCATGATTAATATTTGTGCAGTCAGCAGACTCGAAAGCATAGGCTCGGCAATAGTGATGCTTAGTTCTGAAATCATAGTCACATCAATATATCTGGCCTACTCTGCAAGAAGACATATTGCGAAGATAAGGTTCGGAGCTTTTGTCGGCCCGATATTTAAGACGACCCCCTGTGTCATGATCTGCCTCATCTGCAAATGTTACATCGACAACCCATACTTGTCCCTGATTGTCGCAGCTTGTACGTGTGTATTAATATATCTGTCACTGAATCTTAAGGAATTCAAGTCATTAACAAAAAAATAATATTACGGATGAAAAGGATTACTTTCGCGTTCCTCATTCTCTTCAGTCTGACGTCTTGTCGGAAAGAACTGGATTCTCTTCAGAATCAGATTGACGCCATCGGGAATCGGGTGGAAAAGCTCGAAACATTATGCTCGAAGATGAACTCAAACATATCTTCATTACAGACAATCGTAAGTGCCCTTCAGGAAAACAATTATATCAAAAGCGTATCCCCAATTGTAGAAAATGGTGTTGAAATCGGGTATACAATAACTTTCACCAAAGGAGATGTCGTGACGATATATCATGGGAAAAATGGAGAAAACGGGAAAAATGGAGAAGACGGAGAAGATGGAGCTGACGGATATACTCCTGTCATAGGAGTCGCTCAGGATATCGACGGACTTTATTATTGGACACTTGACGGTGAGTGGTATACGGATGCAGAGGGCAACAAGATTCCTACAACAGGTCAGGACGGAAAAAATGGTCAGGATGGAGCACCCGGAGCGCCTGGAGAAGATGGCGAAGACGGAGTAACCCCTCTGTTGAAGATTGAAGACGGATATTGGATGATCTCATATGACAATGGTACGGCCTGGGATGTTCTTGGAGAAGCAACCGGAAAAGACGGTGACAATTTTTTCAGTAAAATAAGTCTTGATGCAGACAATGCCTACTTTACTCTTTCGGACGGAACCGCTTTCGCTATTCCGTTAGTTAAGAATGACTACATAAGCAAAATACAATCAATAACATATATTCCACGTTTTGACGATGGCAAGGCTGTCGTAATCAATACGACACGGGAATACAGTTTCGTTGAAGTCGATTTTGCCGTATCCCCAAAGAGCATCGCGGCAAGCATTGTTGCCAACTTTTCAGAAGATGCACAAATGCAGTCAGTCGGCACAGCAACAAGGTCATTCGACTTCAAAAGTCTGTCCATCAGTTCAATGACTGCTGATACAGAAAACGGTATTGTGACGGTAAAGGCCCTATGCAAGAATCTCGGCGATGATTTTTTCAACGGAATTGCGGGTGCAAGTGTAGCCCTTCAGATTAGCGATGGAGACTATACGGCAAGTTCTGCATATGTGCCGGTGCAGATCGTTGAAAGAACAGAACATCCGAGTGACGATTCTATAAAGGTTATTGCTCATCGGGGATATTGGAGACCTACAGGATCTGCGCAAAACAGTATTTCCGCATTAAGAAATGCCAACAATCTGAATATCTGGGGATGTGAACTGGATGTATGGTCAACCATTGACAGCGTACTGGTCATTAATCATGACCCTGCCATTAATGGCGTGACAATCGAATCATCGCCATATTCTGTTATAAAAGATTTTACACTCTCAAACGGTGAAACTTTGCCGACACTCGAGCAATACCTTGAGGTATATAAAAATGAATGCCAGAATGTTAATCTTATAATTGAAATAAAAACTCATTCCATTTCTGAAGTGACGGCAAGAGCGACTAAGGCAACAATAGATCTGGTGAAGGCAATCGGGTTGAAGGACAGAGTCGAATATATCGCATTTTCGCAAGCAGCTTGCGATGCCGTCGTCAGATATTCACCGACGAACAAAGTCGCTTATCTGTCATCAGACCTTTCTCCCGTTCAATGTGCCGAAAAAGGATATACTGGAGTCGATTATACATATACAGCATACAGAAATGCCCCATCCTTAGTAGAAGAGGCAGAAGCATGTGGACTGGATGTCATAACATGGACAATCAATACCGACCTTATTGCTCGGGAAATGTACGGACTCGGGATAAGGATGTTTACAACAGATAGTCCTCAAAAACTTGCAGGCTGGATTACAACGAAATGACAAAACTTATGGTAGCTGTCCTTTTGGCCACATACAATGGCGGGAGATTTTTGAAAGAGCAACTTGATAGTCTCCTTGCTCAGTCATACCAGGATTTCATTGTGTATGTTCACGATGATGGTTCACATGATGACACAATGGAAATTATCGAAGAATATATGAAACGATATCAGTCGAAGTTTATTTATTTGACGGATAACGTTACAAATCGAGGAGCGAAAGAGAGTTTCATGTGGTTGTTAGATAAAGTTCAGGCTGAATATTATATGTTTTGCGATCAGGATGATGTCTGGAAGAAAAACAAGATAGAGGTGTCGTTGGATAAAATTAGGGAGTTGGAGAAATTGAATCCAGGAAAGCCGGCAATGGTACATACAGATTTGACTGTAGTGGACTCCAACCTTGAAGTCTTATACGATTCTTTCTGGCAATGGAAAAAATATAATGTCGACTTAAACAGGAATTTCAACTACTCGTGCATTCATGGCAATGTGTTTACTGGGTGTACAATGATAATCAATGATTTCTGTAAGAGAAAAGCTCTTCCTTTCAGTCAGAATGTTAATATGCATGACCATTGGTTAGGGCTTGTTGCCTGCAAAAACGGATGTGTGGATAATATAAAGTCTTCGACTATACTGTATCGTCAACATGAGAATAATGTTTGTTCTGCCTGGTCGAGAGACAAACGAGAGTATGGTGTATTTAAACGGATGCTGACATCATATCACAATATAAGGCCCTTGTTAAAAGAACTTGAATATGGATCCTTTGGAAAATATCTGTATTATAAGATAAGGTATCGGTTGCACATTTTATTACTCAAAGTATCATGATGGACAAAAGTCATAGCATAGTATCTGTCATAATATGCTCAGTAAATATCGAGAACTTTAAACTTGCAAGACAATCTATAGAAAGAACAATCGGGATTGATCATGAAATAATAAGAATAGATAATCGAGAGACTCAATGGGGCATATGTAAAGCTTACAATCATGGCGCCTCCATTGCGACAGGAGACTATCTGTGTTTCATGCATGAAGATGTATTCTTCAAGTCTCAAGACTGGGGGAAAACACTTGTAGAACACATTTCAAGTATACCGGATTGTGGCGTTGTAGGGCTTGCCGGTACAGATTATGTTTCACGATTTCACGCTTTTTGGTGGTATTCAGGTAATGTTGTAAGGAATTTTTCCACCATTGATGCTAATAATACATTATACAGCAAAAAGACACATCCCACAGGAACATTTATACCGGTAAAAATTCTAGATGGCTTTTTCCTGTTCTGCAAAAAGGAGGTATGGGAGAATTCGCCTTTCGATGAAACGAATTTCCCCGACTTTCATTTCTATGATATAGATTTTACTCTTTCAGTCAGTAATCAGAACTTTTACAATTATGTATGCAACAATATAAACGTCATACATCTGTCGTCCGGTACATTGGCTTTGTCACATTATAAAAATGCGAAGGCATTTAGAGTAAAATACAAGGATCTTCTACCGATAGCCGGTAGTCAGTCAACTTTCGGGAAGCAAGTCTACTATGAACTGATGTCTGCATACCGACTATACAAATATGCTATAAAAGTGGGAGCTTCTCGCAAATTGCAGTTGCAGGAGATTAAACAAATAAGTAAAACATATTATTGTCTTCTATTGTTCAGTATACCGTTTTTAGATATGATCATGTTCTTTAAAAAGCGGTTAAATAATCAACATTGCGTACGATGATGAAAATCTTGATTATCGGGAATATATATTTCGGACTTCCGGATGTCTTGAGAAATTCGGATTCAGTCAAGGTGATACCATTCATTAAAAAGACGAATCTTTTTAAACGTTTGTTTAAAGGATTATGCATTAGATTGAAGTTAAAACAACAATTAAACTACTATACAATTGATGAATGTGCATGTGCTGCAAAGGATTTTGATGCAGTGATTCTATTTGACGGAGCTCCTGATGCCGTATTGTCGCATTACATGTCTTCAATTGAACAGAATGTGGATCTGACAAGCACAAAATTGTTCCTTTATTTTTGGAATTCCAGACAGACGCTTAAAAATCTGACAATTTCGGAACACTGGAATCCAGCAACCTTTGATAAACTTGACGCAGTAAGATTTTCTCTTAAATATGTGGGAGGATTTTATAATGCCGCAGACCCCCCGCTCATTCATGAAGCCGATGATGCAGAAGTCTTTTTTGTTGGCAGGGATAAGGGCCGCTTCAAATACATCCGCAGTTTGGAACAGCAGATGAATGATAATGGGATAAGTACCAAATTTGTATATGTCGATCCTGTAAGAGGACTTTTTTTTAAAAAAAACAGTCCTTATATCCCTTATTCATTGATAGTGCGTCATATCAAAAGATGTAAGGCTATTCTTGATATAACAAATGACTATCAATATGGACTTTCACTGCGATTTTATGAAGGTTTGTTTTATAATAGAAAAATAATAACTAACCATAGCAGAATAAAAGAATACAAGTTCTATGATTCCAATAGGATTTTCGTGTTGACGGAAGACACTACGCCAAGCCAGATTGCAAATTTCCTGAAATCCGAGATTACACAGGCAAGCGAAGAAATTCTGGAGGCTTATTCATGCGAGGCTTGGCTTGACAGGATGCTTCTCTCAGATCATACTTTCAATGATACCATCAGGAGTTAGTACTACAGGAAAACGTATCAGGCATTCTATCCCGACGTGTTTCTTCATGATAATATTATGGGGAACCATGTGGATCCTATCGGGCTGGAATACATATAACTATGATATTGAGAACTATGTAGCCTACTACTATAGGAGTTTTGACGGGATATCCTTATTGAATCTTGCCGACCCTGGATTCAATTTCATCAATAAGACTTTTAATTATTTCGACATATCTTTTGAGACTTACCATATAATGGTGTACGGTATATTACTGACGTTTATTTTCTACCATATATGGAAAAAGAGTCATAAACCGATACTGATTGTAACACTATATATTTTTACAGCCTATTTTGGTGATGTAATTCAATTCAGAAACTTTATTGCCTGCATATTTTTATACTGCGGACTATTTGCATTGATAAGCCCGAAAAGCAAATATCCAAGGCTCACTTTTATAATATTTAACTTGCTGGCCAGCAGCATACATATCTCGTTTGTCTTCTATTTCGTGTTTTTGCTGGGAGACTTGAAGATTAAGCCTTGGATAATCATAGCAGGAAGCATTGCATTGTCTGTATTCGGCCATTCTTTCTTGAGTTACATGTCGAATATGTCTTACATTGCAGAGAATGCTTTCTTGAGTGACAGAGCCGAAGGATATTTGGAGTCATCCAGCTATTGGTCTGTAATTATCTGCTCATGCCAATATCTGATACATTATTTCGTCTGCGCAAGATTCGTTTCCAAGAATAAGTGCCAAGGCATTGATTCCGAACGTTTCATGAAGATTAATACATGGCTGGCATCGCTTATCATCGCAACATCTATCAACATGACCTTTTTCAGATTGTTCCGAAACTTGCTTCTTTTTTCAAGTATCTACATTGTAAATGGATATGCGAAAAAAATAAATGCCTCAAATACAATTATCCTGACAATGTATTTCCTGATTATGTCGATTTTCCATTTCTGGAGAGGAAGCGTATACGACAATGTCAATCTGATTTTCACAAATAACCTTCTTTGGTAACAATGGCGAAGATAACCATTTCATGCGGAACTTTATCCAGTGGTGGAGCTGAACGCGTGCTGTCGATATTGTCAAAATATTTTACAGACTACTTCGAGGATGTGGAATACATCATGTGGACTGATGCTCCGGTATTCTACAAAATAGATGATAGAGTAAGGATTGTAAATCTGCAGCAAAGATATGGGTGCAAAAATCGACTCAAGGAATTATTTGCATTCAGAAAACATATCAAGCGAAACAGACCAGACCTGATATTGTCATTTTTAACTCCAGTAAATATCATGACTCTGATTGCGACATCTGGCCTGAACATAAAGACCATCGTCGCTGAACGTAATGATCCGCATTGTATGCCGGACAATCCTTTAATAAGAATTCTAAGAGATGTCTGCTATTTGAAGGCAACCGGTATTTTAACTCAGACCGAATACGCCAAATCATATTTTAAACAGCCATTGCTTTCTAAAACCCATGTCATATACAATCCCGTAGATATGAGTGAGTCAGAAGTCGGAAGTGCCCTGAGTACTCCAAAGAAAGACATTCTGATAAGTGTAGGAAGGCTGATTCCTCAAAAGAATCAAAAGATGATGATTGACGCATTCAAACTGTTCCATCGTGAACACGAGAGTTACAAACTTATCATTTATGGCAAAGGGTCTCATAAAGCGACACTTTCCGATTACATACATTGTCAGGGACTTGAAAACGATGTCATCTTAGCCGGAGTCGTCAAAGATATCTGGCCCATTTTAAAAGATACCAAAGTCTTTCTTCTGTCATCTTTGACTGAAGGTATGTCAAATGCGATGTTGGAAGCGCTTTGTTTGGGTCTGCCTGTCATTTCTACAAAAGTAGCCGGCGCGACAGAACTTATCAGGGATGGTTATAACGGCTATCTCGTGAATATGAACGATGTTGAAGACATGTCGGAAAAGATGGCAGCAATCGTCGATGATGAATCCCATGCATATAATCTTGGGAAAAATGCGGCGACTATTTATAAGTCGTTGAATGAAGGCAATATAGGCCCTCAATGGATTGAATATATAAAATCAATATTAAACTGATATGAATATACTCGTTCTACTGCTTAGTTCAATGTTGTCTTTGAACATAAAGGCTGGAGATGTTGTTGAAATCAAACAGGATCTCAATCTGAATGGTCAAGAAGTCATGTTACCTTCAAATGTCACCTTGTCGTTTAAAGGAGGAGTCATTCGTAATGGAATTCTGACTGGAAATGACACGAAAATCGAATGCAATTCATATGCTTTTGACAATATTTGTATTCAAGGAACATGGAATGTCCCTGTAATATACTCTAAATGGTTTAAAAATCTGGACTATGAGAACTCTTTAAAAAATGTTCTGGCATTGACAAGCCCAAACGTCTACAATAAGGTAATCATAGAAAAAAGCACATATGACGTTTCTGTAAGCAGGGATTCCGAGACCTGTCTTGAAATCAACAGCAATACGGAAATCGTACTGAACGGGACGATAAAATTACGTGCCAATGACTTTCCACATTATTACATTCTTGGAACAAAGGGCAAGAATATCGTAATTCGGGGAACAGGAAGCATTATCGGAGATAGGTATGCACATAAAGGTACCACGGGAGAGTGGGGGATGGGAATAAATGTCATAAAGTCGGAAGACGTGGAAATTTACGGTATTACCGTCAGTGAATGTTGGGGAGATTGTATTTACATAGGTCAAAAGTCTAAGAATGTCTGTGTGAAGAAATGTTATCTATCCGACAGCAGAAGGCAAGGAATATCAGTCACCTCTGCCGAAAACGTTGTGCTGAAAGATTTAAACATTACAAATATCCAAGGTACAAGTCCGGAATATGCAATAGACCTTGAACCGAATAGAGGCGGTCAGATAGGAAACGTTCATATTGAGGACATTTCGGCATCTGACTGCAAAGGTGGAATACTGGTCTTTGGTAATCCAGTTGATGCGCCTATCGGCAAAGTCGTCATTAAGAATTGCACAATAAAAAATACGACAAAGGTACCTTTTCGAATTGAAAGGAACAGAAATGTAGAAATAAGCAGGTGTAATATAGTCAACTTCAAAAGCGACCTTGCAATAAAATGCGTTGGCGTGGATTCCGTAACGATACGGAAGAATACAATTACAAACGGATTGTTTAATATCATCCCCAAAAAGATTTCCGACATAGACAACATCAGTGTATCCGAATATAAATATAAAAACGTCCGAAACTAGTGTTTCACGTTCAAAAGACATGACAGTGGAAGAGGCAGAATACTTAAAAGACACCACACTGACATTCCGTATTTTATATAGACTCAATTTGATGCGGGACGTACAAAAACATGGTAAGGTTACATTCTTGGGATTAATATGGTTCACTTTTAAAACAATCTTCAGAAGAATCATCTTTACATATGGATTTATGGATTGCTTGTTTGAGCCAATCAACAAGAAGATACTTAGGCCCTGGATATGGAAACGATTGGGGTGCAAGGTCGGACATAACGTGCACATAGGACATATGGTGCGTCCTGATTTTGGCAATGCCGATAGGATAAGGATCGGAAACAATGTCGTAATCAGCAATGGTGTAACCATACTTTGTCACAAACGGGATGTGTCCGGATATAAACAAGGAGATATGTCTATTCGTTTACCTTTCATATATAAAGACGTGGAAATACAGGACGGATGCCAGATAGGATTGAATTGCACTATACTCCCTGGGGTGACAATCGGGGAAGGCAGCATTGTCGGCAGCTGCTCATTGGTGACTAAGGACATACCTGCATGGAGCGTTGCCGTAGGCTCCCCTGCGAAAGTAATCAAATCATTAAATTCATAGATGCCTAAACTTTTCATACTTGTCAACGTCGACAGTTTTTTCCTTTCACACCGAAAGGATATTGCCATCAGGGCCTCTCAGGAAGGATATGATGTTACGATTGTAGCTAATGACACCGGGAAAGGAGATTATATCAGATCGTTAGGATTGAGATTCATCGACCTTCCTATAGACAAGGCCGGCCTTAACATATTTCATGAGTTCAATACATTCCTGTTCCTTCGTGACCTGATCATGAAGGAAAAGCCGGATATAGTGCATGCGGTAGGAATGAAGCTTATCCTATGGGGAGGACTTGCGGCACGTTTACACGGGACAAAAGGTTTCGTAAGTGCCGTGAGCGGCCTTGGAGTGATGTTTTCACCCGAATACAACAAAGGCATCAGGAAACTGATGTCCACTTTGGTACTGACCGTCATGCGGTATATACATAAATGTGAGAGGACCTGCTGCATATTCCATAATACGGAAGACCTCGACCTTTTCGTGTCAAACGGAATCATCGGTCGCGATCATTGCGTGAAGACCAACGGTTCAGGCATCGACCTGGACAGATACGCATATAAGGACGAGCCGTCAGAAGGCAAGATGAAGGTTCTCTTTACGGCCAGGATGGTTGAGGACAAAGGTGTGCTGGTGCTTATTGATGCCGCAAATTCATTAAGAGAAGAATATGAGGACAAGGTGGAATTCCTGCTCTGCGGAGGATTGGAAACGAATCCTCTTGCAGTGAGCAGAGAACGGCTGGAGGCGCTCTGCGACGGCAGATACATACAGTGGCTCGGCAAGAGGGACGATGTCATGCAGCTTCTGGAACAGTCGCACATCTTTGCCTTTCCGTCCTACTACAAGGAAGGCCTTCCGAAATCCTGCATCGAAGCCGCCGCGGCAGGCCGCCCGATAGTCACATGCGATTCCACCGGATGCCGCGATACGGTGGTCGACGGCAGGACGGGTTTCCTGATCCCTCCAAAGGACAGCCAGGCACTTGCCTCAAGACTGAAGACTCTGTTCGATGACGACGCACTCCGCCGGGAAATGGGACGGAACGCAAGACAATTCGCGGAAGAAAATTTTTCAATCGAAGAAGTCATATCTACGCACATGGCGACGTATGAAAATCTATTTTATAACTAATAAAAACACCAGTACTATGGTAGCAGACAAAAACTACAAGAGTCCGGAAATTCAGATCATGAATCTCGAACCGGAAAGCGACATCCTTGTGATGAGCGGAGAAGACAGCATTATTGATTTTGAAGATTAATGAAGCTTATGAGAAAAGGATTAATGACAATTTTAGCTCTGGCAGTAGCTGCGATCGGCTGTCAGAAGGATGATTTTGGTTCGGGAAACAGACCCGCAGCCAAAATGCAGACAGTAAAGCTGAGTGCCGGGATGCAGACTGATGAAACGCGTGCATCTCTTTCGTCTGAAGACGGAACATTCAGCTGGCAGGAGAATGATCAGATTTCAGTACTTGCCACTGACGGTAAGTTCTACACACTGACACTTACAGAAGGTGCAGAGACAAAACATGCGGAATTTGAAGGAAGTATTCCTGAGGGCTATGTCCTTACAGGGGTTGCCATGTATCCGGCAATCATTGCTGACGCTACCGAAAATACCGTATTCGATGCTTCAACGGATAAACTTTCCTACACTCTTCCTTCGCAATACACTTGGGTAGAAGGCTGTGCAAATGTGCCGATGATTGCTCAGCTTGACGAAGGTGCTGCAGAGGCAAGCTTCAAGCAGATCGGAAGTGTCGTACGCTTTACATTCAACGGCCTTCCTGCAAATGCCAAGGTGGTGTTTACTGCAAAGAATCTTGCCGTGACAGGCGGTTTTGAGATTGATGTCGCAAAAGCAGGCGAGGCCTCAATCGTAGCAAAGGCTCAGGAAGGAACGAACAGCACCGTTACCGTGAATTATTCTGCTGCAGAAGCCGGAGCCTCGCATGAGTTCAATATTCCGCTTCCGACCGGTAAATACTCAGAGTATTCTGTAGAGGTTTTCAATGCCGCAGGAGAGTCTCTTGTAAGCAAGACATATGCTGATGAAAAGGAACTTACTCGTGCGAAACTGCTTATGATGAAGCCTTTGGATGCCGGTCCTATTGTCATTTCAGAGGTGTGGCCTTTCTTCGTGGATGCTCGTGTCCTGTGGCATAAGTTTGCCGGAGCAACAGGCTATGCGATATACATTGACGACGCAACTGAGCCTGTCATTGTAGACGGGACTGAAGAGGACGGACTTATGAGGGAACTGTTCGGAGGTAATTTCGCACATGGCTCATCTCACAAGGTGGCTGTCGCCAAGGTGGTTGATGGGGAAGTCGCTGAAACCACTAAATCTGATTACGTGGAATTCACGACAGGTCAGATTACACAATTGACAAGAAACACCGGAACAAGCTTCGTCAGTGTAGGATGGGATGATGTTGCTATCGCAAACGGAACGATCTATAGAGATGGCAAGTGGAATTGCATAAAAAAAGACGACGAGGTGAACAATGATACGGTACGTGGATACCGCGTACAGCTGTTTGATTCCGAAGATACCACCAAAGAGCCTATATATGAACTCGTGCCATTTGATGGCCAGACTACTTTCATGGGTGCTTTTGATGTCTCATCCTGGCTTGGCAGAATAAGCGATACAAATATTCTTATCCCGACAGCTCTTTCGTTCGGATGGCTGGAGCCGGGAAAAGACTATTATTTCCGTGTGCAGACTCTTGACGAACCTGTAGATTTTGATTTGAGCAAGGGGAATTTCAATCCGGAACTGACTGCGGATGCCCCATATGTCGTATCTTCAGCACGAGGAGGGTCAGCTTATTCGAATCTCGTCAAGCTGTCTACCGATAAGGAGCATGTGGCAGAAGAGAATGAAATCTTCCATGAAGGATTTGATGACATGATGCTCAATAATGACCTTGTGAACTGGGCTCCGGGTGTTGTACCTCAGCTTGTCAAGCAGCCGACTTCGAATGCTGATTTTAAGGTCGCTGCTGCTGCCGCATATCCTGAGTTCATAAAAACAAGTGCAAGTGAACGCAAGTGGACAGCACAGACTTTCAATACAACGCTCGGTGCATCTCAGTTCGGAATGGCCAAGACATTCGGTGATTACAACATGAATGAATATCTCAACGAGAATGCAGGAAGTCTTGAGGGTTGGTCTATGCGTTCCGGATCTGAAGACAATACAATGTATCCGGGTTTTGGTTTCATAAGAATAGGAAGTACTGGTACAGGCGCTAACTCGGCAGGAGTCAATACCAAGCCAATCTATTCAGATAAGCTGGCTTATGATAAGGCGACCAAATGTATCATTACGGTCAAGACATGTGGAATAATGACTACCCGATACAATCCTGATTTCAAGATTCGTTTTGCCTTATTTAGGGCCGCGAATGAATTTGGATTGCTTGAGCAGGTCGGGACGAGTACCGAGTATTCAATGAACACTTGTGCTGGTTATAGTGCGAATGAAGGCGTCAATACGAATGGCAGCACATATACACATGTGTATGATTGGTATGAAATTACACATGAAGCATACTTGAGAAATGGAGATATCATCAGAATCAGCAAGCCTGCGGGATCGAAGAATAAGCATTCATGCGGTCATCTTGCCGTCGGAGAAATCAAGGTAGTTGTTGTTCCTGGTGATACTCAAGATATTGAAGCAGCTGAAGATGCAGAAATCACCAGATTCTATGGGACAGCTCCGGACAATACCGACTATGATGTGTGGGGTATGAATGGCAAAATGCCTGTTACATTCTGGATGGGCCCGCCAGCTCTTGATGCGATGAACGTTGACAACCTGACTGATGATGAAATCGCGAATATCAAGACAACGTATTTTGACCCGATTGTCGAAGCAGGCTATAACCTTATAGAGACAACCAATCCATACCCTAACAGTATGAAAAAGATACTGGAATGGTGCTCTGCTGCCGGTGTTAAACTTTTGGATAAGTCCATCCAGTCTATCAGCTATGACGGCAATGTGTCTGCTCAGGCAGCTGCTCATGCTGAACGTATAGTACAATATGCCAATGACGCTGCATATGGAGGAGCCTATGTCGGTCCTGATGAACCTGGTGTCTGTTCATTTGCCGACATTGACCTCGTAAACGATGCATATGTAGGAGTATCCGCTAATAAGGCGCATGTTGTGAACCTGTTGCCAAGTTATGCCGCTTCTACACAGTTGAGCTATGGAGCATCCAAGTCATGTTCAGGTATCGGCCATACTCATACAACAATAAGCTCGTACGAGACTTATGTGAGAACTTTTGCTGATCAGGTGAGCGTCAATTGTATGATGTTTGACCACTATTGTCTGCAGAAACTTAACAAAGATTCAAATGCTGCTAAGCGCCGCGGCCTTGTGAAAAGTAAACAATATTATGATTTGGATTTGTTCAGGCATGTTTCTCTTGAAAAGAAAATACCATATATTCTTATAACTCATGGCCGCCCTCAATGGGATGCAGGATATAGATATAGCAATGCTGTAGATTCTGAAACTGGGGAATTTACGAATCCAATTATAACAGTAGAGAAACCTACAGTTGATGTATATAATGAGCAACGCTGGCTTGTATGGTCGCAACTTGCTCTGGGTTCCAAGGGCGTGTCATATTTCTGCTATTGGTCGCCGGCAGGGTTTGCTGGCGGACCATTCAGTTGGACATATGATGGCATTAAGACAAGAATGTATGATATTCTTAAAAATATCAATTCAGAAATTCAGCCGATCGGAAGTATACTTATGACTTGTCATGCCGACGGTGCAATGATGACAAACCCCGTTGACAACTTCGTGTTATATGAAAACAATGGCCTGGGATTAAGCAGTTATGGACCTGTGTTAGGGTTGCTTAAAGGTAATGAGGAGGACGTTGTTGCGGGATGTTTCCGAGACGCATCAACAGGTGAATACAAGGTTCTTGTCACTCATCAGGGACCGGCAACAAATGATCAGGAAGCAGCGACAGCTTCAATTGCTGGCCTCAAGATTGATACCGCCATGGCAACGAAGGTGAAACTCCACACAGTCAAAGTGCCGGAGGGTAAAATAGGAGCAAGTGAAACAATCGTTACAGAGCAGACGATTGAAAACGGTCTGCTCACGTTAACTGTTCCTGATGGCGCGGCTGTTCTTGTTGAATTCCCTGAAACCGCCAATGTGACGTACAATTAATTAACCGTCATATTTCTCGTTACTGGTCAGAAAAGGGCATAGTCGAAAAGCGCTATAGCTTTACGGCAAAAATGCCGAAGATGTACAGCAGCGAAGACTTAGAGAGGTTCTATTTCGATTACCAGACCGGATGGATGCCGCGAGGGATGTCGATCCAGGCATATTGTTCAAGAAACGATGTTTCCTACAAGGTGTCGGATAAATGGATCAGAGACATATACACGAGGGTTGTTCCCGGTGCAGGTGACAGGTTCTCCTGACGAACTCAAGATAGAGAATCCTAAGCATACGCAGACAGAACAAGAGACGAAATCGAGCCATGAGAATGTCAGCATCAAGATCATCATCAGTACGAGTTCCGGCATGGAACTGTCCCGAGATGGATTGGACTCCCGTAGTATCAGAACCCTCATCGAAAGATTGGAGGGCCTGCTATGCCGGACGTTACCGGAATATCAGTTCACGAAGGTGGTAAGCGACGGAGACGACTATCAGTCTACATATCAGCACCTTACAAAAAATCGCCTGCGCCATGTGACGCAGGCGATTATTTATAACTACCTATCTGTCAGTTTGTTACGGCTTGCATATAGGGTATTCCGAACATAGCAATCTGAATGTTTATTTGAAATCTGCCATTCTTTTGCTGGAATCAGGCTCATCTGTCAGGGATATGCTGTACGCGTCCACAAATCCGCATTGCCCTTGATTGTTTTGTAATTACCTTAGCCGAAATTTGAAAAAGTAGGCAACGATGGAAAACGAATCTACAGTAAATTACGCATTTGCTTTAAAGCATTACAAGCAGTAGGGCGCCGGCCGTTCGATGAAGAAGTTCTGTGATGACGAAGGCTATGATTATGACAAGTTCATGCGTTATTCTCGCAAGGGTGAGAAGGCTCTCAGTGTCCTCAAGGAAGCGGATGACAATGAAGATAAGTCAAAGGGAGCGGGATTCATTCCCGTCGTGCTGGAAGGTAGGATATTTGCTTGATGAGAATTGTATGTTTAAGGAAAAAATGTATTTTTGTAAAAAATATGATTTATATGTGCACTAAAAAGACTTTGTATATGGCGGGTGACGGGGAGAATATATCTCTCCATGCCAGAGAGAGAGGGGGGAAGTTGAATTTTGCCCAAATCAGTTATACGACTGATTGTGTTCGTGAAATAGCCAACATGATGGATGTGCCTATGTTTAAGGCGATAGACGCACTGCGTGAGCAGGGGGTGTTTCCATATATTTATAGAGAAGCACGTAAGATATCAAGAAGATCCGCAAAAAAACTTGCTAGTGAGCTTGTTGCTTTATAAAGTGAGATAGTTATATGGCTAATGTGTATCTATATCATGGCTCAGATGACTATATCACATTGAATGTACCTCCTGTAGCACTTTCGATTGTACCACTTCAGAAGAGGTCGCTTTCGGTTCGGCAAAGTTATGATTATTTTTGATTTTTCCTTCTCATGGAGTCACCTTTTAGCTCCAGCCGAACTG